>MGZJ01000051.1:3870-43156 GCA_001802645.1 Geobacteraceae bacterium GWC2_53_11 | reverse complement strand
AACCTCAAGGCCGACAGGCTCCTAGTTACTATCGTCCGGTTGACTCTCTTGCTATTTTAGCTATCACCTCCGCCGCACGCTCACCAAAAGAGTTGGCATTTATCTTGCTCCAAACCCAGCACTTCAACGCACTGATTCCGTAACTAATTAAAACAACAACTATAACTGATAAGCTCTTTGCTTATTTTTTATACAACACTGCCCAAAAAGGAGGCTGCACAGATGGAGATTTTCGGTAAAAATGTGTTTAACCAGACAGTTATGAGAGAAAGGCTGCCGAAAGGTGTTTTCAAAAACCTGAAAAAAACCATAGATGAAGGTCTGCCACTTGATCCTACAATCGCAGATGTTGTCGCAACAGCAATGAAAGAGTGGGCTGTTGAAAGAGGTGCAACACATTTTACCCATTGGTTCCAGCCGATGACCGGTATTACGGCAGAAAAGCATGACTCGTTCATTACACCGTCAGAAAATGGTGTCCTGATGGAGTTCTCAGGAAAAGAACTGGTCAAGGGTGAGCCGGACGCATCCTCTTTCCCCAGCGGCGGCCTGAGAGCAACCTTTGAAGCCAGGGGTTATACCGCCTGGGATTGCACCTCTCCTGCGTTTCTGAGAGAAGAGGCAGATGTCATAACGCTCTGTATCCCTACCGCCTTCTGCTCATACACCGGCGAGGCCCTGGACAAAAAGACCCCTCTGCTCCGCTCCATGGAAGCGCTTTCAACACAGGCAGTGCGTGTTCTGAGGTTGTTCGGAAATACAACTGCCAGCAGAGTAACCTCGACAGTCGGCGCCGAGCAGGAGTACTTCCTTGTGGACAAGTCGTTTTTCCTGAAACGACCTGACCTGATGATGGCAGGCAGGACTCTCTTCGGAGCCATGTCTTCAAAAGGACAGGAACTGGAAGACCACTATTTCGGTTCTATCAAGGAAAGAGTGCTCTGTTACATGAAAGAAGTAAATGAAGAGCTCTGGAAACTGGGCGTTACCGCAAAAACCCAGCACAATGAAGTGGCTCCCGGACAGTTTGAACTCGCCCCTATTTTTGAGAACACCAACATTGCCACTGACCACAACCAGATGGTTATGGATGTTCTCAAGCGGATCGCCCTCAGGCATGATTTGGTCTGCCTGTTGCACGAAAAACCGTTCGCCGGCGTTAACGGTTCCGGCAAGCATAACAACTGGTCCATGAGCTCAAATGACGGACAGAATCTGCTTGAGCCGGGTCATACCCCACATGAAAATGCCCAGTTCCTGACCTTCCTGATGGCAACCATCAAAGCGGTCGATACCTATGCCGGACTCCTGCGCTGTTCCTGCGCCAACGCCGGCAATGACCACCGCCTGGGCGCCAACGAGGCACCTCCGGCAATCATTTCAATTTTCCTTGGCGAACAGCTTGCCGACATCCTCGACCAGATCGTGGCTGGCGGAGCAAAATCATCCTCAAAGAGCGCTGATATGAAGATCGGCGTAACGACACTTCCCGCACTGCCCAAGGATGCCACCGACAGAAACAGAACCTCACCGTTCGCCTTTACCGGTAACAAGTTTGAATTCAGGATGCTCGGTTCCTCTTTCTCCATCTCAGGCCCCAACATTATCATCAATACCATCATTGCCGATGCGCTGAAGGGATTTGCCGATAAACTAGAAAAATCAAAAAACTTTGACGCCGACCTTGAGAAACTGCTGCAGGAAACCGCCAAGAAACATAAGCGCGTGGTGTTCAACGGCAACAACTACTCCGACGAGTGGGTCAAAGAAGCCAAGAAGCGCGGACTGCTGAACATTCCCAATACTCCTCAGGCACTGAAGGAGCTGGTAACAAAAGAAGCTGTTGCGTTGTTTGTTGCGCACAAAGTCTTCAATGAAAAAGAAATTCATTCACGTTATGAAATCATGGTCGAACAATATGTGAAGGCCCTTAATATTGAAGCACTGACCATGATCGACATGGCCAACCACAGCATAATCCCCACAGCCATAGAATATGCAACAACGGTAGCATCATCTATCAATGCCGTTGCAGCCGTATCCGGCAAGCTGAACGTATCGACCCAGAAGGAGCTGTTGGAAGAACTCTCCAACAAGCTTGCCTCTGCGAGCAGCAATGTCAAAGCACTGGAGAAAGCCCTTGAAAGCGCACTGAACATAGCTGATCTTGAAAAACAGGCCGCTGCGTTCAGGGAAAAAGTATTTACGAAAATGCTCGACTTGCGTGCCGATGGCGATGCTTTGGAAAAAATAATTGGCGCCAAATACTGGCCGCTGCCGACCTATGGGGAAATGCTTTTCATTCTGTAATCCCTTAATATTTACCCGGTAGCAAAAAAAGGAGCCTCCTGACGGGGGCTCCTTTTTTTGGGCTTAACCACTGTTATTCAAGAATTTTATACAAAAGAAGGGCGGGATTTCTCCCGCCCTTCATGACTGCATGAAACGTAGTCCGCTTCAACTTAAATATCGTAGTACAATTCAAACTCAAGCGGAACCGGACGCATACGAACCGGGTTGACTTCAGCTTCGGTTTTGTACTCAATCCACTTCTCAATAACATCAGGGGTAAATACGTCGCCCTTGAGCAGGAACTCGTGATCATCCTTGAGGCACTGCAGCGCCTCCTCAAGAGTGCCCGGTGCGGACGGGATATCCTTGAGCTCTTCCGGAGAAAGGCCGTAGATGTCCTTATCCAGTGGCTGGCCCGGATCAATTTTGTTCTCAACGCCATCCAGACCGGCCATCAACATGGCAGCAAAAGCCAGGTAACCGTTGCAGGATGGATCAGGAGTACGGTACTCAACGCGTTTGGCTTTCGGATTGGTTGACATCATCGGGATACGGAGAGATGCAGAACGGTTACGGCTGGAGTACGCCATGTTGACCGGAGCTTCGAAACCCGGCACCAGACGCTTGTACGAGTTGGTGGTCGGGTTGGTGATAGCGCAGAGAGCCTTGGCATGCTTGATGATGCCGCCGATGTACCAGAGAGCCATCTGTGAAAGCCCGCCGTATTTATCACCGGCAAACAGGTTCTGCCCATCTTTCCAGATTGACTGGTGGCAGTGCATACCGGAACCGTTGTCGCCGTAAAGAGGCTTCGGCATAAAAGTTACGGTCTTGCCGTTGCGATAGGCAACATTTTTGATGACATACTTGAACCACTGCAACTGGTCAGCCATATCAACGAGCGAAGAGAAACGCATATCGATTTCAGCCTGGCCACCGGTAGCAACTTCGTGATGCTGGCACTCGACACGAATACCAACATTCTGAAGTTCCTGAACCATTTCGTTACGCAGGTCATTCTGGGAGTCCACTGGTGAACAAGGGAAATAACCTTCCTTGTGGCGCGGTTTGTAGCCAAGGTTCGGAAATTCTTCACGGCCTGTGTTCCAGGCACCTTCTGAAGAATCAACAGCAAAGAAAGACTGATTGGCCGTTGAAGAGAAACGAACATCGTCAAAAATAAAGAATTCAGCTTCAGGACCAAAGAAAGCGGTATCGCCGATACCGGTAGACTTCAGGTACATTTCAGCTTTTTTGGCAATGTTACGCGGATCGCGTGTGTAGTCTTCCTTGGTAATCGGATCGAAGATATCGCAGATGATGGACAGCGTCGGAACCTTGATGAAAGGATCCATTTTGGCGGTGGTAGGGTCGGGAAGCAGGATCATGTCCGAAGCATGGATAGGCTGCCAACCACGAATCGAAGAACCGTCAAAGCCCTGTCCTTCTTCAAAAGTATCTTCACTAAATTCACTCATTGGCACTGAAACATGCTGCCAGGTTCCAACAAAATCCATAAATTTGTAATCAACCATCTTTGCGCCGTTTTTCTCGGCAAATTCTAAGACTTGCTTCGGGGTCATCTGTTGCTCCTTTCGAAATTTGTTGTTGTTACAGTGCATCTTCTCCGGTTTCACCTGTTCTGATACGGATTACTTCCTCAACATTGGTAACAAATATTTTCCCGTCACCGATTCGACCGGTTTTTGCGGACTTTTCGATGGCCTCAACTACTTGTGGCAGTATTGAGTCGGCAACGATGATCTCAATCTTGATTTTAGGGATAAAATCAACAACGTATTCTGCGCCACGGTACAACTCCGTATGGCCTTTCTGACGCCCAAAACCTTTTACTTCACTTATCGTAATCCCCTGAATACCGATTTCATTCAGTGACTCCTTGACTTCATCCAGCTTAAACGGCTTTATGATCGCTTCAACTTTTTTCACGACACCACCCCCCGTTACTTGAAATTTGTTTTGAAAGCAGGGAAACCCACTTGGTAACAGCAAGCTCCTTGCCAACTAATTTACCAAATAATTATAGATGCACATTTGAATGGTTAGAAAGAAGGGGTGCCATCAAGTAAATTCCTCAATGGCCCAAACTGCCCAAAAACAACTCAGAACCGGTAATTTACTGCACATAATTAAGGCATAAAAAAACAGCCAATCAGGCGTTGATATCTTTGAGCTCCTTGATAATTTCAACCTGACGCTGGTTAATATAATAGGCTATCAGTTGCTGAGAATGCTTTTCAGGGTGAAACTCAATTATGCAGGTATAAGGCGCGCACGTTCCGACGACTTTAACGATAGTGGCACTCAAGCCGACCTCTTGCCGGGAATTACCATTGAGCTCCGGCAGCTTCAAAAACACGTTTATGTCAAGCCCCGGGACGAGAAGATCTGCAGTCTGGATACTTACTGCTGCACCACCAAGCGATATATCGTTGACATTGCCCTTGATGATATCTTCTTCAAAAAGCAGATCCGCTTCGATCGGGTTATCGAGCAGGACCCGCACAAATTTCCTCATATCAGAACGAATGTGGGCATAGCCGAAGTTGCACAAAATAACACGTTTTTTAGCAGAACTAACATAAAAAGCCTCGCCTATCATATCTTCCGGAAAAGAATTCAGCGGGTGCGAGTGAATGAGCGTTTTCTTCTCCAGATTTACCACTTTAGCCTGATACTCATGGACCGAAAATTCAGCCATCTCATTTTCGATACTCAGCAACGTCGCATCATACGAAACCGGGATTTCTTTGTAGTAGTTCAAAAATGAAAACGTCTGCCCAATCATCCCCTGCAAAAATTGGAGAATAACCTGCATATCTTCACGTTCGGTACCCCTCACTACTTTATCGTAATATTGAAACACCCCAGGCACCCCGAAGATGATGAATTGAACTATATGGTAAAATACGCTATAAATGGAGAATGAATTTAACTATCAGAAAATGTGCCGAACAACAAGTACAATTGACATGCGCCGTACATGAGGCTCACAGGTGCCGCATCCGTTTTCCCTATGGTTACCGCTTTCTCCTGCTTGTCGCTTTTTGCGTTACCGGCTCATTTGCTGAAGCCGATATCTATCGTTTTGTTACTATTGACGGCGTCGAAACATTTACCGATGCTCCCAGCAACAAAAGTGCAACGGTAGTAATCAAGGACCGGCCAAGCACCACGGCAAAGTCAGGTAAAAAAACAAAGAAGCAGAAGACACATAATATTTCGTTAGATGAAATTGTCTTGAAAGCGGCTGAAGCCGCACTCAACATTAACACACCGCCACAAAACAGCATTGAACCTCATTTGCCAACGGTTGGCGGAACCGTAACCTCAAAAGTAGGCATGAGAATAGACCCGATTGATGGAAGCTGGCGGCTTCACAACGGTATCGACATCGCAGTTCCCACAGGAACACCGGTTAAACCGGTTGCTCCGGGTGTGGTGGTTTACAGCGGAGCCCGTTCCGGCTATGGCAACACCGTTGTCGTAGAGCATGACAACGGTATTATTACCCTCTATGCACATAACAGCCGCATTTTGGTTGCACAGGGGCAACCGGTTACACCTGAAAACACCCTGGCTCTTTCAGGCTCTACCGGACGTTCAACCGGACCGCACCTGCATTTTGAGGCATGGCAGGCAGGAACGAATGTCACCATGGCTTTTCTCCCCAACAGCGGCATAGCGCTACCCAACATGACACTTGTCGCCAGCAGCCAGAAAACGCCTCACTTCAGGAGTGAAACACTTTCCGACGGCTCAATCCTGTTCACCAATATCCCTTCGTCAACCCCCTGATGCTTGACCAGATAGCCAAATACACCGCAAAACTGATTTCGGATCAATCGTCATCGGCAGGAAAAATTGCTTTTGCCGCTCAGGATGACATCATGATTTCAAGCGGCGAGCCCTCTCTTGCTTCACTGTCTGAAGCAGTACTTTCCCGGCTGAACTGTCTCGCACTTACCGCCGCTTCCCCCGCTGTTCCCTTTGCAGATTATCTCATTAAAAGAAGCGCAATCCATGAGCATGAAATTGTCCCGCGCGACACTGAAACACGCACCTTTCTCCACGATATTCCAATGGTACGAAAGATCGAACTGGAGTCTGATCCGGCAGAGATAATTGCCACCTTATTGGGTAATCGCAAGGGGATCGTCGTCGAGGGGATCGGGATCATTGCTGCCGGAGCATTGACAGTTGAACAAGCCTACATCAACTGGTCTTCGGTTTTTCATTCAACCTATATCAAATACCTTGAAGACCTGCTCGAACTGGGCTTCATGCTTCCGGGTGAACAGGAGGCTTTTAATCATTTTCGCCACAACTTACTGCCGCCTCTTTCGTCTGAAGGACTTGAATTCCGCCAGGGGCCGTTTGCAGATAAAGACATCATTCTGAAGGAGATCGCCCGCACCGGCGCCTATACCGTGCAACGGCGTCTGGTAGATTCATTTTTCGGCAACATTTCCTACTCAACCGGCGACCTGATCTATATTTCTCAAACCGCATCCAGCCTTGATGAACTTCCGGGCTGCATAGACCCGGTCCCCTTTGAAAACAGTTCAACGGTCGGCATCACCGCTTCCAGCGAACTGGTTGCCCATCGTGCCATATTTGAATCAACCGGGTGCCGCGCCATTTTGCATGGGCACCCGCGCTTCGCGGTGGTCATGAGCATGTTGTGTGCTGAGAAAAAAACGTGTCCGGTGACAGACTGCTGGAAGGATTGCACGAACGTACGCTTGCTGGGAGATGCACCCGTTGTTGCGGGTGAGATCGGTGCCGGCGGCATTGCCAAGAATGTCCCGCCGGTGATCGGCAAAAGCGGATCTGCCATAGTATACGGGCACGGAGTGTTCAGTATCGGCAGATCCGATTTCCGCGAAGCGTTTCAGGGACTGGTTGATGTGGAAAACTGGTGCCGGTCGGAATACTTCCGGCAGCTTGACAACAAGATAAGCAGTTAGCTTCGCAGCTTCCGCGCGACTTCAAAGAGCGCAATTCCCCCGGCAACAGATGCATTGAGCGAGCTTACCCCCCCATACTGCGGAATAGACATCACCACATCGCACTGCTTGCGCACAAGGGGCCTGATCCCCTCTCCTTCACTGCCCACAACCAAGACGACATTTCCGGAAAAATCCGACTGATAGACAGAATGCCGGGCAGCCCCATCAAGCCCGTATACCCAGTAACCACGCTTTTTAAGGACTTCAAGAGTTTGCGCAATATTGGTTACCATCGCCACCGGAATAGTTTCAACCGCCCCCGCAGAGGTCTTTTCGGCAGCAGCAGTGACGCCGCAGGCCCGATCCTTTGGTATGAGAACGCCATCCGCCCCGGCGCAGGCGGCAGAACGGATCAAGGCACCCAGATTATGAGGATCCTGAATGGCATCAAGGACAAGAATAAATCCGGCCTTTCCGGACTGGTCAATTGCTGTCATCAGACCGTCGAAGTCAGCATAGCGAAACGGTTCCACCTCCAGGGCGATCCCCTGGTGATGAGAAGAAGCGCACATTTTGGTAAGATCGACCTTGTCCCGGCGATGAACTGCAACGCCGCGCTCCTCGGCCAACCTGATGATCTTTTCAACCCGGTGATCAGTGGCACTGTTCTGTACATACAGATTGAAAGCACCGCGTGTCCCTTGCAACGACTCCTTCACCGGATTGACGCCAAAAATCAACTCACCTTTCATGCCGCACCTTCCGATATTTCAGCGGCAATAGCTTCAGCCGCCTGAACCGGATCGACCGCTTTGGCAATTGGTCGGCCTATCACCAGGTAGTCTGCTCCTGAGGTCACCGCTTCTGCAGGAGTCATAATGCGTTTCTGGTCATCCAGCGCCGCAAAGGAAGGGCGCACACCAGGAGTAACAATCAGAAAATCAGGTCCGCAAGCCTCTCTGATGAGGCCGATCTCTAGCGGTGACGCAACAACGCCATCCATACCCGACGCTTTGGCAAGCCGTGCCAGACGAACCACCATATCCTGAACCGAATGTTCGATGCCAACTTGACGCAGCGTATCTACGGTAGACGAAGTCAAAATAGTTACCGCCAGAAGTCGCGGTCGTTCCGTTACACTGAATTCTTTATGCACGGCAGCAACAGCGGTTTCCATCATTTCAGCGCCGCCCAGCGCATGCAGATTGGCAATCTGGACACCGAGGCGGGCAGCTTCGCACATCGCACTGGCAACCGTGTTCGGGATATCATGATATTTCAGGTCAAGAAACACCTGGCCGCCATGGCGCTGGACAGCCTTCACCGCAGCAGGGCCGCAGGAAGTGAACAATTCTTTGCCAACCTTGAACATTCCGACTTTACCCGCCAACAGGTCAGCCCACCGGTCAATATCTTCAAGTCCGTGCACATCCAGGGCAAAAATGATTTTTTTTCGAGCTTCTTCCAGAGTCATGGCATCCTCACTTCATAAATTCTATAACAGACAGTGTAATTCCTTCAGCGTCAATTCCCACATCCTTGCGTAACTGGGCCTGACTCCCCTGCTCGATATAATGATCAGGCAGGCCAAGCCGCCGTACCTTGACATCCTGCAGGTTGCGGTCATGCAGCAGTTCCAGTACGGCACTGCCGAACCCGCCCTGCAGGGCATTTTCCTCGACCGTGACGATCCTGCCGGTCCGGCGAGCAACGGTGAGAATGAGTTCCTCATCAAGCGGCTTGATAAAGCGGGCATTGACGACTCCGGCGGAAACCCCTTTCAGCCGGAGCGCTTCCGCCGCCTGAAGTGCCGGATAGACCGTCGCGCCTACTGCGACGATCGTCAAATCGGTGCCGTCCAGCAGCTGTTCCCCCGTCCCTATTTCAAGAGCCTTTACCTCACGATCCAGCTGAACGCCATACCCCGCACCGCGGGGATAACGAAGCGCTACCGGCAGACCGGAATAGATACCTGTTTTGAGCAGGTGTCGCAACTCATTCTCATCCTTGGGAGCCATCACGACTATTCCCGGCAGATGCCGCAGATAGGAAAGATCAAATGCGCCATGATGCGTCGGGCCGTCATCCCCCACCAACCCGGCACGGTCCATGGCGATAGTCACCGGCAGCTTTTGCAGGCAAACATCGTGGAAGACCTGATCGTAAGCGCGCTGGACAAAGGTTGAATAGATGGCCGTCACCGGCCTGAAACCGTCTGCAGCAAGCCCTGCGGCAAACGTCATGGCATGCTGTTCGGCAATACCGACATCAAAAAAACGCTCGGGAAACCGTTGTGAAAATTGATTGAGCCCGGTCCCGTCCGGCATGGCAGCCGTTATGGCAACAATTTTGGGATCCTCTTCCGCCAACCGCACCAGGGTCTCGCCAAAAACATCCGTATATGATTTAACCGCAGGCTTGACAGCTCCTTTGCCCGTGGCAACATCAAACGCCCCGACACCATGATATTGGGAGGGGGTCTCTTCGGCAGGCTTATACCCCTTTCCTTTGGTCGTCATGACATGCACCAGCAGCGGACCGTCAAGCTCATTGATGTTCCTGAATACCTCCAGCAGTTGCGGCAGATCATGCCCGTCCAAAGGGCCGAGATAGTCGAAGCCTAGTGCTTCAAAGAGTGAACCGGGCGTAAGAAAACTCTTCATTGAATTTTCCGCCCGCCGGGCAAACTGAAGAATATCGGTGCCAAATGCAGGAATATGCTTGAACAGCACCTGCATTTCTTTTTTCAAATCACGGTAGTAGCGTCCCGTCATCTTACGCGAAATAAACGCGGAAAAAGCACCGACGTTTTTTGAAATAGACATTTCATTGTCATTCAAAATGACGATCAGGTTCTTTTTGAGATGACCAGCCTGATTCAGCGCCTCAAACGCCATGCCTCCGGTCAGGGAGCCATCACCGATCACCGCAATGGCATGGTTCCGCTTTCCATCAAGCCCCGCAGCGGCAGCCATGCCAAGCCCCGCTGATATGGAGGTGGATGAGTGTCCGACCCCGAAAGCGTCATGCTCCGATTCGCAGCGCTTCGGAAAGCCGGAAATCCCCTTATACTGACGCTGGGTATGAAAACTGTCACGGCGCCCGGTAAGAATTTTGTGAGTATAGGCCTGATGACCCACATCCCAGATAATTTTATCACTCGGAGAGTTGAAACAGTAGTGCAGGGCGATTGACAGCTCCACCGTGCCAAGGTTTGAACCGAGATGCCCCCCCGTACATGAGACTGTTTCCAAAAGAAATTGCCGGATCTCCGCCGCCAGATCCGGCAGTTGCTCCGGATGAAGTTTTTTCAGATCCGACGGAGAGTCTATAGTTTCAAGCAGCATTTTTAGAGACCTCTTCTGTTACGCATAACCGTTCGTATAAAACCATTCGACCGCACGAACCAAGGCTTCCTGGACGGGCGACTGAGGCAGACCGAGTTCATGAACCGCTCTTCCGGAATCGAAATACATATGATGCGCCGCCATCTGAACACCTGCCAAAGGGATCAGCGGTTCCCGGCCCGTTAGCCTTGAAAAGCCTTCATTCATCCAAGCGGCCATAAGTACCGGAGCATAGGGTAACCGGACTTTCGGTGCCGGGATCCCGGTTATTTCCTGAAGCATTTTAAATAGTCCACAGAGGGAAATATTGGCGTTACCCAGAATATATTTACGACCGGGGCTCCCCTTCTGCTCAGCCAGAATATGGCCGCGAGCACACTCTTCAACTGCAATCAGGTTCAGGCCGGTATCCAGATAGGCGGGCATTTTCCGCTTCAAAAAATCAACAATTATTTTCCCAGTCGGGGTAGGTTTTATATCACCCGGACCCACCGGAGTCGATGGATTGACGATAACCAGAGGGAGCCCGCGGGCAACAAACTTTTCCGCTTCCCGTTCAGCAAGATATTTGCTTTTCTTATACGGACCGGCCATATCGGACAGTGAAACTTTCGTATCTTCAGTTCCCGGTTCCCCATCCTGTAAATGCCCGAGCGTCCCGACACTGCTGGTATAGACAACCCGTGAAAGACTGTTCTCCAGCGCCGCTTCCAGAACGGCTACCGTGCCCCCTACATTGGTGCGGTACATTTCCTCAGGGTTCCGCGTCCAGAGACGATAGTCAGCTGCCACGTGATACAGGACATCACACCCCTTAAGCCCCCGGCGTAATCCGTCACCCTCGAGGATATCTCCCCGCCATATTTCGACGTCAAGCCCTTTCAGGTTAGCAAGATTGGATGAAGGCCTTGCCAGGACCCGAACATCCCGGCCATCCTTAAGCAGTTCGCGAACAATACTGGCACCGATAAAGCCGGTAGCACCGGTCACAAAAGTTTTCATACATGTTCCTGAATGCTCATCACGCGCTGTCGTTTTTTGCATTCTCCAGCAATAATCGACGGTATCTCCCGAGAACTGTCAAAGGGAAACAATTCCGGTAGATGTGATATTTGATCATAAAAAATTTAGGAAAGCCTGTGCCGGTATAGGCATCTTCATCCCAGGAGCCATCCTCCTTCTGGGTTTCGATAAGATATTTGATTCCTCGCAAGACAGCCTTTGCGTTGACCTCACCTGCGGAAAAGAGCGTGAGAAGAGCCCAACTTGTTTGCGATGGAGTACTGGGACCGCATCCCATCAAAGAGCGGTCGTCATACGACTCACAGACCTCCCCCCACCCGCCATCCAGATTCTGTTTGGATTTCAGCCAATTGACTGCTTTCTTTATGTATGGCTGGTTCATATCCTCGCCAATTGCATCCAACCCGCCAAGCACGGACCATGTGCCATAAATATAATTGACCCCCCAGCGCCCCCACCACGGGCCCTCAGGCTCCTGCTTAGCCTTGAGAAAATCAAGTGCCCGAACCACGGCAGCATGACTTTTGGGATAGTTAAACGTGCCCAGAAGCTCAAGCATACGACCCGTCAAGTCTGCAGTCGGCGGGTCAATCAAAGCCTCAAGATCGGCAAACGGTATCTTGTTCAGAAGATATTTTGTGTTGTCCTTATCAAAAGCGCCCCATCCGCCATTTGAACTCTGCATCCCAAGACACCAGGCAATGCCGCGCTTGAGGGCCTGTGCCTTCTGCTTCTTGTCACGAACCTTGATATCCTTGAGCGCCAGCATGACAAATCCGGAGTCATCCACATCGGGATACCAGTCATTTTGAAACTCAAATGCCCAGCCACCCGGTTCAAGACCGGGCGATTTGATGCGCCAGTCACCTTTGAGACGGACCTCCCGATCCAGCAGCCACTGGGCAGCTTTAACCAACGCCGGATGATCAACCGGGACCCCCGCTTCCTGCATTGCCACAAGAACCAGTGCTGTATCCCAAATCGGGGAAACGCAAGACTGCAATACCAGGCCTTTTTCATCCTCAATACAAAAGTTTGCCAGAGCCTCAAGTCCGCTGACAACAGCCGGGTGATCATTGGCATATCCGAGACAGTGCAGTGCGAGAATGGAATTGAGCATGGCCGGCTGTATCCCGCCCCAGTCGCCGCTCGGTTCCTGGTGATCCAGTATCCACTGTTCGGCCAGGGCAACCGATTTTTTCTTGAACGGCCGAACAGGGGATGATTCGTAAATCTTGAGTAGATGATCCACACCGATAAAAAAGTTTTTCCAGCTGACTATGCCGTCCTGACGGGAAAAGGAATAATCACTGGGGCGGGGCGGACGGACGTACAGTTCCTGAACGCGAGCGCGAGGCGGCAGTTTTCTGACCGGGTTTTCAGACATGACAACCGACAAGGGGATAATTGTTGCTCTCGACCAGCTGGAGAATTCATACAGATTGAAATAGGCCCACTCCGGAAGCATCATGAGCTCAATCGGCATAGACGGGACTCCCAACCAGGAGAATTCACCGAATAAAGCCAGAAATACTTTTGTAAAAACGCGGGCTTTAAGTATGCCACCCTTTGAAAGAATAAAGTCACGTGCTTTACACATGACCGGATCATCGGCAGCATATCCAGCCAGTTTAAGCGCAAAATACGCCTCAATCGTCGCCGAAAGATCGCCCGGACCGCCAAACCAGATTGACCACGCGCCTTCGACCGTCTGCTTACTCAGAATATAATGCGCCATTTTCCGTTCGCGCACTCTATCGACCATGCCCAAAAAATGAAACAACATGATATATTCAGCGGTAATGGTTACATTCGACTCAAGCTCCGCCCACCAGTACCCCTCAGGCACCTGCTCTCGAAAGAAAAAGTTCCGGGTCCGTTCTATAGCTTTATCAAGAGGGTCCTGCGCGTCACCAACCATTTTTTTCCAGATCGAATGCGGGAGGTGGTGGACTTTACCGGAAGCTTTACCGGCATGCAGCGGGGAGGCAACCGTGGTTTGGACATTAAACGAAGTAAGAGAATTTGAAATTGAATTTTTGTGCATATTCCGCCCCAGTCCCGCCAGCATAAATAATCAATATCAATACAGCACAAGAATCAATACAAGTTTGCATGTACTACCATAATCCACTCATGGTGTACATTTTTTTCCATTTTCAAGACCAAAACCGAATGCTCACAAATGCTGCACCTACACATACACCCGCCCATATTCCGGAGCAGGCAATGCGAAAGTCAATCCGACCAAAACACCTGAAATTGCTTGACAAGTAAGTACGTTCATACGCATAAGAGATGCACCTGTTTTTATAAGTATTTGGCACTATGGCACCATGAGACTCTCTATGAGGCATTACTTCTTACAATTCTGTGCTCTGACCGTTTTTCTGATCGGAGGGCAGCTTCCTGCCGAGGCCGTTCAGTGGCAACCACTGAGTGGGACATCGCGTTACAAAGTGGCTTATGATGAGCAGTCCATTCGCCTCACCTCTCAGGGTAGGCTGGAGATCTGGATACGATTTATTCCATGGGGAGAAACAGAACGCAAATCAGCGGTGGCAGAATATAAAGAAAAACGATACCGGTCTCACCTGGAATATTACGAAATCGATTGTGGCAACCAAACCGCCTTGCTCGGCTTGATCGACATTCTCGGGGCCTCCCGTGCACGGTTAAAGCGGCTTCAGGGAGGCTCCCAACAATATCCGATCGTCCCCGATTCGGTGCTGGATAATGTTGCTCAACATATTTGTCCGGTTCTGGATGAAGAAACTGAAAGTGAGGATGAACCAGCGAACTCTGAACAAACAGAAGGACTTGGCCCGGTCGAGGGTTCTGCAATCAGCAAAGAGACCCTTCAGCGGATAGAATCCCTGCAAAAAGCAACATCCTCACGTCAAGCAACACCTGAAGCATGGAAAGAGCTGGGCAATATCTATTTTGATACCGACCAACCGGAACAGGCTATCAAAGCCTATGATCACGCACTTGCCCTGAAACCTGATGATACGGACATTCTTAATGATCAGGGGGCGATGTTTCGCCAGACAGGCAACTTCGAGCGAGCTCTGGCAAATTTCGAGAAGGCATTCAATATCGACCCACACAACCTTGAGAGCCTATACAACAGCGGCTATGTGTACGGTTTTGACCTAAACAATATCCCGAAAGCTCTCATAATCTGGCGACGATACCTTGAGTTGGAGTCTACAAGTGACACGGCGCGGCAGGTACAATCGTTTATTGATCGGTATGGGAAATAACCGTCTTTATTCAATAATTTGGTTCAGTTTTTTGCCGCAGTATGATAGTTTGTAAAGATAAAAATAAATGCGTGAGGTATTCTACACATGCTAAAAAAATTGCACACAGTCCTTTTTTATATCAGTTTAGCCCTATTACTCTCTGCCTGTGGCGGGGGCGGTGGAGGCGGTCAAACAAATCAGCCGCCTTCCATCTCAACTCAACCAGTCAACGTATCCATGATAGCTGGTAACAACACAACGTTATCCGTTATTGCAAGTGGTACAAGTCTGAGCTATCAGTGGCAAATTGACAGCGGTTCAGGTTTTACGAACATATCTGACTCGGGAGTTTACTCAGGCTCTACCTCGGCCACCTTAATTATCGCCAATACCACAACCAGCATGAACGGCTATAAATACAGAGTTGTTATCAATGGCACTACAGCGCCTCCAGCAACGTCGGATAGCGCAACCCTGACTGTAGTTCAACCTACCAAGGCTGTCATTACAGTAAGTATTGCCGGACTGCCAGAAATTGGAATTCAGGCTGGAGTTATATCGTTTGCGTTTAAAGTTCCTGATACAGGAGTAACCCCTTCAGGCCTTGTTGCCAACAACGCAATGGCTGCAGTTACTTTGTTAAGTCCTACAATAACGGCAGATTTGAGCGGTGCTACTTACGATGCACCCACTCATACAATAAATTTCGGAGGATTCAACGGTACAGGGACTACAAACGGAGTGCTCTTGAAAATAACATGTGATATTGCCGCCAATACCATTGTTTCCAAAGCGGATTTCAGCGTAACGTCTTCTACCGTTGAAGAGATCAGTAGTTACATCTCTTACCCCGCAGCCAGTTTCCCCCTCGCTGTTAATTTTGAATAGAAAAATGCGCCCGTAGCTCAGCTGGATAGAGCACCAGGCTTCGAACCTGGGTGTCGGCCGTTCGAATCGGTCCGGGCGTACCAAACAAAAAGAACCTGACAACTCAAATCGAGTTTTCAGGTTCTTTTATTTCCCCGCACAGAACTTGACAACAACGATTGTGAACGGTATAGTCACCCTTCTGAAACACAAGCATACTTTCTTTATGCGCTCGTAGCTCAGCTGGATAGAGCAACGGCCTTCTAAGCCGTAGGTCACAGGTTCGAATCCTGTCGGGCGTACCATAACTATTGAAGGGTTACAGACAAAAAGCTGTAACCCTTCTTTTTATTCATATTCAGGTCATTTACCAACGTACCCTAACAGTTAACCCTTTGTTACCAGCGTCATTCTTCTCCAGCCTACGATCCCACAAAGAGTAGACTCTTCGGCATCAGTTATAATGACTTCAACAACAAAAAAGGCCCTGATTCCTCAGGGCCTTTTTTCAATCCGGTTTGTACCGGAAATTTAACTGGTGCGGTGGAATGGAATCGAACCATCACGGAGTTGCCCCCGCCAGCCCCTCAAGCTGGTGCGTCTACCAGTTCCGCCACCACCGCAAGCAGAGTACACAAATTTCGTGTACAACTTATATGTCAAAAATTTATAACTGTTTTCAACTCAACGTCAGACACGCTTTCTAACATAGTCGGCTAGATTTATCAAGTGTAAATTTTATTTTTGTGGAGCCGGCGCGACAGGAGCAGCGGGTGCAGGCATGACGGGACTCTTCTGAGGGGCCGATGGTACAGCGGCAGGCGCCTGAACCGGAGCAGATTTCCCTTTTCCCGACATCATGGACGATGATGAAGGCTGACCTGAAATATATGCCAGAGTCAATGACGTCAACATAAAGATCACTGCAGCGCTTGTAGTTAATTTACTCAGGAAGGACGTTCCACCTCCTGCACCAAAGACGGACTGACTTCCACTACTACCGAATGATGCCCCCATTTCAGCACCCTTGCCCGATTGCAGCAGTACAACAGCGATCAAAAACAGGCTAACAACGACATGCAGAATTGTAAGCACAATAGTCATACAGAATCCCCTTGCAACGATTTAAAAGAGCAGATTTATAGCACAGCAATTCACATACTGTAAAGTTTTAAATACAAGCGACCTTCGGAGGAAGGTCATGAATTAAAAGAGCATATAGCTGCAAATGATTCCGCCTTGAGACTTGCACCACCGACAAGAGCTCCATCAATGTCAGGCTGGCTCATGAGCCCTTTGACGTTCTCCGGTTTTACACTGCCGCCGTAAAGAATTCGAACGGAGTCTGCAACGGCCTGGCCAAAAAGCCGGACAACCAATTGCCTGATGAATGCGTGTACTTCTTGAGCCTGAGCGTCACTGGCTGTCTTGCCGGTTCCAATCGCCCACACCGGCTCATATGCAATAACGACATGGGAAAAAGCTTCCGCCGAAAGCCCCGCCAATCCACCTTGAATCTGCTTCTCGATGACAGAAAATGTTTGTTCCGATTCCCGCTCGGCCAAAGATTCCCCCACACATACGATTGCATCCAACCCGGCAGCAACAGCCGCCTTGGTTTTCTTGTTGACAGTCACATCTGTTTCACCGAAATACTGACGACGTTCCGAATGCCCGATAATCACGTAGCTGCATCCGGCATCCTTCAGCAACTTTGGCGCAACTTCACCAGTAAATGCTCCTTCCTCTTCCCAATAGCAGTCCTGCGCGGCCAGCTTTATCTGCGAACCTTCCGTCGCGTCGAAAACCCGGCTGAGCGCGGTAAAAACGGGGGCTACGACGATTTGAACGCCTGCACTGTTCTCAACGAGCGGTTTAAGCTCGTTTACCAAAGCTACAGACTCTGCAATTGTTTTATATAACTTCCAGTTCCCGGCAATCAACGGTATACGCATAATAGTCCCCCCTACAGATCAAGAGCCTTAACTCCCGGCAGTATTTTACCCTCAAGAAGCTCAAGAAAAGCGCCACCACCGGTTGATATATAGCTGACACGATTTTCCACTCCGGCCTTACGGACGGCAGAATCCGTATCTCCACCACCTATGATCGTTGTTGCATCACAATTGGCGACCGCCTCCGCAACAAAGTACGTTCCCTTGCTAAACGCTTCCATCTCAAAAACTCCCATGGGCCCGTTCCAAATAACGGTCTTTGCATCACTCAACGTTTCAGCAAACAGTGCCGCACTTGCCGGACCAATATCAAGGGCCATCCAGCTGTCGGGAATTTCCTGCGCTGTCGTGATAGCGTTGGCGGCATTTGCATCAAAAGCTTCAGCAACAACGCAATCAACAGGAATATAAAATTTTACTCCCCGCTCTTTCGCCGTATCCATGATTTTGAGCGCCGTCGGAACCAGCTCTTCTTCCACCAACGATTTACCGACAGAATAACCGAGAGCTTTCAAAAAGGTGAATGCCATTCCGCCACCAATGACGATTTTATCAACCTTGTTTACCAGCGTTTCCAGGACTTCAAGCTTGCCGGAGACCTTTGCCCCGCCAAGTATGGCAACCAGCGGACGGACCGGATTGCTCATGGCCTTGTCAAAATACGTCATTTCATCCCGCATCAGAAAACCGGCGGCAATAACCGGAATGACCTTGGTAATTGCCTCAACCGAGGCATGGGCGCGATGGGATACGGCAAAAGCATCATTGACATAAATATCGCAGCCATTGGCAAGCTGACGGGCAAATTCAGCATCATTCTTTTCTTCGCCAGGATAAAAGCGGACATTCTCCAGCATCACAATTTCGCCCCCTTCAAGAGCATCAATCATGCGCGTCACTTCCGCTCCAAAGCAATCCGGAGCCTGCTGCACCGGCATGCCAAGCAGTTCAGACAAGCGACAGGAGGCAGGCGTCATGGTGTACTTTGCTTTTTTTTCCCCCTTGGGCCTGCCAAGGTGAGACGCCAAAATTACCTTAGCCCCTTGTTCAACCGCGTACCGAATCGTTGGAATGGCTCCGGCGATCCTGGTATCTTCAGTAACAGCTCCGCTTTCATCCTGCGGAACATTGAAATCAACCCTGATAAAAACTTTTTTGTCTTTCAAATCCTTGATCTGGTCAATGTAACAAATCCCCATCGCGTACACTCCCTCTAGCTAAGAAATTGAGCCCGCAGGCAAAAAAAGGGGGAAATGAATTCCCCCTGAAGGTTTTTTTATAAAAAATCAGTTTTTTGACTTGATCAATTTCAACAGGTCAATTACCCGGCTGGAAAAGCCGGTTTCATTGTCATACCAGGACAGAACCCGAACCATTGTGTCGCCGAGAACCTTGGTGCAGGAGGCATCAACAATTGAGGAGAGCGGATTGCCATTGAAATCGACAGAGACCAGCGGAGCTTCCTCATAGCCAAGAATACCTTTCAGAGGCCCCTCTGCCGCCAGTTTGAGCGCTGCGTTCACTTGGGCGGTATCCGCAGGTTTGCTGAGCGTAAGTACAATGTCAGCAAGGGACACATTGGGTGTCGGGACACGAATGGAGAGGCCGTCCAGCTTTCCTTTTAATTCCGGCAGAACCAGAGCAACCGCCTTGGCGGCACCTGTTGTGGTAGGAATTATTGACAAGGCACCGGCCCGGGCGCGCCGAAGATCCTTATGAGGCAAATCGAGAATGTTCTGATCATTGGTATAGGAGTGAATTGTTGTAACCAGCCCCTTTTCAATGCCGAACGCCTCATGAATTACTTTGGCAACCGGCGCCAGGCAGTTGGTTGTACAGGAGGCGTTTGAGATGACAAAATGTTTTTGGGGATCATACAGATGATCATTGACACCCATAACGATGGTAATATCTTCGTTTGTTGCCGGGGCCGAGATAACCACCCGTTTTGCTCCCGCTTGCAAATGAGCTACCGCTTTTGCCTTGTCGGTAAAGCGACCGGTGGATTCGATGACAACATCAATATTGTCCCTGCCCCACGGCAGCTCTGCAGGATCTTTAATCGCATGAACGGCGATTACTTTGCCGTTAATAACGAGCTGTCCGTCGCGCGCTTCCACACTGCCGTTAAATTGTCCATGTACAGAATCATACTTGAACAGATGAGCAAGGGTAGCAGCATCGGTAAGATCATTTATCGCAACAAATTCAATTTCATTATCATTGCTTGCCGCCCTCAGCACCATCCTGCCAATCCTGCCGAAACCGTTTATTGCAACTCGTAACGCCATTATCGCCTCCTGGATTTAGTAATATCCTGCATTCACCTTTGAAACACCTGCCAAAACCAGCTCAAATAATAGTGCATAATAACAAATCGTCAACCATATTTAATGCATCCTGTTTTAAATCATCGAGTCACTGGTGAGTTGTGTCCGCTTTTCCAGAGCACGCGCTTGACATACGTTATTTACCTGTTAGCCTATTTAATAAGTAACTGTTTGTAAGTTCGAAACTATTCCTGCTGAAACCACACCTGTGTGGTATTTTCATTCAAAGGAGAAAACCGATGGCCACCATTAAAAAGAATGCGGTGAAAGCTCCGAAAACAGCCGCTCCAAAGCCTGTCGCACCAAAAGCTATCGTAAAAAGCACCGTTACCAAACCGAACAAGGAAAAAAATGGTGATGAGCTTGTTGTTGATAATATTGCGGAATTGTCAAAAGTTGTTTCAACACTAAGCGCAACTTTGGATCTGCTGGTGAAGAAGGCCGAGGGTATGGCATACCACATAGTTGCAACTGAAGCGATCCTGGCAGAATTAGTCACAGCCAACGGGCTTAATCTTGCACGGGTTAACGCACGCATACGCGCAAAAATTGCTGCCGGCACCGACAGCAATGGTGATGCAAACCAAGCGATTGACGCGGCGGCTGCAATTGCATCGCCTCTGCCACGCAGATAGCACACCGACAGCCTATGTTTTTCCAAAAAGCCCTCTCTTCGAGGGCTTTTTCGTTGTCTAACGAGTACTGAAGATGCTATTTCTAACATCTGCATCCAGCCACTACAATCAAGGAGCAAATCACCTTCACCTATGATTATATCTTCTACTAAACAACCGATAGAAGCTGTTATTTTTGATTTTGACGGCGTCATTGTTGACACAGAACCACTTCATTATGCGGCGTTTCAGCGCACCTTGGAACCGCTGGGGCTTCATTTCACCTGGGAAGAATATATTGAAACCTACATCGGATTTGATGACAGGGATGCATTCAAACATGCCTTTGCCACAAAGGGTGCCACACTTGAACGAGACAGACTCCAGTCACTGATTGGAGAAAAGGCTACTTTCTTCGAGGAAGTCATCAAATCAGGCGTCTCGGCGTACCCCGGTGTCCTTGATCTGATATTTCATTTGAAGGGGCATAATATTCCACTGGCTATCTGCAGCGGCGCTCTCAGGTCCGACATCGATCCCATCCTGAACATGCTTGGAATTACGGACTGTTTTGATGTCATAGTAACCGCCGATGACGTCGCCGCAAGTAAGCCGGACCCGGAATGCTACTCACTTGCCTTCCGGAAACTGCACGCTGCACACCAGAACAGTTTTTCGAAAGAGGCAACCATTGCCATTGAAGACACCCCTGCCGGAATAACCGCAGCCAAGGCTGCCGGACTGATGGTTTGCGGCGTCACAAACAGCTATCCCGCACACAGATTGGACCAGGCGACTTTTGTCACCGATTCGCTCTCATTGTTCCTGTAACTTACATGAAAACGGTTTTTAACCGCACCATCTTCGCAACCTTGACCGAAGCCGCTATTCCTGCTATTAAGGTTCCTTTCTTTTCAGCAGTATATATCAACACTCCCCATCCGGAGGTACATACGTGACATTTCAAGATCTTATTCTCTCCCTGCAAGGCTATTGGGCCAAACAGGGCTGTATCATCCAGCAACCGTACGACACGGAAAAAGGTGCCGGCACATTCAATCCCGCCACGTTTCTGCGCGTACTCGGCCCGGAACCGTGGAATGTGGCTTACGTCGAACCATCACGGCGCCCCACTGACGGACGTTATGGTGAAAACCCGAACAGGCTGCAGCATTACTACCAGTTTCAAGTCATAATGAAGCCCTCTCCGCTCAATATTCTTGACCTCTACCTTGATTCGCTCCGCTCCTTCGGCCTCGACCCGGCCAAACACGATATCCGTTTTGTGGAAGACGACTGGGAATCACCAACGCTGGGCGCCTGGGGTCTTGGCTGGGAGGTTTGGCTGGACGGCATGGAAATCACCCAGTTCACCTATTTCCAGCAGGCTGGCGGAATCGATCTGAAACCGATTCCGTCTGAAATTACCTACGGCTGTGAACGCATTGCAATGTACCTTCAAGGTGTTGACAACGTTTATGACTTGGAGTGGGTTAAAGGAATCAAGTACGGTGACATCCACCATGAAAGCGAAGTTGAATTTTCGCGGCATAACTTTGAAGAAGCCGATGTGGATATGCTCCTGAAGTTGTTCACCATGTACGAAAATGAATGCCTGCGACTCGTTGAGAAAGAACTGGTACTGCCGGCCTATGATTACGTCATGAAGTGTTCCCACACGTTCAACCTGCTGGATGCCCGCGGGGCCATTTCAGTCACCGAGCGTGCCTCATACATCGGCCGGGTCCGGGGCGTAGCCCGCGCCTGTGCTGAAGGATATCTGCGGATGCGCGAACGGCTGGGCTTTCCACTGTTGAAAGGAGGTGTCGCCTGATGAGCACCAGAGAACTGTTTCTTGAAATAGGCTGCGAAGAAATTCCCGCCGGATTTATACCGCGTGCCACCGCTGAGATGGAAGCAATCATCACCAAAGAACTGGCGATTGCCCGTCTTTCTTTTAGCGAAATCAAAACCCTGGCAACACCGCGCCGCCTGGCGCTGGTTGTTAAAGGCATTCCGACCGTACAACCGGATGCAGAGATTACGGCAACCGGCCCCTCGCTGAAGGCTGCCTACGATGCCGACGGCAAACCGACCAAGGCAGCAGAAGGTTTTGCCCGGGGGCAGGGAGTTGATGTATCCGCCCTGCAAACCATTACCACTGAAAAAGGTGAATACCTTTTTGTCAGCAAACATGAGACTGGACGCCCGACGCACGAGTTGCTGACCGAGATCCTGTCGGCGTTGGTTGCAAACATCCCTTTTAAGAAGTCAATGCGCTGGGGGGAGCAGGAAGTGCGCTTCGCACGCCCGATTCACTGGATCGTGGCTCTGTTCGACGGCACCGTAGTCCCGTTTTCCTTTGGTGCCATTGATAGCGGTAAAGTGTCCCGCGGCCACCGGTTTATGGCCAACACCCCTTTCCCGGTAAGCGACTTCGAGGGATATCTGACCGAATGTGAGCGGCATTTTGTCATTCCTGATCCGGAAAAACGCAAGGAAATCATCCGTCGTGAAACACACCGTGTCGCCACGGCGGCCGGTGGTCACCTGTTGCCGGATGAAGAACTCCTTGAGCAGGTCGCATACCTGGTTGAATACCCAAGCGCCGTGCATGGCACATTCTCTCCCGAGTTCCTCAAGGTACCAAAAGAGGTATTGATAACGTCCATGCGTAGTCATCAACGCTATTTTTCCATCGTTGACGCCAACGGAGGGCTGCTGCCGGGATTCATCACCATCAACAACACCTTGACTGAAGATCCTTCGGTTGTGGTCAAGGGGAACGAGCGAGTTCTGCGCGCACGCCTCTCCGATGCCCGTTTTTTCTTTGAGGAAGACCAGAAAGTGCGCCTTGATGAGCGGGTCGAGTCACTCAAAAAAGTTGTCTATCAGCAAAAGCTGGGCACCTCCTTTGAAAAAATGGAGCGCTTCAGATTAATTGCAGAAGGATTAGCCGCGCAGCTCAATCCCGGCGTCAAACAACAGACGGCCCGGGCCGCCTGGCTCTGCAAGGCAGATCTGGTTTCGGGCATGGTCGGTGAATTTCCCGAAGTGCAGGGAATCATGGGGCGTGAATACGCTTTGCTGGAAGGTGAAGCCGCCGACGTTGCCAATGCCATCGCCGAGCACTACCTGCCGACTCAAGCCGGAGGTGAACTGCCCGCATCCGACATCGGCGCCTTTGTATCGATCGCAGACAAACTGGATACGATCTGCGGCTGCTTCGGAGTCGGACTCATTCCGACCGGAGCTGCCGACCCGTATGCGCTCAGACGGGCGACCATCGGAATCATCGCTATCATCCTGGACAAAGGGTACCGCCTGTCATTGCCCACGCTGATCGGCACCTCTCTGGAACTTCTTTCGGCCAAGTTAACCCGCCCGAAAGATCAGGTTGCGAGCGATGTGCTGGAGTTTTTCCGCGCCCGCTTCGTTAACCTGCTGGGAGGGGCATTCGCCACTGACGCAGTAGACGCAGCTATTGCTGCCGGGTTCGATGATCTGGTAACGGTCAAGGAACGGATTGCCGCGTTGGCCGAATTTAAAACACATCCGGATTTTGAACCGTTGACCGTGGCTTTCAAACGAGTCGGCAACATTATCAAGGACGGCGTTGATGCTCCGGTTGATCCTTCGCTTTTCCAGGATGATGCAGAGCGTGACTTGTACGAGGCAATCCAGCTGGTAAAGATTTCTGCAGGCGGGTTCATCCTGTCCGGCGCCTGGCTTGATGCTTTGACCGAAATCGCCACATTGCGGGGGCCGGTAGACCGCTTTTTTGACAACGTCATGGTGATGGCTGAAGACCAGCTTGTGCGGACAAACCGCCTTGCTCTCCTGACTGCCATTGCCCGCTTGTTCGGGCAGATTGCCGATTTCTCACGCGTTGCGTAAGCACGACAACAACGGAGTTGTAGTGTCTCACCTCATTGTCACTTAACATAACGGAACTGATAGGAGCGTGTACCAATGTCGTTTACAACCCGTATTCTTGCCGGAAACGCTGTCGTAATTCTTATCACGATAGCTGCTATGACAATTATGGCGCCAAAGACGCACCTGCTGATAAATCTGGCAGTCGGCCTGGCAATGCTGGGCGGCTCCTCACTGGTACTGTGGTATCTCTGCCGCAAAGCCTTTACACCGCTGTCCAACGTTACCCTCGCGCTTGAAAAGGCGGCAGCCGGAGATCTCTCGGTACGGGTTTCCGGCGAGGGTTTCGGCGAACTAGCCCGACTGGGCGCTGCCTTCAACAGCATGATGAACGATATGAACAAAGCCATGCGCCAGTTTTTTTCCGTCGCTGATACGGTACGGGATTCGGTCGTTATGGTGCGTGCAACCACCGACGCCATGGCTGCAGCGGCTGAAGATGTTGCCATTCAGGCCAGCACGATCGCCACGGCCAGCGAGGAGATGTCAGCCACATCAGGAGACATCGCCCGCAACTGCCTCTATGCTGCGGAAAGCGCCCAGAAAGCGACTGATCAGACTCACAGCGGCTCCCAGTTGGTGCAGGGGAGTTCCCGCCTGATGGAGAACATCGCGCAACGAGTCAATGTTTCATCAGAGACGGTAGAAGGCCTGGGCAAGCGATCCGATCAAATCGGCGCTATCGTCAACACGATTCAGGACATTGCGGATCAAACCAACCTGTTGGCATTAAACGCTGCCATTGAAGCCGCGCGAGCAGGCGAGCAGGGGCGTGGTTTTGCAGTTGTTGCCGACGAAGTTCGAGCCTTGGCAGAGCGTACCACCAAGGCAACAAAAGAAATTTCCACCATGATCAAGGCAATTCAAAGCGAAACCCAGAGTGCAGTCAGCTCCATGTCAGAAGGGGTCGATGAAGTCAAGCGGGGCACAGCTGAAGCAGCCCGTTCCGGCGAAGCACTTGAAGACATCCTGAACAAAATAAATGAGTTAACGATGCAGATCAGCCAGGTGGCAACCGCAGCGGAAGAACAGACCGCCACCACGCAGGAGATCACCAACAACATCCAGATGATCACCGATGTTGTTAACCGAAATGTAGAAAATGCCCACAGCACAACTCTGGCAACCAGCACACTTTCCCGGGAGGTTGATAACCTGCACGAACTGGTCGGCCACTTCCGGTTGTCAAAGGCGCTGGAGTGGGATGCTTCGTTCGCGGTCGGCGTTGAAAAGTATGATAATGCCCACAAGGTCCTCTTCAACATGGTCAACGATCTTGCCGACGCCATGCAACAGAAAAAGAGTAAAGAGGCTGTTGGCCGGGTACTGAACGGACTGGCTGAATACACGATCAACCACTTTGCCGATGAAGAACGTAACTTTGCCCAGACTCATTACCCTGAAGAGATCGAACATAAAGCCCTGCACAAGAAACTGCTTGATCAGGTTACCGCCTTGATTGGTAAATTCAATGCCGGGGAACCGCTCATAGCTCAGGATGTCATCAACTTCCTCAAAGACTGGCTGATTAACCATATCAAGGGTGTTGACAAGCGCTACGGTCCACATCTCAACAAGAGCGGAATAAAATGATCGCAATAATTGACTACGGAATGGGCAATCTCCGTTCCGTCCAGAAGGGCTTTGAAAAGATCGGGAGTGAGGCGGTCGTTACCAGTGACCCGCAGGTTGTGCTTGACGCTGACAGGGTTGTACTGCCCGGTGTCGGCGCTTTTCGCGACTGCATGCATAACCTTGAACAGGCGGGGTTTGTCGAACCGATCCAGAAGGTTATCGCCGCTGGAAAGCCGTTTCTCGGAATCTGTGTCGGCATGCAGCTTTTATTCTCCGATAGTGTTGAATTTGGACATTACAAGGGGCTTGATGTCATTCCGGGTCATGTCCTGCGCTTTCCGGACCAGATGACCGTTGCCGGTGAAAAGTTAAAAGTCCCCCAAATGGGATGGAACCAGCTCTCCTTCAAACGCCGTCCCCCCGCTTTTGAAGGGATTGACGACGGCAGCAACGTTTATTTTGTTCACTCGTACTACGTCAAGCCGGATGACAGTAGTGTGATTGCCACAACGTCTGACTACGGCATTGAATTCTGTTCTTCCGTTTGGAAGGACAATGTTGTTGCAACACAGTTTCACCCGGAAAAATCGCAGGCTGTCGGACTGCGGATACTGAAAAATTTTGCGGAGCTCACATGATCGTAATTCCCGCCATTGATTTGAAAGAAGGAAAATGTGTCCGCCTTGAACAGGGATTGATGGACAAAGATACCGTATTCAACGACAACCCGGGGGCGCAGGCGCGAGCATGGCAAGACCAGGGGGCCGAGCTGCTGCACATTGTCGATCTTGACGGCGCTTTTGCCGGCCAACCGAAAAACAAGGAAGCAATTGAGAGTATTCTCAAAGCCATTACAATCCCCGCCCAACTGGGTGGCGGCATCCGGGATCTTGCCACCATTGAGGCATATCTGTCGCTTGGGCTCTCGCGTGTCATAATCGGCACGGCAGCCCAACGCAATCCCGAACTGGTCCGAGAAGCGTGTGCAAAGTTCCCGGGGCGGATTGTCGTGGGCATTGATGCCAAAAACGGCATGGTAGCTGTTCAAGGATGGGCAGAGGTAACTGATATTACGGCGGTTGAGCTTGCGCGTAAATTTGAGGATTTCGGCGTATCCGCCATCATTTACACTGACATCGCCCGGGACGGAATGCTGATGGGGCCAAATCTTGAAGCAACCAAAGGTCTGGCTGAATCTGTTTCCATTCCCATAATTGCCTCCGGAGGCGTTTCAAGCCTGAAAGACATTGAAAATCTGATGGCCATCGAGTCCAGCGGTATTTCAGGTGTCATTACCGGCAAGGCGGTATATACCGGAGCGATCAAACTGAGTGAAGCGATCGCGCTTACCAAGGGAAGAGCTTGAAATGTTGACAAAACGCATTATTCCCTGCCTGGATGTCAAAGGTGGCCGCGTCGTCAAAGGGGTCCAATTTCTGGAACTGCGGGATGCGGGCGACCCGGTCGAAATTGCAGAAATGTACGATCAACAGGGTGCCGATGAATTAACTTTCCTCGATATAACAGCGTCCAGCGACGACCGGGATATTATCATTGATGTGGTTCGACGAACCGCCGAGCGGGTCTTTATGCCACTGACCGTCGGCGGGGGGATCCGCTGTGTAGATGATATCCGACGGTTACTCAATGCAGGTGCCGACAAGACCTCCATTAATACTGCAGCGGTAGACCGCCCCGAGTTTGTTCGAGAAGCAGCGGAGCGCTTCGGCTCGCAATGCACTGTGGTGGCCATTGATGCCCGCAGGGTGCCGGGTGAAAACCGTTGGGAAGTTTACACCCATGGCGGCAGGAAGCCCACCGGACTTGACGTTGTTGAATGGGCAATAAAAATGGAAGCATACGGATCCGGCGAAATCCTCCTGACCAGCATGGATTGCGACGGAACCAAGGACGGCTATGATCTGGAACTTACCCGTTCGGTTGTTGATGCTGTTTCAATACCCGTCATTGCTTCAGGCGGAGTCGGCAATCTGGAGCATCTCTACGAAGGTTTCACGACCGCCGGAGCCAGTGCATGCCTGGCAGCTTCAATTTTCCACTACCGTGAGTACTCCATAGGGCAGGCAAAGGAATATCTCCGCAACAAAGGAGTAGAGGTACGGTTATGACAACAGATGCCGGCATCCTTCAGGAAGTCTATCAGGTTATCCTTGATCGCAAAAAGAATCAGTCAGAAAACTCCTACACCTCTTCGCTCATGCGGGGAGGAATCGACAAAATCCTGAAGAAAATTGGCGAAGAGGCAACGGAAGTCGTCATTGCGGCAAAGGGGGGTACGCATGATGAAATTGTGTATGAAACCGCAGACCTTGTTTTTCATCTCCTTGTTCTCCTTGGTCATCAGGACATCCCTCCCGAAGCGGTTTACCGTGAACTGAGACGTAGGTTCGGCACTTCAGGCATTGCGGAAAAGGCCGCCCGTCCTGACACACATCATTCCTAAGCCATCCCGGTCAAATGCTTGTTGACAAAGTTGCACAGTATGCTATTGTGCACAACTCTCAATTTTTCTATCGATGACAACATACTTATTTTATATTTCAAAAGAACGGGGGTGATTTTACATGCCGGGAGTAAAGATTAAGGATAGTGAGCCGTTTGAAATGGCTCTGAAAAAGTTCAAAAAGCAGTGCGAAAAAGCAGGTATCCTTTCTGAAGTGCGTAAACGTGAGCACTTCGAAAAACCAAGCATCAAGCGCAAGAAGAAGGCAATCGCCGCTCGCAAGCGTGCTCTTAAGAAACAGCGTAAAATGATTGACTAGTATCCTGTTGCTCCAGAATAAGGACATGGCATGACACTGAAAGATCAGTTAAACGATGCGATGAAAACAGCCATGAAGGCGCGGGATGACCTGCGCCTTTCGGCTGTCCGCATGGTACGGGCTGCAATTAAAAATCGTGAAATAGACAGTCGGACAGAGCTTGACGATCGGGCTGTCATAGACGTCATATCGACCATGGCCAAACAGCGCCGTGAATCCATAAAACTTTACCGCGAAGGAAACCGGCTTGAGCTGGCTGAAAAAGAAGAAGCTGAGCTTGCGGTTCTGCTTGAGTTTTTGCCCGCCCAATTGAGCTCTGATGAAATTGAAGCCCTTGTTTCTGGAATTATTCAGGAGATTGGGGCTCAAGGCGTTAAAGATATGGGCCGGGTAATGAAAGCGGTAAGCCCGCTTACCGCAGGTAAGGCGGACGGCAGATTTGTGAATGATGCTGTTAAACGGCTGCTCGCATAACCTGTTAACTTCATAAAAAAACAATCCATTAGATCCAGATTCCGTGAATGGTCAAGCATGGCCGAGACGGTGGCGTGAAGCGCGCTGAACGATTTGTACGTTATCAACAGGCGCATCATCCTGATTTATACAAAATACACGGTCAAGGGGCTTTCATTGAGATTGCCCCTTCTTTGTAAATCGGTCAAGTTGCCACAATGAATCTAATTGACATCATTATATTATCTGTTCTCTGTTTTTTTGCTGTCAAAGGACTTGTCCGCGGTCTCGTCAATGAGGCGTCATCCATGGCAGGTCTTCTGTTAGGCGGCTGGCTGGCATACCGGTTTCATCCTCTGCTCTCGGTACCCATAAAAAGTGCCCTTCATCTGCCTGCACATCTGTCTTCGTTTTTGGCGTTTATCATCATACTGCTGATTACCGGAATTTGTGCCCACATTGTCGGCAATGTAATTACAGCAGCCTTGAAACTCGTCATGCTGGGCAGCCTGAACCGGCTGGGGGGCTTGCTTATCGGAGCTGTCGAAGGAGCGCTGTTGCTCTGCATGGTTTTCAGTATTGCCGCCTCAGGGTTCATGCCGGAACAGATTAGAAATAAAATCCGTTCGACTGAGTCTGCCAACCTGCTGGCCCAAACCGGAGACCATTTCCTCTCTGAATGGCGCGATGCCAAGGGACAAAAGAAATGATTCCCGAGGACAAGGTTCGCGAGGTTGCTGATCGGCTTTCCATAGTTGAAGTTGTTTCGGAGTACGTCCAATTGCGACGGTCCGGCGGCAACTTCCTTGGACTTTGCCCGTTTCACGGCGAAAAAACACCGTCGTTCAATGTTAATCCGGCAAGGGAGATATTCCACTGTTTCGGGTGCGGCGCCGGCGGCAACGCCTTCACTTTCATCATGAAGATGGAGGGGCTCAGTTTTCCCGAAGCGGTCAAGCTGCTGGCCAGAAAATCCGGAATCGAAATTGAGGAGCGACAGCTCACTCCGGCAGAAAAAGAAACACAAGATGAATTTGTCAGGTTCCAGCGAATAAATGAACTGACAGCATCCTATTACCGGTCAATTCTTCTGCATGGTCAGGAAGGCGAGGCTGCCCGGCAGTACCTTGCCAAACGCTCGGTCGAGGCGGGCATTTCTGAAGAATACCGACTCGGTTTTGCCCCAGATCGACGCGACGGCCTGGTAAAACATCTTAAAAACAACGGCGCCGAACTGGAGAGCGCGCTTAAACTCGGAATCATTCGTAAATCGGATTCCGGATGGTATGACCTGTTCCGCAATCGGCTCATTTTCCCGATCCGTGATGCGCGCGGCCAGGTGATTGCGTTTGCAGGCAGGGTTCTGGACGCAACGCTCCCCAAATATATAAACTCACCCGAATCACCCCTCTACCACAAGAGTTCGGTACTTTTCGGGCTGGATATGGCGCTCCCTTCCATCAGAACCGGAAGCTCCGTCATTATTGTTGAGGGCTACTTTGATCATCTGGCTCTTTACAGGGCCGGGGTACAGAATGTTGTGGCCACATGCGGAACGGCTCTCACCGGAACCCACGCCGGCTTGCTCAAACGTCATGCTGATCGTGTCTACACACTGTTTGACAGCGATAGTGCCGGTAAAAAAGCCACTATCCGCTCTATGGAACTATTTCTTGAACAGCGCATCCCGGCATATGTAATCTCATTACCGGCCGGTGACGACCCGGACAGCTTCCTCACTACCCATTCCAGCGATGAGTTTGCTGCCCTCCGTGACAAGGCACGTCCGGTGTTTGAGTACTTTGTGCGGTCCCTGTTGTTCGAAACACCGCCCGACAGTGTGGACAGCAAGGTTCGGATAATCGACGAAATCGTCCCCCGTTTTCGTAAAATTGTTGACTCGGTAGAACGGGATTTATACGAGAAAGAAATATGCCGTCTGCTCGGCATAACCTCCCATGCGTTCCGCAAGCGAATGGGCGGAGCCAAGCTTTCTCAGCAGGATGCGCCGACGAATCCCGACAGAGCATCTCAGACCAGTGACAACGTTCAGGACACGCTTCTGGCGCTGCTGATAAATTATCCGGATGCCCGGGCAGAAATAGTACGCATCGGCCTTGAAACGGTCTTCACGAATGATTATCTTTTATTGGCCGGATTGTTGCGGGACAAGCTGACCGGTTCCGATGACGACAATGTGACCGGTATACTGGCCGAGTCGATCGAGCAGCCGGAACTGAAGGCGCTTTTTTCCCGGATAATGGTATCGGATGCATATCTGGCGGATATCGATTGGCGGGCAGTTCTCAGTCAATGCACGAGAAGCAACGAAAAAAAGCAGCTTTCTTCAATCAAGGATATTGCTGCCCGGCTGGCAGTTGTTGATCCGGCAAGTACGGAATATGAAGAACTGCTTCAACAGGCGGATGCTCTCCGTTCACGAAAATCTAAACTTTAAATATAACAGCTGTCCTTTGAGGTGAAAACACATGGCCAAAAAAAACATGGATGACGTTAAAGAGTTGATTGATATCGGTAAGGAAAAAGGGTTCCTGACATATGATGAAGTCAACGACATCCTTCCCCCCGACATCGCCACCGACCAGATTGATGATGTGATGGGCATGTTTGGTGATCTCGACATAGAAATTGTCGATTCTGCCCAGAAGATCAAAATCCCGAAAATGAAGAGTGATCTTGACGAGGATGAAGAGTCGGAAGGCGAATCGGAAGAGGTAGAGTTTGAGCCAGGCTCCATCGGTCGCACCAGTGACCCGGTCCGGATGTATTTACGCGAAATGGGCTCTGTTTCCCTTCTCACCCGGGAAGGTGAAGTCGAGATTGCCAAGAGAATTGAAGATGGTGAGCGGGATGTGGCAGGTGTTATTCTTAATACGCCCATCACGGTCAAAGAAGTTGTTTTACTGGGTGAACGGCTGAGAAAGTTTCAGATAAACCCTTCGGAAGTTAGCAAGGAAGTTGAAGAAGAAGAGCTTGAAGAGGATGAAGAAGACGTCCAGAAGACCAGAATTCTGGAGGTTATTGACGCCATCGCTGCACAGGACCAGTTGTTGATCGAGCTTGCAGCAGCCGTGGCAGCGGCAAAAACACCTGCCAAGAAAAAAGAATTTGAAAAAAAATATCGGGAAGAAAAAGATCATCAGGCTGATCTTTTAAAATCGCTGCGCCTGAAAGACCGCCACACCAACAGGGTTGCCGAGCGTTTGAAAGAATTGTCCGGCAAGGTTGACAAATTACAGGCTGAGTTATCTGATCTTGAAAAAGTTATTCCGGTAGAGAAATTAAAGGCGCTGCTCGACAGGCTGCAAAACGAAGATGAAAAATGTACGACTGAACTCAACAAACTTAAGCTGGACGAGGAAGAAACTGCGAAAGTTGAAAAACGCCTTCGTACTGCTGCACGAAAAATTGAAAAGGTCGAGCAGGAATCCGGCTTCAAGGCCCGCGATCTTTCTGCAGCGCTCAAAGCCATTGAAGAAGGCGAATGCAAGGCACGTATTGCCAAAAGCGAGCTTATCGAGGCAAACCTGCGACTCGTTGTATCGATCGCAAAGAAATATACGAACCGTGGCCTACAGTTCCTCGATCTGATTCAGGAAGGGAATATCGGCCTGATGAAGGCGGTCGATAAATTCGAATATCAACGCGGTTATAAATTTTCCACCTATGCCACCTGGTGGATCCGCCAGGCGATTACCCGCGCCATTGCCGACCAGGCCCGCACGATCCGTATTCCGGTCCACATGATCGAAACCATCAACAAGTTGATACGTACCAGTCGCCAACTGGTTCAGGAGAATGGCCGCGAGCCTTCACCTGAAGAGATTGCCGAACGCATGCAGCTGCCGCTCGACAAGGTGCGCAAGGTTCTGAAGATTGCCAAGGAACCGATTTCTCTTGAGACTCCTATTGGTGAGGAAGAAGACTCCCATCTGGGCGATTTCATCGAAGATAAGGGGGTCATTTCTCCCATTGAAGCGGTTATCAAGAACAACCTCTCTGAGAGCACTGCCAAGGTTCTTGCCACCCTGACGCCACGCGAAGAAAAAGTGCTCCGCATGAGATTCGGTATTGGCGAGAAAAGTGACCACACGCTTGAAGAGGTTGGGCAGGACTTCGAGGTTACCCGCGAACGTATCCGCCAGATCGAAGCGAAGGCGCTGCGGAAATTGCGGCACCCGAGTCGCAGCAAAAAACTGAAGAGCTTTGTGGACTGATCCCATGAAGCACCTGTCCACTCTTGTAACCAGACTCGTTCTACTTCTGCTTTTCGTGTTGCTGGCATCTTCTCCCGCATACACCACAGAAATTGATGACGCCACGGTATTTGTTGAAGCATTTAACGCCTACCAGCAGAAGGATTATCTCCTGGCAATTGAGAAGTGTGATCAACTCAACCAGGTATTCCCTGATTCTCCGTTGCGTGACGTGACACTCCTTCTCATTGCCCGGGCAAGCCTTAAATCGGGTGACAATGAGCGTGCCGCAAAATCAATCTCCCTGTTTTCAAGCGAATTCCCTGAAAGCAGCCTGAAGACCTCTGTTGAAGACGAGCTGAAAACTCTGGCCGGCCGCCAGCAAAAAGGCGAGCTCCTTGCTCCCGACAAGACGCTTCAGACTTCAGCCAAAAAAGTCCGTTCTGACAGACTGGCACGCGAACGGGCCGCCGAGCAGAAACGGGAGATGGAACGCGTTGCCAGGGCCAAGGCTGAGCAGGAACGCTTGGCTCAAATCAAACTGGAAGCTGAACGTCGTGAGACCGAACGGCTGCAGGCTGAAAAACTGGCCAAGGCAAGTATAAAAGCAGTAATCACACTGAATAACGCTGCAGGAGCTGTCCCCGTCGACAGTAACGGCGCTCTTCCCATTGAAATAGCCAATAAAGGCAAAAACAGTGAAGAGTTTCTCCTGACGGTTACGGCCGCTAAAGAATACGACGCCACGCTGGTCAGAGCAGATAAGCCCAATGAAATCATCACACGCCTTACACTTGCAGCAGGTGAAACATTTAAAGGGTCCGTCGCCTTCCGGATGCCGGCTGAAATGGTCGATGGCCATAGAACTACGGTGGCCGTCAAAGCCGTATCTGCAAAATTCAGTGATGTGAGTTTTCAGAGGGACACTGTAGTCATAAGTTCAGCACCTCTCGTACGAGCTGTTGCTAAACTTGCCAAACAGAAAGTGATTCCAGGAGAGAAGCTCCGCTACCGGGTCATGGTTCTTAATGCCGGTTCATTACCAGCCAGGAACCTGACTGTCCGGCTGCAGCTTCCGTCGCAGATTGATTTTCAAGGGGCTCCGGACACCCCCTTCAAACAGGAGTCAGACGGCACGCTTGTCTTCAAAGTGGATCAGGTTGATATAGGAAAACTGGCGGAAATAAATCTGGATGTGCAGGTACGTGAAAACAGTATGGCCGGCCAAGAAGTGCGGGGGCATGTTGAGGTAGTTAATGGGACCTTGCAACGAAAAGATATCTTTACCGCAAGTGCTACGACAATTCAGGCGAAGTAACGAAGTAACATTCTTTCAATACAAACGGCCTCAGTGGCAACAAAGCCCTGAGGCCGTACCTCGTCTAAAGCAGAACCAGATTATCACGATGGACAATAACATCACCGTAATGGTAGCCGAGAATACCCTCGATTTCCAGGCTTTTGCAGCCAATCAAACGGGATGATTCATTACTTGAATAATCCGACAAACCCCGTGCGAATTCAACGCCATCCAAGCCGGTTAACCTGACGCAAGCCCCCCGCTCAAATTTCCCTTCCACCTTTACAATTCCTGACGGAAGTAGACTTTTACCTTTTTTCAGCAAGGCATTCCTGGCACCATCATCAACAACTATTTTTCCGGACGGTTTTAACGTATAGGCAATCCAGTGTTTTCGGCGGTTCAGACCGGTATCGGAGGGCAGGAAAAGGGTACCGACTTCTTCGCCGCGCAATGCTGCGGTAATAACGCCTTTCCTTTTTCCCGACACCATAATGGTTGCCACCCCGTTTTTACCGGCTTTCTTGGCAGCAGCCACCTTTGTCGCCATCCCACCGGTACCGACCGATGAGCCGGAGCCACCGGCAACCCGTTCCACGTCACGAGTGACTGCCTTTATCAACGGTATCAACGTAGCTTCCGGATCTGTAGTGGGGTCAGCAGTATAGAAGCCTTCAATATCGGTCAGGATCAACAGGAGGTGTGCTTCTGCAACGTTTGTAACAAGCGCGGAAAGATTATCGTTGTCGCCGAACTTTATTTCGTCAACAACAACGGTGTCGTTTTCGTTGATAATGGGGATTATGCCGAAACCGAGCAGAGCGTCAAGGGTAGCACGGGCATTAAGAAAACGCTGCCTGCTACCAAGGTCCTCACTTGTCAACAGTACCTGTGCAGTCTTGAGGTTATGTGGCGTAAACGACGTCTCATAGGCCTGCATCAAGCGGGTCTGCCCTACGGCTGCTGCCGCCTGTTTGTGAGGGATAGTTCGCGGCTTGTCCGTCAATCCCAGCTCGCTTCTGCCCGCTGCGACAGCACCGGACGAGACGACCACAACTTGCAGACCCTGATCACGCAGCATGGCTATTTCATCACAGATTCGTCCAATGACAGCCATATCCAGAGCACCGTCCGAGTCGGTAAGTACCCTGCTTCCGATCTTTATCACCACCCGTTTAACTGTTTTGAGCAGTTCCTTCCTCATCACCACACCTCTTCCGGTTTACCCCACAACCGGCGCGCAATCTCATCAAGTAGAATATCTACCCCCTCCCCGGTCGCGGAAGAGATCGGAAACACGGCAATACCCTTACCTTCGAACCAGGCTTTTATTTCAGGCAGTTCTTCCCGTGTCTGCGGCAAATCAAGCTTGGTAATCACAACAACCTGCTCTTTCGCTGCAAGCTCCGGACTGAACAATGCCAATTCGCGGTTGATCGACTCAAATTCAGCACGGGGATCACGCTCCGGCATCCAGGAGATATCAACCAGATGCAGCAGGATTCCGGATCGCTCCAGGTGTTTGAGAAACCGGTGTCCGAGTCCAGCCCCTTCGTGGGCGCCTTCGATAATGCCGGGAATATCCGCCATGACAAAAGAGCGATAATCCTTATAAGGCACCACCCCCAGAGAGGGAACCATGGTGGTAAAAGGATAATCGGCGATTTTGGGACGGGCGGCCGAGACTTTGCTGATAAGCGAAGATTTGCCTGCGTTCGGCAAGCCAAGCAACCCGACATCCGCCATCAGTTTTAACTCCAGGCGAAGTTTGCGCTCTTCATGCTCTTCACCCGGTTGGGCAAATTTGGGCGCCTTGTTGGTAGCGGTTGCAAACCGGGCATTCCCCTGCCCCCCCCTGCCCCCGCGCAGCAGAACCACGCGCTGACCGTTCTCGGTCAGGTCAGCCAGTACATCTCCGGTCTCTGCGTCTTTGATAACCGTTCCAACCGGAACTTTCAATAATAGATCATTACCGCCGGCACCATGCCGGTTTTTGCCCATGCCGTTATGACCATGTTCAGCTTTCTGATGCGGCCTGTGGCGCAACTCCAGTAACGTCGAGAGACCGGAGACCGCCTCAAAAATGACATCCCCCCCCTTGCCGCCGTCACCGCCGCTTGGGCCGCCGAACTCAATAAACTTTTCGTGACGAAAGGCAACGCACCCGGCGCCACCATGTCCAGAAGATGCGAATAATGTTACTTCATCGATGAATTTCATCAAACTACTCCCCGTCCAGCCAGGCTTGAATTGCCTGCAAGCGACCATTCCATGCATCGGTCAAGCGTTCCGTAAGAAACGCCGTAAATAAGCTGTCGAACATCTGAATCCCCTGCTCCATCAGAAACATCCGTTCGTAAAAGACCGCTTCCCGCTCACTCATCTGATCGACCGTCGCATCTTTTTCAACGCGGACTTGAGGACATTTGAATGAAGCGAAACCAAACGTATCACCTTTGAGCGTCAACTTCCAGGGGTTCTCGTCTTTTTCCATACAGATGGTCGCGCTGGTAATCCGCTTGCCACCCTTGAGAGCGGATTTGGCTTCCAGATAGCTGTCCTGTGAACCTGAAACGGTGACTTTCTGAATACCCCCCTCTTCGCCACCGCCTTGAAACTGGATACGATCATCAATCCAGGCGGAAAACTTTTCACCATGCGTAATATGACCGGGGCGGCAAACGGAAAACTCACCTTCGCCGTTCACTCCTCGCTGGAGTAGCCATAACATGAAATCCCACCCCAGCCACTGGTTATCACGAATCATGGCGACGACAGCGTCGGATCCAGACTGATTGGCAGCCTCCAGTGCATCAAGCATCTGCCCTTCAAGCAATGTGCGAGCCCGTGCAAACGGGTGAACAATTACCGGGCTGAACCCCTCAAACGACTTGCGGAAGATATCTTCGAACCGTTCAATGACTTTCGTACCCAGGCTGTAGAGCGTCAGCACGCCACTCTTCTGATCCCATACGATATCAACAGTGGAGGGAACCGGAAGGCACCTGGTCAGGAGGCGAATTTGAACCTGCTCTTTTATCTCCTCGCGCTTGTGCTTGGGAGTACGGCGCAAATTGGGATTCTGGGCCAAAAATGCGCCCTCTTCCCGCCCGGTGTGGGATTTGAGAACAGCAGCAGGAATCTTGCGTTGGTCCTTGCGCAGAGAAAAGACGACATAATTATCGCGCCAGAAGTCGGACGGTACATCGAACGAGGCATCGTCCGGCTTGTCAACGAGGGCCCACCCTTCAGACGACTCCTCGGTAGAGTTTTCAATTGACTGAAATCCGCGGTCAGACAGTATTTTTGAAAACCATTCTAATTGTTCCGTTTTCGGCAGTTCACCTGTTACGGCAAACTGAGTAATACTTACAGTGTTGGCATATACGCCCATAATAGTTCTTCCTTTCGGTTACTTGCCCAATAATCGGACATATTCTTCAAGTGAGATGGCACTGTGCCAATGTCCGCTCATCTTCCCAATCTTGGTCCCTCCCCAAAACAGCAGAACAACCAGAATGGCAAAGACAACTCCAGAAACCGGGAAACGACGGACTGCCTTCATTGAAAGCGCTTCGTTGAAACGGCAGTGACTGATACAGCGCCAACAGCCAATGCATTCAGGCGAGACAACGCTTGATTTATGCATGACATCGATATAAGTGGGACAGGCCTGACTGCACGCTCCACATGATACGCAACGGTCAATGTTTCGGGTGACACGCAATGGTGAAACCATGGCAACCAGTCCCAACAGTGCTCCATAAGGACAGAGGTAGCGGCAAAAAGGATTCCGTAATACTACCGACAAAGCTACCAGCGCAAGGATTATACCCAGCGACAGGGATGACATGTGCAGAAAGAAATTCATCAGCCGCACGTCTGCGATCATATGGTAGTCTGATCGGATAAAATCGGCCAATGCTTCCGGTGACATGGCAATGGCAATCGAATACACAAAAAACACCAACAAAAGGTATTTCAGACTTCGTAATACGCGGTCAAACCACTTCGGCAATCTCGGATTTCGGCGAAACAGGCGGAAGCCACTTTTCCATGACCACTCGGAAAGCGCTGCAACCGGACATATCCAGGAACAGAAGGAACGTCTCAGCAACAGCGACACAATAATCACTGTCACAAATACGACCACCGCAGCCGGGTGTATCGTATTTATTCCGCCCCCCTTTACCCAAAAGGCCGTTCCCAACAAACCGGATATGGGGAGAAAGCCATCGATGCCATCGGGACGGACAGCCATGGTTCCGTTGACTCCGGAACTGACGGCCAGAACAAACCGGTAAAAGCTGACACCCAACCAGATCATAAACAACAGAAATCCGCATTGTACCAGCATTCGCAACGGCTGCATG
>MGZJ01000051.1:0-3862 GCA_001802645.1 Geobacteraceae bacterium GWC2_53_11 | reverse complement strand
GCCTCAAGAACCTACTCTACCTTCAATGCGACGTAATGCGCACTACCGTCTGGCCGCCGCAACAGCAGCCGCACAACATCGCCTTTTTTCAGCTTGGCCACGATAGCATTGTATGCTTGTACCGTTTCGGGTCGGGAACCATTAATTTCAATAATAATCGAGCGAGGCACGACACCAAGCTCTTCAGCTGAAGATCCCGGTTTAACCTCAGTAATAACCAATCCCTTGCCGTCACGCAGACCAAGCCGGTCGGCAAGTTCCTTCCGTATCTCTTCAACGGTCACGCCAATTTTGTCGCCATCCTTGTCGCGGTCAAGACTCGTTTCACTTTCTTTATCTTTCAAAACGCCGACAACCAGCGAGACATCCTGCTTTGTGCCATCACGAAAAACAACAATTGTGACTTTCTTGTCTACCGGAGTCGCTGCAACATAGCGCGGCAGTTCACTCCCCTCGTTTATCGGCTTGCCATCATACTCCAGAATTACGTCGCCAGCCTTCAGCCCGGCTCTTTCAGCAGGAGTATCTTTTTCTACCGAGGCTATCAGGGCACCCTTATCAGAATCAAGGCCGAATGATTTAGCCAGATCAGCTGTAAGCGGCTGAAAGCGGACGCCGAGATACCCCCTCGTCACCTTGCCCGATTCACGCAACTGGTTCACTATTGTCTTGGCCATGCTGATCGGGATCGCAAAACCGATACCTCCGCCACCACCTGCTATGATGGCTGTATTAATCCCAATCACGCGGCCCTCCGAACTGAACAGCGGACCTCCAGAATTGCCGGGATTAATGGAAGCATCCGTCTGGATAAAATCATCATAGGGTCCGCTTCCTATAACCCTCCCCTTGGCGCTGACAATACCAGCCGTAACCGTGTGAGAAAGGCCAAAAGGGTTGCCAATTGCCAACACCCATTCACCAACTTCGAGACTGTCACTGTCGCCAAGTTCGGCAAAAGGAAGCTTGTCCTTCTCACTGATCTTGATAAGAGCGAGGTCAACTTTTTCGTCTGCACCTTTTATCTCACCCTTGACTTCCCTACCGTCGGACAATTTGACCATGACTTCATCAGCACCGTTTACGACATGGTTGTTGGTCAGAATATAGCCATCAGAACTGATAATAAAACCGGTGCCAAGACTCTGCTCCCGGCGAGGACGTTGCTGGGGCATTTCATCAAAAAAACGGTTAAAAAAATCATCAAGAAAATTATCACCGAAAGGATTCTGCTGTTGTTGACGCGGGCGCCGTTTAGGTTTTATATTCTTTGCGGTACGGATATTAACAACAGTTGGATTCAGTTTTTTTGACAGGGCAACAAAATCCGGGTTGATAATCTTGGCATCACTGATAGATGGCAGGGAAAGAGCGACAACCAACCCCATTACCAGAATATGAATTGTACATGACCGTAATAACAACATACGCTGACCTCCCGTTCTTCCGATAAGTTTATTTGAATCAGCAAGGGCGGGATCGCATAAGCAACGACACCGCCCTTGACTGTTCTACTCTATAAAATAAACAATCAGATCAGAAAAATCAACCCCCGCTACCCCTCTTTGAGAATATAACCCTGGCCGCGAACCGTATGAATAAGTTTGGTCGGGAACTTGCCGTCGACCTTCTTCCGCAGATAGTTAATATATACGTCAATAATGTTGGTAAACGTTTCAAACGGATACTCCCAGCAATTGTCGGCAATATTCGCCCGGGTCAAAACATTTCCGGCATTGCGCACCATATATGCGAGCAGATTATATTCCTTTGCGGTAAGAACGATCTCGGTCTGTCCTCTCCACACTTTGTGATTGACCGGATCAAGCCGAAGATCAGCGAAACGGATTTCTGCGCCACGATCCTGCTCGCTACGTCTGATAAGAGCTCTCACCCTAGCCTGCAACTCGGCAAACGCAAATGGTTTCACCAGATAGTCATCCGCACCGGCATCAAGCCCTGAAACAACATCAGCCGTATCAGCTTTTGCTGTCAACATTAATACAGGTATTTGATTACCCGCATCGCGTAATTCGTGCAGCACGGTCAAACCATCTTTCTTGGGTAACATACAATCAAGGATAATCAGGTCAAAATCGCCACTGATCGCACGCTTAAGACCGTCAGCGCCATCATGGCTGAGGGTAACCTGATAACTGTCATCTTCCAGTCCACGTTTAATAAAACTTGCTACCTTTTTTTCATCTTCTACAATAAGAATTTTCATATCTTATCTCCTTTTTGTGTAATTGAAACGGAACAGCTAATATTCTACGTTCATATCCATTCTTCTCATAATTTCAGAGGCAGCTTCTTCAACAGATTTATTGGTAATATTCAAAATATACCATTCAGGGTGTTTTCTATACAGCTGGCGACAGGCAGATATTTCATCTTCAACCTGCTGATAATCGTTATAGTTACCTCGCGGACTTTGACGCATATTGATTAATCGTGACGTGCGGATCTCAACTAACCGCTTTGGATCAATCAATAAGCCAACTATCTTTGTCTGATCGATTTCAAATAACTCCTCTGGGGGAGCTATACCGAATACAATCGGCACATTTGCAACCTTGTATCCTTTATGGGCAAGGTACATTGAAAGAGGTGTTTTGGAAGATCGCGAAACTCCAACCAAAACCAGATCCGCCTTATGCAAATACCGGGTTTCCTGACCGTCATCATGTTTGACCGTAAAATTCACAGCTTCAACACGACGATAATATTCAGTATCAATCCGGTGCAATAATCCAGGTTTCTCCCGTGACGGAACCCCCAGATATCTGGATAGGCTGTAAATAAGGGGACTGAGCAGATCAACCGTGACAAGACCGCTCTCTTCGGCAACCCTCTCAACAGCTTCTGACAAATGCGGATCAACCAACGTATAGGCAACAAGTCCGGGGGTCAGAACAACAAGTGACATAGCCTGCTGCACATCAGACGGCGAAGATACTTTAGAAAGTCGGTGCACACGCACATCATCATCATAAAACTGAGACAGTGCTGCACGGATAACACGCTCTGCTGTCTCGCCGGTTGAATCGGAAAGTACGTAAATTGTTTTCATATAATTTAAGCTGCCTCAACCGTTAATGAAAAACAAAGCCACATTTCTAATGAGAATGTACGTCCTAACACAGAAGTTGTCAAGTATATTTTGTTTTTACTAATATAATGATGTTTGTAATATGCATATTATGTTGACCAATCAAGATTGATGGATATACTAAGAACAAACATCTTATTAAGGAGGGTTTATATGGGAAGAGAATATTCACTTCAGGACGCCATTAGCTTGGCTATTAAGGCAGAAAAGGACAGCATGGATTTTTATCGCCGAGCTGCTTCTGCAGCAAAAAATGAGCGGGCAAAAAGAGTACTTGATATGCTGGCCAATGAAGAAGTGGGCCATCTTAAGTCATTTTTTGACCACTATAAGGGTTCTGAATTTGGCGACCTTGCGTCCTATATCAGTTCACCGGTTGATACCAAAAATCCTGCATATATGAAACTGGAAAAAGCTATTAACGAAGACATGATAGAACAAAAAGCAATGGAACTTGCCTTGGTTGAAGAGAAAGAATGTATTGGACAGTACACACAACTAGCACAAGGGGTTGTCGATCCAGCTGTAAAAGCAGTATTTGAGCGGGTTGTAAAGGAAACTCAACAACACTATGCATTAATTGAATCAGAGTATGCACATCTCATGGGAATGGTTCATGAGTCAGACCAGGATACTTATGTAAGAGAATAGTTAGCGGCACTTTTTTGCACTCTATTTCACTAACAGCAAAAGCCCCACTTCCTGACAGGAAGTGGGGCTTTTTGTGTAAATAATTCCCGGCGGCGACCT
>MGZJ01000050.1:3175-26382 GCA_001802645.1 Geobacteraceae bacterium GWC2_53_11 | reverse complement strand
GGCAACGGTTGAAATAGCGGCAACGGCGCGAACCGGTTTCGGATCGGTACGGAAGGAGAGGATATCGCCCAGGGTGTACTTGCCGGCGTTACGGCACGGTTCGGCAATGATCAGGAGAACGGTGATGTACGCAACCAGCCAGCCGACCGAGTACATGAACCCGTCATACCCGTACAGCGAAATCATCCCGGAAATTCCGAGGAACGAGGCAGCCGACATGTAGTCGCCGGCAATAGCCCAGCCGTTCTGTGTTCCGGTGATACCGCCACCGGCTGCGTAGAAGTCGGCAGCGGTCTTGGTCTGTTTGGCAGCCCAGACAACAACGCCCATGGTGATACCGATGATGACGGCAAACATGGAGAGGGTGATGGCTTTATTGGCTTTCAGCTCTTTCTTTTTAGCAGGAGCCGGTGCAGCGACTGGTGCCGGTGTTGCAGCGCCGGGAGCTGCTACGGCAGCTGCGCCGGGGGCGGCAGGTGCTGTGACTGCAACCGGTGTACCGGGAGCGACCGGGGCCTTCTTGGGCTCTTCAGCAAAGGCGGCTGCGGCAACGGAAAGGGCCAGGCTTGTGGCGATGATGATGTTCTTAAATGTCATGTCGTATCCTCCTTTACTGGATTTCATTGACCAGTTCCCTGGTCAGACGGTCGAAGTCGTTATTGGCTACTTTTGCATAATAGAGAGCGAGTCCCCAGGAAACAAAGAACTGGGAAAGCGCAAAGATGTAACCGAAGTTAACAACCCCGATTACCTTGATTTTGAAGAGACCCGGTGCATACGCTGCCCCGATCGGGAGCAGGAAGTAATACACGGTGGAGAAAATCCACCAGCCAAACAAAAATGCCGATTTTTTGTGGTGCAATTCGATGAAACGCGGATCCTTGGCAATTTTTGCCCAATCATACTGTTTTTCTGCCATTAGTTACTCCTTTCACTAAAAGTTAATAGTGCCCACTGCCTACCATCCGAATATTGAATACAATCTCCTTTCTCAAAATTTAACTCACAATCAAGCAGGGATTTTCATATAACCGAACTTCATTGACAACTCTTCAGCACCTTCAAGCATGGATGGAATTATTTCCTGTTCAAGACGTTCCTGAAGCATTCGAAACGATGGGGCAAGCAGGGTCAATGCCCCAACAACTTTACCTGCATAATCGCGTATAACAACCGCCACTGCGCAAATTCCCTCGCCTAGCCCGCCAAAATCAACTGCCACCCCTTTTTTTCTGATCTCATCCAATTCAAGTTCCAGGGTGTGCGGATCAGGAATATTGCGTTTTCCCCTCCCCCGTCCGCGCAGATCAAACGATGATACGGATTTCAGTACCTTTCCGGCCGCATTCGTGAAGAACGGAAAACGTTTTCCGACCAGATCAACAGCCTTTACCTGCTGGAAGGAGTCAACCATGTCGAGAAACAACACCTCATCATTATTGATGACGGTGATGTAAATAGCTTCGTTCAGCTTGTGCGCCAGTTCCTCCATCACCGGATGAGCCAACCGGATAAGGTTGGCGCTCTTAAGAATATGCTGAGCCATTTGAAAAGCCTGCAGCCCCAAGCTGTATGTGCCGGTCAAAGCATTTCTCTCAACCAGACCTTTGTCTTCAAGCGTGGCGAGTAAGCGAAACGCCTTGTTCCGGCTGAGATCCAGCTTCTTTTCTATGATCGTAATCGATGGACTGTCGCCATCCTGGGCAAGAGTTTCGAGCAGGTCGATTGCCTTAATGACAGCCTGCACTGAATAGGCACCCTTTTCTCTCGTCATAAAAGTAAATCCCCTTCGCACTGAGACATATAATTCAAAAATCAAATGGGGTATTACAGGAATTTATTTGTTTTTAGTACGACGTTATAATTTTGTCAATATTTTTTTGCACCACAATGTAAACTTTTTTTATCTCGCAATACCAGCATGTTACCAATCATAGATTAGAGATCTACCTGAATGTATACGGTAATTCAATATACCATTTAAGCTTTGTTACGCTGGTTTCAGTGAGCTATTTTATTATTTTTAACAAGATTATCAAAGTGTTTTTAAAAAAACTGAGTGAGTTTTAGACGGAGACATTTACTTGAATGAGAAAATATATGCGAGAGGAAATAACAAGTGGTGGAGAGGATATGGGAAGTGCAGAACAAACGGTTTAACATACCGGATTGAGAAGAATAATTATCTTTTTACACGCGGATCCAGGGCATCACGAATTCCCTCACCAAGGAGATTGTATGCCAGAACAGTTACCAGAATGGAAAGACCGGGGAAGAGCGACAGCCACCAGGCAAATTCAATATAATCCTTACCGGATGTAAGGATATTTCCCCAACTGGGTGTCGGGGGTTGCACACCGATGCCGAGGAACGACAGGGCAGATTCAGTCAGGATGGCGCCGGCGATGCCAAGTGTCGCCGAGACAAGAACCGGCGAAATCGCATTGGGGAGAATATGACGAAATATTATGCGGATATTGGAACAACCAATACAACGTGCGGCAAGAATATATTCCATTTCACGTATTGAAAGTGTCTCGGCACGGACAAGCCTTGCAACTCCCATCCAACCGGTCAAGCCGATCACCATCATGATGTACCAGATTGAAGGCTCCAGAAAAGTTATGATCGCCAGTATCAGAAAAAAGGCCGGAAAACAGAGCATGATATCCACTATTCTCATGAGTGTGGCATCAACCAGACCGCTGAAGTATCCTGAAACCAGTCCCACGACGGTACCTATTGAAACAGCGATACCAACAGCGACAAAACCTACTTTGAGTGATACCCGAGAGCCATAAAGAACCCGGCTGAGGACATCTCTGCCCAGTTCATCGGTGCCGAACCAATGCTGCCAACTCGGAGGCGAAAGAACGGCCCAGGCATTGATCGCGCTGGGATTGTAGGGAGAAATAAGCGGAGCGAGTAATGAAATCAGGAATAGTGCCAGCACAATTCCACCGCCGAACAGGGCAAGACGATTACGCCGGAGACGCGGCCAGAAGATCGAGTAAAAATATGAATGTTTAAAATCCATCCTCTACCCCTCTCCATGCCTGATCCGCGGATCGGCCAGGGCATAACATGCATCGGCAACAAGATTGCCGATAAGCGTCAAAAAAGCGCCAATAACCAAAATCCCCATGACCACGGGATAGTCCCGCGACATGACACCTTGATAAAAGAGCTGCCCCATCCCCGGTATGGCAAAAATGGTTTCAAATATGACACTGCCACCGATCAGACCGGGTATGGAAAAACCGAGCAGGGTTATCAACGGCAGCAAGGCATTTCGCAGGGCATGCTTCCAGATCACGACCCGCTCGGAAAGGCCTTTGGCACGTGCCGTTGTTATGTAATCCTGGCTGATGACGTTAAGCATGGCAGATCTCATGTAGCGCGACAGTCCGGCAAGACTCCCGAACGAAGCCACCATGATCGGCATAATCAGATGCTTGGACAGGTCCAGCAGATAGCGAGCAGTTCCCCAGTGATCGCTTCCCAGTGTATGCAGACCGGAGATCGGCAGCCAGTTAAGCCTGACACCGAAGAAATACATAAGCAGCAGTGCCAGCCAGAAGGTTGGTACGGCAAAGCCGATAAAAACAAATACGGTAATACCCTTGTCAAGCCAGGTGTCACGGCGTGTTGCCGCAAGTACTCCTATCGGAATCGCCAGGCCGAACTCAAGAAGCAGAGCAATAACATTCAGCGATATGGTGATCGGCAGACGTTCCTTGATTTTGTCCACGACCGGACGATTATCGGATGAAAATGACCGCCCCAAATCAAGCCGCACTATCTTGCCTACCCAATTGAAGTACTGTTCATGCAGCGGTTTATCAAGGCCATAAAACTTCATGAGACGTTCTTTGGCCTCTTTGCCGACTTTGGGATTCATCGCCATCTGCATTTCCACCGGTTCCCCCGGAGCCAGGTGAATAACCGAAAAGGTGATCAGGGTAATGCCGATCATGAGCGGAATCAGCATAAGGATGCGTTTTATAAGATAGCGCCCCATATCAATACACCTGCTCGTTTTTCGGCACATACCAGCGGATCTGGTTATGCCCGATACCTGCCGGAGCAGGCTCCACGCCGCGAATACGGGCGCTTACGACGGGAAGTGAATCCGGTACGTACAGGAAGGTATAGGGCTGGTCCTCGGCAAGGATATCTTGAATGCGGAAATAAGACTGCTTGCGTTTTTCCCTGTCGAACGTACTTCGTCCGGCAATGAGCAGGCGGTCAACCTCCGGGTTGTTATAGCCGATGAAATTGAGTTCGCCCGGCTTGTTCTTGCTTGAATGCCAGACGTCGTACATATCCGGGTCCTGTGAGATGCTCCAGGCCAGCAGCACCACTTCAAAGTTCCCTTTATTGACAAATTCCTTCAGAAATGCCGCCCACTCGACAATCCGTATTTTAACGTCAATACCGACTTGGCGCAGACGTTGCTGTATGATCTGGGCAGTCATCAAGCGCTGTTGATTACCCTGGTTGGTCAGAATGGTGAATTTGAAGGGCTTGCCGTTTTTCACCAGAATTCCATCGCTATTTTTTTCCTTCCAGCCCGCCTGCGCCAGCAGTTCAGCAGCATGTTCCGGATTATAGACGATGTCTTTGACTGCCGGATTATAGGCCCAGCGTCCCGGCACAATCGGGCCGACAGCTTTCTGTCCCATGCCGAACAGTACTCCCTGGATCAGCTCATCCTTGTTGATGGCAGCGGTCATGGCCTGCCGGATGCGCTTGTCGCCGAAGAGCGGATGACGCAGGTTGTAGCCCATATATAAATAGCTTGAAGAGGGATACCGGTATTTGTTAAAGCGACGGGTGAAGTTTTGTGAGGCGGTCTGACGCGCAAACTGAACCGGCGTCAGGGTCATGAGATCAATGGCACCCGCCTTCAGCTCCATATACATGGTGGAGCTGTCAGGGATGATTCTATAGATGTAGCGATCGATGTAGGGTCGCCCCTCAAAGTAATCATTATTCGCTTCCAAAACGATCTTCTGGCCCGACACCCACTCTTTGAAGCGGTAAGGACCCGTGCCGACCGGATTTCGCGCCAGCGGACTTTTGGTAATATCCCGGTCTTCAAGCAGATGAGACGGAAGGATGTTCACTCCCCATGAAGCCAGTGCCGGAGCAAAAGGTGCATCATAGGTCACCCGAACCGTAAAAGGGTCAGGGGTAGTCAGTTTTTTTACCTGTTTGAAATCTTCAGCATAGGCGGTGGGGGTTTTGGGATCGATCGTGACGCGGTATGTGTAGAGAACATCCTTCGACGTGAAGGGCGCGCCATCATGCCATTTGACGCCGTGCCGGAGGTGAAAGGTGATCGTAAGACCATCTTTGGAGATGTCAAACGACTCGGCAAGATCCCCGACGATGTTCAGGTTCTTGTCATATTTTACCAGCCCGTTGTAAACCTGACCGGCAACCGCATGGGACGAGGAATCCGTGGCAAGAAGGGGAATGAGGGTGGATGCTTCTCCAATGGTGCCTTCTACCAGCGAGTCTCCGGTGGCAGGCACTGAAGTGGCCGCCCTGGCTAGCGGCGTTGGAGGATTCTCAGGGCTGTTACACGCAGCAAGAACGACACTGAAAAGAAGCGCCATCAACAGGCATCGTAAGCCTGGTGATGTCATCATTTTTCGCTCTGCTCCCCTTTAAGCTTGTGCATCTTCTCTACCAGCTCTTTGCGTTCGGGAGCCAGTTCCAGTGCCCTTTGATACTGCTTAAGGGCTTTTTTGACAATTCGACGGGCCGCATACACATCACCAAGATGCTCAATGATGGTAGAATCGTCATTCACCAGGGAAATCGCCTCTTCCAGTGCATGTACAGCGTCATCATAGCGCTTGAGTTTAAAGTAGGTCCAGCCGAGGCTGTCGAGAATAAACGCATCACGCGGACGGATGGCTATGGCTTGTTTGATGTACTTCAACGCTTCTTCGAGGTTTATACCCATTTCAGCGTATGAGTACCCGAGATAATTGAGGGCCTGGGCATCTTTGGGATCAAGCACCAATACTTGCTTCATCATAGCTATCGATTCAGTACGCTTGCCCATCTTGTCGAGAAGCACACCGATGCGAAAATGGAGCCGCGACTCTTTTTGAAAGAGATGCTCGTTTTCCAGAAGGATATCAAGGGCTGCCTGTGGCCGGTCTATAGCTTCGTAGAGTGAGGACAGATTCAGATACAATTCAAGATTGTCACGGTTTGATTGAATCGATTCCTGCAGGATAGCAATTGCAGCATCCGGTTTGCCCTGCTCCTTCAGGATCAATGCTATATGACTGACGGCATCGAAGTACTGGGGAGAGTTCCTGGGAATCTTGCTGAATTCTATATAAGCGTTGTCCAGATCATTCTTCTCTTCGTATGCAATGCCGAGATAAAGACGTATATTGTGTGCCGATGGATCTTTTTGCAGCATGTCGCCAAATACGGCAATCGCTTCATCGTACTGTTCAAGTTCAAGATGTACCAAACCGATCTTTCGAACAGTTTCCTGACCGCCTAAACCTGTTTGTGCAGCCATCCGGAGAGAATTAAGCGCTTCTGCAAACCTGCGCTGCTGAAGAAGCAGCTGAATCAAACGCTGCAGGACTGCGGTACGATGTTCATCCTGATTAAGAAGCGTACGGTAGGTATCAATAGCATGGGGATAGTCGCCCATTGCTTCATAGGTAGCAGCCATGTCAATTACAGCCTGATCGAATTCTGGTCGTAATTCAAGTACTTTAGTGAAATAACCTAAAGCATCACGATAAAGCTTCATCTGGCTGTATGTACGGCCAAGATAATAATAGCCCAGTATGGAGTCAGGATTGAGCTTGACTAGCGCTTTAAGCGAGGCGACAGCTTCTTCATATTCAAACAGACGAGTCAGTGACAGGGCCAGGTGGAGGTAGGCATCTTCCTTGGCTGGATCAAGTTTGACCGCTTTTCGCAGATAGTCTGCCGCTTCCCAGTCCTTTCCGGCAGACGCCATCAGAACACCGCCAAGCACGTAGGGGGGACGGTATTCAGGATCAAGAGCAATTGCCTTGTTAATATATTCAAGCGCCTCAGGAATCTGACCGATTTTAAGTTTGATGTCGGCAACTTCACCATGCATTCTGGCAGAACCGGGATCAAGCGCAATCGCTTCGCGTAACAGGCTCAGTGCGGATGGGTAGTCTCCCTCATGGGCGGCAATTCTTGCCCGGGAAAACAGATACAGAGAATGAGCATAACTATCATGAATCTTGGGGATAACAGGCTGGATATCTTCAGGGGGAGGAGCGATTCCGGCGCACGCCGTTATCAACAGCAGGAACAGCAATGTGAGCGACCGCATGTGCATTGGATAAAATCCATTTCGGCAAAATTTGTAAGTAAGAATAAGTAGCATGAATCAAAATATTGGTCAAACGATAATAATATTTGGCATGTTGCAGTTGACATCGCACTCTTCCGGATAGAGAATGCGCGGATGGAACATACGTTACTCTATCTATTTCTTGTCCTTTTGCTGGTAGCCGCAAATGGTTTTTTCGTCGCTGCCGAATTCTCGCTCGTTTCCGTTCGTCGCTCCCGCATTGTTTCTCTGGCTGAAAGCGGTCATGTGCGCGCTAAAGTCCTGCTTGGACTGCTCGATGATATTAATTCATACATATCGGCAACCCAGTTGGGCATCACCATGGCGTCGCTGGCATTAGGCTGGATAGGCGAGCCAGCGTTGTCCCGGCTTCTGGAAGCTCCGCTACATGGATTGGTTTCAGATACGGTCCGTCATACGATTGCCTTTACGTGCGCTTTTACAATTATTACGTTTCTGCATATTGTTCTTGGCGAGCTCGCTCCCAAAACGCTTGCACTTGACCGTGCAGAACATGTCGCCATGGCTATTGCCTGGCCGATGAGGCTTTTCCATTCTATCTTCAGCTGGCCGATACGCATGCTTGATTTTGCAGGAAGAAGCGCGGTTCGCATCATGGGACTTCAAGTTTCGCCCGATCACGCCAGCGTCTACACCGTTGACGAATTGCGGCAGATTATTAACATTTCTCATACAAGCGGGACTCTTGAAGCTGATGAACAGCAGCTCCTTCATCGCATTTTTGAATTTTCCGACTCGGAAGTTCAGGATGTCATGATCCCCCGTAACGCTGTTGCGGCGCTGCCGGTGACTGCAACATTTAGTGAGACCCTGTCACTGTTTAATTCCCGCGGGCTTTCAAGGATTCCGGTCTTTCAGGAGGAACTTGACAATATTGTCGGCATTATTGTCAGAAGAGACCTGGAACCGTTTCTGTCACATTCGGATTTATCCGGTTTCAATCTTAGTGCACTTATTCATCCGCCACACTTTATCCCGGCCAATGCCCAGCTAAGTACCGCATTAAAGCAAATGCAGTCGTTACGAATCCATATGCTTTTTGTTGTTGATGAATATGGCGGGTTAGAAGGGATTATTACACTTGAGGACCTTCTCGAAGAAATTGTCGGTGAAATTGACGATGAATTTGATGACGTTTCTCCGGAGCAGTGTGTTGAGGATAGTAACGGGTACCTTCTGGACGGAATGTTGACCATGCGCGAAGTGAATCTCCGGCTTCATCTTGCCCTTCCTGAAGATGCCCCCTATTCTACCATTGCCGGTTTCCTGCTTGCACAGTCCGGACGGCTGTTGCAACAGGGGGAGAGCATCCTGTTCCAAAACTCCCGATTTACGGTTGAAAGTGTTGAAAAGAAGCGCATCCGGCGGGTCAGGGTCACAACTGAGGTGACGGAATCGTGAAAATCACTTCCCGATTTGTCAAAATCTCCGGAGTTTTACTTGTAACAGTCGCAACACTGGTGACTGCAACAGCATTGTTTCTCCCCTATCTGCTGGATGTCAATGCCTACCGCGCCGAGATCGTAACCGCTCTTCAGCAAAGCCTTAACCGGACCGTCAACTTTGAATCGGGATCTTTTGCTTGGAACTTCGGACCCTCGTTTGAATTCAAATCATTTACCGTTAAGGAAAAGGACGGGGCGGCTGATTTTGTTACAGCGAAAAAAATCACGATTCAGGTGGCACTTATTCCGTTACTTGAAAAAAGAGTTGAACTGAAAAACCTGACCCTTAACGAAACGACCATATCAGTAAGTCGCCGCGCGGATGGAACTCTTTCTATCGATGATTTGCTCAAGCCGGGTAAAGACGGTGTGCGGGTAAATTTCAAAAAAATACGCATTAACAAGGGTGCGATACTCTGGAGCGATATGGCCGGACGAAAAGAGCCATTTACTGCAGCACTACGCAACATCTCGCTCGCAACCGACCATATTGGCAGGGGCCACAAAGGGCATTTTAAACTTTCTGCCGATATTCCTGCCCTGCGCGGTTCCCCTACCCGTTTTTCACTATCCGGCAAGGTACGGCTTCCTTCAGGTGAAACATCATTGCTTGATTCGGATATCGATGGCGACATTTCTCTTAAGCAGGCCGATATCGGCAGATTCTGGCCTTATTTTGGCAAATATATTCCTTTTGCCAACACCGGCGGCAGAGTGGATTTCAGTTCCAGTTTCAAAGGAAAGCCGCAAAACTTCGCTGCCAAGGGGAAAATCCATATAAGCGGTGCTACGATACAATGGCCATCCATATTTCATGCTACTCTTTCACCGAAAGTCCTGCAACTTGAGTACACGGCAACGCTGACAAAGCAACTTATCGATATCTCGGCCGTTGATTTCAGCATGGAGGGGTTCAGAATCAAGGGGAGCTTCCAGATGCAGGATTATTTGACGAAAGATCCTCGGATCATCGCCAAAGCCAGCACCCCGTCAACATTCCGCTACGAGGATGTCAGGAATTATGTTCCCTACGGCCTCATTGATATGGCTGATGAAGCCACTTCTGATTACATCGAAAACAAGATTAAAACCGGTATTTTCAAGCTTGATGCGGGCGTTCTGGACGGCAGAATAAGCCAGATTGCCCACATGGAAGTTGGCCAGAACTATAACACCCTGTTCATTCGCGGGCCGGTTGAAAAAGCGGTCCTGAGTTACGGTCCCAAAGCGCCGACATTCAATAACATAAAGGGCGTTATTGAGCTCAAGGGTAAAAATTTCAATCTGGTCGGCATGACCGGGAACTTCGGCACCTCGCCCTTCTCGCTGGACGGTTCAATCACGGAGTACAATACCGACAAGACTGCCGATTATCCGATAAGAATGGATATTTCTCCACGTGCTCCCGAGATCGCATGGATCGCAAACATCGCCGGTTTATCAAAGCTTGAATACAGTAACAGTTCATCATTACATCTTGTAGGAGGCGGCCATTATACCGCCTATCGTTTGAATGGCGACTGGGATCTCAAACAGGCGGCATATGCGCTTCCTGGCTATGTCAGCAAGCCTCTCTCCATGCCACATACGCTCAAATTCAGTACGGTAATCGGCAAGGATGCCACAAAAGTGACCTCGGTACAGTACAACCTTTCTCCTCTCGTAATAACCGGCAGCGGCTTGATTGGCTATGGCGACAAACCTTACCTTGGGTTTGATCTGCAGACCAACCGGTTTGAAATGAATGGCTCTACCCCCATTCTCTCCATGTGGCGGCACTACAAGCCGCAGGGCACTGTCCAGGCCCATATCAAAGGCGGGGGCGACCCGGCAGACCTGAGTGCCATGGATTACCATGGTACGGTACATCTCACGAAACTCAGCTTTTTGCCTGACGACCGGCTTAAACCGATCACCGGAGTCACAGGAACAGCCACTTTCAAAGGAAACAGCCTGGAGACATCCACTATTGCGACCCGGTACGGCGATTCCGTCGTAACAATGAAAGCGGCTATCAAAAGTTTGAAAAAGCCGGAAGGCGACATCACCCTTTCATCTTCGATGTTGTATCTTCGAGACATTAATCTGGCTGAAAAGGGCCGGGAAGCCGGCATCAGGAGGTTTAATGCCAATATACTCCTGAGCAGCGGTTCAATTTCCTTAAACAGCGTATCCGGCATGATTAACGCTTCAAACTTCAACCTCAACGGTAAAATAATGACCGCTCCGACCCGGCAGGCAAACATTTCAGTGACCTCGACGAAACTTGATATCGATGACCTGAAAATGCTCACTCCACCTCCTCGTCAGGGGGAAAGCCAGCAAGGGACCGGCATGGATGTCATGCTGTCACTGAATGCGGAAAATGGGAATATGGGGAAACTGTTATTCAACAACCTGAATGCTGAAGTTCAACAGGATAGCGGCACTCTGTATCTGCAAACCCTGACTGCCGGAGTTTTCGGCGGAAAGCTGACGGCCAAAGGGAGAATATCTCCTGGGGGGCAACAAGGAGATCGCTATGACCTGAGTTTTGATATTGCAAAGACTGATGCCGATAAATTGTTTTCCGCACTCGACATTTCCCGTGAAGTGACCGGTTCCCTAACCCTGCACAGTGACCTGACCGCGCGTGGAAATACTCTGGCAGAGATCAAGAAAAGCTCTCTCGGTAATATCAAGTTGCACATGAGTAATGGCAAACTACGAAAATTCAACACACTTTCCAAAGTATTTTCGATATTGAATGTTTCTCAATTACTCAGATTCAGGCTACCGGATATGGCCTCAGGGGGAATGCCGTACAGCAGCATCAAGGGAAGTATCGCTGTAAAAGATGGGATCATGTCGACCAAAGATCTGTTTATAAGCAGCAATGCCATTAATGTTTCGATTGTTGGCACCGCAGACATCGTTAAAGAAGAGTTGAACCTGACTCTCGGGGCTCAGCCGCTTCAAACAGTGGATAAGATTGTTAACCGGATACCGATCGTCGGCTGGCTGTTGACCGGCAAGGACAAGGACTTGCTGACGGCATATTTCGAGGCCAAGGGGAAATGGTCGGATCCCCAGGTCAGCGCCATCCCGGTAAAATCCATGAGCAAGGGATTATTGAACATATTTGTGCGGGCGTTTGAATTGCCGGTGAGGTTGTTCACTGATACCGGCGAGGTAATACTCGGCAAGTGATTATGAATCAATAAATACTGTAGTTCCGGGGATCGGAGAATAGTTCCCTGAGCAGCATATTGTTAAGATAATGTCCCGTCTTGTTGGCTTCGACTTTTCCGAGGATTCGATAGCCGCTGGTGTAAAAATCGCCGATCAGATCGAGTATTTTGTGATTCACTAGTTCATTCTTGTAACGAAGACCGCGCGGATTCATGATTTCTTCACTGCCGATTACCACGGCATTATCCAGCGACCCACCCCTGGCCAGACCGACTTTGCGAATCGCTTCAATCTCTTCCTGAAGCACAAACGTCCGGGAATTGATGATTGCAAAGGCATTTTCAACGTCAGTAACCCGTTTTTTCTGTTTGCCGACAGGTGAGCGAAACTCGATAGACATCGTTATTTCCAGGGTATTAAGGGGTTTGACCTTAACCCACGAATCATTGTGATGTACTTCCACCGGTCGCAATACTTTTAAATACACGCCTGATTCGGGAAACTCATATACCCCGGCCTTCCACATCCCCTGATAAAACTCCCAGGCAGAACCATCCAGAATTGGCACTTCAGGGCCGTCAATGTACACCAGGCAGTTGGTTATACCGGAAAAATAAAACGCCGCCATCAAATGCTCTATTGTAGAAACAGCTACGCCTTCAAGGCTGATCTGGGTAGAGAGGCGCGTATCACCGACCATGTCATAGCGGGCCGGGATCAGTTTTCCGTTATGCACAAAAGCAATGCCGAATTCACGACGGGGGAGAAATTCGAGGGTAACTTCCTGACCGCTATGCAGTCCGATGCCGGAAACCTTGAAAATTCTATTTATGGTCGTTTGCCGTTTTATCATGCAAAAAGAAACCTCTGATCCTCAAATGAGTGGCACACCACCGGTGGATGTTACCCGTTAACCTTACGTTTTAGTTCTTCATGTTCAACAGCCAGAGCATCGTATTTCCGTTCCAGTTCACGGATCTGATCAAACAGGCATGAAATCGCCTTTGCTTCCGGGTCGGGCAACTGGCCGTGCTGCAAATCCGCCCGTCCCTCGTCCTTCTTTTCTTCTGCCATCACCATTCGTCCCGGTATGCCGACAACCGTTGCATTGTCGGGAACCGCTTTAACCACGACTGAATTGGAGCCGATTTTAGCCCCCCTCCCTACCGTGAACGGTCCCAGGACCTTGGCACCGGACCCGATTACCACGTTATCGAGCAATGTCGGGTGACGCTTCACCTTGTCCCAGGTAACACCACCCAGCGTGACGCCATGATAAAGCGTTACATTATCGCCGATTTCCGCAGTTTCGCCAATAACAACGCCCATACCATGATCAATGAAAAACTTGCGACCTATTTTGGCCCCGGGATGAATTTCTACTCCGGTCAGGAAGCGCCCCATATGCGACGTGAAGCGGCCAAGAAAGAACAGCTCGTTAATCCAGAACCAGTGGGCAATACGATAGATCCAGAGAGCATGCAAACCGGGGTAGCAGAAAATAATTTCAAAAACATTCCGGGCAGCCGGATCACGTTCAAAAACCGAGTTTATATCTTCACGGAGATTTTTAAACATTGTTATACTCCTTCATTCACTCGAACTACTTTTTCAGAGGTAGCATAATGCCAGTAAATCTGTCAAATTCATTTCCGGTAACAGCAACTTCCTACTCGACAAAAATGATGTTTATTAGATATAAATGGCCCGCATAATTATCCACAGTAGTACGGGAGTTTTCGTGAGTACCTTGACCGTAACGGCTCCGGCAAAAATCAATTACCTGCTTGATGTCATTGGAAAGCGCCCGGATGGATACCATGATCTTCGGATGATCATGCAGCGGGTGAATCTCTGCGATGAAATCACGCTTGTTCTGACGAATGCTCCTGAAATCACGGTTATCTGCAATTCGGATAATGCTCCCGACGGCCCGGATAACATAGCCTGGAAAGCTGCCCGCGTCATCCTCGATCGGGCTGGCTCTGCTCAAGGAGTTCAGATACGTATTACCAAGAATATTCCTGTTGCCGCCGGCCTGGGTGGGGGCAGCAGCGACGCGGCCTCGGTATTGATGGGGATGAACACACTGCTCCAGCTGAAACTGACGGAACAGGAGCTTATGGCCATCGGCAGCAAGCTTGGTGCAGATGTCCCGTTCTTTATTTTTCAGAAACCGGCCCTTGCCGAGGGTATTGGTGACAAACTGACCCCCCTCCCCGGCATGCCAACATGCTGGATATTACTTGTCAATCCTGGTGTTCACGTGTCAACGGGTTGGGTCTATAAATCTTTACAGTTGACAAACAGAGCAGAGCTGAATAGACTGCCACGGTTTTTCGACTCAATTGAACATGTCGTCTCAATTATGTCCAACGACCTTGAATCAGTAACGATTCCTGCGTTTCCGGTTATTGCCGATATCAAGTCCCGTCTCATGGATTTGGGAGCGGTTGGAAGCATGATGTCCGGAAGCGGATCAACCGTATTTGGTGTTTTTAAAGAGTTTGCCGCCGCCGAGTTCGCACGGCGTGAAATCACCAAAAATCAAAACTGGTTTGCGGTAACCACAGAAACACTTTGATTGTTCTTTTCTCTTTATTGGGGCGTCGCCAAGCGGTAAGGCACCGGATTTTGATTCCGGCATTCCCAGGTTCTTATAAGGTATAAGTTTTTATTGCGCCTTTTAGATTAATATATCTGTTTAAAAATTAAAAGAAAATGTCCCTTCTTGGGACTGCATCTTTTAAAAGTTATTCTGAACAATTAAGCTGCCTATCTATTAGGCGGCTTTTTTGTTTTCCAATTATGAATTGACTACCAAAGTATCAATGTACCAATGTTAACAACGATAACGCATACCGTGATTCTCAAGCCTTGCTTAATCCTAAATCCCCCTTCCTTGTCCTTACTTAATCTCTCACAGTCAAATTGTAATCTACTTTTAATGACACCCCTCAATCCTCTCTCATAGATTAACGTGGCATAAACAACAATGTGTGTACTAGATCAACATTAAGTGTATAACTATTTAATCTTAAAGGATTATTTGATAAATTTAATATTGACTTAGCTTCTTCTATGTTTTATAATTTGTCCCATGAAATTCTAAATCATAGATGAAGAGTAATAATAACTGCCCAAAAGGTAATTCTTGCAATGGGACAAACTGATTTCAAAATAATGAGATATTCAATTGCATGGTTAACAGATTTACACCTGAACTTCGTTGGACTACGTGAAGTCGAAGTACTGTGTAACGCAATTCGCGAATCTGGCGTTGATTCAGTGTTAATCACGGGTGACATAGCTACGTCAGATAACCTTTGTCGTTACCTTGACTTCTTAGCGGATCACCTTAGAAATCAGATCTATTTTGTTCTTGGCAACCACGATTATTACGGCAGCTCTATACAGAAAATCGACTTTGAAGTAGGTGGCAGAACCATGGCCAATCGTAACCTGATCTGGCTGTCTCGCGCTGATGATTTAATCGAGTTGACGCCAGCTACATGTTTGATTGGTCACGAAGGGCTGGCGGATGGACGACTCGGCGATCCGACCGGTTCACAGGTAGACTTAAATGACTACCATCGGATTAAGGAATTAATCCAGCCGACGAAAGATCTTCGACTGGCTGCCCAGAATAAGCTTGGTGATGAGGCTGCTGCATGGCTGAAGAGTCAGCTTGCTGAGGCTTTAAAATACTACCGGAACATTATCGTTGCTCTTCATGTACCACCATTCGCCGAAGCCTGCTGGCATGAGGGTAAAAACACTGACGACAACTACCTGCCACATTTTGGCTGCAAGGCAACGGGTGACGTATTGAGATCAGCCATGCTGGCACATCCGGACGTTTCGATGACGGTGTATTGCGGGCATGGTCACAGTGTAGGCTATGCCGAAATTCTGCCGAACCTGAAGGTTTTCACAGGCGGGGCAAAGTATTACTACCCGTGTATTACCGGTATTATTGAGTTAGATCAAATCAGCAAGAAGTAGACAGCCAGAAGACTTGCCATAGGCGGAGTGAGGAATCAGCATGGCCATAATCATTGGAGACATACACGGCGACATAGAGAAAGCCAAAGCCTTTCTTGATTATGAACAGGATAAAGAGCATGTCGCATTGGGCGATTATGTTGACAACGTCAAAAAGGGGATAACCCTCAACGATGAACTGGCATGCCTTGATCTACTGCTCAATTCTGATGCTGTTCTTCTCTGGGGAAACCATGACCTCGCCTATACGCCCGAAAACCCCTGGAGTTGCATGAGCAATCATATGCTAACCTTAGCAGAGGTCGACCATTATTCTGGCTACAGCCAATATTTGAAGGATCGGTTCAATCAGAACGGCGATGTTTTCATACGGGACGTTTTCACTGACCGGTTTACTAGGCCTGCAATTTACCTAAATTAGCTGTTAAAGATCACGATGGTACAATGATATGTCACACACCAGAGAAGAAGATGCCGTAGTTAGCAGGGAACAATTATATCAAGAGGTCTGGGCAGAACCGATGCTTACAGTCGCATTGAGATACAAGGTATCTTCAAGTTATCTTGCGCGTATCTGCACCCGCTTGAATGTGCCACGTCCTTCCAGAGGCTATTGGGCCAGACTAGCCGCCGGACAAAAGCTCAAGCAACAACCACTCCCTGAAGCCAAACCTGGTGATGAGTTAATATGGTCCCGTGATGGTTATTCCGTATATGCTCCATTACCAATTCCAAAACCGCCGCAAGAAATAAAATCGAAGCACCGCAAGCGAAGCGAGCTCCCTCAAATTCATGCTCTTATTGAAGGCCTGAAAACACACTTGGACGAAAGTCGCGAATCCAGAGATGGATACCTCAAACCCAGGAAGCACTTGCTTGCCGACCTTGTTGTATCGAAAGCAATTTTAAGTCGTGCTCTGGAGGTGGCAAACGAGTTATTCCTTCTGTTTGAGGAAAGATCTCATCATGTCATTTTTGAACCCCAAGGCCAGAATTTGATTCGATACAACTTAGAAGAGCGTGAGAAGGGAGGGAGAGACCGTCAATATTCGGATTTATGGAGCCCTTCTCGCGACACAATAGTATTTATTGGTAATGTAGCAATAGGGCTGACGATATTTGAGATGAGTGAGGAATATGAATTGCGCTATCTTGACGGCAAGTACATTAAGGTAACGGAACTCACACCCCAGATGATTAAGAAAATAGAAAAGTCCTACTCTTGGACAAGCAAACGCGATATGCCAAGTGGAAGACTCTGCGTGCAGGCCTATTCCCCATACCCGAGAACTAAATGGTGCCGGCAATGGCGCGAAAAAGAAGCTGGTGACTTTCCTCGAAAGCTTAAAGCTATAGTCAAAGAACTTGAGGCTGAAGCAGCAACCATCGCCAAACTGGCAGAAGATGGGAGACGACAAGCTGAGATTGAGAAACAACAATGGGAGGCGAGACAACTTGAGTGGCGGCGCGAAGAAGCCATACAGAAGAGAATCAAGGATGAAAAGGATAGTCGGGAAGAGTTGTTTCGCATCATCACTGCATGGGCAAAAGCAAAGAAAATCGAAGCGTTTTTTTCCGATGCTGAACGACAAGCTGCAGAACTGAGCGATGACAAAAAGTCGATTATCCTGGAACGCCTGAAGCTGGGCCGGGAAATGGTCGGGTGCACTGATGCCTTGCAGTGGTTAGAATCGTGGAAAACACCAGACGAGAGATAAGTAGGTAAAAAATGTCCTGGCGTACACTTTGACCGTCATACTGGTTTCGTGGATGGTCTGAACATTTTTCAAGCTGTCTTCGCCTGTCTCACACATCACATACAGGAATCCCTGACAACCGGTGTTGCCGGGGCAATTCTGTACAGCAAGGCGAAGCAAATTATTATCATTTACATCACATTATAGAATTTTTTAAGATCCTGAATCTGAGAATTCCTTACTACAGCTTTGATGACACCTAAAAAGTCATTTTTTTTAAAACGGGTCTGTGGGTGCAATTGGAACCAATCCAGTGCCTCTTTCAAACTCCAGTCTCTGTACCACTTTTCGTTTTTTACTGTTTTTATAACAAACGACAAGTTGCTATCTAATTGTTTATGACACGCTGTACATACGCACACGCATTTGTCAATTTCCTTAAGTACGGTAATTATCTTTGACCTGTTACTGATCAATTGTGCAACAGTTGCTAATTTAAAATCAGGTAAAACATGGTGAAATTGTAACTTATCGTGATCTTTTTCATCACACATGAGACAGCCTACTGTTGTCTTAATATGATTTATTATTGCGTGGATATTTTCTCTTTTCTGTTTCCGTCGTTTTTTTAGCTCTTGGTACCATTTTGGATTCTCTATTACTTTCCTTCTTAAATGTTCTCGTTGGGCTTTTCGCTGCTTAGTAATGTCGGAGTAAGGCATTATCCTATCCGTTATCCATATTGAAATATTCTGGAACCACTCTCAATATCTCAAATACAATCGGTTTAATTCCGGATCATACAAGCTGTACTTGTATTTTGCAATATTTTACAAGCTGCGCCCCATTTATTCTCGTCCAAAGCATATGTAATCTAGGCATCAAAAAAAGGATGAGAAAATGGGAACAGCACTTACAAGCAAAGAACTTGGAGATAAGTTGCGGGAATTTCGCATAAGAAGAGGCCTAACGCAAGAAGCGCTAGCCGAAAAAACCGGAGTTACTTTTCAGGCAATACAACAATATGAAAATGGCCGAACCCGCCTGAATACAGACAAACTACAGGCTATTGCAAATGCACTTGAGGTACCGGTTGCTGCTTTTTTTGGAGAAGTGGTAGGTCCCCTTTCTGAGGAAGAAAAGAAACTAATCAATTGTTTTCGGGCTCTGTCGAGCCAAGATGTTCGCGCATTTATTCTACACGGCATTGCGTATTCAAAATAATATCGAATAAATGTTTGTGGACATATGGCGATCAAATTCCATGTGGTTTCAAAAAGATCTAGCGTTTTTTTGTTGAAAAATGATGAATTGATATGTTATAGATTTTTTTTGCTAAGCAGCTAGCTTCATAGAGATTGTGCATCAAGTGGTCACGCTGAAATCAATCTTCAAAGGTTCAAGCTGTTTTTCCAAGTTTTTGGAGCAAAAATAGGGGCAATGAAACATATTGGGGCGTCGCCAAGCGGTAAGGCACCGGATTTTGATTCCGGCATTCCCAGGTTCGATCCCTGGCGCCCCAGCCCCCCTATTCACATCTTTTGACTACCCAGCCACATTTCATAATCCACGTTATTGAAGATTCAAGCGTATTAACTCCGTCAATTTTCCACCTATGCAAAATAATCAGGCTTTGATCGTCGATTAAGTAACTTCCAAATTGTCGAGTGTTCCCATTGTGTACATCCATGTCATCAAAACCATTTCAATATATAATGTGCACTTTACTGCACATTATATAAATAAATACAAAACAGTCGAATTACGCTAGCATAAAACTATTAACCTTATATTTATTAGCACTTGACGGCACGAACTTGACCGAATATGGGTAGGGTTGGTACACATTGGGATTGAACTTTATACCCTATAATGGTTCGATCCCTGGCGCCCCAGCCATTCATATGTCAAGGTCAGCCCGCAAGGCTGACCTTTTTCATTTCAAGCCGTTGCACTTGTAACGGTCTGACAGGATTTGACAACCATGTTATTTCAACTTGTTTCAATCCACCCTTCGCCTTCACCCCAATCAATTCCCTTGGCAAATGCCTTTCTCAAGGCATATGCGCAGGAAAGTCCTGTTTCCATAGTTCTGACGGACTTCTTTATCGGTCAGGATGCCGCAGCGTGTGCTGCGGTCATTGCCGAAACAGACCCCGTTGCCGTCGGTTTTTCAATGTATGTGTGGAATCGTAAACTCTGCTGTGAAATTGCTTCACTGCTAAGAAAGTGTTTACCAACGTGCAAGCTCTTCTGCGGGGGACCGGAGGTCAGCGCCGATCCCGGCTCCACTTTGGACCTGGGAATATTCGACTTTGTCATTACCGGAGAAGGAGAAGAGCCATTTCTATCACTGTGCCAAGCAATGACAGGCGGTGGTGATTACGCAGCTATTCCCGGAATTCTTCTTCCCGGTGCTTCCATTCTTTCACCTCCATCTCCCATCACCAACCTGGACGCAATACCATCACCCTATCTGTCAGGAATTATTGATACCCGCTCCACACCCGGCCTGCTCTGGCAGTTATCGAGAGGATGCACCTTCACCTGTGACTTCTGCTTTGATGCGCGCGGAATTCATGGCGTACGGCATTTTTCTTTGGAACGGATCGAAGCGGAATTGCGGCATTTTGCCGCAACCGGTGTTGCGCAGGTATTTGTGCTTGATTCAACCTTCAACACGGATAAGGTCCGCGCAAAAGAAATACTTCGAATGATCAGGAAAGTTGCTCCGGATATTCATTTTCATTTTGAAGTGCGCAATGAATTCATAGACAGGGAAATGGCTGAACTTTTTGCAGGCATATCCTGTTCACTGCAAATAGGTCTGCAGAGTGCGGACCGTGAAGTCCTGAAGCTGGTCGGACGATCATTCAACAAGTCTGACTTTACCGCAAAAATCGGACTTCTGAATGAGAGCGGCGCTACGTTCGGTTTTGATCTGATCTACGGACTTCCCGGTGATACTCTGGAGGGGTTTTGCCACAGCCTTGACTATGCGTTGTCGCTCTATCCGAACCACCTTGACATTTTCCCCCTTGCCGTGTTGCCGGGTACCCGTTTGGCGGACCGAGCCCTATCGCTGAAAATCTGCTGGGACAGGCATCCCCCGTATCTGGTGAAGTCCAACGACACATTCGGTATGTCAGAGATGGCTGTTGCAGCCGATCTGGCAGCAGCTTGTGATATTTTCTATACACGAGGCAGGTCTGTTGCCTGGTTCAATGCCGTTGTTACCCTCCTCGGCGTGAAGCCGTCCGATTTATTGAAGCAATTCAGTCTCTGGCTGACCAAAACCAGGGGCCACGGCATCAATGAGTCAGATGTCAGCGATGATGACATCTGGGAAATGCAGCAACTTTTTTTGAAGCAGCTATTCTGCGGGAAGAAACTTCAGAAATACCTGCCGCTCGTACTTGATCTGGCTGCGTATCACCACCAGTATGCGGCGGTGCTGTTATCTCCTCATTCTGATGAGTCCACATCAAGCCCCTCTTCACGCAATGCCGGTTTTAACATTGCCTCTTCATGCCGAATAATGCGCTTTACGTACGATATTGATGAACTGCTTGAATGCGGAGAGCCTCACTTCCGCTGGATGTTCGCGAATCTATCTGCGTCAGGTTCGCAGGCGGTTATGTATCTTCATAAGGGAATGGTATGTACCGAGTCACTTGACGCCTCTTATATCAAGGTATTGGAAAATATCCGCGATCATATAAAAGGAAATTACGCATCTGGAACCGGGCTTACCAGCGATGAAATCAATGAGTTTTTAGTATTTGCCCAACAGGAGGGAATTATAGTAACACGTTGATTACAGATGCCAGATTTCTGCCGGCACATTCAACACAAGACTTCGAAAGAGGTTGCATTTTGTTAAATGTTTTAGTATATCTCTCATTTCTTTAGCACTTGTATCTCACTCTGCTCATTATTTCGAAAGGTGTTTGATCACCATGCATGACAAAATCAAGATTTTTTCCGGCAACTCGAATCCGGATCTGGCACAGAGAATATGCGACAGCCTGGGCGTACCGCTCGGCGCTGCAAGAGTACGCAGGTTTTCCGATGGAGAAGTACTGGTTGAAATCGGTGAAAATGTTCGCGGTCGCGATGTGTATGTCGTTCAGTCAACCTGTGCGCCGACCAATGACAACCTTATGGAATTACTGGTTATTACGGATGCCCTGAAACGTGCGTCAGCCGCCTCCATTACAGCTGTGATCCCGTACTTCGGCTATGCCCGTCAGGATCGCAAAGCTGCACCACGAACTCCGATTACAGCCAAGCTTGTCGCTGATTTGATCACAACAGCCGGTGTTGACAGGGTTGTTACCGTTGATCTTCATGCAGGGCAGATCCAGGGGTTCTTCAATATCCCGGTTGACAACCTGTATGCCGCTCCGGTCATTCTCAATTATCTTAAAGACCGCTTTAAAGGCGAACAGGTTGTCATGGTATCCCCTGACGCAGGCGGTACCGAGAGAGCACGGGCTTTTGCCAAGCGGCTTGAATATTCTCTTGCCGTTATTGACAAACGCCGCACCGGCCCCAACGTAGCCGAAGTAATGCATCTGATCGGCGATGTTCGTGACAAAATCGCCATCATTCTTGATGACATGATTGATACCGCCGGCACCCTTACCCAGGCTGCCAAGGCACTCAAGGCAAACGGCGCCAAGGCGATTTATGCCTGTGCCACACATGGCGTGCTTTCCGGCCCTGCCATAGAGCGCATCAATGCATCGGATATTGAAGAAGTCGTCCTGACTGATACGATACCAGGTAGCGTTGCTGCACAGGAAACAACAAAAATCAGAATGCTTTCCGTAGCGGAACTGCTCGCGGAAGCTATCAGACGAATCCATGAAGATGAATCGGTCAGTTCGCTTTTTGTATAAAATACTTTGGTTATGAATAGGACGGGGAAGACCCGTTACTACACGTGGAGGAACGTATGCAACAGAAACAGATGAATATTGAACTACGTACCAAAACCGGTACAGGCGTAAGCAGAAGACTCCGCAATGCTGATATGGTTCCGGGAGTTGTTTATGGTAAAGGTGTTGACCCGATGCCGGTGAGCATCAAAAGCCGTGATCTGCAGGAAGCCATTTCCGGTGCAGGTGGCCAGAACAACCTGATCACCCTGATCGGCGGCGGAAGCCTCGACCAGAATATTGCGATTGTTGTTGATATTCAGCGCGATCCGATTAAGCGCACCTTCAAACATGTGGATCTCCACCGTATCAATCCGAACGAAAAGCTCCGTATTACGGTTCCGGTTGTTCTGAAGGGTACTGCTGCAGGCGTAAAAGAGGGCGGACTGCTTGACCTCGCACACCATGAACTGCACATTGAATGTCTGCCAGGCAACATTCCGGACAACATCACCATTGATGTTACGGATCTGAAAATAGCCCATTCGATTCATGTCAGCGAAATTCCGCTGCCTGAGGGAATTGTTATTCTTGACCAGCCAAAGATTCC
>MGZJ01000050.1:0-3154 GCA_001802645.1 Geobacteraceae bacterium GWC2_53_11 | reverse complement strand
GTACCTATATAGTTGCGGGGCTGGGCAATCCCGGCCCCACCTATCAATGGACCCGCCATAACGCGGGTTTTCTTTTTTTGGATCATCTTGCTCAGCAGGAGAATGTTTCGATTTCAAAGAAAGCCTTTTCAGGTTTCAGCGGTGAATTGAATTTTGCCGGCCACCGCCTGATACTGCTTAAACCGCAGACGTTCATGAATCTGTCCGGGAAAGCGGTCATGCAGTCTCTCCAGTTCCATAAGCTTCCGCTCGCCAACCTGATCGTTATTCATGATGAGCTTGATCTTCCTTTTGGGGCGGTGCGCTTTAAACAGGGAGGCGGGCATGGCGGCCATAATGGTTTGCGCTCCATCATGGAATGCCTGGGCAAGGGTGATTTTACGCGACTGAGAATAGGCATCGGCAAATCCCTGCACGGAGACACCACCGGCCATGTTCTTGGCAAAATCCCCCCTGAACAGATGGAACTGCTGGCACAGGTACTGGATGGCGGCATAACTATGCTTGAAGTAATGCTTAAAGAAGGACTCTCCAAGTCGATGAGTCTCTACAATAACAGGAACTTTCTGGAAGGATAGATTTATGGGTTTTAACTGCGGAATTGTCGGACTGCCGAATGTCGGCAAGTCAACCATCTTTAATGCTCTCACCTCGGCAGGCGCCGAATCGGCAAATTATCCGTTCTGCACCATTGAACCGAATGTGGGTATCGTCCAGGTGCCTGATCCCCGCATGGATCAACTGTCTGCCATCGTCAATCCCCAGAAGACACAACCGACAACGATTGAATTTGTCGATATTGCCGGCCTGGTCAAGGGTGCCAGCCAGGGCGAAGGTCTCGGCAACCAGTTTCTGGGACACATACGCAGCGTCGATGCCATTGTTCATGTTGTCCGCTGTTTTGATGATGACAATATCGTCCATGTTAACGGTCGCGTTTCACCGGCAGACGACATAGAAGTCATCAACACGGAACTCGCACTGGCCGACCTCGATACCATCGAAAAGAAACTGCAGCGGGCCGAAAAAATGGCGCGGAGCGGCGACAAGAAAGCAAAGGATGAGGTTGAGTTTTATCTTCGCGTCCGCGCCCTTTTGGAGCAGGTCAAGAAGCTGCAGGGAGTAGCCCAGAATGAGGACGAGAAGATATGGATGCGCGATCTTCATCTTCTGACCGACAAACCGGTGCTGTATGTGGCAAACGTAACTGAAGACGACCTGGAGGGGAAACACCCGAATGTTGCCAAGGTTCGTGAAATTGCTGCCGCTGAAGGAGCCGGGGTTGTTGTCATCTGCGGCAAACTGGAAGCCGAGATAGCCGAGCTTGACGGCTCTGAAAAACAGGCTTTTCTCGATGACATGGGCCTGGAGGAAGCAGGCCTTGACCGTCTCATCAGAAACGGTTATGCGCTGCTCGGACTCATCACCTACTTTACCGCCGGGGTCAAGGAAGTTCGTGCCTGGACTATTGTGAACGGCACCAAAGCGCCGCAGGCTGCAGGCGTCATTCATACCGACTTTGAAAAAGGGTTTATCCGCGCAGAAGTCATCGGCTTCAATGATTATATTGCCAGCAACGGCGAATCCGGCGCCAAAGAGAAGGGTTTGATGAGACTGGAAGGAAAAGAGTATGTCGTCAAAGACGGTGATGTCATGCATTTCCGTTTTAACGTCTGAGTTTGTATTCGTGCAGGATTCTGCTCACCAGGATAATTAAAGGCGTATGGTAAAACCCGGCGGGTTGTGTTATCGTCACGGGCTCATATTTAATCATTTTACCTTCGGGAGATATTCAAATGTTCAGTTCCATTATTAAAAAGTTTATCGGCAGCAAGAACGAACGTGAACTTAAAAAAATGTGGCCGATTGTGGCAAAAATAAATGCCCTTGAAGATTCGATGACTCCCCTTTCCGATGAGCAGTTGAAGCAGAAGACAGAAGAATTCAAGGAACGGCATGCAAAAGGGGAATCGCTTGATGCCCTGCTTCCCGAGGCATTTGCCGTCTGCCGTGAAGCAAGTAAACGTATCCTCGGCATGCGCCATTTTGATGTCCAGCTGATTGGCGGCATGGTACTTCACTCCGGTAAAATTGCCGAGATGAAAACCGGTGAAGGTAAAACGCTGGTAGCCACCCTCCCCGCCTATCTGAATGCCATTTCCGGCAAAGGCGTTCATGTCGTTACGGTCAACGATTATCTAGCCAAACGTGACTCGGAGTGGATGGGACGCTTGTACAACTTCCTTGGCCTGACCGTCGGCATCATCGTTCATGGCATTGAGGATGACCAGCGCCGGATCAACTACGCCGCGGATATCACCTATGGCACGAACAACGAGTTCGGCTTCGACTACCTGCGGGATAACATGAAGTTCGATCTGGATGACTACGTACAGCGCGGCTTTAACTATGCGGTAGTTGACGAGGTTGACTCCATCCTGATTGACGAAGCCCGTACACCGCTGATTATTTCCGGCCCGACAGAGGATTCGACCGACAAGTACTACATTATCAACGCCATCATTCCAAAGCTGGTAAAGGGAGAGGTTCTCGAAGTAGAAGCAAACACTCTTTCCGGCAAGCGCAAACAGTATACCGGCGATTTCACCATTGATGAAAAAGCCAAGAGCGCCTCACTGACGGAACAGGGGGTTCTGACGGTTGAAAAGCTTCTGAAAGTCGACAACCTGTACGATCCCCGCAACATCGAGATCCTGCATCATGTCAACCAGGCGCTGCGTGCCCATGCCATGTACAAGCTTGATGTTGACTACGTTGTGAAGGATGGCGAAGTACTTATCGTCGATGAATTCACCGGGCGGCTCATGCCGGGGCGCCGCTGGTCCGACGGCCTGCATCAGGCGATTGAGGCAAAGGAAGGGGTCAAGATTGAAAACGAGAACCAGACCCTGGCAACCATCACCTTTCAGAACTACTTCCGCATGTACAGCAAACTTTCGGGCATGACCGGAACGGCTGATACTGAAGCGGAGGAATTTCACAAGATATACAAACTTGAAGTATGCGTGATTCCGACCAATCGGCCGCTGCTGCGCCCGGATTTTCCGGACGTTATCTACAAGACCGAGAAGGAAAAATTCAAGGCGGTTATCGAGGACATCAAGGAACATTACGCCGTCGGACAACCCTGTCT
>MGZJ01000049.1:1341-70944 GCA_001802645.1 Geobacteraceae bacterium GWC2_53_11 | reverse complement strand
GACTACCGTGGCCGCGGCAGTCGGCTTTGTTATAGGATCTCTGGCACTGATTCCCCTGCTGCCCACCGGCTTTGTACCCGTCGGCGATCAAAGCCAGACCCAGGTCACGCTGGAACTTCCACCGGGGAGCCGCCTGGACGACACACGGCGAATCACTGATCAAGCTATTCAACTGTTAAGGCAGGTCAAGGATGTGAAAGAGATATTCAGTGTCGTCGGTACGGCAACCAGCGATGTCCGAATGGCAACCCTGGTCTTGAACCTGACGCCCCGAACCGAGCGCAGTTACAAGCAGGCCCAAATTGAAAAGGAAATCCGCCTGGCTCTTGAGCCGCTTCCCGGTGTACGCGTGAAACTCGGTAGCGGCAATAATGGAGAATCTTTACAGGTTATGCTGGCAAGCGATAATCCCACGCTCCTCGAAACTGCCAGTAAAGCTGTTGAGCGCGATCTTCGAACCCTTAATGGTATTGGTTCCGTAACTTCCAGCGCAAGCCTGCAACGTCCGGAAATCCAGATCAAACCGGATTATGCCCGTGCTGCCGACCTTGGCGTTACCAGCACGGCCCTGTCCAATGCGGTACGGGTCGCTACCTATGGGGACTATTTGACCAGTTTAGGAAAACTAAACCTGCCTCAGCGCCAAATTGATGTCCGTGTGCGCCTGGCCAACACCGTTCGCCAGGACATAGATACTATTGGTCAAATCCGCGTAGAGGGTAGTAATGGTCTTGTGGCCCTTAATAATTTGGCGGAGATACGGGTAAGCGACGGACCTAGTCAGATTGTACGGCGGGATCGGCAGCGCCAGGCTACCATAAATGTAGAATTGGGAGGACGCAGTATCGGTGAGGTGATGGCCGAGGCAAATCTACTGCCTTCATTAAAGTCATTACCTGGCGGCGTCACCCAGATGGCTTCGGGCGAAGCCGAAAGAATGGGCGAACTATTTGGCAGCTTTGGACTGGCGATGGTTGCCGGTGTCTTATGCATCTATGTCGTGCTGGTACTGCTCTTCCACGACTTTCTGCAACCTGCCACGATCCTGGCAGCGCTACCACTCAGCGTTGGTGGCGCTTTCCTGGCGCTGCTGATCACCGGCGCCAGCTTTTCTCTGTCGTCGATCATGGGCTTGCTGATGCTGATGGGCATCGTTACCAAAAACTCCATCCTGCTTGTGGAATATGCCATCATGGCAAGGAGGGAGCGTGGTGTGAGCCGTCTGGACGCCCTCATGGACGCCTGCCATAAACGTTCCCGGCCCATCCTGATGACCACGATTGCAATGGCTGCCGGGATGTTGCCGATCGCTTTAGGATTTGGGGCGGCCGACCCCAGCTTCAGAGGGCCTATGGCTATTTCCGTGATTGGCGGTCTGGTAACTTCGACACTTCTGAGTTTGCTGGTGATCCCTGTGGTATTCACCTATGTGGATGATGTTCTGGCTTGGCTAAGACGCCATGCCAAGACGTCTATCGGCAGCGAAAAGGCTCTGCCCGTTCCGGCCAAATAACATCTCCGGCAAGAGCTGTCAAAGTGACCACCATGCTGCGTCCTTCATCGTTAGCAAACATGTCGAGCGTAACTTCCGGTGTGTTGCCGTCATCTTTGCTCCGTTTGACTCCCATACGGTTGATAACAAGAGATTCCTTCCTGGCCCAGAGATGCTGTTCAGGCTGGCTCAATACGTCGGCAACTATGTCCAGATAGACCTCAAGCATTCGATCATCCCCGCCAAGTTCCTGCAACTGTGCCTCTAATCTGCTTATCAATACCTCAATGCCGGTCACATCCAGGTGCTCATCGCCTGTAGTCTCGTTAAACCCCCATCCCGCTCGCTGCAACAGGTCAAGCTTGGACTGGAGAATTGAGCGGTATCGTTCCAGTTTGCCCCGTTCAGTTTTTACCGTGACAATGCGCCTGAGTGCAAGCCCAAGGAGGTGATTAAATAACCTTCTCTTGGCATGGTGCCGAGCCTCTACTTCGCTTACAGACGGATCTAGCAGACGATGGGCCTCGAAGCTGACGACAGTCTGTGGAATGTCATGCAGGACAATGTCACCGGACAGCTCTGCACCAATAATTACCTTCTCCTGCTTTGCCATTACCAGAAGGGCAAAGACCAGTGGCGGAGCATCAGCTTGACCTTTCAGAAAACTCATCAGGTTTCGGTCGTTGGCGAGTACCCTCAGCATATCATCTTTGGAAAAGAAAAAGGTTCGCAGTAAAGCATTGCTTTCATAACTGCCCGGTTCCACTACGATGGGCGTCGCCATAGTATCCACCAATGTCACCACATAATCGATGGCTCGTATGACTGCCGGGCGCAATTTCCTTTCGTAGCTAAAAACAGCGCGAATCCATGGATCAGTGCTATCCACTGCATGCTCAATTGCTGCGTGCACGATGGTCTCGGGATAATTATCTGAAGTTGCATCGTTGCTGAATATGGAGTTAAGAAACTTAAACATCACATCTCCCCGTTACTCTTATCTCTCTTAGAGTGCACATATATGAATTTTGCGTAGTTCGATATACAAACCATGACATCCTCCATTTCGTTTGATAGTGCAGAGTCAGCTTCTATGTTCAGATTATAGACGAATATCAGGCACATGCAATTTGGCAAATTATAGAACCAAGACCGCAACCGCAGATTTCAGACGCCGCACATTATCGCAAAGGGTATTGGTGGTATAATCCAGATCAAACCAAGGTAAAAACGGGTAAACATGGATTAGGATGAGCGTTACAGTGAAGAGGGTTACACCTATGGTACGGTTCCCAACGACTATATAAGTAGGCATTTCAGATTAGATCCCGCAAGCAGGATCCGCTGGCCGAAGTGGAGGGGAGGAACGCGGTCTATCTGGCGGCTTATGATAGAGAAAACATTGTAACAAAAAATCTTTAGTTTATTTGACACTTACTGACTTTATTCCGTCAGGCTTCCAGCTTGGTGGGATTACATGGCTCCCGGCATTTTCTTTTCCCGGCAGTAAACTCCCGTACGTCACAACCATATCCCCAAACCTCAGGTTGACCGCGTCCATGGCCTTTGTCGCCTCCAGCTTCTTCCGTTCCTCGATAAACAACGGCAACTGTTCAGATTGCGTTTGGAGATTGCTTAAGCTGATCCCCAAAAGGCGCACCGGTTGTTCCAATTCCACGGTATTAAGTATCCCCAGCGCCGCCTGGTAAATATCATCACTCCGGCTGATATAACTCTTCAGCGTGGTCTGTTTCCCCCAACTGGAGAAAAAATCTGCATACCTGACGTACAAATGAATCGTTTTTCCTGATACATTGTATTTCCTCGCCCGGCTCCCGACCATTTCCGAAAGCTGCAGCAGAAAGCGGCGAATCTCAGCGGGGTCGTCAATATCCTGATCCAGAGTCCTGGAATGCCCTACCGATTTCACCTCATCTTCCTCACCGAACGGGATCACCGGTGATTCGTCTACCCCCTGCCCCATCCGTTTGAGCCGTGCGCCGACGATGCCGAATTTGCGGGTCAGGCGCGCTTCGTCACACCGCCCCAACTCACCGCAGGTATAAATCGACATCATGTTGAGGTGCCGCACCATTTTGCGCCCGATACCGCAGAGCACATTGATCGGCATATGCTCCAAAACCTGTGCAACCTTTTCCGGTGCGATAATTGTCAGTCCGTCCGGTTTCTGCATATCGCTGGCAAGCTTGGCCAGAAGTTTATTGGGAGCGATACCGACAGAGCACGTGATGCCGAAGCTGTGCTTGATGCGGGCTTTGATACGGTAGGCAATCGTCTCGGCACTACCGAAGATTCCAAGAGAATGGGTGACGTCCAGCCAGGACTCATCAATAGAGAAGGCTTCAACCTCGGGCGTGAAATCCCGGAAAATCTCGTTGATTTTTCCGGAAGTGTAGCTGTACTTCCGGTTGTCACCGGCAACAATGATCAGTTCCGGGCAGACCCGCTTACCCTCCCAGATCGCCATGCCGGTTTTAACGCCCTTGGCCCTGGCCTCATAAGAACTGGTAGTAATCACCGTCCGTCCGCCGCCGCCAACAACCGCTATCGGCTTACCCCGAAGTTCAGGGTTGACCTGCTGCTCCACGCTGGCAAAAAAGGCGTTCATATCTACGTGTAAAATTGTGCGGGGCTTGTTCATGGGGAGTTTTGCTACAGGGAAAGTCTCTTATTCCGGGCTTCTGCTTCTTCTTCCTGCTTAAGCTGTTCCATAAGGATCCTGCGTGCGTACTGTCGCGCTTCCTTCTCACGCGCTTTGGTTTCCAGGACAGAATACAGGGCAACAACAGGTATGGAAAAGAGCGCCATGGCAACGCCTGCAATCATAAAATAGAATACAAAATCCATATTCACCACCAACCGTTCTTGTAGAGAATGACTGTCAAAATCGCCAACAAATGAGCCACAACGTAGCTCACGTTTTCAGCACGTGAATTCTACAATCCGTGCCGGTACGGTTTTCTGGTTAATGTATCATTATTTTTGGTGGAGCCAATCTTTTTTATTGACGCCCTCGGCCTCGATAGATATCATTTGATATAATATGTCATTTGATATCACAAAGGTGCTTTTCATGCAACCACTTACGGAACGTCAACGAAAGGTCTTGGATTTTATTACCTCCAATCTTGATACTAACGGCTGTCCGCCTACGTTGCGGGAAATCTCCAGCCATATAGCCACCAAGGGCACGGCGACCGCCATAGCGCATCTTGAAGCCTTGGAACGCAAAGGATATATTGTAAGACGATCAGGCTCCAGAGGCATAGCCATACCGGGCCGCACCACTATTCCCGTATCGGTACCAATAGTGGGAACAATCAGGGCAGGCATACCGGAACCGACTATAGAGGATCTTCAAGGTTACTGCAGTATCGATCCGAACTGGCTGAAGGGGGTTGACTGTTATCTCTTGAAGGTGAAGGGTGACAGCATGATCGATGCCCACATCCTTGATGGAGACCTGGCGCTGATCCGTCCCCAACCTACAGCCGACAACGGCGAGATCGTGGTTGCCATGATTGATGGTGAAGCAACCTTGAAGCGTTTCTACCGTGAATCCGGTCATATCAGATTACAGCCGGAGAACTCTTCCATGAAACCAATTATTATCAAGGACGGCGAGGCTGATACCGTTATTGCAGGCAAACTTCTGCGGACGATCAGAAGCTACGAATGACGGCGGGAGTTCCAATACGCATAGCGGTTGTATTTGAACCTGATAAAAAAGCGAAACCGATCTGGTTTGAGTTGAACCATCAGAAGTATGTAGTCAAGGAGACGACATACTATTGGAAAGATAAAGTCGGGGAAACTCCGCTCCTGCACTATGCAGTGACAACGGATGAAGCGCTCTATGAACTGGTGTTCAATGTAACCGACCAGAGCTGGATGCTCCATCATCATGCGATAGAATAGAGAGAAGTGCGGAAGTTACGCTTTGAGGCGCGTCAGGACTGAACGTATTTTCTGTTCCAGTCTTTCGCAGTTGAAACCATCCTGGAGTTCATTTAACTCCGACTGATGCACTAATGCACTGATCTGCTTATCTGCAGTACCAATGTTGAGGATATAAACTCTAAAACTGCCCGTATCACGCCCGTTAATCACTGATATTTCAGGCAGTGCAATACCCATTCTTGCGGCAATATCTGAAACAAATTCTTCAATCATTCCAACCTCACTTCATACAGAGCAATTCCCGTTATCGCGGCTCAAGCAACTTTTGAAGACGCGACAATGACGATCTCATTCTCACTTCAAGGCTATCGCATCCAACCCCGTTTTTAAGATTTTCAATATCAACCTGAAAAACCAGCGCAGACACCACATGACCTTTTGAAGACATATTAAGCAATTGAACATCAATGCAACCTAGAGGCTGACCATCTACCAGCGTCACCTTTGACAGGTTCATCCCCATTCGAGTGGCAATACCTGAAACAAATTGTTCGATCATAGGAATTCTCTCCGAAAAAAGTCTGAGCCGGATAATATCTGGCATTTTACTAATGAACAATCAAAAATAATATTCGCGGAGATCTCTGGGGAAAGATTAAACAGCAGAAGTTATCAAAAACTCTTGAAGGAAGAGGTAAGCTTGTAAAGCGGCTCCCTGGTTTGAAGTTCACCGGAGTTTTAAAGATGCATTTTACCTGGGTGAAAAGCTTCTTATACAACGGCAGATATCAGGCAACCGCCTTCATCATTTCATACACATTAGAGACATCATCAATATCTAAAAAGAGCAGCTCATCATTAACTATGCCGGAGACCTCCGTTGCTTCGATCCCTTGCTCGATACAGTGATGAATTTTGCAAGACAATCGTACTGAAGCAACCAAATGATTATTTGTTTCACCTATCCACGCATCGGTTCTATGGCGTTCAATTGAATTTGCATATACATCCGGAATATTCCAGTGGCGCATTACCTTTACGCCCTGCGGGATAGTAAGCTCCTCAAGAATCTGATCTATGATGGCTTCATCAGCCTGTAATATCCCCGCCGCAACCAAATTGTCCATTGACTTCAGCAGATACAGCTTTCCAATACTGTGGAGCAAACCAGCCAGGTAGACCTCATCAGGATCTAAATCAAGTATATCATTGTCATGTTTAATCTGAACTGCCAGCCATGAACTGGTAATAGCAACAGCATGGCAATGTTGCCAGAGCTTTCGTAAGTAACTGTTTATAATATGATTGTCTGACTTATTGTTTGCCATGCTTGCGGTAAATGCAAGGTTTACAATCTGCTGTGAACCCAGCCTGACGATGGCATTTTTAATTGTCGTAATTGGTGTCTTACCTGAATTATAGGTTGAGTTCGCATACCTGAGCATCTCGGAGGCTAAGGCTGTGTCCTGATGTACTAATATTATTGCTTCTTCAATTTTATATGAGTGGTCATTCATCATTTGCTGCAACCGTAATGCAACGTCATGGAACACAGGTATATCAATAGGTTGTGAAAGCAACAGCTTCTGAACTACGTGTTTGTTGTCTGCAAACTTTTTCACGGCATAATTTCCTTTGATGGGATATGAAACTTGGATGACTACATTTCATCCCGCTCTTGAAGCGTTTCCACGTTAGATCTCCCGTAGACATCAAAAAGCCAACGGGCAATGCTCCGCTTGCTGCCCGGTAACACGGGAAGGGCGTCTTCACGAAACCAGCCTGCCTCGGCGACCTCTACACCATCAGGCTTGACCTCACCTCCTGCATAGTCGGCCAGAAAACCAACCATCTGCTGGCTGGGAAAAGGCCAACACTGACTCCCGGCATAACGAATATTGGTAACCTCTATCCCGGCTTCCTCACGCACTTCACGCTGGACACACTCCTCCAGAGATTCACCAAAATCGAGGAAACCGGCCACCAGACTGAAACGCCCCGTATTCCAGGCGGCATTACGTATCAACAGCAGTTCGGTACCGCGCCGGACCAGGACAATAACACAAGGATGAATATGAGGAAAATGATCCTCTCCACAAGCCGGACAGCGCTTGCCCCAACCGCCCGCGATTCTGGCCAAACCAGACCCGCAGTGTGAGCAGAAGCGGCTGCGGCGCTCCCAATGCAAAATTTGAGCGGCCCGACCGGCTATGGTTGCCAGAGCATTGTCCAACCGGAGATCAGGCCCCTGAAACGGAAGCGCTTCATATTCTGCCGGCAAAATGACATCCGGGGTAATGTTCACGGTACGAAGCGGCTTTCCCTGCCAGAGTCCGATCAGCAAAGGCTCTGCTTCCGGAATAATACATGTTGGCAGAGGAGTGTCCGGAAGCAACTCCTGTTGGGAACCGGCACACACCACAAGCGAATACCCCTGCACAACGGCCAGGAAACCGGGAGAAGCATCCTGCTCCTGCCCGGGCGAAAGCGGCGTAAACAAACTGCTGGTAATGGCTGCATTGAACGGCAGGGAAATTGACATGTCTTGTCCTTATCTGGTGAGCGTATCCGGTAAAGCACGTAAAACTATAAAATATTACAATAACAGCAAGTTGTCGAGTTCTAACAGACCGGGATAATGTGATACAAAACTCATAAATGAAGAGAAATTCTTTACTGATACCGCTTTTCATGCTATTGAATGTTATATTTCCATCTAAACATGACAAATGGGGTCCAGAATAACCGCAATATTGGCTGGATTAGTCAGGAAACACGTTAATATAACATCTGGAGTCTCATGTGCAATACCGTTACTATTTCATCCTCTTCCTCATAATGCTTTGTTTAACGTCCCCCTTACATGCAGAAGAAGAGTATACCATACGCATTGATCCAGCCACCAAAGACCGCTATTTTATTTTTAAAGCATCCAAAGGGAACGTCCGGTTCAATCACGATCTGCACCAGGCTGAAATGAAGACGGAATCCTGCATTCCCTGCCACACATCAAAGACACCGACCAAAGAACACAGGATGTCACGATTCGACCAACGGGCCGCCCACTCTTTTTGCAAAGGATGTCACCGGGAAAAAGATCGCGGACCTATGGAATGCCATGAATGTCATAAAGAAAAAAAACAATCACTCTAGAGTGGCAGTCAGCGCATGACACTCCCTATTCGCAGGGTTCGGTTCATCTTCACCGCCCTCTTGTCCCTCACGCTTTCCGCATGTGCCATCCAGCAGCGCGCATACTCACCACGTGACTACAACCAGCAAACCCGGCAAAAAGCAGGTCAAAAGCCCTATACTGTTGCCGGTAAACGGTATGAACCGCTTTCCAGCCACGAAGGGTTTATACAGGAAGGGATCGCCAGCAGTTACGGGCGGGACTTCCATGGCCGCAAAACCAGCAGCGGAGAGCTTTTTGATATGAATGCAATGACCGCCGCTCATAAGACGCTACCACTCGGGGTATACGTTAACGTTCGCCACAAACGTACCGGCAGGGAAATTGTGGTACGTATCAATGACCGCGGGCCGTTTGTTCGAGAACGCATCATTGATCTTTCGGAGGGGGCAGCACGCAAGCTGGATATGATGCAGGAAGGGGTTGCTGCCGTCAAGGTAACGGCACTTGGCTATAAAACTGACCAATCTGGAGGAGAAACATCCTATCGCGCGCCAAGCAGTTATGACAGCGGAAGCTTTGCGCTTCAGGTAGCCGCGCTTAAAAACAGGGCTAATGCATTCCGATATGCGGAAGAGTTAAAAAGAAAATACGGCTCAGCGGACGTCCAGGAATCAATCGTTGGCGGAAGCACGTTCTATCGCGTACGTTTAGGGCGCTATGCCTCTTTACGGGCAGCGCAATCGGCCCAGGAATCGTTTGAACGCAAAGGTTTCCCCGGCAACTTCGTTGTTGCCGTTGATTAGGGGAAAAGTTACGGAGTATGCGGCAACTCTTCAATTGCTCGTATGATTTTGTTGCTGTCCATAACAACGGCCGCCGGTATGAAAAGATCAACCTCGTTTCGTGGAGTCCCGGTCATGAGGCGAATCAGTTCCTGAAACAGAAGCAGTTCCTGGGAAAACAATTCCGAGAATCCGAAACGCAGGTCCGTAAGCGTGCGGGGGTCCATATCGGTAAAATTCATGGTACACCACTCATCAAACAGCTCTTCCCCGCAAACATCAATTAACGGAATTCCGTTAAGACGACAGGTCATAGGCCGATATTCATAGAGCAGGCACCCCCCCCGTTTGGACAACAATAAACACGGGGTTTCATCATCTTCAGGCATAAGCGCTTCCCAGTCATCCTCAGGAATTCCGTTCAGCAACCACGGTTCGACAAAAGCCGGATTCACACGTGACAGCAAATCCAGCCGCCGGGTTCCTGTTCGTGCAAGTTCGGACTTATCTGATTCGGGAAGCATGTCAAAACCGCGCTTGAGATAAAATGCGTCCAGCAGGGTTATATCAAAGAGCCCACGGCAGCATTCCGAGCAGCCGTTACGACATGAAATCAGATCCGGATGCTGTTCAAGACACCTCTGAAACCAGCCGTCAACTTCGTTCAATAAAGCGCCATAGCGATCCAGCAGGGTATTCATGGTGTTGAATTCCTCTTCATTACGGATACAAGCATTACATGTACACCATGACGGTAATAGAAATCGAACCGTCAACCGTTTTGAAGGGTATGGTCACCCCTTTGCACTGTACATTTATGCTCGATTTTTCGTTTGAGTCCGGAGGCTCCGAGATGGCACGCAACTGTCCGGAAACTACCAACGGCAGACCAAGAGCAACACTGCCGTACTGTTCATGATATTTGGTTTTAAAAACCCCGGCAATATTGTTGGCAAGCTCTCCCATGGCATCTCGGATACACTCTTCATCCGCTTCATCGACCATGAGCAACTCTTTGGCAACACACTGTGCACTGGCTTTATCCGTAGCTATAATGATGTAGCCGACCCGATCACCGGCTATGCCTACGATACCGGTCACATCAGAATCAACGGGATCAACCTTTTTTTCAACCTTGCCGGCCAGCAGGTCAATATTCATATAACTCTTAAACGTATCCTGGGTAGCAGACATAATGGTAAACATGATCTCTTCAAAAGAAATGGCGGCCAAATAAATACCCTCCTGAATTAATTGTAGTTTGCATTCTATTTCAGTGAGCACACAAATTCAATAAGACTTTATTCTGGCTGTTTGCGAGAGAATGCTCACGGGTGAAGAACGGTACTGCCGGACGACAAAAAAAATCAGCCACCCCAGAGAACCAGGGTGGCTGATAAAGACTTTAGCAATAGTAATACCGTCGATTAATATGCGTCAGCGTCACCCAGTACATCTTCATTACTGACCCTTGCCCTGAAGATACGGTACACCCATATTTTATAGGCAATTACTGTCGGAACACAGATTGCAGCCACAACAGTCATGATCTGCAGGGTCAGCAAGCTTGACGAAGAATTGAATATGGTCAGGTTGGAGGCAGGATCAATATTTGATGGAATCAGATTGGGAAACAACCCGGTTACACCGGTAAAAACCACAAAAACAATGGTCAAGCATGAGAATAGAAATGCCTTGTGGAACGATCCTTTGAGGGCAGACACCTTGATCATCAACAGGGATGCGACCGCAATGACCGGAACAATCAACAATACAGGTGCTTTAAGGTAGTTATCATACAGTTTTGTAGCAGGATATGTGAAAGCAAGGAAAATTACCGCAACAACCAGCAGCGGCAGCCAGAGTTTATTGGCAAGATCTGCGGCACGCTTACTGAGATCCCCCGTTGTTTTGATCGCGGCATACAGCGAACCATGCACTGCAAACAGCATGACAAACAGCACACCGGTTACCAATCCATAGGGATTAAGAAGACCAATCAGCGAACCATCGTAAGTAAAGTTAATGGCTGCAAAATCGTTTTTCATAGGGATGCCCTTGAAAATATTGCCGAAGGCAACACCGAATAACAGAGCCGGGAGAAAGCTGGAAACCATGATGGCATTATCCCATGCTTTTTTCCAGACAGGACTGTCAATCTTGCCTCTGAATTCGAAAGAAACGCCGCGTACGATCAAGGCAAACAGCAGCAGAAGCAGAGCCGAATAGAGATTACTGAACATAAGGGCGTAGGTCGTAGGAAAAGCCGCAAACGTCGCACCACCGGCAGTAATCAGCCATACTTCATTGCCGTCCCACACCGGGCCGACGGTATTAATCAGCACACGTTTTTCTGTGTCATTCTTAGCCAGGATCCACGACAGGAAGCCTGTCCCCAGCACAAAACCGTCGAGCATAAAGTAAACTGCCCACAAAACGCCCCACAGTACGAACCAAATAACTTGAAATACTGATATATCCATGAGTTATCCCCTCCCCTGAACATTGATGATACTGGAAACATCTTTATCCGGTCCCTTTTTGGCATATTTAACCAGCAGGAAGATATCGATAGCACCCAAAAAGCCGTACAATACGGTAAAACCGAGTAAAGAGAGTACCACCTGCGTAGACGTAATCGACTTTGAAACCGCATCTGAAGTTTTCAGTACTCCGTACACGATCCATGGCTGACGTCCCAGTTCGGCCACAAGCCAACCCAGCTGCTGTGCAAGGTAGGGAGCGGGTATTGCAAATACCATCAGAGTCAGAAAAGCCCTGTATTCAATAAATTTCTCGCGGCGCGACAGAACGATACCGATCAGGCTTGTCAGGAGCATGAACATTCCCAGACCTGTCATAGCCCTGAAACTGAGGAACGTCGGCAGGACAGGTGGACGAAGTTCAGGCGGAAATGATTTCAGACCTTTGATTTCAGCAGTTGCGTCATGAAACGCCAGAAGGCTGAGCATATTGGGAATACAGAACTTGTCGGTTGAGTTGCATTCACGTGCAACATCGGGAATCAACAGCAGACTCATGCCAACACCTTTTTTAGTTTCCCACTGCGATTCCATGGCGGCAAACTTTGTCGGCTGGTGTTCGGCGATTTCAACGGCGTGCATATCGCCAGTTATTGCAACCCCCAAGGTCGCGACAAAAGCCCACACCGCAGCAAGCTTGAACGACCGTACAAAAAATTCGTTTTCGTTCTTTCTTAACAGATGCCACGCGGATACACCCATGATAAGGAAAGCCGCAAGAGCGTAGCCGGAAAGCAGCGTATGAATAAACTTGATCCAGCCATAATCGTTGAAGAGAACCTTTAGAAAATCATCCATTTCTGCTCTACCGTTACGAATCACATAGCCTACCGGCTTCTGCATCCAGGCATTTGCCAGCAGAATGATCAGAGCAGAAACATTTGTTGCTATTGAAGCCAGCCAGATAGATGCCAGATGGGCTTTTTTGGAAATTTTATTCCAGCCGAATATCCAGACACCGATGAAAACTGACTCAAGGAAGAATGCCAGCGTAGCCTCAATCGCAAGCGGTGCACCAAAAATATCCCCAACGTAACGGGAATATTCGGACCAGTTCATCCCGAACTGGAATTCCATGGTGATGCCGGTAACAACACCCAGAGCAAAGTTGATCAGGAACAGCTTGCCCCAGAATTTGGTCATGCGCAACCATGTCTCGTCACCGGTTCTTACGTACTTGGTCTCCATCCAGGCTGTCAGGATTGACAGACCGAGTGTGAGCGGAACGAATATCCAATGAAACATTCCGGTTGCAGCAAACTGCAGCTGACTGAGTGTAACTACGTTCATACTTCCCCCTTTGTATGGATTTTATGCCGCAGGCGCGTACCTGAGCATAGATGCTTGATTTAAGTCTATCTCTGATTCTAATTGAGTCAATATTGGCAAAAAAGAAAGTTTAGCTATTCAGGTACTCTGTACTGTTAAACCGAATGTGAATTTATGAACAATCTATGCGGGAATATTTCATACCAAGCGGAGCTTTTTTATCTTTAATGGAGTGACCACAAAATGTCAACAAAAAATTTAGCAGTGTGAAATATTATTGTACGAATACGGAATAGAGCTATGTGGCGGGGTTCAGCTGAATAATCTGTTCACCAAGCAAGAGGCAGGCCGGGCGATGACTGACAACCAGAAGGGTCATTCCTGAGCGCCTGAAACGTTCACTCAGACGTGTTACGACCGTTCGCTCAGTTTCAGCATCCAGACCTTCTGTCGGTTCATCCAGAAGCAGTATCGGGGTATTTTTAAGCAATGCCCGGGCAAGTGCAATACGTCGTGCTTCTCCACCTGACACGGCAGAGCCGTTGCATCCAACCAGTGTATCCAGACCCAAAGGGAGTCCGCTCACCCACATATCAAGGCAGCTGTCAACAAGAGCACTGTGCAACTCAGCATCACTGGCAGAAAAATTACCTACCATGATATTGTCCCTGACAGTACCGTTGAACAGATAGGGACGTTGGGGCACAGCTGAAATCAAAGCGAGCAACGTTTCCTTGGACAGATCGCTGATCTCCGTGCCGCCCAGAGTTATACTCCCCTGATAATTTCGAAAACGAAGGAGTATCTCGATCATGAGGCTCTTGCCGATACCGCTGCTGCCGGTTACCACAAGGCTGCTCCCTGAAGGAACTTTCAGGGAAACATTCTGCAGTATCGCCTTGCCCGGCAGATAAGAAGCAAAAACATCTCTGAATACAAGAGTCATATCGGCAGGAACGCTGCAGGGTACAGGAGTATCCGGAACAGGACCCGGCGCATCCGCCAAATCAAAGATCCGACGTGCTGACTCCTGCGCCGCCGGAAGGTGATGAAAGGCGCCGGGGAGCTGACCGGCAGCTTCAAAGATTGCAGCAGAAAACAACAACAGCATTACCAGATGGGGTGGAGATATCTGATGAGAGGCCACCTGGCCGCTGGCGGCCAGCATCACTCCTGCCACACCGACCCCGGCAAACAAAGCCATGCCACCGAATGTAAGTCCATTGACGCGGCCCAACCGTTCCTGTTCAGCAACCACCTCCGCCGACAAACGATCAACCACGTCAGCCTGCCGGTCCACAGCGCCTAGCAGGATCAACTCTTCAATTCCCTGCAGCCCTTCGGTGACCCTGGAACGCAGTTCAGCAGCCAAAGCCGCTGACTTTCTCCCCGGCTCAACTGACAAACGGCGCACCAGCAACGGCAGGCCAATCCCCGCAATCACAAGAAAAAACAGCATTACCAGGGCGGATGGAGGGCTGAACCAGGCAAGAAACAAGAGACCCGCCGCACAGGACACGATCCCGACGGTAAGGGGGGCTACAACCTTCAGATAGAACGTTTCCATGGCATCCACATCAGACCGGAGCGTTCCCGCCACATCACCGCCCGCATAACGTTCCAGACAGGCCGGTGCCAGCGGCTCAAAGCGGCTGAACAACCATACCCGCAGTTCTGCAACAACTCTAAACGTTGCCTCGTGCGTCACCAGACGTTCCGCATAGCGGCCCACGGTGCGTGCAATGGCCAGAAAGCGGATGCTCGCTGATGGGAAAAAATAATTAAACGGTACGCCACTGACACCGGAAACTGCCATTGAGGCGATAAACCAGCCGGAAACTGCCATCAACATGGTGTTGGCGGCAATAACCACGATTCCAAGCAGAATTCCTGCTCCCATCCACACCCGTTGCGGGCGTGATATCTTCAGAAAGCGAACGATATGGTTCACGCTGCAGCCTCCGAAGGTTTCAGAAATTCAAACGGAGATACAACCCTGTCAATTCGCCCGTCAACCATTTCCGCAATCCGGTCAACATGGATCAGGGTCTGCTCTCGATGGCTGATAACAAGTACTGTCCGCCCCATTGACAGCCGTGCCAGTGCTTCTCCCACCAGCCGCTCGTTTTCAGGATCGAGTCCTGCAGTCGGCTCATCCAGAACGACCAGCGTCGCCTTGCACAGGTATGCCCGGGCAAGCGCTAGCCTTCGCAATTCACCGCCGGACAATCCTGCTCCTTGTTCCCCCAGAATTGTATCCAGACCGTGAGGAAGACGACTGACAAACTGAGTCGCAGCAGCCGCTTCCAAAGCATCTGAAATTTCATATTCACTGGCATCCGGCCGACCCAGCAGGAGATTCTCCCGCACAGTTCCCGACGTAAAATAGGGAGCCTGCGGCACCCATGCCAGACAGGATCTCCATGCGTCAGGGGCAAGCAGGGTCAAATCATGGCCATTGATAAGGATACGTCCCCGTTCCGGCCGGGCAAGTCCGATTAAAAGACGCGCAAGAGTACTTTTCCCTGCCCCGCTTTCACCCACGAGAGCAGTACAGCTTCCGGCCGGCAGTTCCAGGTCGGCACCAGAAACCCCTCCCCTGACACCGCCATAGCGGAATGAAACGCCTTCAAAGCGGACAGCCGGCGGACCAGGCGATGGCAGCAGTATCCCGGAAAAGCCCTCCGGATCAGGTGTGGCCAGCAGTGGTGCAATCCGTTCGGCAGCAGCTACCCCCTGCATCCGGGCATGATATGAGAGGCCGAGGTTGCGCAGCGGCAGATAAAACTCCGGCGCCATCAGCAGGACAAACAACCCCTCGCCCAGCGAAAGATTTCCTGACAGAAGCCTGAAACCAACAATCACTGCAACCACTGCTGTACCAACGGTGGCAAAAAACTCCAGCGCAAAGGCAGAGAGGAAGGCCAGCCGCAGTACTGACATGGTGGCCGAACGATATTCTTCAGAAACACGGGCAATAACCGCTGCCTCACGTTTTGCAGCTCCGAAGATAATAAGGTCGGGCAACCCCTGAACAAGATCGAGCAGATGGCCGGCCATCCGGGAGAGACGGCTCCATTGGCGGCGATGAAGCTTTTCGGAACCACGTCCGATGAGAATCATAAAAAACGGAATGCAGGGAGCAGAAAAGAGCAGCACCAGACCGGCGCGCCATTCGGAAGGAACAATGATTACCAGAAACATGAGCGGCAGCAGGGCCGCCAGAACAGCGTGCGGAAGAAAGCGGGTAAAATAGGGCTCCAGCTCATCGACCCCTTTGGTAACGGTTTCAATCAACGAAGCGGTATCGCTCCCCCCCAAACCTGCAGGTCCAAGCGCCTGAATTTTGCGATAAAGCCTGCTGCGGACCGCCTGCTTGACCCTGGCAGCGGCAGCCGACGATCTGTGTTCCAGTATCCAGGAAAACATGCTGCGACCAACGGCCACCAGAACCAGTGTCAGAGCAAGGGAGGTAACCGATTCGACACCTTCACCCTGTATGACAACCCGTTGGCAGGCAGTAGCCAGCAGACGGGCCTGGGCAACCACCAACACTCCGATAACGGCAGACAGTGCCACAACTGCAAACAAAAGTCCGCGAACCTTTTTGGCCTCCGCAAACAGCCAGCGCTCTGCACCGGTATTTTTCGGAGTGCTGTCCACACTCTCCTCTGAAAGATCAGTCATGGGAGGCAAGGCGCGTGAAAGGCGCTATTCCCACTCGATCGTTGCCGGCGGCTTGCTGGAAATATCATAGACAACCCGGTTGATGCCCTTTACCTCGTTGATAATGCGGCCGCTGATGCGGGCCAGATCTTCATACGGCATCGGATACCAGCCAGCGGTCATGAAGTCCTTGGTTTCCACCGCGCGCAACGCAACAACATATTCGTAGGTACGGCCATCGCCCATGACACCAACACTCTTGACCGGCAGAAACACGGCAAAGGCCTGACTGATCTTGTCATAATGACCGGCAGAGTAAAGTTCTTCAATGTAAATGGCATCGGCACGGCGCAGGATGTCACAGTATTCCTTCTTCACTTCACCAAGAATCCGCACTCCCAGGCCCGGACCGGGAAACGGATGGCGCCAGACCATCTGACGCGGCAGGCCGAGCTCTTCGCCAATGGCCCGCACTTCATCCTTGAACAGCTCCCTGAGCGGTTCCAGCAGTTTAAGCTTCATGTAGTCAGGCAGGCCGCCAACATTGTGGTGACTCTTGATATTGTGGGCCTTGCCGGTTTTTGCCCCGGCAGATTCAATGACGTCGGGATAAATGGTTCCCTGGGCCAGCCAGTTGGCATCTTTAATCAGCTTGGACTGTTCTTCGAAAATATCGACAAACAGCCCGCCGATGATCTTGCGCTTCTTTTCCGGATCGCTTTCTCCAGCCAAAGCCGTCAGGAACCGCTCCTCGGCGTCAACCCGGATCACCTTAACACCCAGATTCTGGGCAAAGGTCGCCATAACCTGGTCCCCCTCCCCTAACCGTAGCAAGCCATTATCGACAAACACACAGGTCAGTTGGTCGCCGATAGCGCGGTGAATCAACGCTGCGGCAACGGAGGAGTCAACACCGCCGGAAAGGCCGAGAATCACGGTATCGCTGCCGACCTGACGGCGGATGCGGTCTATGGAATCCTCAATAATCTGACCAGGTGTCCATTGTCCGCTGCAGCCGCACACACCTCGCACAAACGTATCAATGAACTGCTCGCCGCGCGGTGTATGATTGACTTCAGGATGGAACTGTACGCCGTAGAGATTCCGGGCAACATTCTGTATGGCACACACAGGAGCGTTGGCCGTCCCGGCCACAACTTCAAAACTATCCGGGACACGGGCGACATGATCGCCATGGCTCATCCAGACAGGACTGGTACCATCGATGAAGAAACCGTCGAACAACGGCCCCGGCTGTCCGGCAGCCAGCAGTTCTGCGTGACCGAATTCCCGCTTGCCGGCCGGCACAACTTCCCCGCCGAAATGCCGGCTCATCAACTGCATGCCGTAGCAGATACCGAGCACCGGCACACCCAGCTCAAACAACTCCTCTTCCACCGAGGGTGCACCCGTATCGTACACCGAACAGGGACCGCCGGAAAGAATGATGCCTTTGGGAGAAAAAGCGCGTATAGCCGCTATAGTCATATCAAAGGGATGTAGCTCGCAATAGACATGGGCCTCACGAACCCGGCGGGCAATCAACTGGGTGTATTGTGAACCAAAATCGAGAATCAAAATTTTCTGGCTGTGAATATCAGACATAATGACAACCTTTGATTGAAGTATTAGTAAGTAACCAATTGAAGTACAGAGGAAATAAGGCGGGTAACATTCAAATTTAAATACGGTATAAAAAGAAAACCCGCTGGAAACACCCCGCTGCGGCGAGGTGCCCCCAACGGGTGTATTAGTTACCTACCCGGTAGTTAGGTGCTTCTTTCGTGATGGTAACATCATGAACATGAGACTCCTTGAGACCGGCGCCGGTAATGCGAATAAAACGTCCTTTTTCCTGAAGTTCCGGAATTGTGGCGCATCCGGTGTATCCCATACCGGAACGGAGTCCGCCGAGGAGTTGGTGAATATTGGCCGACAACGGTCCGCGCAGCGGCACCATCCCCTCAATTCCTTCCGGAACCAGCTTGACGTCCTCGCCGACATCGGACTGGAAATAGCGGTCCTTGCTGCCGTCCTTCATAGCGCCTATCGAACCCATACCGCGATAGCTCTTGTAGGTACGCCCCTGGTAGAGGACCGTATCACCAGGCGATTCTTCGGTTCCCGCAAACAGTGACCCGATCATGATGCAGTCGGCGCCTGCCGTCACCGCTTTGGGGAGATCTCCGGAATACTTGATACCGCCGTCGGCAATAACCGGGACGCCATATTTGTGGGCCATACGTGAACATTCATGGATCGCAGTAATCTGAGGAACACCGACACCGGCAACAATTCGCGTCGTACAGATTGAACCAGGTCCGATACCGACCTTGATGCCGTCGGCACCGGCTTTAATCAAAGCTTCTGCCGCTTCGGCGGTGGCAATATTGCCGGCGATAATTTCCACACCTGGAAAAGTTGACTTGGCGCGCTGCACAGCTTCGATGACACCCTGGGAGTGACCATGGGCGGTATCGATGACGATCACATCGACACCGGCTTTGATGAGAGCCTCCATGCGCGCTTCCATTTCAGCGGTGGGACCGACCGCGGCGCCGACCCGCAGACGGCCGAGGCTATCTTTGCAGGAAAACGGATATTTTTTAACCTTCTCAATATCCTTGATCGTGATAAGTCCCTTCAGAAAACGGTCGTTATCGACCACCAGCAGCTTTTCAACGCGGGTATGTTTGAGATGTTCTTTAGCTTGTTCCAGTGTCGTGCCGACTTCCACGGTAACCAGATTGCGTTTGGTCATGCGGGCCGAAATCGGCAGTTCAAAATCAGTCTCGAAACGAAGGTCCCGGTTGGTCAGAATACCCACCAGTTTGCCGTTTGCCTTGGTGACCGGAACACCGGAAATGCGATAGCGGCGCATGATATCGAGCGCTTCGCTTATTTTCTGCGTCGGACGCATGGTAATCGGATCAACGATCATCCCGGACTCGCTCTTTTTCACCTTATCAACTTCATACGCCTGAGCTTCTATCGAAAGATTCTTGTGAATGATACCAAGGCCACCCTCGCGAGCCATGCAGATCGCAGTACGTGCTTCGGTAACCGTATCCATGGCGGCGCTCACCAGAGGAATATTCAGCGATATGTTTCGGGAGATTCGGGTTGTAAGATTGGCGTCACGGGGAAGAATCAATGAATGAGCGGGAACGAGCAGGACATCATCGAAGGTTAATCCTTCGGTTAGCTTGTCATATTGCATGGACAACTCCTTGCAGATGAAAATTTTAGAGAAGTTAGTACAGCGTACCGGCCAAGTCAAGGGAAATGGTCGTACGTCCCGTATACTTTTAATGAGAGATAAATTGATACTAACCGATGGTCAGTAACGCATTCTGCTTAGCGCATTATTTCGGAATAAATTCCTCGCGGGAGGTGATTTTCCCCAGCGTTGCAACAATCAGCCTGGCGGCAGCCTCCAGATCGGACAGTGACACCGTTTCGACGGAAGTATGCATATAGCGCAGCGGAATTTTGACCAGCGCCGTCGCAACACCGCCGCGTGAAATCTGCATGACGTTGGCATCCGTACCGGTTCCACGAGGAGCTGCCGTGTGCTGGATGTCGATTTTTTCTTTCCCTGCTGACGAAGATAACAATTCAAACAGATGGGGGTTAATATTGGCGCCCCGGGCCAGAATCGGGCCTTTCCCCAATCCTACTTCACCGTTGTGCTTCTTTTCCACGTCGGGCTGATCGGTGGCAAAATCAACTTCTACACAGATGCCGACATCCGGATTGACCGAATAGCAACTGGTTGTCCCACCGCGCATGCCAATTTCCTCCTGAACGGAAGAAACGCCATATAGATCAACTGCCAGCTTTTTGCCCGATGCCGACACCAGACGCAACACCTCAGCAACTACAAAACAGCCGGCTTTGTCATCAAAGCCGCGCGAGGCAACCTTATCGCCGTGGAGACGGGTAAAGGAACTTTCAAAGGTTACCGCATCCCCTACCCTGACCAGTTTCTGTGCTTCTTTCTTATCTGCTGCGCCGATGTCGATATATTGTGACTCCAGCTTGACAACGGTTTCACGATCCTTGTTATCCATCAGGTGGATCGGCTTTTTGCCGATCACCCCCGGCAACGGCCCGTTGGCGGTATGAATCGCAACTCGCTTGCCCGGTGTCAAATGGGCATCCACGCCTCCGACGGCAGCAAAATAGAGAAACCCCTTGTCATCAATATACTTGATCTGAAGGCCGATCTCATCGGTATGACCGACAATCATTACCCGCGGGATATTCTTTCCCTTGCCGCTGATACGTGCAAAAACATTACCCATGACATCAGTAGTCAATTCATCGCAAAACGGAGCGATATAGTCGCGAAAAACGCGCTGAGCAGGCTGTTCGTAACCGGATGGACTGGGGGCATCAAGGAGTTGTTCGAGAAATTTCAAAGATTCTTTGCGCATGAGTTACACCTCGTGAATTGAGTACGTAATGTCTTTTAAAATAGAGTAGATGGTACATGTATTTTCAGTCAGCACTTTAAGTTCTTCCCTCTTGAGCGAAGCATCCGGAACGGCCTCTATTCGAACCCCGCGCTCGGCCTGACGCAGCAGGTTACTCCGCCCCATCCCGATCACATCCGAGATCCGCGCCGGGTGACAATATACGGTGGCACACGCTCCAGATGCAACAAAATGATCAACAAGATCAGCATACATTCGAGAGCGAACCATCTGCCCCAGTGCGGGATGCCAGCAACCGGCCAGCACAGTTTCCCCGGAAAGTCCCTGATCCGCCTGCAACCCGATGCGGATTACCGGAACCCCCGTTTGCATTGCCCTCTGCAACAGCAATTTGCAGAGCGATACCCCACGATCAAGAGACAACGGCACGAACTCTCCGGCAGTATAGCGCCGCGCCAGTTCGGTACCCTTCAGTACTACGGTCGGATAAATACGCAGGAAATCAGCACCGGCCAAAATGACCTGCTCCAGAGAGGCAAGCGACGTCTCAGGCGTATCATTCGGTAGTCCCGGCATCAACTGGGCTCCGACGGTAAGCCCGAAATTCTTTATACAGCGGATTGCGTTCAGTGAATCAGCTGCACAGTGGCCACGCCCCGATGCCGCCAGGACCGTGTCAGCCATTGACTGCACCCCCAGTTCAATGATACGAACGCCTCTTTCCGCCAACCAGGCCACGCGGTCATCATCTATACAGTCGGGCCGGGTCGAGATACGGACGGTAGAAAGAACTCCGTCTCTCAGAAGCGGCTGCAGCGGTTCCAACAGATCCGCCTGCATTTCTTCCGGTAGCGCGGTGAACGTGCCGCCAAAAAAAGCCACCTCCAGAGGACGGTTACCCGCCGTGGAACGCCAGAGATCAATCCTGGTCCGGATTTGTTCACCTGAGGGAAGAGAGCCGCTTGCACCGGAAATGGTGCGCTGATCACAAAAAACACAGGTATGAGGACACCCCTGATGACTGATAAAAAACGGGACTGTAACCGGCTTCACACACGTTGCCCCTGTACAGCCTGGAGAGCTTCAAGCGCTCTGGCCGCAGCGGCCTGCTGGGCAATCTTCTTTGACTTCCCCTGCCCCGTGCCGATGACCGTACCATTGGCAATGATCTGAAAGGAAAACTGCCGGTCATGGGGAGGTCCGGACTCTTCGATCAACTGATACTCCGGCGGAGAATAACCGTTTGATGAGAGATATTCCTGCAGCTCACTTTTTGAGTCACGCCCAAAGGCAAGTGTCTCGGGAGCTGCAACCAGACCCTCAAAAAGCCGGATTACGAACGTGCGCGCAACCTGAAGACCGCCGTCGCGATACAACGCCGCAATCACTGCTTCCAGTATATCGGCAAGAATTGAGTCCTTCTCGCGCCCGGAAGTATGCTCCTCGCCGCGGCCAAGCTGGATAAACGGCGCTATTCCCAGCCACCTGGCCCGGTCAGCCAGGACATCCTGCCCCGCCAGGCGGGCACGGAGCTGGGACAGTGCCCCCTCAGCCCAGTCCGGATAGCATTCATAGAGCATCTCGGCCAGCAGCAGACCGAGGACCGCATCCCCCAGAAACTCAAGCCGCTGGTAGTCTCCCGTATCACCACACGATTCATTCACGAAAGAAGGATGGGTCAGGGCCTGGGCAAGCAGATTCCAGTCCCGGAACTGGTATGCCAGAAGGTGCTCAAGTTGTTGAATATTTGTTGCCATAGAATTCCTCGGAAGCTTCTGACTATAGTCACCTGATCCTGTTTTGGCAACCGAAACTCACCCGAAGCTGGCGCACAATGGGAATTTAAGTTGATAAATCAGAGGCTCTTGCCTATAATTCCGCATTTACATGTACTCGGTGCATATATAAGCGGATCAGGACGTGGCACGTGGGCTATTTCATTACATTTGAGGGCGTTGAGGGGTGTGGTAAAACCACGCAGATCAAGATGTTATCCGAGCTCCTGTCAGCTCGCGGCATACACACCCACCTTACACGCGAACCTGGTGGCTGCCCGATTGCCGATAAAATACGGGCAATTCTGCTGGATGCGGAAAACCGGGCCCTCGCCCCCCTTTCAGAACTGATGCTGTATGCTGCTGCCCGTGCCCAGCATGTCTCGGAAGTAATCATTCCTGCCCTCAGTTCCGGAAAAGTAGTTCTGTGTGACCGCTTCTGCGATGCAACGACGGCGTACCAGAGTTTTGGTCGCTGCATCGACAGGGGTGTTATCGACACCCTGAACAGTCATGCATGTCAAGGCGTGTATCCCGACCTTACCGTACTTTTCGACTGCGATCCCGCCATCGGACTGGACCGGGCTCGCCGCAGGATTGAAGCTTCCAGCGGCCCTCGCGAAGAGCGCTTTGAGCTTGAAGCGCTGGCTTTCCATCAGCGGGTACGCGCCGGATACCTCCAACTGGCAGCCGAAAATCCGGACCGTTTCCTGATTATGAATGGTGCGGAGAGTATTGACGATATTTTTTCCGCACTATCAACACAGATTCTAACACGCATTCCGGAGACCCAGCGTGGCATTTGCTGATATTCTCGGACATGACCGGATTGTGGAAGTTCTTCGACGCTCTCTGCGGAATGGCAAAACAGCTCACTCCTATCTGTTTGAGGGTGTTTCCGGATGCGGCCGGAAGAAAACAGCACTGGCACTGATCCAGGCGTTGTTCTGTACAGTCTTGCCGGATGATGCCTGCGGTGAATGCCCCTCGTGCCGTAAAATTGCTGGCGGCAACCATCCCGACATTCACCTGATCGCACCTCTGCCGGATAAACGCGACATCAGTATCGAACAGTTACGGGAGTTGCAGCACGACCTGGCCTTACGCCCCTACGAGGCTCCGCGCAAAGCGTGCATCATCGATCCGGCAGAGCGAATGAGTGTCAGTGCGGCCAATTCACTGCTGAAAACGCTGGAAGAGCCACCCGGCAACGCGCTGATTATCCTGCTGACTGAAAATGCCGGCATGCTGTTGTCAACGGTCCGGTCCCGCTGCCAGGTGATCAGGTTTGCCCCGCTTTCTCCCGAACACATGCTGCTGCTGCTCGAAAAGGGCGGCATGGCTTCTGAAGCGGCGGCGCTTGTCGCACCTATGTCCGGAGGCAGCCTCCAACGTGCCATGGAGCTTGACAATGAAGCACTTACCTCTCGTCGTGAAGCTGTATTGTCCAGAGTAAGCCAGTTGAATATCAATCAGATCGCAACCGTTTTCGATGCATCGGAAGAACTGTCCGGCAACCGTGACGCAACACTTGAACTGCTTGATATGCTTCTTTCCTTTTTCCGGGATGCGGTTCATCTGGGCGCAGGCACGGGAGACATCGTCAATCGTACGGTCAGGCCGGCAATTGAGTCAATTGCGGCTAAACGGTCACTGCCTCGCAACCTGGAACTGCTGGAGCGCATTTATGACACCAGACGCGCCGTCCAACGCAATGCAAATCCAAAACTGGCTCTGGACAACCTGTTTATGACCATAGCCGCCGTCAGATAAGCGGTAACCGTAACTACAACGGAAGCTGTTTTTCGGACAATAATTTGTTTCCGTATATATTTCAGGAGGTCTTTTTGTCACATATTGTTACCATCCAATTTAGCAGAGCCGGCAAGATGTATGATTTTGACGCCGGAGCGCTTGAACTTGTTCAGGGGGACCACGTTGTCGTAGAAACTGAACGTGGTGTCGGGGTTGGCCAGGTTATAAAGCCGCCCATGGAAAGAGCGGCGGAAGGTTCAGGCTCTCTGACCGTTGTCAAACGGAAGGCAACTCCCGAAGACATGGCTGCGGTAGAGCGAATCACCCAGAAAGAGCATGAGGCATACCGATTCTGCGTGAACCGTATCATTGAACGCAACATGCCCATGAAACTGGTACGTGTCGAGTATCAATTTGACAGCAGCAAAGCGGTCTTCTTCTTCACAGCCGATGGCAGGGTTGATTTCCGGGATCTGGTTAAGGACCTTGCCCATTCGTTTCACACCCGTATCGAAATGCGCCAGATCGGGGTGCGCGATGAGGCCAAGATGACCGGAGGGATCGGTATCTGTGGTCGCGAACTCTGTTGTAGTTCCTGGCTGCGTGATTTTCAGCCGGTTTCGGTAAAAATGGCTAAAGAACAGAATCTGGCTCTCAATCCGAACAAAATATCCGGGCAATGCGGACGCCTGCTCTGCTGCCTGGATTATGAATATGAAACCTACTGCTGTTTGCGTAAAAACTTCCCGAAATCCGGCAAACGGGTGCGTACGGTCAATGCTGTCGGCATAGTCGATAAAGTCAACATCCTGACCGGCAACATCACCCTCAAGCTTGACGACAACAAAATCATTGTTATCAAACGCGATGAAATCCTTGGTGACGGCGCGCCGGCTTCAGCTCCGGCCGCCGCCCCCGCCGCGCCACCCAAGCAACCTGCGCGTGTGCGTGAGCGACGACCGGAACCGCGTCGTAAAGTAGAGAAGACGTCTCTCGAATCATATACCAAGGCAGAAGAAGCGGCAAAGACAGCGCCAACGCCCCACGTTCGCCAGGAAGATGCGGCATCGGGCACAACACCGGAAGCTCAAAAGACCGGGCAACCGCGCAAAAAGCACCGTTCCCGCAAACACGGCCACCGTAAACCGTCGGGTGGAACACCGACACCATCACCAGGAGCCTGATATGAAACCGACTTACTATGTAACGACCCCCATCTATTATGTGAACGACGTACCGCATATCGGCCACGCCTATACAACCGTTGCCGGAGATGTTCTGGCCCGCTACAAGCGCCTGATGGGATTTGATGTATATTTTCTGACCGGCAGCGACGAGCATGGCCAGAAAGTTGAGAAAGCCGCTACAACTGCAGGCGAAACACCGCTGGAACTGGCGGATCGTGTTGTCAAGCGTTTCCAGGCACTGTGGGACCGGTTGGGCATCTCCCACAACGACTTTATCCGCACCACCCAGGAGCGCCATAAAAAAGGCGTCAGTCAGATATTCAAAGACATTCTCGACAAAGGGGACATTTACCTCGGCGAATATGAAGATTGGTACTGCACCCCCTGCGAAACGTTCTGGACCGAAACCCAGTTGATCGACGGACGCTGCCCGGACTGCAACCGCCCGGTGGAAAAGCTCAAGGAAGAATCGTATTTTTTCCGCATGAGTAAATATCAGGAGCAGCTTCTGGCCTACATTGACGCCAACCCTGACTTTATCCAGCCAAAGAGCAAGCGAAATGAGATCATCTCCTTTGTCAAAGAGGGATTACGTGACTTGTCGGTATCCCGCACAACGTTCTCTTGGGGTATTCCTGTACCCGGCAATGACCGCCACATCATCTATGTCTGGTTTGACGCCCTGACAAATTATATCACTGCACTCGGCTATCCGGATGAAACCGGAAACTACGGCCGCTACTGGCCTGTTGACGTCCACCTGATCGGTAAAGACATCCTCCGTTTCCATGCCGTCTACTGGCCGACCTTCCTGATGGCTGCCGGCCTGCCGCTGCCGAAAAAGGTCTTTGCCCACGGCTGGTGGACCGTGGAAGGTCAAAAGATGAGCAAGAGCCTGCAGAACGTCGTTGAACCGAACATGCTGATCGACAAATACGGCGTGGATGCGGTCAGATACTTCCTGATGCGTGAGGTCCCTTTCGGTCTTGACGGTGACTTTTCGCACACAGCACTTGTTCAACGCATCAACTCCGACTTGGCCAACGATGTCGGCAACCTGCTATCCCGGTCAACCGCCATGGCGGTCAAGTATTTCAACGGCATTCTTCCTGCACCTGCCCAGTTGGCAGATATTGATCTGATTTTGAAGCAGAAGACAGAAGAGATGGTTGCATCCGTAGATAAATTTATCGATGAGATGGCATTCAGCAAGGCTCTTCAAGCAATATGGGAAGTCATTTCCGCAGGCAACAAATACATAGACGACACTGCTCCATGGGCACTGGCCAAGGATCCGGCTCAAAACGAGCGACTAGCCACGGTCATGTACTGCCTTCTTGAATCGCAACGCGTTACCCACTGTATCCTTTCGGCGTTTTTGCCGGGCACTTCGGCAAAAGCTCTTGCTTCTTTGGGATGGGATGATGAAATTTCAAAAGAAGGACTGGCATGGGGCGGGTTGCAAACAGGAACAACGATAGTCAAAGCAGAAGCTCTTTTTCCGAGAATGGAGGAGTAACTATTGTTTCATCAGGCGGTTGCGACAGCAGCCGCCTGACTGCTTCCATCACTTCATCTGGAGTAATTTTTTTCATACAGCGGGCGTCAATTGGGCATGGAGGTATCGTGCCGAATTTCGAGCAGGGAGAGCAGGGAAGATGGTGATCCAGGACTATGTGCTTTTCGCCCTGGGGTGCCCACTTTTTCACACTGCTTGGCCCGAAGAGCGACACTGTCGGAATATTCAGACCTGCTGCGATATGCAGCACTCCGGAATCGCAACAAATAACCAGTCTTGTGCGAGCTATCACTGCAGCCGTTTCTGCAAGTGTTGTCATACCAGCCAGGTTAAGTCCCCCGTTACCCGCAATTTTATCCCCGTCACTCCGGTCTTCCCGTCCTCCAACCACAACCACCTTGTAGCCTGTTTCGACAAGCCGCTTCGCAACAAGACTAAAACGTTCAGCGCCCCAACGCTTTTCCTCAATTGAAGCACCGGGGAAAATCACAACAAATGAGTCGTAACAAGTTGATTGAAGCAATTGATGTGCTTTGGACACAGCCTGAAACGGCAACGCCAAAGTGACTGTTTCAGTTTTTTGCTGACAATCTGATCCCAGTGGTTTTAGTAAGGCGGCAAAATTACACGGTTCATAAACGGACATATCATAACAGATACTATGGGTGAACAGCCTTCTCCGCTTATTTGTGTCAAAACCGATTTTCATCGGCGCCCGTGCCAACCTCGAGATGACTGCCGACAGGTAGTACCACTGCTCCGTATCAATAACAATATCGTATCTTCCCAGCACTGCCTGGATTAACTCTCCAGGACGATCGTAGCAAAGAGTCTTGTTCACGCCAGATATTAGGGAAAAGACTCCGCAGTTGCGCTGCTCTGCCAGAATTGTAATGCGGGCATCCGGATAGGACAGGGTGATCGCGTTAATGGATGAAGCCAACAGAATGGCGTCACCAATACCTCCGGGACGAATAAGTAGAATGCGGCGGGGCAATTGAAACGGCCGCATGGGGGCAACAGGGAGACACGAGATGATAACGGCTCCCACCAGACGATCAATTTTTTTAAGCAGCTTGATCTTCAATTCAAAGTATTCCGTGCCATATATAGTTGTGCTTTTACAATCATGCTACTCTGATAACATTTGATGAAGAGTGATTTGACGCGATGATTTCGCTTTTTCAGTTTCATAAATGAACCTTGTCTCTTTAATCAGTGTCTCATTCCTTCCCCAATAGCTCTTCATAGAGATTAATATGACGTCGGGCCACAATATTTTCAGCATACTCCCTAACAATTTTTTTCCGTGCCTGCTTCCCCATTTTCTCGCGATGACCGGCATTCTCAATCACATGTATTATTCCCCGTGCGAGATCCTTGTGATCGAACGGGTGGGCGAGCCAGCCAGATTCACCGTGGTCGATCATATCGGGCATGCCGCCAATCTTGAAAGCAACGGCAGGGGTTCCGCACGCCATCGCTTCCATGACCGTGTTCGGCAGGTTGTCTTGAGTCGATGGAGCGACCAAAACATCCGCCGCACAATTGAGAAGTACCAACGTTTCATCACTCACCTGCCCCATTGGGCGGGCCTTTATGCCAAAATCAGGCGTTTTTTCCGACAGGCTCCCCCCATACACGAGCAGTTCGGCACGCTCCCCCCAGCCATTATTCGCCAGATCTTTGAGAGCGGGGAGCAGATGCTGTAACCCCTTCCTGGGATCGCTTGTCGGACTCATGGCGCCAAAAAGGATCAGCCGTCGATCCAGTGGCAAGCCAAGAATTTTACGCGCCATGGAGCGGTCACCCGGATGAAACAGCGTCGTGTTGATGCCGTTGGGTATCACCCTGATATCGGCCTCAGAAAAAAGCGAGCTCATCGCCGCACATTCAGCCATCCAGCGGCTTGGGGTTATGAGCGTCAGGGGTAGTGCTCGCCACGCCCTGGCTTTGCGCTGCCAAATTCGCCGTGACAGGTCGTCCTCAGCGCTACTTCCTAATGCCGGGCAACACCCGCATGAATCGGTATAGCGGCTGCATTCGCTACTGTAATGGCAGCCGCCGGTGAATGGCCACATATCATGCAATGTCCATACTAACGGTCCGTGAAGATGGGGCAATGTTTCTACCTTCATGAAGCCGCCGGCAATCCAGTGCAAATGGTTTATGTCCGGCGCGATTCCGGCGACGTGACGTGCTATCCTATCTGGAAACAGTGCTGGCGAGAACGTAGCTCCTCTGCCTCGGCGGCTGATTATCGCCGGTAGAGAATCGACCGTATATTTGAGCATCGCAAGATACCGCCCCCATCGCGTATCAGAACCAGCGACCAGAGTATCGGTACCACTTTTGTTCTGAACAAGCATCCGGGAATGGATACCGCTCTCCACGAGCCCACGATGGAGGCGAAAAGCCGCTCGCGCCGCACCGCCAGTCATATCACTCGTCGAGAGGTGTAGAACTTTCACAGCCGGACACCTTCCATAAAAAGGGAATCGGGTTTCCGCACAACTCCTGCAACAACATCAAGCTCGTATGCGGCAAACCCGGGAATCCTGCTCATATCGGGAGTACTGACTGCAATTTCATCAAATCGTGCCTCTCTGAGAAGACGGCCAAGAGAAAAGCGGTCGTACATCCACCGATGTACCTCTCCGGAAGTTCTGAGCCACCCTTCCCTCACGGCGCGCATCCCCCGTCTCCCCACCAGCAGCCACGCACATCCGCTCATTAAAAAGTATCGTATCTTGCCGATGAACCACACAGGGGACATTTCGGAAAGTTGCGTGAGGGTGCCGTGCTGGACCTGTTCGTTACCCCAGAACCGTTCGGCTTCTGTGCCAATTCGTGCGGCAATGAATGCGCGCGCTTCCGGCGGACACTTTTTGAGAAACGGCCCCATCTTTCCTTCACTCGCCCCCCTAACCATTTGGTCCAAGAGTTCCAGCATGATCCAATCGTAAGAAAGTTCATCGCCTTCCGTTGTCGAGAGTACCTGCTCCAGGGTACTCAGGTACGCACGAACAATACCTTCCAGATCGGGTACCACAAGCCTGATGATCCCCCCTGGTTTCAACACGCGATGAATCTCGGTCACCAGCAACCGGGCCTCATCACGGGACAGGTGTTCGAGTACATGCGAACAGTAACAAACGTCAAAACAACCGTCTTCGAGAGGGAGTGGGGTTGTAGCATCGTGGCGTAATATCTCTTTTGACACAGGCTCGACGTCAATATTGACCCATGCGGGATGATACGTGGCTCCACAGCCAATATTAAGCAGTTTCATATCATTCTCCTGCCTGTTTACGAAATACTGCGGTAACCGAAATGCCTCGTGGATGGGAAAAACGACCGGGAAGACACTTGGCAAACAGCTTGGATGGTATAAGACACGCCATAGACACAAATCTGTATATAAATGAATCATTCCAGACACGGTTCTGTTGACGAAACAATTCCATCACGGCATGTGCACAAATTGTTTGAGCGTAGAATCCCCGGTGGATATCCTGTAATGGCTCATGCCATAATTCAAGCAGATCCAAATTAAACAGTTTAGCAGCGTTTATAAGCGAGTTATCGCTCCACCGGGTCACATGATGAGGAGGCATATCGAGAATGAAGTTGGGTACAAGTGCTGCGAACGAGTCAGAAGAAGGCGTCGAAACAATCAATAATCCATTATTCTTAAGACAAACTACTGCAGACTCTATAAACGAACGAACATCAGTAACATGCTCAAGCACCTGGAATGAACAAACAACATCGTAAACTTGAGCTTTATGAGTGCTGTGATTTTGGATAGTCTCACTGATCACCTTAACACCATTTTCAGATGCCAGTATCTGTGCCTCTTTGCTGTACTCCAAACCAAGGAAGCTTTTGCAATTGATAAGTTTGGCAAATGCTCCCTTCCCGCACCCTATCTCAAGAATATCATCGGTCGGCTTCACCAAATGCCGAGCAAAATCGTATTCATTTTTTTCGTCCATGTAATACCAGTTAAAAGCCTGAAGCATTTTGTAAAAATGCTCAGAACCGGAAACAGCAGGAGAAAAATAACAAAGATCACAGTCGCCGCATCTGATACAATCAAATGACACCACCTCTGCAAACTCTTCAGAGACATCAATACCAAGCAAACTTTTGTACATTTTTACAACATTGTTTACAGGAATCTTTTCCCTTGAAGCAACATCTACACCATTGCATAATGGACATGTCGCAACATTAAGACACTCGTTTTCAATGACTGGAGAAGAAAATCGCATAATATCATCTTTTGCTACGGTCAGCTGTAGAGCAGAACAGTTCCGCAAAGTACATGATTATTTTGTTACATACCGACTTCAAAGGGTCAGGCTTAAACAATAAATTATATGAATATTTGTCTGCTTCAATATCATGCAACACACAAGAAGGATGCTCAATCAAATCCATGGGAAATGTTGACATATTAGCAAATCGACTTGAGCTGTCTTTCGTATGTGTGGCTTCAGAATGAAATCCTATATTTGAAATCATATTAACATTAGGCAAGATGGCCAATCCATCTTGACACCACATCGCATACGTCCATTGATAATCCCAAGTGTCCAGTTTGTTGCGATAAACCGACAAAAAGCTATTAACCCAATATGCCTGAACCTCCAGCTCTGTAAATACATTGGCAATTTGATTTGTTAAAAGAAATGTTGGAAAGGTTCCCATAGCAACATCATAGAACTTCCAGGCACGTCTCCATGTAGCCCAACCCCATACATGATTCAAGCGCGAGAAATAATAACTGCCATCGCCGCGTGTTTTACCCGATTGATAATTACAGCCACCTATATGCATAATCCTTGTATCAGCGTTGTAATATTTGAGAAGTTTTTCACAGTATTCGAAAAAAGATGGATGTGGCAGGCAGTCGTCTTCCAGGATGATAGCCGCTTCAACCAGCCCAAAAACCCAGTTCAATCCACTTGACACTCGCAATTTACAGCCTAGGTTTACATCCGAGTAATTTATTGACACCTCACATTGCCAATCAACTTGTTCCACGATGCAGCGCACCTCATTACAGAGGACTACGTCACCTAAGCGTTCCGAGCGAGGACCGTCAGCAACAATAAACAACTGAGCCGGTCGGGCATCCCGTATTGCAGCAAAAACGCGAGCAGTAGTATCCGGTCGGTTGAAGACAATTAAAACGACCGGAGTAGTCAGGGTAAAAATACTCATCGCTTACCTAGCTTGATTACAAGACGCTCGTAGAGAGCCATGATCTTCAGCTCCTGAATCTCTTCTGTAAAACTTCTTTCCACTCTCTGCCTGCCAGCATTCCCCATACGTTCGCGCAAGGCAAAATCACCAAGCAGTTCAGTAATACGCCCGGCAAAACAGGCCGAATCAGCAGGCGGACACACATAGCCGGTCTCCCCGTTAACCACCGATTCCGGCATTCCTCCTGTATCAGCAACCACACACGGTAGTCCGTGCAGCATGGCTTCAAGCACTGCAATGCCATGACTCTCCCGAAGACTCGGCTGAAAATATACCTGCGCAGTTTCGTACCAGGTTGAAGGCTCAGCAATAAACCCGGGGAGTCTGATGCGATCTTCAAGGCCAAGCGCGTTAATCTTGACTCGCATTGAATCAAGCATCTCGCCGTCTCCTACCCATACAAATGAAACATCAGGCCGATCCTGTATAACCATTTGAGCAGCAGCAAGCCAGCCTAAAGGGTTTTTGTAAGAAACAACATGCCCGACCGTCAGGACTACAGCCAGACGTCCATCTACAGACTGTTCTACGAATTTACAGCTATTATGAACTACCGCAATCTTTTCTCTCGGGATTCCCATAAGATGTGAAATTGAATCAGCAGCAGCTTTTGAAACGGTCATGACCACGTTATTGAACAACAATCCCAGTTGCAGATAACATCTCGGTAGGAAACGAAATCGGTATTCTGGTGCTGAGTGAAGAATATAAAGGACAGGAACGGGATAATAGAGAACAACCGACATTCTTCCCGGATCGCCGGTTGACACGACTATCAGATCAGGCAGCCAAGAGCGAACCGTACGCCAGGAGAACAAACCATCAAAGAGTGGAGTCAAAAATGGCGATGTATCTGGACCAACACGGTTTCGGGCAGCAAAAACCTCAACAGAAAATCGTGGTACCAGTAGAGCAACATATTCACCATAGTCGCATTCTGGAACGAGCAATGCAGTTTCTATGCGTTGCTGACTATGCATTTCAAGCAATCGCTCAAGAAAACGACAGGTGCCACCATACGAATACGTATCAGTAACAATTACCAGGACCCTCATCAGTAACTCACTTTTTACGTGCAACGAGATATCGCATGTCAACACTACGACCACTCCAGCGAGACCACACATGAGGTGGATCCTGAAGTTCTCGACAAACAAGATAATCCTCTTCCACCACAATCTTACAGAAAGGCTCCAGACGCTCTCTGATCGCTGGCCATTCTATATGGTCGTGCTTATAAACATGAATATCACCATCATCAACGACCTGATTACCCCTCAGTCTTAATGTCGCCAAAATATGACGCCCCCCCCCTCTTCGGGTTAACAGCCTCAGCAATCTTTGCAGGATATTTTCAGGCTGGACCTTCTGAAACTCCGCTAATTCCTGACAATACGCCAGATATTCCGCATTATCATTCCAATATAGGGGGCCGACTTCGTGATCGATGTATATTATACCGCCTGGTTTCACCACCCTTACGAATTCTTCAATAATCGAAAGGTAGTCAGGTACATGATGCAGCACTGAATACGCAGCCACAATGTTGAAGCTGTCGGAATTTACACCAGCCAGATCGCGACCGTTAAGGATCAAGGTTTCCAGACGGCTCTGCCGACCGGTCAATGCTCGCAACTCTCCTAGACTGCCTTCAGACACGTCAGCTGCTACCACAGTAGCCCCAAGTTTCAAGAACTGCCTGGTCAGATTACCGGTTCCAGCGCCAAAATCAAGGACTCGCGGAGCACCCTGACTAAGCGTTTTCCCCAAAATAGACTGAAGTAGATTGTGGATCCTGCGCTGCTCCGTTGGATTGAATATTTCTCCGTGGCGTCCTTCGTAGAGAGGAGCGAGTAGATCGTGCATCTCCCTATTATGGTTAATCAATTCATCAGCAACTTGGAGATCGCAAGTCAAACTCATACCCCTTACCTCCTGCCTTGGAAGAGTTGCAGACGCATCTGCTGACAGAGGCGCTGGACGCAACAGTTTAGGTAACTCAAGAGCAGCGTACGATATTGGGTGTGCATCAACAACTTCCAGACGCCAGCCGTCAGTTTGACCTCCCTAAATGCTTGCTTGGCTGTTTGAGAGAACCCCCTCCTCCTGAAGCTGATGGCGCAGGTTGCCATAAACATGCTGGACGATTCCTTGCTTTCCCCTTTTGCTAACAGTTCAGCTACCAATTGTTGCATGCCGGATATCAGATAGTCATTGCACTCGCGGTTGTGAAGCGCACTCATGGTGACAGTTCCCTGTTCCGCATGTTCACGTGATTTGAGTAAAACCACGGGCATATGAAGAAATTCATATGCCTTGGCCATACGGAACCACAGGTCGTAGTCCTGTGTAGTCCGCAAACATTCGTCAAACAGCCCCACTTTTTCAAAACAGACTCGGGGTACCATGGCCGAACAGCCGTGAATCGGGTTATCGCAGACTAGCGCCTGTCGAAATTCGCTGGGAGAATAGTGCTGTATCGTCACTCTTCTGAGAACCTGAGACAAACCATTGATCAACTCATAATCACCGTAAAGCACAGTTGGACTCTGCAACTGCTGCATCAGGGCAATCTGTACTGCAACCTTTTCGGGTAGGTAGACATCGTCATGGCTCAACCAAGAAAAGAACTCACCCGACATCCCCCTGATTCCCTCATTAAGCGCAGAAGCTACCCCACCATTCTCCTTGCTGAAATAACGAATCCGGCTTCCATATGACTTAATAATTTTCTCGGTCGCACCACTATCTGTCGAGCCATCGTTTACAACAAGCACCTCGACATTTCCGTATGTTTGAGCTAGTGCACTATTGATTGCCTCCCTGAGATAATTGGCACCATTGTAAACTGGAATTATTATAGAAACCTTGGGATTAAAATCAGTCATTCACTTATACCAGACCGTCCGATTAACGTACTCGGTGTAACTGAGAATTATCCGTAGAACCTTCCGGGAAACATTCTCCACATCGTAGTCGGGCAACAGCCGGAACGGCCGGACGCCGTCAGCATAATGGGCAACGGCGACCTTTATGGCTTTCAGTACCATCTCCGGATGAAGGCCGCTCATAATGAGCGTCGCCTCGTCCATCCCTTCGGGCCGCTCGTGGGCCTGACGAATGGTGATAGCCGGAAAGCCAAGGATTGAGGATTCCTCCGTAATCGTACCACTGTCAGAAACGACGCACTGGGCATGCTGCTGCAACTTGACGTAATCGAAAAAGCCTAGCGGCTTCAGGAAGCGGATCAACGGGTTCATATTCTGAACATTCAACACTTCCAATTGTTTGCGGGTACGAGGATGGGTAGAGACAATCACCGGCTTGTCGTAGTGTTCCGCAATTGCGTTCAATGAAGCTAGGAGGTCAGTGAAATTCTGTTCGCTGTTCACATTTTCTTCACGATGGACACTGACTAAAAAAAACTGACCTGTTTCGAGTTCAAGGCGAGACAGAACATCCGAAGTCTCAATCTGCGGACAATAGTAATCCAGCACCTCCTTCATGGGCGATCCGGTCTTAACCACCGTTTCGGGCCTAATTCCCTCGGCCAGCAGATAGCGCCGGGCGTGCTCGGAAAAAACTATATTAATATCGCTCGTATGATCAATAATCTTTCGATTGGTCTCCTCAGGGACCCGCTGGTCGAAGCAGCGGTTTCCGGCCTCCATGTGAAAAACTGGAATTTTAAGGCGTTTTGCCGCAATTACAGCCAGGCAACTGTTGGTGTCACCGAGCACCAGCAGGGCGTCAGGCCGTATCTGTGCCAGCAGTTCGTCGGCTTTGGCAATCACATTGCCGATGGTTCGTGCAGCTGTGTCTGCGGCAGCCTCCAAAAAGTAATCAGGTTTGCGTACCGCAAGTTGCTGGAAGAAGATCTCGTTAAGCTCATAGTCAAAATTCTGCCCCGTATGCACTAGAGTGTGCTCTATGTGCAGGTCCAGTTCGCAGATAACACGACTAAGCTTGATAATTTCGGGACGTGTACCGACTATGGTTACCACTTTAAACATGGAGTTGCTCCTTGATGAAATCGAGTCCCTGCAACAGTTCCTTCACCTCAGGCACCGACAGTCGTTGCGTGTTGTGGGAAGTGTAATCATCAATCTCCGAGATCGACTGCTCTCCCTCACTGAAATACTTGTTGTAGTTCAGTTCTCTGTTGTCCGCCGGGATGCGGTAGAAACCTTTCATATCGACCGCCCGCACCATTTCTTCGCGGTTAACTAACGTTTCATAAAGTTTTTCACCATGACGTGTACCGATGACTTTGATCTCATTATCAGCCTTGAAAATATCTTTTAAAGCAACTGCTAAGTCCAGGATCGTGGAAGCCGGTGCTTTCTGGATAAAGATATCCCCGGACGCGGCATGTGAAAACGCATACAATACCAAGTTGACCGAGTCCTCCAGTGACATGAGGAATCGTGTCATTTTGGGGTCAGTGATGGTCATTGGTTTCCCTTCTTTAATCTGCTGAACAAAAAGCGGGATCACCGAACCGCGGGATGCCATCACATTGCCGTAACGAGTTGCACAGAACGCAGTGCCGCTAGACGAGGCTGTACGCGACTTGGCCACCATAAGTTTTTCCATCATCGCCTTGGAAAGGCCCATGGCGTTAATCGGGTAGACCGCCTTGTCAGTGCTGAGAACAATCACCTTTGGGACATGGTTGTTTATTGCTGCATTGAATACATTCTCTGCACCGAGAATATTGGTACGTACTGCTTCCAGAGGGTAGAACTCACACGAAGGCACCTGTTTGAGAGCCGCGGCGTGAAAGACGAAATCCACACCTTTCATGGCAGAATCCACGCTGTCCAGCAGTCGCACATCACCGATGAAGAACTTCAGTTTCGGATTGTTCAGCGCAATCCGCATATCTTCTTGCTTCTTCTCATCCCGACTGAAGATGCGGATTTCCCTGATATCAGTATTTAGAAAACGCTGCAGCACGGCATTACCGAACGAGCCGGTGCCGCCGGTTATAAGCAGGGTTTTATTTTTGAACATGAGAGAGACCTCCTTGAACTATGCTGAACTGTAACCTAACGAAAACAGCGCAATTCATCAATTCAACGCACGTAGCGCCTTTAACCCTTCGACATACTTCCTTCGTACATACGCGTCACCATTTCCTCCCATGTCGGCGGCATATACCCGGTCGCGGCGCGAAACCGGCTCGAATCAAGAGAACGATCGCAGACAAAATCAGCATACGGCTCAATCTCTATTTCCTTACAGTACCGCTCACGCACAAGGCAAAGCAGATCATATTTACTGATCGGCTCTGAAGACACGTGGTAGAGCCCTGAAAGGTCGTTATTGGGAAGCACATACCTTTCTATGATCTTTGCCAGCTCCAATGTTGAAAATCCAGAGTATATTGCGCGAGTATAGCCTCGTACAGAATATTTTTGCGCAAGAAACCATTCCACCAGACCAAGTTTATCCTTAAGCTCATGTCCGATGATAGAGGTCCGGAGCGTTATGCAATGTTGATAGGTTGTTTCTCCCAGAAGCTTTGTCCTGCCATAAAGGTCAGCCGGTGATGGAGAGTCTGATTCGGTATACATTCCTTCCAGCCCATCAAACACACAATCGGTACTGATATGAATCAGTCGCGCATTTGCGGCCCTGCATATCAGTGAAATCCGGTGCGGTAACTGGGCATTGATGGTGATCGCGGTCAGCGGGTCATGGCCGATGGGAAGCTGCTTGATCAAACCGATACAGTTGATGACAATATCCGGCTGGACCGAACCAAGAGCCCTGATTACCGTATCAAAATTATCGGCATCGACAAATGGTCGGATACGTCGGTGCTCGTCTTCAGAAAAAAAACGATCCAGCACTTTTACAGAACGTGCCGTGCCATATACTTCATACATGGTTGAAGTAATAAGTTTCTTAAACAACGTATGTCCCAACATACCGGTTACACCGAGAATCAAGATTTTTGGTTTGGGCATGCGAAATCCTTTCTTTTCTCTTCAGGCTGCGTCATTCATTATCGCCCTTCGCTCCCTGTAAAAACACGTGAATAAAACTGCACAGACAGTTCTCTCAGCTCCGTATAATCCAGTCTTTCCAACGCGGTATTCCAGTTAATGGCAGCTGCCTTGTTGACCAAGTCGTCATCAGTCAATGCCTTTCGGATGGCTGCTTCAATCTCTTCAGGATCATTGGGGGATACAATCAACCCGGTTATTCCGTCATCAAACCATTCATCACCACAGGCACCGCAGCTATGGATAGGGAAAGAGCCCATAACCATGGCATCCAGGAGCGAAATTGCAATACCGTCTGAGATGTTGTTATTGATCGAAATGCGAGCCTGCCCGTGTAACCTGAGAATCTCTTCGTGACTCAGGGCATAATGCTGACGTCCCGCATCTGCTGAGAACGGAAAAACTCTTATATCGACATCCGTTGTGCTGGCTAATAAGTTCGCAGCAAAGATGACATCATGGCTGGCCAAATAAATTACAATTTGATAATTATTTTCTTTCAGCAGATCGGCGCAGCGTTCTAGAGCCCGTAGTGCGGAGACGGCACGTCCACGTTCCAGACCATACCCCTTGAGCATTATCAGCCGTCGCTCAGAGATGGGGCCGGGATGCTGAAGTTTTTTGGCCAGAGCCAAATCGTAACCACCGGTATTTGGAAATACAGGGAGGACCACACCTTTGAAACCATTCTCCCGTGCCAAGACAACATCGCGGTTGCATTCACAGGAATAATAATCGCAACACTCCAAGAGACGCCTGATAATCGGCTGATGTTGATGAAGTTTCCCGTAGAGATAGATATCGTTACCCCAATTGGTGGCTATCCATTTTGGGAACTCCTTTCCGAAAACTTCTCTTACTTCCAGGGTCAAGTACCCTGCAATTTGAAACTCCATTGAGTGGACAACGTCAGGGTTGATTCGCCGGATCAGCCTGGACAGTTGATGAGCTCGATATGACGGGTAGAATCGTTGTAGAAGGGATCGCAGAAGCACCGCAGCAAATACTCCCATCGAGGTAGGCAAGTAGATTCCTTGATATCGGTTGCCAGACTTTTCATTTATACCGATATCTCCATAAAAAGAGTAATAAACTGTTGTATTTTTTAATTCAGGATGCACCTTACCCGTGTCCAGCGCTGGAAAAACATGAAGATCCCAACCCTGATCAATAAACTGATTTATCCAGCGGGCAGTATGCAAACTCTCCGGCAAGACCACAAACACGATACTACGGCTATGATTTGTTCTGTCAATTTTGATAAAAAACACGTACCGGTCGATTAAATAAAAAATCCAATTTTGTACGACTTGAGGGACGAGATATAACCCGACGCTTGCGGTTTTCATGATCAGAGCTTTAAACCTGTCAGTAAAATTCCTACACAGAAGCCTGATGCCTAGCTTGCAAAAAAGCTTATAATCAGCACTACGAACCGAGGCAGCGATATAATCCGGCGCAATTTTGAGGGTTCTACGACGTAGCACCGTTATTAGATCGTGGATTTCTTCAGCGGGAAAGGTAATTATTTCTTTACGAAACTGATCAAAGGCCCAGACGTACAGGTTTTCCACCTCGCGAACGTGAATGTCGAACATTGAGAGTGTACCCTGATTCTGATGCCACCGAACCCTGATAAGAACTTCCGGCAGATGAACAAACTCATACCCGTACCTCAGCAACTTGAACCAGAGGTCATAATCCTGGGTTGTCCTTAGTTGTTCGCTGAAAAAGCCAACTTCTTCAAAACAATCTTTCGGGATCAGCATCGAACAACCATGCAGCTCTGATCTAAAGAGCAACTGCAACATGTTCCGAAGATAGTTGTCGGGAGTGAGATGGGATATTTTACAGCTGAAAAGCTTATCCTTGTCGACGTGGAGAGCTTCGTAATCGCTATAGATGATTACTCGCTGGTGCGTTTGCCTGCGCATTAGGGAGACTTGCCGCTTGACCTTATCAGGCAGGTAAATATCGTCATGACTCAACCACGAGATGTAATCCCCCTGTGCCAGACGGATCCCCATATTAAGAGCACTTGCAACTCCCCCGTTTTCCTTGGAAACATAACGGATTCTTGCGCCATAGCTTTGGGCAATAGCCTCCGTTTTGCCTTCATCGCAGGAGCCGTCGTTAACAACAATCACCTCAACATCACGGTAAGTTTGTGCAAGCGCGCTGTCAATTGCCGCCTGAAGGTAGTTGGACCCATTATAAACAGGGATAACTATTGAAATTATTGGATAATTCAAGTCCATATTAAACCTTTTGAGAGGAACTCTCGTTGAATAAGAATTGGAAATAAGGTTAAAAAATGATTGCCATCATGTCTATCGTTTACTCGCAGCAAGCGAACGATAGAAATCAATCATCCGCTCTGAGATTGCTGAACGATTGGCTAATCTTTGCACTAGATCAAAGTTTCTTTCCGCAGCAGAATCGACAAGCGCATCATCAGACATAGCTCTTATAAGAGCATCAGCTATTTCCTGGGGATACAGGTTGCGGGCGAACAGGATATTCTCTCCGCTCTTCACCAAGTCTTTAAAAGTATCCAACGGAGAAAAAATCGGGAATGCCCCGCTTGCCATGGCCTCGTAGAGGGTATTAGGAACACCGTCAATCATTGATGGAGCGAGAAGTATGCGAGACGACGCCATCAATTCAAGCAACTGTTTGTGAGGAATCCTATCATGCACTACACATGAAGATACAATTTCACTGGGAAGGGTTCTGAACCACTGTACCGTTTCAGTATCTGTTGCAGTCAGGTGGATAGTACAAGGAGCTATCCGAGGCCAAGCAAGTTTAAATGCTTCAAGAACGGGAAGAGATTTTGATGCGGGACAGTCATAAGCCTTGGGCCACAGGATAATCCGCTGCTTCGACGGTTTCATCAGCCGTAGGGCACGAATAGAGTCAGCATCTACCCCACCCGTCCCCGGGATAATCCCTCCTGGTATTATTTTGCATGGATCAAGGCCTAATTGTATTCCATACTTTAAATTCAGGTCGTTGTCAGCAATGAAACCATCACATTCCTTGAGAATTGCAGCTATTTTTGTCCTAATTTCGGGATCAAGTCTCCCGAGAGCCAATTCAGGACCACCACGTGCTGTAACCACCCATGCCGGTTTCCTCAATCCAAACTTCAATCTGACATAACTGAAGCAGTATGAGGCTGGTTCAAGCCCCAGTGAGTGAATAACATCAGGCTTCCATCTTTGTATAATCTCTGCAATCCATTCGGAGTCAGCATGTTCAATCCAAAAGCGTTGGTTACCATCTAAGCGCGACATAGAGCCAAGAGCTACAGGTAAAAAAGTGGGATTTGATGTAACGTACCGGTTCCAAAGCTTAAGTATACGCCCAATCACTCGAAGCCGAATACTTCGATTCATATTCGCCAAGGAACACGCCCCTGTTGATTCCACCGGAAAAGTAAATTCCGGCGGAGCAACCGTGCCATGTATTCCAAAGAGTCTAATGTCTAAGCCTGCCCCACTAAATAGGTTAATCCAAGAGTGTGTGTGAGAGCTCTGAGCAAGGCCTATAAAAAGAATCCGCAGTTGCGAGTCTAGACTTTGCACTTCTTCTCCATGAATCGTCTGCGCTCCTCTTCCAACTCTGGCAGCAACAATGGCTTGTATGTTGTTCGATCAAAGTCCAAGAGTTGTCCTATCTTCTTTTGACCTTCCCCCTTATAACAACCTGCCATCGGGAAAAAAGTCATTTCTCCGACATAAACATTTTGATTAGTACTATACATATCCACCCTTACATATTTAAACGGCGTTGCCAATGATTCAGCAACCGACATCATACTTTCCCAGGTAGTGGGTACAGTGAATTCCTCTATATGCAGCATGTTATGATCAAAGTGAGTAGACGTAACCTTTCCATCCAGCTGAACTATGCTCTCTTTAGTAACACTACCGCGATCAGATATATATTGAAGGCATCGGACTTTACCGTCCGCACAGTGAAATTTATAATCGGGTGGAGGCTTTTGATCTTCTGTTATAATAAACTGTTCGACAAAAACTTTAGGAGTAATATATAAGTATGCCCATTCACCATTCAACCAGCCATACGGATTTTTAAGTGCTTTTTCAATTTTCGCTTTTGCTGCCTGATGATCTAGTTCTGTCTTGTCGCGGACAAGAATGACCGTACCTGAATCGTGATTCGTCTTAATTACAAAAGAATCCGGCAATGCATCAAAATCAATTTGATCATAATGATTGTGTACTTGATATAATTTCACAAGATATTGCTCACCTACGTGTTCCTTTACGTAATCACGCGCTAGAATCTTATCAGAACAGCGAATGATGTCACGACTTTGGTCAAAAAGTTTCAACCACTGAATGCGATCATTATAATCTGGACAATTGACTAAATTTGGAAATCTTTCTAATTCACGCAAACAGAGTCGGTGAACAATATCGTAAAGTTCCCGGTGGGCAGTTGTCAGGGGCAGACACCGACGATCCTGCAGCCATTTGAGTTGCATCCGTACTAACAATCGGAAGTCCTGGCATTTTTTTGATATTTGAGAAATACATTTTTGCATTAGCGTTTTGCCATAACTACAGGATAGATCTTTGTCTCATATTTTTCTTGTTAGCACAGTTAACTCATCGTGTACATGTACGTCATACTCAGGACATTTATTAATTAACAGCTCCCCTACGTCAGCATTGTCCTCAATAAAATAAACAAAATTTTCAGCCAGATAATCACGGACACTATTCAATGTAATAGTGATTGATTCAATTGAGTGAAAGCCATCATCTATAAATATATCTATTTTGTCGTGACCTACAATTTCACCTATCAGGCTTCTATTATCTATAAATTGGTCAAATTCATAAATCTCTGGCGAGTTAAACATAAAGGCATTTTTAGATTCTAAAACGTGACGATTCCCTCGAAAATGTTCAAGGTCAATATCAAGCCCAACGATTCTTGAGTTTGGGAAGAGATCACACCAAATCGACAACCCAACACCTCTAAGAATTCCAACCTCAACCAGTGTAATCGGTGCCGCTGAACACGCATATTGCCTAAGATATTTTTCATAAAATCTTGCGTAGCCATGGTGGCGCATTCTGTCACCACCGGTCATGCCTCCGGCAAATATTTCAATTTCAGATCTTGGATCATAAGGGCTTACCTTGTTGCGCGGCACATTTTTGTGTATGCCACCATATTGTACTTCTTTGTTTATTAACCACTGTGCGCTTCCATGTTTGCTCTTCAGATTAAAACCGATTAGATCATTGAATACATTTCGAATTATTGTGATCATCTTTAAACCTGTTATATCAATTGATTTTAGATGCCGAACCAGGAGGGTAATATTTTGGCCCGTAACAAATGTGATTTTTAAATAAAAAACCAAGTGCCGACTTTGAGTGTATCAGTGGTTGCTTTCCGCCATTAATGCTAAGCAGTATCGATAGATCATATGAATTTTGCGAGAGGTATAATGGACCTAGCTTTACATGAAAAACATTCAGCCCTTCTAGCAATAAACTGGTTGGATTGAATTCCAAGAGAGATTGCGCGTGTACTTCTTCATTTTGGTCAATTATATTAATAACTGCATGATCAATATTTACACTCTCGTTCATATGTATATACATACTAAATTCATATGAATCACCAGGTAAAAGCTGAGCCTTTCCAGACTCGAATTCAACTGATTTCACAGATTTGTTAGTAACTGTGAATACATCGTTATTGTATGTTTTATTGGCATTGCTATAAATTTTAAGAGCGTTGTTTGAATCACCATAATATTCTAAATTGCCTTGTTTTATATAAATTGCTTTATCGCATAATCTGCTAATTGCATAAGCTTCATGAGAAACTAATATCACAGCAGCTTTACTCAGCAATGAACCAATTCTCCTCCAGCATTTGCTACGAAAACTTGCATCGCCCACCGCAAGAACTTCATCCAATAGTAAAATATCGGGCTCAAGTGTTGTTGCCACAGCGAACCCAAGCCTCACCTGCATGCCCGAACTGTAGCTCTGTACAGGTGCATCAATAAACTCGCCCAACTCCGCAAAATCCAAAATTTCATCGAACTTGTCATCAATCTCTTGTTTGCTCAAGCCCAACACCGACGCATTCACATAAATATTTTCACGTCCAGTTAAAACCGGGTTAAACCCGGCACCAAGTGCAATCAATGCTCCAACTCTGCCGCGCATTTCAATACGGCCCCGATCTGGCTTAATCAACCCATTCAGCATGCGTAACAGGGTAGTTTTTCCTGCACCGTTGTGACCAATCAAGCCTAGGCACTCACCACGTTTCAACTCGAAGCTCACATCATTTACCGCCCAGAATTCGTCAGGTCTTAACTCACCATTGCCGCCGTTTCGCTGTCCCCATAACTCTTTGCTTAAATCCTGCATACCATACCAGAGCGAACGTTTGAGATTCCGGCAGAACTTCTTTGAGATACCATCAACTTTTATAAGAGTTTCACTCATTGTATTAGGCGCTCATTCGTTCTATTAAAATGGGCATTGCAAGTCGATAAGCTATCCAAGATGCCAATAATATAAAAACTGCAAAACAATTAACAATTATAAATGAACTCAGATAATCAGGAGAAAACCCGGTTAACCAATCACGGCTGGTAAGAATAATCGGAGTCAATGGATTTAAGTTAAATAAAGTTGCTGCCCACCCTTCCTTTGGCATGGGAAACACTACCGGCGTAATGTACATAAGAAACTGCAGCAACAACGGCAATGCCTTGCCAATATCAGTATAGAGTATACCAATTGGGGTAATTAATAACCCAAGGGCTGTGCCAACCATAATAATGGATAGAACCCCAATGGGGAAAAAAAACATACCCATTCCGGGTTGAATTCCAAATAAAAATACAACAATCAGCAATAGTGCAATCTTGATGAAGGCGTTAAAGATAGTTTGATAAATTCCGGACACGATGAGTGCTTCCCGCGGAAAATTAAGTTTTGCAAGCATGCCTCTAGCCCCATCAACGCGCTGAAGAGGAGCATTTAACGCATCCATGAAAATTGCCCACAGCATGGTTCCGGTAAATATATAAACAGGATACGGAAGAGTCGTGCTGGAGATTTTAACAATTCCTGAGTAGCTTAAAAAAAGCCAAGCAGCCGTATTTGCCATTGGCAGAATAAAAGCCCACAAAACACCCAGTAAAGCCTGACGGTATTGAGCTCGAATGTCACGCACTGCCAGACGCAACGCAAGCTCTCTTCCGGCACTCAGATCGAAAAACATCTCTTTCAACATTATTACAGGGCTGTGCAGAGATGAATCAGGAGTATAGACCTTAATGGGCATGTCACTCAAGTGGCACTTGTTATTTCTGGTCATAATAGCCTTCCTTCCGAAACACACGAAATGGTCTCAGTCGCTTCAGAAACGGCAGTACCTTCATGGCACAGTAGCCCGACAAGGCTAGCGCCCACCAAAAAAACCCAAAATTGCCACGTACAACCTTTAATGACTCCCAAATACCAGACTTGTCGCTTATTCCCCCAGATCGGGCATAGCCAATGAATTGCGGATCGAAAATAAACCTTGCCTCCAGTTTCAACAGACGCTGATTGAAATCAAAGTCCGCATATACCCGGTAACGGCAGTTGAAAGGTGGGGCTGGATGAAACGACTTGTTCACCAGAAGCGCCTGATGATGAAGCGAGTTGTACAGTTTCAGATGAAAGTCCGCCCTGGATTTAAAAACTGTTTTCTCACCCATCAGGGCAGAACCATACACCACATCGTTCGAACGGTAACGGATCATGGTATCCGGAAGCGAGATTATCCTGTCGCCTGCACCGAGAAACAGTATGAAACTGTCAGCCGCTGCAGCTGCCCACCCCTTGTTCATGGCATCGTAAATGCCGTTATCCTGCTCGCTGACCCAGTATGAAATGAGAGCCGCGTATTTTTTGATGATATCCTGAGTACCGTCTGTTGAGCCGCCATCAATTATGATGTAGTCAATCGCTGCTGTTGACTTATTATCCATGACACTGAGAATGGTCTCTTCAAGATGGCTGGCGCCATCCTTGACCACCGTGATGACTGAAATCCTCCCCTCGCCGCTCATGATCTGGTACGGAACTCAGTCAGCATTTCATAGGAAAAGTCGGTAGCGCCATACAATAACCGGCATATCATAATGACCCTATCCCATTTTCCCATAAAAAGCCTAAGCAGGAGTGACCCAAAAATTACAATCCAGACCGACGGGAGCGCTTCCGGATAGAACCTGCGGGTAAATAAAAGACGATTGCGAATATTGAAATAGTCACTGGTATAACTCGTTTTTGCCGGGTTACTGCTGGTACCGATACTACCGCCTACCTTGTGATATACGATGCTAAAGGGAGCATAACCGAGCCTGAAACGACCTTCAGCACGGATGGCCCAGTCAGCCTCTTCAAAGTAGAGGAAATAGTCCTCGCACAACAGCCCCACTTCATCAAGAAACTGCATCGATACCAGCATTGAAGCACCCTCAACGTAATTCATCCAAGCCTCTGCTCGCTGTTGGTTGCCCCTCCCACCCCACCGGGTAAAACGTCCGTGATGCCAAGGAAGCCCGATCCAACGACAATAGTGACCTCCCCCCAAGGCCTGAACCCGTTTACGATCTCCATAAGCAAGAATGGTCGAACCACAGATCCCAATTCTCGGTTGTTGTTCAGCCCGCTCGATCAGATGAGTCAAGGCATCAGGTTCCACTACGGTATCATTGTTCAAAAGCCAGCTGTAAGCGGCATTGCCCCTCGCCATCGCATACCGTAGTCCCACATTGTTGCCTCCGGCAAAGCCCAGGTTCTTATCGGTCCGGATCAATGTCAGCAGTGGATCAACGGTCGGCAAACCACCTGTCTCAGCCTCAAGACGCTGGTATCCGACATACTTTATCCCGTGTTGATCCGCCCAGTTTCTGATCTTATGCAATGAATCATCGTTGGAACCATTGTCACAAACCACGATCCGAAAATCGGGATAATCCAGATTCAGCAGGCTTTCCAGACATTCAATGGTGTCTTGCCAGCCATTCCAGTTGACCAATATGATGGCAACCTGTCTCATCGGTAAATGCTCCAGACCACCATCAGCACCCACAACAACCCAACAACGAACAGCAGCCAGTCCTTCAGCAATGATTCGGTAGGATCCCCGCCCTTCCCTGAGCTGACCCGAAATATGTAGCGCAGCAATCCAAACAGGCAGAGCGGAACACTGTAAATGAGCGTCTGTCTGTTCAATGTGTACATGGCATAGGTAAGCAGCACAGCCCCGCCGGTCATATACAGCGTGCCATCCAGAAATCCCGGCGGATAATGGGCCAGGCTCGCGCGATGCTCTCCCGCCATGTTCCCCAAGGAGCGCGATTCACTCAGCCGTTTTCCAGTACTTAAGAAAATCGCCAGCAAAAAAACAGTTAGAAAAAGCCAGGGAGAAATTGGCACCCGAAACAGTTCTCCTCCAGCCTGAAGACGGATCAGGAATCCGGCCGAGATACAGAAGAGATCAACTACCGGCAATGTTTTCAGCAGCACGGAATAAGAAGTGGAAATGGCCGCGTAACCGGCCAGCAGCAATAACAAGCGGGGAGATATGAGACTGGCAAGAACCAGTCCGCAAATCAGCAGAAGTACGGAAAGCACTCCGGCTTCAGATAACGAAACAACTCCGGAAGGTATAGGCCGCAAACGCTTTTGAGGATGATGAACATCCCTGTGACGGTCTAAAAGATCATTCAGAATATAACCGGCGCTGGATACCAGGCAAAACGCGCTAAACGGCATCATCCCTCTGAGTATGACTCCCGGCAGCAACATTTGACCGGCCAGAAATGGTGGAAAAAACAGCATCAGGTTCTTCAACCACTGTGTAGGGCGCAGCATGGTCAGGTAGTGTGAAATCATTTGGTACATTCTAGCTTCTTGAGATACTTTTGGGTAGCTGTTAAATAATAGGCATCACTCGGCGCAGCAGAGTACGACCGGCGGAAAAAGTCTACCGCTCCGACAGGATTTCCAATAATCAGCAAAATCTGTCCGCTCCGGTAAAGCCAGAACGGATCGGAATTTCTCATATAGAGCAACTCAAGCGTTACAAGCAGGTCACGGGCAAGAAGAAGATTGTTTTCTTTCACGGAATGGGCAAGTCGATTGCTATCCGCCTGGTACAAAAGTTCAAGAAAATCGGTAGGAGCATCCTCCTTTTTCTTGAAAATCCGGAAAAAGTAAGTTCTGGCCTCAAGGTAATCACCTTTGGCAATCATCGTTCCCATAATACCTGATTTGATTGGGTAGCGCATGGAAATTCGCAAATTCAGGCGGTCAGCGGTAGCAAAGGCTTCAGCCGCCCGGTCAATTTGATACTTTTGCATGAGAACGCCGCCAAGGGAATAATATATCGAGCCGAATTCCGGTGATTTGGCAACTGCATCCTCAAAAAAAGCCTGCAAATCGTTCCAAAGAAGAGTACGTTGAAAACTGCCCAGGGCAAAGCCGCAAATCACTATGACAAAAGCTGACTTCAGTACGACCGGACATTTTCGTTGCCAATCTTCAAAGATACCGACCAGACCCAGTACAAGAAAAGCCGTTGTAAGGTACAGATAACGTTCGGCAAAAGGAGTCCAGGCAATCTGCTTCACTGCAACCAGAATGGCCGGGAAGATCAGCAGAGCCGCCGAGAGAAATAGAACTCCCGACAACCGATTACGCCTATACACCCACCACATGGCTGGAAGAAGCACCGCCACTAGAGTACCATACATTGGATGTACGGCAGTTATGGCAAAGGTCAGCGGAAAGGGAACTATCACTTTTCTGACATAGAACCCGAACGCAATAAGCGCCTCTCGCGTTCCATGCAGTAACTGAAAATCCGAACCGGATATGAACCGGCTCAAACCGCTTGCTCCACCTCGGAAGAGCAGAGCCAAAATGACCAGTATCAAACAAGGCACTATCATGATGACAACCGAATTAAACCGCTGCCTTCCCGTGGCAGATCCCGGCCAGGATATGGCCAGCAAGATGGCAACCGCACCGTAAGCAAGCGCTGATTCCTTGGTCAGAAGAGCAGCGCCAAACAGCAGCAGAGAGGCTGCCATATTATGCCAGCGCGGCTTATCAAGCCATTTCATCCAGAAATAACATGAAGAAAGTACAAACAGGGCAAGCAGGGGATCGGTTCTTCCGGCAATCCAGGCAACCGCTTCAACGTTTGCTGGGTGCAGTGCAAACAATAGAGCAGCCATCAGGGGAATAAGCAGAGTTTTATTATCTTGTTCGACGAGGATTTTGCGGGCCATAAAATACACCAGCAGGCTGTTTACGCAATGCAGCAGGATGTTTTCCAGGTGCATCGCACTCGGCGCCATCCCCCACAGACGGTTATCAAGGTAAAAAGTCAGTTCGATTATTGGACGAAAATAATAACCACTGCCGGGCAACATTATACTGGAAAGGGATGGAGAAGCAGAAAAAGTGGCGAATATCCCGGGATCATCAATAGGATTAATGCCACTGAGTAGTGCCGGGTAATAAACTGCAATAATGACGGCAACAAGCAGTACAGGTACTGACAGTGGATGACGCAATGTGCCGTTACTGAGCCACGATCTCAAGAAAAAACGCCTCCATGTCCTTGCGGCGCGGCTCAATCTTTTCAATTGATTGTTGATGTTGTATCGATTGCTGAATAAAAGATTGCAGATTAATTTTTTCTACGAACAGATTTTCTCCCTGGCCATCTTTATTAATCACTCGAACGGCATATCCCTCAACCCCACGTTGAAGAATGTTTTCCACACTCTCTACCACCAGTAACCGCCCCTTGTTGATTACCCCGACTCGATCACAGACCTTTTCCACATCATCGGTAATGTGGGTACTAAAAAAAACGCACTTGCCACGCTTTTTCAGGTCAAGTATGATATCTTTCACCAAAGCCCGACCAATCGGATCCAATCCACTCATCGGCTCATCAAGAATATACACATCCGGATCATGAATCAAAGTCTGAGCCACCCCCACCCGTTGCACCATTCCCTTGCTGAATCCGCGTATCTGTCGTTTACGGGCATCCCACAGTTCAAGTAGTTTCAACATTTCCTCTGTGCGTTGTGCTATCAGAGCTTCGGGCATTTGAAACACCCTGCCGACAAAGTGAAGATATTCCTCGGCGGAGAGATAATCATAATAAGCCGGATTCTCCGGCAGATACCCAACCGTTTTTCGGGCATCAGCTGCAGAAATCGCCTTGCCCATGATGGTTGCATTTCCAGACGATGGTTGAATCAGACCCACCAGACATTTTATTGTTGTACTCTTGCCGGCACCGTTGGGGCCCAGGAAACCAAACACCTCTCCCTGACCAACAGTAAGTGAAACCCCATTCAGGGCCTCAACCACAGCCCCCCTTTTGCCTTTAAAAGTTTTACTTAATTCAGTAATCTCAATTGCCGACATTGTTTTTTTCTCCCTTCATTACTGCAAAGGCAAACTTACTGGTGCTTCTCACTTTACCATCTGCCTCCAGGTAAAAGCTGCCACCGTATGGATCAACAGGAGGTGACGTCAACAGGCCGATCTTCACCAATTGCTCAACCGACGCTGGAAGCGTCCCATGAGTCAGCTTGAATTGATCACGAGCCACTTCAATCCGACGTACCTCGCGGAATGCTTTAAGGCGCGTTTGATAGATTTTCTTCATTGCAGGACTTTTCTCGTTCTTATCCATTCCGGTCAAGTAGAAAATGGCAAGCTCGGTCTGACCCGACTCCTGCATATAGCGACCCGCGAGGCTTTTGTGCAGACTCTCCCCGCTCAGATCGCCGGCTCGTTTATAATATTCAGCCGCCTTTGCATAATCTTTGAGAAAATAAGCATAATTGAATCCAGCAAAAAAAGGCAAATACCAGTCCCAGGTACGATACTTCATTCCGTATTCAAGCAGTTCGTTGGCGACCTTGTGCTGTCCGGCGTCCCACGTTAAAAAACCTTGGGCAAAGTAATAGGCATCCATATTATACGGGTCAAGTTGCACGGCGCCATGCAGCAGGCGGGACATCCCCATCAGATCCGGCCGTTCCGTAATCACCCGGCCATCCATGGCCTTTCCCATCAATCCTCCGTAGTACATTACCACCTTAATTACCAGCGATGCTCCGGCAATCTCCTTTTGGTCAGCACTAAGCGGCTTTATCAATTTAATGCTGGGCACAAAACCCAGTTTCTCCTCGATCGGCTTATTGCGCATGTAGGCAGTAAACGGGCCTATCAGCAGGCAATAGGCAAGCAGGCCTGTTACTAACAGAGCAACCGGAACAGAGACTCGCATCATTTCATTTCCCTCCGATTGAACGAGAGAGATGAGAGCCCCAGCAGAATTGCGGTATAGGCGACAAAATAGACAGCGGTGATCCCCAAGCCGGCAAAGTTTGGAGCTATCCCATAGATGGCATTGACTTTCAGATCAAAGCCGGCCAGATTGGGCAACAGGTAGTAAAGCACCGCAACAATCGGTTTAAGAAGAGGAGACACCACCTCTGCAGCAATTGGTGAATTGACATATTCATACACCTGCTGGGTGATACCACTCGCCAGGAAAGCACAGATAGTGCCGAAAATCGGCAGAAAGAACGAGGTACTTACCGTTGACAGCAACAACGCCACACCCACCAGCAAGATGTATTTGAGGGTTGCGAACACGATTGCCAGCGCCAGCCAGCTCCAAACCACCGGACGGTCAGGAGGGTGCAACCCGGCAGCGACCTTTATCACCAGGCAGGCAACGGAGCCAAGGATCGTAGAGGATAAAATCAGGAATAGTGCCAGACCAAAGAAACGTCCCAACAGGTAAGAACAGCGACTGATCGGCAGACTGAGGACACTGAAAGTATAACGCCGCTCCATATCCTTCCAGAGTGAAGTTGCACCAAGAAAGACCGACAGCAGCAGCAGAATGAAAGAGATAAGGGAAAGTGACAGGGTAATGGAGAGTTCCGTCACCTGACGCATGGAAAGCGTTGACGCTGACGGGATAAAAAGAAACAATACCGCAAACGCGATAATCCCCTGAAACACCCGATCACGAAAAACACCCTTCAGAGTAATACCTATGACCGCAATCATTTATTAACTCCAATCGTGGATGCAAACAAATAGATTTTTCCGACATTCCACAAAAAAACGGGATGCCGAAACATCCCGCTCAATTTTTATACGGTAATATAAATTCAATGATCAGTAAGAAGTCCATCCATTGCCAACAAAACTGGTAGAAGCAGAAGAGCCGGAAGTTACACCTGTTACGGTAGAGGGATCCAGAGCCCCTGCTGCGGATTGTTGCCAATAAATATTATTAACTGAATTACATGTGCCGAAATGTTTAGAACCGGTGTCATGCTTTGTCACTATCAAGTAGCCTTGATTGTCTGCAAAATCAACCATTCCGCGTACGCCGGTCGAGAACTTGACCAATGCGGTTGGTGCGGTTGCAGCCGCGCCAACAACTCCGCCATAAACTGCCGCCGCTACGCCAGTAGCTGTATGTGTACTTAAGCCAGCTGCGAAGGCAGAATTTACTACAAGCAACAAAAGGGACGTTAAAATTAAAGTTTTTTTCATATCAATACTCCTTCCTCTGTTTAATTGATTTTTTGTTGGCTAGTGAACGTCATATTCTGCCGGGTATGCCTGGAAATCCGCCTGATAAGCTTCCAAACCCGTTTTCCAGTTCTTCAAGTCAGAGTTGGAAGCCGCGTTGTAGGCTTTCTCGCGATAGGCCGAGAACTGCGGGATGGCGATAGCTGCCAGGATACCGATGATCGCAACAACGATCAGCAGCTCGATCAGGGTGAAACCTTTTCTGCTACGAAGCTTGTTTAACATAGTGTTTCTCCTTTCGTGGTATATGCTCTGAAATCAGAGCTTGTTCTTGATGTTAACACGCTATTTTGCAATATCAAGACCAATTTATTCACATCAGATAACACTTTGATATAATGTACGTAAATATTTTCACGGCTTTATTATGACTCGATAACAACCCATAACCGTCAACACTGAGTGACAATAGTTGTCACCAATGGTTACTCATCTCCGCAATCCAACCCGAACTTTGCCAATCTATACCGAAACGAGCGAAACGACATACCCAGCAGTTCCCCTGCTTTCTTTTTCGCACCGCCGGTCTTCTCCAGCGCCTTGAGCAGATATTTCTTTTCCAGTTCCTCAAGCAGCGGTTCAAGCATCATACCGGCTTCGGGAATATCACACTCAGCGGTAAGACAGGGTGCTTTACCGGCGCTCAATTGTTGCGGCAAACTGGCTTCTGAAATAACCACCGCATCCAGAATCAAGCTTCGCTCTATGCAGTTTTCCAGTTCACGGATATTGCCAGGAAAGGGATGATTCATCAGGATCTTGAGAGCTCCCGGTGTTATGGTCGCCGGGGCTGTTTGTCCACTCACCATAAATTTGCGGCAGAAATATTCTATCAGCAGCGGAATATCCTCTATCCGTTCACGGAGCGGAGGCAGCACGAGTTGCACGACATTAAGCCGGTAAAACAGGTCTTCCCGGAACGCCCCTTCTCCAACCTGATTTCCCAGATCCCGATTGGATGCGCAGATAATGCGTACATTGGCCTTTCGAATATGCGCATCGCCTACCCGCTTGAATTCCCGTTCCTGCAGCACCCGCAGCAACTTGGTCTGCATCAGCAGCGGCAGTTCACCAATTTCGTCCAGAAAGAGCGTCCCTCCTTCGGCCTGCTCGAACAGGCCGGGACGATCACTGACGGCACCGGTGAAGGCACCTTTTTTGTGGCCGAACAGCTCGCTTTCGATCAGGTTTTCCGGAATGGCGCCGCAGTTGACGGCAACGAATGTCTTTGACTTTCGCGGGCTGCAGGTATGAATCGAGCGCGCCGCCAGTTCCTTACCGGTGCCGCTCTCGCCAAGAATCATCACGCTGCTCTGGCTGGCGGCTACCTTTTGAATCATGTCGAAAAGCTCCCGCATCTTCGGGCTTTTACCGATAATGCCGCAAAAGCTGTCCCGCTCGCTGGCATCCTTTTTCAGCAAGATATTTTCCCGTTTAAGCCCCTGTTTTTCGAGGGCGTTTTTAACCAGCTGCTTTATTTCTTCATTCTTGAACGGCTTGCCGATGTAGTCGTAGGCTCCCAGCTTCATCGCTTCAACCGCCTGTTCGGCAGCTGAAAAGGCAGTAAGCATAAGAACTGCCGTCTCGGGAGATAATCGTTTAATACGGCCCAGTAATTCTATGCCGGACAAGCCGGGCATATTTACATCGGACAGAACCAGGTCGAACAACGCTGACTCCATCAAACGGAGTGCTTCCTCGGCAGAGGTGGCCACGCTGACGTCATACCCCTCCCTCTCCAACAGGATCGAAAGAAATTCCCGCATACTCAATTCGTCATCGACAACAAGAATTCGTATTTTCATATAAAGCCTTCTCCGCAATTTACCAAGTGCATGAAAACCAGCAGTGCCGTTTTTTGTCATACCACGTTTCGACACTGATTGTGAAGCAATGTTGAGCACCCCACGTACGGATTTGAATATATTTACCCGAGGGTACTGTTATTTTCCGATTTTTGTGATATAGAGTTTGAGTTTATCGGAGATTTTTCCGAATTACTTATTTCCATGCAAGGGGGCTGTACATGAGTGAGATCGTTGATGTCTATGCCAGAGAGATCCTGGATTCACGTGGTAATCCGACTCTGGAAGTTGAAGTTTTTCTTGAATCCGGTGCTTTTGGACGCGCCGCTGTACCATCGGGTGCCTCGACAGGTGAACGCGAAGCCATGGAACTGCGTGACGGTGACAAATCACGCTACCTCGGCAAAGGTGTTCTCAAGGCAGTTGATAATGTGAACAACATCATCGCTGAAGAAGTCATCGGCATGGAAGCCGAAGACCAGGTCGGCATCGACATGAAGATGATCGAACTTGACGGCACCGAGTTCAAGACCAACCTCGGCGCCAACGCAATCCTCGGCGTATCTTTGGCAGTTGCCAAAGCTGCGGCTGAGGAAGCTGGCCAGCCGCTCTATAAATACATTGGCGGAGCCAACGCCCGCGAACTGCCGTTGCCGATGATGAACATCATCAATGGCGGCGCCCACGCCGACAACAACGTCGATATCCAGGAATTCATGATCATGCCGGCCGGTGCCGGAACTTTCAAGGAAGCGCTGCGCATGGGTGCGGAAATCTTCCACGCCCTGAAGGGTGTCCTGAAAAGCAAGGGTTACAACACCGCAGTTGGCGACGAAGGCGGCTTTGCTCCCAACCTGAAGTCAAACGAAGAGGCACTGGAAGTCATCATGGAAGCAATCGTCAAGGCCGGCTACAAGCCGGGTGAAGACGTGTTGCTGGCACTGGATGTTGCCTCTTCCGAGCTGTTCAAGGATGGCAAATACACCCTGGAAAACGAAATCCAGAAAGTCAAGACACCAACAGAAATGGTCGATTTTTATGAGAATCTGGTCAACAAGTACCCGATCATCTCCATTGAAGACGGCATGGCTGAAAACGACTGGGACGGCTGGAAGCTGCTGACCGACCGTCTTGGCAAGCGCATCCAGATCGTCGGCGACGACCTGTTCGTCACCAACCCGAAAATCCTCAAGGAAGGCATCCAGAAAGGCATCGCCAACTCGATTCTGATCAAACTGAATCAGATCGGTACCCTGACCGAAACCCTCGAAGCCATCGAAATGGCCAAACGGGCCGGTTACACGACCGTTATTTCTCACCGTTCCGGTGAAACCGAAGATACCACCCTGGCCGACCTGGCCGTGGCGGTCAACTCGGGCCAGATCAAAACCGGCTCGCTCTGCCGCACCGACCGCGTTGCCAAGTATAACCAGCTGCTGCGCATCGAGGATGAGCTTGACAGCACCTCGCTCTTCAAAGGGCACGACGTATTCTACAACATCAAGAAATAGACTGAAACAGACCTGACACAAAAGGCGGAGCATGCTCCGCCTTTTGTGTATCTGACGTACGGGAGGAACGCATGGAAAAAGCTGCCCTTTGGACCCGCTATCAACAGCATCTCTGTAACTGCCCTGAGATCGGGCTTTCACTTGATATCAGCCGCATGAAGTTTTCCAGTAGTTTTTTCGACCAGATGGAATCCGCGATGCAGGACGCGTTTTCCGAAATGAAGCAATTGGAGGCAGGGTCAATTGCCAACAGTGATGAAGGACGAATGGTTGGGCATTACTGGTTGAGAAACCCGCTACTTTCCCCTTCCGATGACATACGTCAGGAGATCGAAGCTGCCCTGGAGCAGATCCTTGCCTTCACGTCAAAGATCCATAGCGGTGCCATAACCGCCCAGCACGGTTCCCCTTTTAAAAACATTCTTATTATCGGAATCGGCGGCTCCGCCTTAGGGCCGCAGTTTGTGGCCGATGCTCTGGCATCTGCGTCAAACAGGATGAAACCGTATTTTCTCGACAACACCGATCCCGACGGAATTGACAAGGTATTTGCAGAGCTGGGTACTGCAATTCTGGAAACGATGACGGTTGTCATATCCAAGAGCGGTTCGACCAAGGAAACACGCAACGGAATGTTGGAAGCAAAATCGGCCTACCAGCGAGCCGGACTCGATTTTTCCCAGCATGCCGTTGCCGTAACCGGAGCCGGAAGCGAACTGGACCGGCTGGCGCGGGCCGAAGGGTGGTTGGAGCGTTTCCCGATGTGGGACTGGGTCGGCGGACGGACCTCGATTACCTCTGCCGTCGGACTCCTGCCGGCGGCGCTGCAGGGAATCGACATTACGGCGCTGCTCGAAGGCGCCAAAGCCTGTGACACCGTTACCCGAAGGGGGCACACGAAGCAGAATCCGGCGGCGTGCATGGCTCTGATGTGGCATCACGCTACGAACGGTCGCGGCGCCAAGGATCTGGTCATGCTTCCCTACAAGGATCGCCTGCTGCTCTTTTCCCGCTATCTGCAGCAGCTGATTATGGAGTCAATCGGCAAGGAGTTCGACCGCAGCGGCGCAACAGTCAACCAAGGGCTGACCGTGTACGGCAACAAAGGCTCAACCGATCAGCACGCATATATCCAGCAGCTGCGCGAGGGTGTGGCAAACTTTTTTGTCACGTTTATCGACGTGTTGAAAGATCGGGAGGGACATTCCCAGCTTGTTGAGGAGGGGGTTCCCAGCGGTGATTTCCTGTTCGGTTTTTTCCAGGGGACACGTGCTGCGCTCTATGAAAATGGCCGGGAATCAATGACCATTACCATCAACCAGGTCGATGCCTTTACGGTTGGCGTCCTGATAGCCCTGTTCGAGCGCGCGGTCGGATTCTACGCCAGCCTGATCAACATCAACGCCTACCACCAACCGGGTGTGGAAGCGGGCAAAAAAGCAGCCGGAGCGGTCATCAATCTCCAGAAAGCAGTAGGTGAACTTTTACAGCAACAGCAACAGGTCATGACTGCGGACCGGATTGCCGCGCTACTCGAAATGCCGGAAGAAGCAGAGATGATTTTCGCCATCCTGCGTCATCTGGCTGCCAATCCTGACCGTGGCATACAGATGAACAGTGCTGATCGGATTTCGGATAGTACCTTCGGCATTATTCCTTAGCCCCTGTCAAACAGGCATCCAAGACACAGACAGCTTTATACGGGACGACCGCAAGGATCGTCCCGTTTTTGTTGGCATCGCCCTTGCTTTAATGAAAACAAAGATTCCATTATTTCAGGAGCGTCATATGCTGAAACTGATTTCCGGATTTTTTATCCTGCTGCTGCTCGCTACCCAAGCCGTGTCTGCCGGTTGGGAGGGGCCTCAAAAAGCCTCCATGTCATACTTCCCCCACAAGCTGCATCAGAAAAATCTTGGCGGATGTTCGGATTGCCATGGAGAAAAAGGACCGGGGCCTATTGTGCAATTCGGAGAAAAGTGGGCTCATGACACCTGTACCGAGTGCCACAAGAAAAAACATACCGGCCCCGTCGAATGCAGCGGCTGCCATACCCAATTTTGATTACACCCTCGGTTTTACCCTGCGAGTCGGCACGGCGCTCCAGGGATCATCAGGCCAGGGGTGCCGGGGGTAGCGCCCTTTAAGCTCCTTTTTCACCTGCTGATACGATCCATCCCAAAAACCCCGCAGATCCCTGGTTACCTGAATCGGTCTGCCTGCAGGCGACAACAGATGCAGCAGCACCGAAATCCTCCCGTCGCAGACGGTGGGTCCTGTTGCCAGACCAAACAGTTCCTGAAGCTTCACCGCCAGCACCGGGATCTCACCGGTATAATCTATTTTGACACGTGAACCGCTCGGCACAGAGAGATGTGTCGGTGCCAGGTCATCCAGCTCGCGCTGGCGGCGGTAATCAAGGCGCTGCCTGAGCAGGGCGACGATATCCAGCCTGGCCAGCCGTTTTGCCGAGGTGACGCCATCAAGATGAGGCGCCAGCCACTCTTCCAGCGAATCAAGCAAAGCCGGATCAGAAACATCAGGCCACTCCCGCTCCGGAAATGCCATGTGCAGCAGCGTCAGACGCCCTTGCAGCTGACGGGCTGCCTCGTCCATCGTCAAAAGCGACAGCGCCGATGCGCGAACCGCCCCGATTACTGCCGGCACAGCCAGCGCTACGGGCGGAACAACCGTGCCGGCTGAAAGCTGAAGGCTTCCGAGCAGTTCGCAGCGCCGACCAATCACCCGCCCCTCACGATCATCCCAGCTTACATCCGTTTCACTGAAAATGTGCCGCGCCCGCTCCTCACGAATAACCGATTCTGATATTTCCGCGGCAAGATGGATGACCGCTTCCGCCTGATGGCCCGCATCCAGTGCCGGCGCTACGATATAGTCGCCCCTCCTGACCCCGCTCCGCTCCGAAATCCGTGCACCGCGCCCGCTGATGAGCAGGTACCCGTCACTGCCGGATTCCCTGCGCCGGGCAATGCGGTCCGGGTACGCCGCCACCAGTAACCGGGAAATCAGATCGTCATCGTAGAAACCCTGCTTGTCCGCTCCGGACACAGACATCAACCGTTCCAGCTGACGGCAGACCCGTTCCACATTTTTTATCGCAGCAGGATCCATCCGGTGATCAGCCCTGCCGGATGTGCGCCATGCATGCAGAGCTTCCAGGCGATCAGCAACATCGGAACCGCTTGAACGCATTCCCCCGCCGACACCGGTGCGAAACAGGTCGCGCTCGGAAAGCAGAGCGGCAATCCGGCACCCCAAAGCAGGACAGCGCAGTTCCCGCGAACGGAGCAACAGCCTGCCAAGCCGTGGATGGAGCGGCACCCGCACCACTTCACGGCCATCCGGAGTGATCCGCCCCGAATCGTCAAACAGATCAAGTTCGACCAGCAGGCGACGGGCCGCATCCTGCGCTGCGGCAGGCGGCGCGTCCAGCCAGCCCAGTTGGAGAGGGTCGCTGACACCCCAGGCCGCAAGTTCCAGTACGAGCTGCGACAGATCGGTCACACAAATCTCAGGCGGCGTGTGGGGAGCCATCGCATGCAGTGTATGTTGGGTGAATAGCCGGTAGCAAACGCCGGGGGCGGTACGCCCTGCCCGTCCGGCCCGCTGTTCGGCCGAAGCGCGCGACTCGCGCACCGTAACCAACCGGTTCAGGCCATTGCCCGGATCGTACTGGAGACGCCGGGACACGCCGCTGTCGATGACCGTGGTAACCCCCTCAATGGTCAGGCTTGACTCCGCGATACTGGTGGCCAGAACCACCTTGCGCCGTACTCCCGGCTGCATGACCTTCTGCTGTTCGGCAACCGGCAGATCGCCATAGAGCTGGCACAGGTCAATATTCTTCCCGAAGAGTCCGGTTTCCGCCAGCAGGGATGCACAGGTGCGGATTTCACCGGAACCGGGCAGAAACGCCAGAATATCCCCCGTCGTCTCCTGCAGCGCCCGCACAACAGCCGCCATCATCTTCCGGGGCAGACGTTCAGTGCTCCGGTCATCAAGATATTTCATCTCCACGTCATACGAACGTCCTGCCGAACTGATCACCGGGGCGTTTTCGAGCAGCCGCACCAGCGGTTCAAGATCAAGCGTCGCCGACATGACCATAATTTTCAGATCGCCCCGCAGCTGCTGCACCTCGCGGCAGAGCGCCAAGCCGAGATCGGCGTGAATACTCCGTTCATGGAATTCGTCGAAAATGACCAGGGCCACTCCGGCAAGTCCGGGATCACTCTGGATCCGGCGGGTAAGGATGCCCTCGGTAACAACTTCGATACGCGTGGCGGCTGAAGTACAGCTGTCAAAGCGGATGGAATAGCCGACCGTCTGCCCGACCTCTTCCCCCAGACAGGAAGCCATCCAGCGTGCCGCAGAAACCGCGGCGATACGCCGTGGTTCAAGCATGATGATCCGGCCGGAAGGTACCGCAGGTGAGGAAATGAGAGCCAGCGGCACGCGCGTTGTTTTACCCGCGCCGGGTGGAGCATGAAGAATGATATTTTGATGTATGCCGACAGTTTCCAGAAGCGAGGGAAGAATGTCGTCAATCGGGAGTCTGATCATAGAGAGGCAGGGGGAATAAAGAGAAATGAGGGAACCGGCGGGTCCAGAGAGTATGACTCTGCCGGGATTCCCAGATGAATATTATTGGTTGACATTAACCGTATTTCCACGTATTTCCTCTGATTTGCCGACATGACAGCACTTACTTATATGGTGGTAACAAACAATGCCGTTTGTTGAATGGGATACAAGTTTCAATACGGGGATCACACAGTTCGACGAGCACCATCAGCACCTGGTGGACCTGCTCAACAAGACCTATGATGATTATATCCTGGGTGCTCCGGATGATGCATTTGGCGCTGTTCTTACCGGACTCATCGAGTACGCAGGGTATCATTTTGACGCGGAAGCCAGCTGGATGCGCGAACATTCATATCCGAAGTTGACCGAACATCTACGGGAACATGACAGTTTTGTTCTCAAAGCCACCAGGTTTCAGCAGGATTTTCAAAACGGAAACGTCAGCATTTCCCTTGATGTCCTGACGTTCCTCAAAACATGGCTCAAACATCACATTCTTGAATCAGATGCCGACTATGGCCGTTTCATCCGGCAAGCGGAGTAACCGATCCCCGCATCATGGCGCTTCGTTCATGGCCCCGGTACGATACCCCTGCAGATCAAGCGCCACATAGACAAAACCTGCCCGCTTCACCAGCCTGACCACATCGTCCCGCAAATCTCCGGTTGCACGGTCAAACTCCTCTTTACCCAGTTCGATCCGGGCCACATCGCCATGATAGCGCACCCGCAAGGTCCGAAACCCCAGCCCTCGCAGCGCCTCTTCGGCCGCTCCCACCTGATCGACCCGCTCGGGAGTTATGGAAGTGCCGTAGGGAAAACGGCTGGAGAGACAGGCGAAGGCCGGTTTATCCCAAGTCGTGAGTCCCATGTCACGGGAAAGATCGCGGATATCCTGTTTGGTGAACCCGGCTTCCTCCAGCGGGCTGCGCACCTGCAGCTCCCCCGCCGCCACCCTCCCCGGCCGGTGATCGCTCGCGTCGTCACAATTCGTGCCGTCCAGCACGTAGCCAAGCTCTTCCCGGTCAGCGATGTCCCGCAGTTTGCCGAACAGTTCCTTCTTGCAGTAATAGCAGCGGTTGCGTGGATTATCGCGAAACTCGGGTATATCCAGTTCTTCAGACACGATCACCCGGTGGCGACCGCCGATCCGTCCGGCCAGCTCCCGCGCTTCAATCAGCTCCCGTTCCGGATAGGTCTTGGAGGTCGCCGTCACCGCCAGCGCACGCTCACCCAGGACATCAGCCGCCACCGCAAAGAGCAGCGTCGAATCGACCCCACCCGAAAAGCCGATCACACAGCCCCCCATGTCGGCCAGAAGAGAGCGGAGTTTCCCTTTTTTTTCGTCAAGAGTTGCAGCCATTACCATTACTCCACTACTTGAAATTACAGCATGTAATCAGTTGAAAGAAAATGCGATTTCCGGTCGCGAACGATATCGGTGATGATCTCCCGGTTCGCCTCGGTTTCACGTGCCGCCACGACAATCCGGATGGAAAAAACCCGCAACGCATCGGTGACGGACTGGGTGCCGTCGGCAGAGTTTTTCCGCCCGTTGAACGGAAAGCTGTCAGGACTGCGCTGACATTGGCTGTTGATGTTGATGCGGCAGACCTGGTTGACCAGGGCATCGACCAGCTGGGCAAGCAGATCGCTGTTCTGCCCGAAGATACTGGCCTGCTGGCCGTAATTTGAAGCCACGACGTACTCGATCGGCTCGCGGATATCATCAAACGGCACGATGGGAATAACCGGGCCGAACTGTTCTTCACTGTAAACCCGCATGACAGGTGTCACCGGATAGAGCATTGCCGGGTAAAAGAACGACCCGCTGCTGGCGCCGCCGCCAGGATTGACGATCCGGGCACCGCAGGCTGTGGCATCATCAACCAAACCCGCAAGATAGGCCGGTTTTTCCGGTTCAGGGAGCGGCGTCACCATCACGCCCTGTTCCCACGGCATGCCGCATGTCAGTGCACTGATCCGCGCCGACATCCGTCCGAGAAAGTCATCGACGATGGAGCGGTGGACAAACATGATTTTCAGTGCGGTGCAGCGCTGGCCGTTGAAGGTCAGACTTCCCTGGATACATTCGGACACCGCCAGCTCAAGGTCGGCATCCGGCAGGATCACCGCCGGATTCTTGGCATCAAGCCCCAGCACGCAGCGTAGCCGGTGCGGACGCGGATGCACCGCCCGCAGGGCATCGGCAACCCGGTGGGTGCCGATAAAACCGAGCACATCCACCTTGCCGGACGCCATCAGCGGAGGAACCACGACTTCGCCGTCGCCGTACACCGTGTTGACAACGCCGGCCGGAAAGGCATCGCGCAGCGCTTCCAGCAACGGCTGGAAGATCAGGACGCCGAAACGGGGCGGTTTCAGCAGGATCGTGTTGCCCATGACCAGTGCCGGAATCAGGGTGGTAAAGGTTTCATAAAGCGGGAAATTGTACGGCCCCATACAGAGCACCACTCCGAGCGGGGCGCGGCGGATCTGGCCGATAATCCCCTGCTGGATGACAAAGCGGGACGACGCCCGGTCCAGCTCTTTCAGAGCTTCCAGCGTGTCCCGGATATACGTCATGGTCCGGTCAAACTCCCGCTCCGCTTCATGCAGTGACTTGCCGATCTCCCACATCAACAGCGTGACAATCTCCTGCCGCTTCAGCAGCAGGGCGGAGGTAAAACGCTGTACGCACTTGATCCGCTCCCCCACCGACATGGTCGGCCAGACACCGCGTCCGTTTGAGTAGGCCCGTACTGCCACATCCAGTGTCTCCAGTGCAGCTTCCTCACTCAACAACGGAGCAGCACCGATCAGTTTCTGCTGATTGCCGGCAGCGGTGCGCATCCAGACCGGGGAGAGCACGTCCTGCAGCGGCCCCTGCCAGCGGCGCAGCTCGCCGTCAATCAGATAACATTCCTGCCTGATCGGCTGTTCAATACGGAACTGTTCAGGAATCTGACCCTGTCCGGGAAAGAGTGCTTCTATTTTTGGTATCATAGCGGTGCTTTCGTAAAGTTGTGATGTAGAGCTGATCCGGCAAAAACGGCTGTGGCCTGCGACATTGTCGCAAGCCACAATTCCAACGGGGGAAGCCGGGGCTGTCTGATTCCTTGCCATCTCTGTTCTAATTCCTGTTACGGAATATACTGTTACCCATCCATTTCGGTCAACAAAAAAGCCGTTCCGGCGAGCCGCATACCATGCTGTACCCGCCGTCAGACACGATTGCACCGCACACACGACACAACATCATTTCGTACAACATGATACAACATGACACTCCTTGACACACTCTATCCCTGTTTATCCGAAGCTTTTTGTAAAAAGGCGGGTGCGGTGGACCGGGACACTTTAGACAGCTGCTGCATCAGCTCGAACGGCACCTGCCGGAGCCGGTAACCTTCCTTCAAATCGTTGATCATCCCGGTCCAGAGATGGCCAGTCATCTCGGCATCGGCAAGCGCCCGGTGATGTACCCCGTCCGTCTTCAGCTTTTTAAAACGGACCAGTGTTTCAAGACTGTGACCGGGAGATTCCGGGTAGATGCGGCGGGAGATGAGCATGGAACAGGCAAATTGTCGGCTGCGCTGGAGGTTGATGCGCTGCAGTTCGGCATCAAGGAAACGGCTGTCGAAGCCGGCATTGTGGGCGACCAGATGATGATCCGCCATGAACCCGGCAAATTGCTCCATGACCTCGGCAGCGGACGGAGCAGAACTTACCATCTGATTGGTAATTCCGGTGTATTCCTCGATGAAACGGCTGATTCGCATGCCCGGATTCATCAGGCTCTGAAAACGATCCACAATCCGGTTGTTCTCGATCAGGACGGCACCGATTTCAATGGCCCGGTCACCGTAATTCGGCGAGAGCCCGGTTGTTTCAAAGTCGAGTACGACGATGCTGTAATTGCCCACAGGTTTACCTTTAATTCGCACTGGTGCAGATGAAGCCAGTATTATTTGAGACAGGCAGGGAAAGCAAGGGGTTTGAGCGCGAACCTGTCCTGACTATGTGTGAGAGACCATGACGCCGGCAACTTTCATGTAAAAACGGTGCAACTGCCTGTACTGAAACGGTATGTAAAAAACTACAGCGATAGTAAAGAAACCGGGTAAAAAGTGCTCTCCACAAAAGCTGTGGATAACCTGTTGATAGAGAGAAGCTGCCTGGAAGAATGTCACGTAATCCTGAGGTTTTTAACGGTTTGCATAATGAATAGGCACTGCCTGTAACTACCTGTAATAATGTGTCAATAGTTATTTTAAACGGTATGCAATATACATTTCATCCGAAAGGTACCGGAGCTGTTAATGAAGACGTAACTGTGTGGATAACGGGAGAAAAAACAGGACCATACGGAACCGGACCGAGGGCGGAAAATTATGGTCTGGCTTTATGATTCACCGGAGGCAGCCTCTGCAAGTTTGGCAACCATCTCATCATGAATCAACCCGTTGCTGGCCACGATCCGGCCGTTGAAGATGTCGTAGGGTGAGCCGTCGAACGTCGTCACCGTCCCCCCTGCTTCGCGCACCAGCAGAACACCGGCCGCCACATCCCACGGCTTCAGCTTGAGCTCCCAGAAACCGTCCAGCCTCCCGGCAGCCACATAGGCCAGGTCAAGAGCAGCTGCCCCAGCCCGGCGAATTCCCCGGGCGCTCTTCTGGAATGCCATGAAACTGGCAAAATTATTGGCCGGGTCGGTGGCGCAGTCGTAGGGAAAGCCGGTGCCGAGCAGGGTATTTTTCAGCGGGGAGCGGGCTGAGACCGACAGGCGAACGCCATTCAGAAAGGCGCCCTCCCCCTTGGTCGCCGTAAAGAGTTCATCATACACCGGGTTATAGATCACCCCGGCGACCAGTTCACCGTCCATTTCCAACCCGATTGAAGCGCAGAACCAGGGAAAGCCATGGGCATAGTTGGTCGTGCCGTCTACCGGATCAATGACCCAACGGAACCGGGAACCTTTCACAGCATAAACATTCTCCTCGGCCACAATGTCGTGGTCGGGAAAGCATGAGAGCAGGTGCCCCACGATCAGACGCTCTGACTCCTTGTCCACCTCGGTCACCAGGTCCTTATCACCTTTCAGCTCCACATTCAGGACCGAGGCAAAACGGTACTTTTGATAGCGCCCGGCGATCTGTGCAGCCGTAACGGCTTCCTGTAAAAATTCGTTGTATGTATTCATGACACCCTCTAAATCGTTATTTGCACATCGAATACTCACGCCCTTCGGCATGCAGTATCACGTAGCCGTTCGAATTCCGGGTCGCGGTCACTCCGATGTCCTGATAGCCGGCGCCGTTCCGCTGGTCCACGAACAGTTTGAGGTTTTCAAGCTTCCACTGCATCGTAGTGGCGCTGTCCGACTGCCCGGCAACGGTGCCAGCATATCCCTTGCTGTAGGTTTCACGTCCGTCGTTCATGGTCATGGTTCCGTCCGGATGAAAGAGTACCTTACGGGTGGTCGAGGTGCCGGTCGTCTTGTTATAGGTAAATGAGCACCAGGCCGTGCTTGTGAGCACGCGCTTTGCCTCATGATCGGCGTCGGATGAGGAGCTCTGGCCCCCCTTCTGCCCCTTACCTGTTCGCACCTTCTTCCAGACGATCCGCGTAGCCCCCTTCGTCAGCACCAGACGATCCCCCTGCAGCGCATAGGACATGATATCGAGTCCGATACTTATCTGGTTGTCCGTGGCAGCCCACATGGTCTCCTTGCCAGCCAGGGAAGCGGTTCCGTCGGCATGAAGCTCAAGGGTTCCTCCCCCATTCCCCTCCAACCGGTACGTGCCGGCCAGCTCACCGGCGGCCTGGGCAAAAGATGCCGTCGCCATACCCAGTAACAATGCCAGAACAACAAGAGTCCTTGCCATAGTACATCCCTTCGAAAGCGGTATTTTGAATATGCGGTATTTCGTTACTCGCTGTATTCAGTCAGCTTTTCTTATGTTACAGTAGCTTTGCTTCAGAGCATAAAAGCAAAACTAACGAAACATGTATCACAGTTCCGCCGGAAAGGAAATTCCGTGTTTGAATCCCGGAATACGTAAGGACAACCAGCCATGGCAAAAGGGTATCAGGGCAATAAAGAACGTCTGGAGGAGATCAGTTCCTTCGGAAAAACAATCAGCAAACGGGCCGGCTTTGCCTGCGAATGGTGCGGAAGCAAGGATGATTTGCGCGTCTGGGATCATAACCCTGACACCTCCCCCGCTCCGGAAACACTCGCCCTCCTCTGCGGACAATGCCGGGAATGGGCCGGCGGCAGAAAAGCGGCTGCCGATGAACTGCGGAGCATTCGCAATGCGCTCTGGAGCGACATCCCTGCCGTAGCCGAAGGTGCCGCCGGAGTACTGGCGCAGTGCAAGGAACCGTGGGCCAGGGAAGCCATCGAGGAGAGCTTCATCGACGATGCCGTCAAAGTGGCCCTCCTGAAGTAGAGCGGAACAATGAATATTCTCTTCCACATGTACCTGTCCGGGAACGATCCGGAGCTGCTGGTCGGCAACTTCATGGGGGATTTTGTCAAGGGGCCGATCGGAAGCGCTTTTGCCCCCCGCATCTGCCAGGGGTTGAAGCTGCACCGGAAAATCGATTCGTTTGCCCAGGGCAACGCACACTTCCAGGCCAGCCGGCTGCGGCTGAACCAGCGCTACGGCCTGTACCGGGGCGTATTTGTCGATCTGTTCTACGACCATTTCCTGGCACGGGAATGGCCCTCCTGGTCGGACACTCCGCTCCCGGAATACCTTGCCTCGACCCGTGCTGTCATTGACAGCTATCTTCCCGTCATGCCGCAGCGGCTTCAGGAGTTCGTTCCGGTCATATTCGGCGAACTGCTCCCCTCCTACGCCAAGGTATCCGGCATTGAAGCTGCGTTGGGGCGCATGTCGCGCAGGGTGCGCCGCACCAACCCCCTGGCCGAGGGGAGCGTAGAACTGTCGATACATTACGAAGCATTACAGGCCGATTTCCGGCAATTCATTACGGAAGCACGGCTCTTCGCATCAGACTTCATCGCGCAAGAAAATAGCATCTAAGTGCTGGTTCACCTTGTGTCTTTTTGTCTCAAATTGCATCAATCAGTCTCAAATACCTTGTGACCTGTCAAAATTGGACGGCAGCACAACACCACAAAGTGACGTATGCCCAAAGTAAACAAATCATCCCTGGATGTAACCCTTGAAAAATCCTCTTCCGGCACCTGGGGTGTCCCGGAAGCACCGAGGCGGAGCCTCAGGCTCCAGCCATGGCAGCGTCTCTGGATCATTTCGGGAGCAATCTACCTGGTCATGCTGGCGGGAAGCTATTACATGCTCATGCCGGACCGGGAGAGTATTGAGCGCACGATGGTTTTCTCGGTAACCGAGGAGGTACGCCGCTACGACGGCATGGCATTTGCCGGTGAGCCGCCGCGTAAGATCTTCGAGGCCGCACGCTCACAAGGGTATGCCGCCTGGATCGCGGCAACCCGGGCCAGATTCCGGATCGGGCCGGAAGGTAATGCGGGGTTTGATAAAATTGAGAAGAACTACCGGGATGCCGTTGCGGATCTTCCTTTCAAACGACTACTCGCCATGCTGATCGGCATCGTTGCCTGGCTGGTCCCCATGGCGGCATTTTACGCCATCGGCTATGGCGTGGAGTGGATCAAGCGGGGTGTCCGCGGGATCAGGAAGTAAGAAGGTCACATTACGCCGTGCCCAGCTTCCCTTCCAACCTCTCGACCACTTCGGCAACGGTGGTTTCCCGATCATCCCCGTACACGGTAAAATACAGGTATTGCCCGCTGTGGTCGTTCCAGTAGACATTTTCGACCTGCAACGGCTCCAGCAGGGCATCGATTTTCTCATAGGAGATGAACGGATCGCCGTCGGGCCACTTCCGGTCCAGCCTGGCCTGCTGGGCGTCCGTCAAGGCGATCCGGTAGGTTATGGAATAGATTTCCGCTTTCATTACGGCTTGATATAGGCATTCAGCCCGATGGTAATCGGCTTGCCGTCAACTTCGGTTAAATAATAAGCGAAGCCGTGCTGCGCTTGGATAGGACCATAATCATTGGCTTCGTGACCGGTTACACAGTCGTCGTATGTTACGAGCGGTTCATTACCGACGTTTGACCAGGAATGTCCAAAATTTGGGGGGGTTATAATCTTTTCTCCGGAATTA
>MGZJ01000049.1:0-1270 GCA_001802645.1 Geobacteraceae bacterium GWC2_53_11 | reverse complement strand
CTGCATTATGCCTTTGCCGTGAACAACTGTGTAAGTTTCAGTGGTGGTAGTTTTATGGTAGTGCCCATTTGTCTTGGGATACTCTTTCCCCAAAAACCCGGCGGACAAAACAGTCATGTTGGCCCAAACACGGTCGGTCAATATTTGGTCAAGAACAAAGTAAACTAACTCAGGACCAGTACAGTTAACGTCCATCAAAACTGGCTTAACGTCCTCGAATTTTTTGACGTCTCTAAACCTCATAAAGATAGTTTACTACATTAATGAGAGCTTGACTCCGCAGACAATCATAATTGCTGCCGCCGTAAATCGTACACCATAAACTTTGAGGGTGTGTTTTTCTAAAAGGTTTGGCCAAATGCTTCCAAGAACAAATGTTATTACCATTGAAAATGGCACGGACAAAATAACAGTCGTTAATGAAACACTGCCGGCAAAAGCTTTATTCGCACTAAGTGTCCCCAGGAAACCGAAAAATGCTATAAACATAATTGCCAGATGACTTCTTAAGGAAACGCGGCGAAGATCCTTTGCAAATTTAGGAAGTGTTATAAGTAGAAATACTTGCGAAATAAACGGCATGAGGAGCGAAACAGTCCAATAGCCGCTTTCGGCCACGCCCTCCTTTACAAAGGCGCTCATTAAAGAATTAAAAAATATGCCCAGTATGGCGATAAAGATTGTTGAATTAAGAAAAGATTTTGCGTTGAACGACTCCTCGTAAGTTACGAGCACGCTAGATGCAACCGTCACAAGAATTAAAACGATTTGGGAAATGCTTAAGGGCTCTTTTAAAAAATAAACCCCCAGAATTAGGCTAAATAACGACCTGGTACTATAGAGCGGGGCAACAACGGAAACGTCCAGTCGGTAAAGTGAAAAAATGTAAAGCAGACTTCCAAGCGCGTAAAAAATTCCGGCGGCCAATACCTTCCACCATGAATGTGGCAAGGTTACTCCGTTTATGATAGCCACCGGAAGGGTGAAGACCAAAATCCAAAAGAGCCAAAGGAAATTAAACAACCATAAATTAGAAATTAAGTGGCGAGTGACTATCTTGGAAATAATAACTTCCAAACCATACACAACAGAGGCAACCCAGGCAAAGAATATAAAAGACATACTTATAACAAGGAAAGAATATCACGAGATAAAGAATGAAGTAACAGAGACATAAAGATATAGGGATATAAAGAATAGGGGCGCGCCAAAGACGATATCGAGCCGTTCATTTCTTTATTACTTTATTTCTTTGTTTCCCGTGATAACC
>MGZJ01000048.1 GCA_001802645.1 Geobacteraceae bacterium GWC2_53_11 | reverse complement strand
GGCTGGTCAGGATCGACCAGCGGATTCAACTTGAATTCGGTCAAAACCTCAAGGCCGACAGGCTCCTAGAGAAGTTGTTGAGACCATACAATTGAATGGGCAGCCGCACCTGCGTCTCATGCGGCCATTGGTAACTGAAAAACCATGCCTGCGTTGTCATGCCGAGCAGGGATATAAAGAAGGTGACAGTCGAGGTGGAATCAGTATAACGCTTTCTCTGGCGCAGATTCACAAGACCATGAATAGTGAAATGCTTCAGGAAGCCCTTATCCATTCGTTTATCTGGCTACTTGGACTGGGATTTCTTTTGTACGGAACAAAACAAATTACCCGAATTACTCAATCATTACATGACGAACGCAACAACCTTCTGGAGAGTGAAGAGCGTTTCCGTAGTCTTGCTGATACAGCCCCTGTAATGATTTGGATAGCTGACCACACAAAAGGTTGCACTTACTTTAACAAGGTCTGGTGCGATTTTACCGGCCGTGAGCATCATGAACTTATAGGCAACGGTTGGGCAAGTGATGTTCACCCAGACGACCTGGATACATGCATACAAATTTACGAGAGATCTTTTGATTCCCGTCTGCCCTTTACAATGGAGTATCGCTTGCGTAGACATGATGGTGAATATCATTGGATTATGGATAACGGTGTTCCCAGATGGCTGAATGAAACAAATTTTATCGGTTATATCGGTTCGTGCATGGACATATCGGAACGCAAATGGTCCGAGTTTATTCTGAAAGCCCGAATTGAATTGAGTGAATACGCCCTCAAACACACGATGGATGAGCTTTTGACCAAAACTATAGATATGGTTGAGGTGTTGACTTCCAGCTCAATCGGGTTCTTCCATTTCCTAGGAGATGATCAGAAAACTCTCGAACTACAGGCCTGGTCTTCGAATACATTGTCTACGATGTGTTCAGCTAAAGGGAAATTTGATCACTATTCAGTAGATGCGGCAGGAGTATGGGTAGATTGCGTGCATCAGCGTCGTCCGGTAATACATAATGATTATGCTGCCATTCCTAACCGCAAAGGAATGCCGCATGGCCATGCACCTGTGGTTCGCGAACTGGTTGTGCCTGTTTTTCGAGGTGATCTGATCGTTGCTATTCTTGGGGTCGGTAACAAGCTTTGCAACTACACTGAGCAGGACATCAATGCTGTTTCTCAATTGGCAAATCTTGCTTGGGATATTGTTATCACCAAACAATCAGAGAGTGCACTGCGTAAAAGCGAGGAACTTTTACGTTCAAGCCAACGTATGGCTAAAATCGGCGGATGGGAGTTGGATATTACTCATCAGCTCATATCTTGGACCGAAGAGACCTATAATATCCACGATATTCAGCCCGATGAGATCAAGGGTTCCATGGAACATATTGAGATTAGTTTAAATTGTTATAACCCTGAAGACCGTGCAGCTGTTCGTAATGCATTTATTCGGTGCTCTGAAAAGGGAGAGCGTTACGATCTTGAGCTGCCATTCACGACGGTCTCAGGCCGCGAAATATGGGTTCGCACATCTGCTCAGGCTCTTCGCAATGGAGAACAAATCGTAAAAGTTGTAGGCAACATTATGGACATAACTGATAGAAAGAATGCTGAGGAAACGTTACGAGCAAATGAGAGCAGGCAGACTAAAATGTTGGCAAATATTGGAGATGTGATCGTGGTCATCGATCAGGCCGGGATCAACCGATATAAAAGTCCGAATGTTAAAAAGTGGTTTGGCTGGCAGTCTGAAGAACTGGTTGGCAAAAGTACGTGGAAAAATGTACATCCGGAGGATTTGGAACCCGCTCAGAAATTCATTGCAACACTCCAGTCTCTGCCTGGTGCCGTCGGAACGACGGAATGCCGGTACCGCTGCAAAGATGGTTCTTATAAGTGGATTGAAATCACTTTGGTCAATCTGTTGGACGACTCTGAAATTCAAGGATATTTAGGCAATTATCACGACATCAGCGAGCGAAAAAAAATATACTCTGAACTTCATATCAGTGAAGAACAGAGCAGGAAGAATGCTCAGCTGTTGCAAAATGTTATAGAGCACTTCCCTGGAGTTGTTTTTTGGAAAGACACCGAATCAGTTTATCTTGGCTGCAACAAGAACTTTTCTTTCGGTGCAGGACTAAGCAATCCAGAAGAAATTGTAGGAAAAACAGATTTTGATCTACCATGGGCTGACAACGAGGCCGCTAAATATCGTGCAGACGATCGCGAAGTTATCGAATATGGAGAAGCAAGACTTCATATTATTGAAACACAGCATCAGGCTGATAAACAGATAGCATGGTTTGATACCTGCAAAGTACCACTTTACGACAAGTTGAATAATATTTGCGGTGTACTGGGAGCTTCCTTTGACATAACAGACATCAAAAAAGCAGAGGATGAGCGCCTCTCACTCCAACAGCAGTTTTACCATGCACAGAAACTTGAAAGCCTTGGTGTCTTGGCAGGCGGTATCGCCCATGACTTTAACAATATCCTGACGATAATACTTGGGCACTGCTTCATCGCCAGAGAAATTATATATTCTGAACAGGAGTACAAAGCGTTTTTCCAGCAGATTGAAACGGCTGGCAATCGCGCAGCTGACTTATGCAGACAGATGTTGACCTACGCCGGAAAAAGTCAGCCGGATAAAACGAATGTCAACCTGTGGTTGCTAGTTGATGAGGTCGTAAAGATGCTGCAATCAGGGCTCAAAAAGAATGTCACCATAGAACATGACTTGAAGCTTGTTGTAGCTGAAATACAGGGAGACACCGGCCAGATCCAACAGATTATAATGAACCTGATCATCAATGCCGCCGAGGCTATTGGCGATAATAACGGCACCATTAAAGTTGCCCTGGCAAAAATACTCGTTGAAGCTGATCAGGCAGAAGTGGATGCTTTTGGCACGGTTGTTAAGGCTGGCGAATACATCTGTATGGAGGTTACAGATACCGGTTGCGGCATGGATAAAGAAACGCAAAAGAGGTTGTTTGAGCCGTTCTACACAACCAAATTCACTGGTCGCGGGCTTGGAATGTCAGCCGTAAGAGGCATTATTAAATCGCACGAAGCCTTACTTTATCTGAACAGCTCTCCTGGCGTTGGGACAAGTTTCAAGGTATGTTTTCCAACTCAAGAAGCATCTGTCTACACGAAAACCGCTTCAACGGCATTAACAACATTAGACGAGTCCACCGGGACTGTCCTGTTGGTTGATGACGAGCAGATCCTGCGTGACATGGGAGGCAACCTGCTGAATACTTTATGTTTCAAGTCCTTGACTGCGAGCAATGGTTATGAAGCTCTCAAAATATACCGAGAGCATAGTAGCGAAATCGATTTGATCCTTCTGGATCTGATCATGCCGGTGATGGGTGGAATAGATTCCTACCAAGAACTGCGCAAATTAAATCGGACAATTCCTATTATCATTTGTAGCGGGTATAATACTGAATCGGTAGAAGACGTCATCAGCAATGACATACATGCCCGGGTTGTAACCAAACCCTATAATCCTTTAAAGTTGAAGGATGTTATGGTTGCAATGATGGGTACAGAAAGGTCTTGATCACGACAACGTATAGGAGATGCTTCTTGAAGAGGATCTGAAAATAGTCACGACAGCAGAGTAAAAATCCGAGTAGAGGTGTTCTTGGACAATACTGCGACGAAGTGTTGACAAAATCAAAATAGCTGAACCACATCGATATTGAATTAGATCTTGAGCCCGGTCACCTGCCGGGCTTTATTTTTATAAATTCCTATCTGCAATTTTATCCAGCAGATCCATAACAACACCAGCGCCAGAAACTTTACTAATCATGATTATAGGAAAAGCTCCGCCTAGATCCGGACACGGAGAACTCAGCCAATTCATTGCTGTATTGTGGTTACCAAAAATTTCTATTGCTCGTTGTAGAACGTCGTCCATGTTTTCATTCATCATGTCACATCTCGTTTTCTGAAATTGAGACATTAATACCACATCAACATTTTTAAGAATGTAGACGTTAGACCACAACAAAAAAAACTTCTGAAGGAGATATTTCACTAAACCAGCTAAAATAAGTGGCTATTATTTACATGGCTAATATAAATCGATATTACTATTAATAGCTATGCGCAGTACTATTAGCTATTATAGGTATAGCCTAATTCCTTCGGGAACATGACATATGCTTGGCCTGTGCAGGAGGTTGTAGTAAACCTGTTTCATCTGTACATGCTACTTTCGGAGACAAACTAAAAAGTGGATGTGATCATGACGATCATATCCACTTTTTGTTTTTCAACACTTCAGATTATTTGACGTCCTACCAGCTATACTTTTGGGAGAGTTTTTTAACTTCATTTACCAATATCGGTGACAACATTTATTGTCATTTGCTTAATCGCTAACTTACTGATTTTACATCAACCAGAGTGACAACTTATATTGTCAGTGGGCAAATTAATCAATCTTATATGAACATGCCATACTTCTCTTTGAAGATGGCGCGGGAGTTTTACTGTTGTATCGGAAGAGTCACGACAAACGTCGTACCCCCGCCGATCCTGCTGGACACCTTGATGTCTCCCCCCATGCTTTCCACCAGGTTTTTTGTGACGAACAACCCTAGCCCGGTGCCTTCACCCGGCTTTTTAGTGGTGAAATAGCGGTCAAAAATTCGGTCGAGTGTTTCGTCCGGAATCCCCGGTCCATTGTCGGCAATGATGAAACAGATACGATCAGGTCCGTCGTTAGTTGTTTCTATGAGAAGTTTGCCTCCGGCATCTTCCATGGCCTGCAGGGCATTCATAATGATATTGAGCAGAATCTGCTTCAGGATATTGGCATCGAGACGGATAACGGGCAGAGTATAGTCAAGCTGCCGGAGCACGGTTACGCCGCGGCGAGCGGCTTCAAAGGTGAGAAAATTGAGAATAAAATCGACCGTGAGATTAAGATCCGTTTCGCCGACAGTTTCATCATGGCTACTGAAATTCAGCAGCCCTTTGGTCAACTGGGACAGACGCTGCGCTTCGGAACTGATGCGGGCGATCATTTCCTGCACAGCCTCCGGTACATCATCCTCGCGCATGATCATCTGGGATGCCGATATGATGACGGAAAGAGGAGCATTCAGTTCATGCACGACACCCGCAGATATTTTGCCCAGTTCGGCCATTTTTTCATTGTAGGCCATCTGTTTGAGCAGATCCGGGGTGATGATAGCTTCATTGCTATACCTGGCAACAGAATCGTTCATTGGATGCTCCGAAAGAGGAAGAAGCCGCCCACAATCGGGCGGCTTCCTGTGGTGTGAAGATTTTCAGCTGCTGTTTACATGTTGTAGCCTGATTCGGAATGCTGTGTCTGGTCGAGACCCATGATTTCGTCTTCTTTTTCAACACGCAGGCCAATGGTTTTCTCAAGTACGAAGGCAAGGATAAACGTTACGATGAAGGCGTAGGCGCCTGCCGCGACAACGGCAATCAGCTGGGTCATGAGCTGCTTGAAATTCCCCGACAAGAGGCCGGTGGCGCCGACGGTGGCAAAGACACCGGTCATGATGGCGCCAAAGGTGCCGCCGATTCCGTGAACACCAAAGGCGTCAAGTGAATCGTCGTATTTCAGTTTGGCTTTAAGCAGGATGCCACCGTAGCAGACGAGACCGGCAGCCAGCCCCATCAGAAGCGCCGCACCCGGCTGTACAAAACCGGCAGCAGGAGTGATGACAACCAGACCGGCAACAACACCGGAACCGAAGCCGAGAGCGCTCGGCTTGCCGGAGTGGATCCATTCAGCGACCATCCAGGAAAGACCGGCAGCGGCAGGAGCAATGGTGGTGGTTGCGAAAGCCAGGCCGGCCAAGCCGCCAGCTGCGTCAGAGGTGTTTACACCAACGATTGCCGAACCGGCGTTGAAGCCGAACCAACCGAACCATAGCAGACCAACGCCCAACAGGGTCAGCGGCAGATTGTGGGGAGCCATACGCTCGGTCGGGTAACCATGACGTTTGCCGAGGAAGATCAGGAAGGCCAGGGCTGAAATACCGGATGACAGGTGAACAACGGTACCGCCGGCGAAATCGAGTGCACCTTTTTTGAACAGCCACCCTTCCGTCATCCAGACCCAGTGTGCCAGCGGATCATAGACCAGCGTCGTCCAGAGGAGCACGAAAATGCAGTATGCGGAGAACTTGACACGCTCTGCCATGGCACCCGAGATGAGAGCAACGGTGATGATGGCGAACATGCACTGGTACATGGCAAAAACCAGCTCGGGGATTGCACCCGGTTCCTTGGTGTAGTTCTGGAAAAGGGTAAATTCAACAGCGCCGCTGGCGGCGTCCTTCACGACGATCAGACCGTTCAGCATAACCTTGCTGAAATCGCCGATCAGGCCCATATGCCCCACATCGCCGCCGAAAGCCAGAGAATAACCGACAACGGCCCACTGGACACCAACGATGCCCATGGCAACGAACGAGTGCATGAAGGTTGACAACACGTTCTTCTGACGGACCATGCCGCCGTAGAACAGCGCCAGACCGGGGATCATCAACAGTACGAGTGCCGATGACACCAGCATCCAGGCGGTGTCGCCCGTATTGAGAACCGGCTTGACATCCGGCGGGGTTGCCGGTACAGCCGGAGCTTCGGCAGCAGGCGCAGCATCGGCTGGCTTTGCCGCATCAGCTGCAGCTATTGCCGGTGCAGCTGCTGTGGCCGCTGCTGCCGGTGCGGCATCTTTCTTTTCTTCGGCCATGGCGGCAATCGGAACCAGACCGGCCAGGACAACAAACATTATTGAAGCAAGATATAGTTTAAGTTTCATGACGTTCCTCCGTAGGTGGTGGTGAACCTGTTATCAGATTGCGTCAGAGCCGTTTTCGCCGGTTCTGATCCTGATTGCCTCTTCAAGAGAGATGATGAATATTTTGCCGTCGCCGATGCGGCCTGTCTTAGCGGTGGTTTCGATAGTCTCGACAACCTTGCTTACCAGCTCGTCGCTTACGGCTATTTCCATTTTGATCTTGGGGATGAAATCAACCACATATTCAGCGCCGCGGTACAGTTCGGTATGGCCCTTTTGGCGGCCGAAGCCTTTAACTTCACTGACGGTGATCCCTTCGATGCCGATGGCGTTGAGGGCATCCTTCACTTCGTCAAGCTTGAATGGTTTTATGATTGCTTCGATGAGTTTCATGGTGCAGACCTCCTTGTGTGCGTTTATGGTTAAACTCCCGGATAGTTCGTTCGCGAATTTGTTTTCTTCCAGAAAACCTCTTCTGACTCACTAAAAAGTCGGGGGCGGGAGGCACCCCTCACCGCCCCCGGAATCACAGGAGGAACAGCTAGGGGAGATTGATGTCGAGCTGCGTGGTAAAGGTATTCTGACCGGCGACTTTATCGTTGTTGTAAATATCGTACCCGACGATAAGCGACACGTTCTTGGAGAATGCCCAGGCCACGCCGAAGCTCAAAGCACCCATGGCGCTGTTGCCGCCCTGATAATCAACGGCAGCCCAGAGGTTATCAGATACTTCGCTGATGGTGCGGTCCCAGGAAAGCAGTATACCATCGTTTTCCTTTTTGCCGTTTTCATCGAGCAGCACCTTGTCATTGCCGGTGTAGTAGCCTGCGGAGAGACGGCCTACCACCGGAAGAGTCTTGGCGGCCAGCGCATAGATGATATTCTGGTCGGTACGCAGGGCGCTGCCGCTGCTGCTGTTGGTGCCGAAGTTATAGCCGCCGACTGCCAATGCAGGCGAATTCTTGAACAATGAGTTTTCCGGAGTACCAAACTTGGCATTGAAGTAAAGTGGTGAGTTGTCATATGCCGTGCCATTAGCCATATAATCGACGCCGACTTCCATCTGCGCTTTCTCAAACGGCAGGACACCTGCAGTCAGACCAAGGTCATACAGGTTCGGGTCGCGCGTGCCGGCAGCATTACGATCAGCACGTACATAGTTATCAATGCCGAGATGCACGGTCTTGTATGCCTGCACATCCGTTGACGGAATCCAGATCTGGGTCGAAGGGGTTGCCAGTGCTGATCCACATGCCATTGCTACCAGTGCCACTGCTGCTGTTACAAGTTTAATTCGTTTCATCATCTTCTCCTTTTCATCGTTGATTTTGAACGGTGATCTGATGAAAGCTTCCTTGATCCCATCACGGCACGTTCTGTTGAAGTTGACTGTTGTTGGCCATAACAACGTGTATCTGTGCTTTGTGATTTCATTAGAGCAGATAGCGTGCCAAACTTGGCATATGCAATAAAAACAGCATGTTGCAACTTGACAGAAGATTTGTCGCTTACCAAAGGTGGATTGGCGGCACCGGTTTGTGATCATAATTTAGGCAGACCTGCCGTAAAAATATTACTGATGTGGCATGCTCGCTTGAGAGCAATTGACGGAGATGTGAATTCGGGGTAGGTTCAGACATTATGATACAGAAGGAGGCACTGCATGGTTGTCGTGGCAAAAACAAGTGAAGTCCCTAATTTCGGGAAAAAGGTTGTGACCGTTTCGGGGCGGGAGATTCTGCTGGTTAACGTCAAGGGGACTCTGTTTGCGGTGGAGAACGAATGCCCGCATCAAGGGAGTCCCATGAACGCAGCAGTTGTCAAGGATGGCTACATTTCCTGTCCACGCCATGGCTACCGTTTTAATCTGGTTGACGGTAGCTGCGCCGAACATCCGGAATGCGTTTTGACAACATTTCCCGTGCAGTTGACAGGGGATGATATCCTGGTGGAGGCATAAGGGTTCAATCGTATGCTGTACACCCGGTTTCCCAGGTGAATGCACGATATGTGGCCGAATCTCAGCGTTTTACTGCGAACAGCTGAACTACCGATGCCAGACCGGTATGCTTGCTCCCCTCCCGCACGTCCCGCTCCACGGTAACGGCGTGGACGAAGTCCAGTCCCGCCAGTTCCAGCTTAAGCTCGTCCAATGCCATGAGCATGTCGGGTGATTGGGGACCGCCGGTACCGTAATTTAGCTGTTCCTTGCTGAACGCCTCCAGCACAAACACGCCCCCCGTTTTCAAACCCCTCACGGCGGCCCGGAAGAGCGGCGCACGAATGGCGGAGGGGAGGTGGCAGTAACTGGCAATGATACCGTCCCACTGTTCCGCTTCAATCTCGAAGGTGCTTAAATCGGCATGGATAGTGGTTATGGCGACACCCCGCTCCGCTGCCAGTTCCTGCGCCTTGCGCAGGCCGACCTCAGACCCGTCAACGCCGGTCACCTGATACCCGCGTGATGCCAGGTACACGGCATTTCTTCCTTCCCCCTCAGCCAAGGACAGAATCCGGCCGGGCGGAATCCGGCCGGCAACCGCAGCGACAAACTCGTTTGGTTCCGTGCCATAGGTAAAACCCGGCTCACTGTAACGCTCATTCCAATCCATGCCGTTTCCCCGTTCCACTCGTTTTTCAGATGATCGAATATACGATCAACAGACAAAAGAGGAAACCTCTTTCTGGCCTAATTGCCCCAGTAGCCATTTACTCTAAATCTTTTACAAAGCCGATCAAAATGATGTAGTATGCATGTAAATACTACATCATTAAAAATTTGTTTTTTTGTATAAAGGGGGGACAACATGAAACCTCTGAGAGACACAAACCCAAAAACCATTTTGCTGGTTGATGATGAGGAGGGGATACGTTTTTTCCTGGAAAAACTATTGATCAGCGAAGGCTATACTATTATCAACGCCTGTAACGGCAAAAAGGCTGTTGAAATTTATAAGGAAGAAAGCACTTCAATTGATCTGATTCTCATGGATTTAAACATGCCGGTAATGGATGGAATTGAAGCTCACAACGAACTGACACAGTTCGACCCTGAAGTCGTCATTATGTTCATGAGCGCCTATGAGCAGGAGTGGGTAAATGAGGTTCAAAACATACATTTCATCAGAAAACCGATGAATCCTGCTGAACTTTTCAACAAGATTGATGAATGCCTGAATCTCAATGCTGTCGAGACTGGCTAATAAGCCAGCAATTTTGTTCTTGCAGTCTTTCGTGCGGCAATCCGTGCCCTTTCCGAAATAGAGAACACGCCTAACGTATCAGCCCTGCGCAGAGCTCAGATCTATCAACCAACTCAACAGCTATGCAGTCAATTGTCTACAGTAATTTTCCGGACATTTTGTTATGTGTATACGGTTAACTTAAGGAGGCATGATGACTATTGAAGAAGCATTTGGAATTGTATTACGGAGACTGAGGAGAGAATTTAATATTTCCCAGGAAAAACTGTCTGATAATAGCTCCCTAGACAGAACTTTTATTTCAAACATCGAGTGCGGAAAGCAGCAACCAAGCCTCGTTACCATATTTGCATTAGCAAATGCGCTGAACATAACGCCTTCAAGCATTATAATGGAGACAGAACTGGTTTTAAAAGTGTACCACCCCAATGAATTCAATTCGGAACGTGACCAGTGGGAATTTGACTGGGTAAATTCCATTGAGCATTTTTCAAAAAACAGCGACTCATATATGGGCACTGAAACGATATTAGTAGCCGATGATGATGCGCTGGTTCGAAAAATGCTCCTGAGTTTTCTGACCGATTATGGCTACCGCGTCATCATTACCGAAAACGGACAAGAAGCGATAGACATATACAAGGCTCACAGAGACGCTATCGATCTGGTACTCATGGATATTGTCATGCCTCTGAAAAGCGGTATCGAGGCACACAAGGAAATGCTGGCCATAGACAAAAATGCAATACTCGTCTTAACAAGCGGATATCGCACTGATCACATTAAAGACTTGGAAGGAGTCAAGATTATCCAAAAGCCGTTTTCTCCCATCGAAATGATTAAAATAGTCAGAGATACTCTTGACAGTAAAATACAGTGATATACGAGTGAAATGCGGGGGAGTATGAATGACTGAAGAATTCAAAAAATACGCCGGCAGCGAGACACTTTTAGTAGTGGATGACGAGAGAATGCTGCGGGAAATGCTGAGCGGCTTTCTGTCGGAATACGGATATAACATACTGCTTGCAGAAGACGGACAAGAGGCGCTGGAACTGTATAACTCCAGCAATGACACTATCCATCTCATATTAATGGATGTTGTTATGCCCCGCAAAGACGGCATCTCGACGTATAAGGAAATCAAAGAAAAGCATCCGGACGCAATAATCATCTTAATGAGTGGTTATAATTCGAACCATGCGCATGCCTCTGAAAACATGAATATTGTACGAAAACCTTTTTCATTTCTTGATATGGCCAGGACCATCAGAAAAACACTTGATGACACCCCGTTGAATAGTTGTAAATTTACATCAACGTCGGCAGTATAGCCTCTTCCAGACCTCGCCACTTCGCAGTTTACGGCACACACCACCAATCCGCCAAGCATCCTTTCCAGGTATAATCCAAGACAAATTAATATTTACGACCGTCAGTCTGAGGTGGTATTGTGCCCTCCGGCAAGAACTATTGGTAAACAAACAAGGAGGAAGTAATGAAGAAATACGTCTGTACCATTTGCGGTTATGTTCACGAAGGGGATGCGCCACCGGTCGAGTGCCCTCAATGCAAGGCTCCTGCGGATAAATTTGTCATAAAAGAGGAAGGTGCCCTCAGTTGGGCTGATGAACACAAAATCGGCGTGGCCCAGGGTATTGACCAAGAGATCATTGAAGGTCTCAAGAGAAACTTCATGGGCGAATGCACCGAGGTCGGCATGTATCTGGCCATGAGCCGACAGGCTGACCGTGAAGGATATCCTGAAGTTGCCGAGGCCTACAAACGGATCGCCTTTGAGGAAGCAGAACATGCCGCCAAGTTCGCAGAACTGTTGGGCGATGTCGTAACGGCTGACACAAAAACCAACCTTGCACTACGTGTCGAAGCGGAAAACGGCGCCTGCAAAGGCAAAAAAGACCTGGCGACCAAAGCCAAGCAACTTAATTACGACGCCATTCATGACACTGTTCACGAGATGTGCAAGGATGAAGCCCGCCACGGACAAGTTTTTGCCGGTTTATTGAAGCGTTACTTCTGATACGTTTACATCATCAAAGCGGCCAACCCGCACAAAAAAACCGGCCTCACTTCAAGGTCGGTTTTTTTGTGCATTTATTCTTTACATCGTTGAAGTGAAGAGCTTGCAAACTGGATAGCGCAAGAGCTGTACTCGAACTCCCTCCACTTGGGTAGGTAGAGAACTGGCCCAAAACTTCATAAAACCCTCTTATATGATTGCTGTTTCCAATCAGGACTACAAACGAGAAAAGGTCATTTTTCCGGAGAAAAATGACCTTTTTTAAAATGGCGTCCCCTACCGGATTTGAACCGGTGTCGCCGCCGTGAAAGGGCGGTGTCCTGGGCCGGGCTAGACGAAGGGGACGTATGAACCTGCCACGCCGCTCCACTTAAGGAGTCATGCCCAATGAAGCGCGGAAGGATGAGTTTTATAACCAACTATTTCCTTCTTGTCAATTATTTTTTTTCTCACGGGAAAAATTAATCGCCTTCTCCGGCTCAGCTTCCGGGATACCAGCGCCTGGCAACGAAGATATCCTGCTGTTTCTTCCCTTCCGGCCATGCGTTTACCGGCCGACGTGTACGCATTATCTCGGTTACTCGCTGCAGCAATGATGTCATCACCACACCACCATTACCTGGGCTGCCGCATGCAAGCCTGCTTTCTATAGCGGTCTGGCGGTCAAGCACAATGACGACATGCCCATTCCAGACGATCAAATCAAGCGGCTGAAGCAACTCCACCACTTCTGCAGGATTCTTTCCGGCGATAGTAACGCTCTTGCCATACGCGGTCAACTGAGAGGTGTTACGGGGAGTCCAGCCACCGGTGGCGTGATACAGCAAGCCGGAGCAGTCGAGCCCGGCCAGGGTAAGCCGCCCCGCATCATTAATCCTGACATCCCGAAAAAACCACTCCGCCAGTTCGGGCACTCCTTTCGGAATATTACCGCCCCAGACATAACTGCTTCCTGTCACCGCTTTGAGTGCCGACACGACTTTATCTCGCGGGGGAAGCAATGGCCTGCGCGGCTCCGGCATCGAACGTTCAAACTTCAGAAAGCGACCGTCAACATACAGCCTGACATGTGGCGGAGCAACGTAGTCGTCCGTGTCAACCTGATAAATATCTGTTGTCCCGGAGCGAAGCTTCTGCAGCAAAGTCACAACGGTCCCCGGCAAAGCGATATATTCAAGTGCACGCACCTGGCCACATCGGTCGGCATCCAAATTCCGACCGCTCTCCCCACCGAATACGGAAACAAAATCAGGGGTATTCAGAACTGGAGCGGGAGTCGTAACAACAGCGTACTCAGCTGATTCTGCCGAGGCAAGACAGCTGCACAAAAACAAAAGCACCATAAGCACGTTACGCATGATCATAGTCGGGAATGCGAGCGGGACTTGCGAACCAGCTCTTTCTGAGCGAATGTAAGCCGTGGTGAAGCAAGCAGATCACGAACGGTTGAAGAAGAAAGCTCCGGAAGAAACATGGTGAACCAGATCAACGGAGTACGTGGATTTTTGAGTATTGCCAGACGGATATTAGGCCGGCTTTTCCAGCGGCTGTTCCGGGCTACCATCGAAACCGCTTCGGCGGTCGCATGTGCGGAGGTCAGAAACTGATGCAACGACCCTTCCTTCAAGTGCGAGTTGTCAAGGCACGCCTCAACTACATTCTGTACACCTTCACGCAGCAACGCATCCAGAATAGCCGCCGTCCCCCGGCGGGCCAGGGTCAGTTTATTTCCCAGCGGTTGCGTCGGTATCAGCTGAACTATTTTTCTCTCGGCGGCTAGATGTATATCCGGAGGAATCCCCGGTATCAGGCAAAGCTTGAGCAGATCAAAGATATTCAGCAGCGGAATCAGCGTTTGTGCGATATGCAGCGGCGTATCCGGATGGGCAACCAGAGAACATTTGACGGAGTATGACTCCATAAGCCTTTTATTGGCATAAATGGCGGCAATTATCGAGCCCAGCTCACGGCGTTTAAGAAGCATTCGCAGATGCCGTTCATCAAGCTCGGTATTTCGCAATGCTGCAAGCAGAACATCTTCCCGGCTATCCTGAATGACCGTAAAGAGCTTGTCCTTATCCGCTGCCAGAGCCTCTACCAATGCATCTGCCTGCCGTGCAAAGGCATTGCCGCTTTCAGAAACGACAGAATCAGTTTGGGTCTGGGACATTGTCTGCTCTCTGTGCAGGAAAAGTGTTACTACGTTCGACTTTAACACTCTGCTGCAGCCTGTCGCAATATTTTTCACTTCAAACAGGAGCGAGTAATTTACTGCGAAGTTTGTACTGTTTTCTAGCAGTTGCGTCGCAGTCAGCTTCGTGCTACTAACAATGGTACGCATAATTTTTGAGGTTACCGTGAAACAGGTTCTGTCAGGATTACCCTTGATTGATACACTGGAAATCAGTGACGATGCATTGGCCGAAATTGCCCTGATTCTTGAAATGCGGTGCAATTTCAGCATATCAATCTACAAGGACAAATGCATGAAGCGTCGCATCGCCATTCGGATGCGCTCGTGCCGCTGCCTTGATCCTGCAGCATATTGCAACCTTCTGCGCCAAAACACGCAAGAATTGGAATTGCTCAAAAAAACTCTCACCATTCATGTAAGTCAGTTTTTTCGCAATCCTTCCATGTTTGAAAAACTTCAGACCACAATCTTTCCGTTTCTGTTTCAAAAAGCTGAGGCCGATCGGACGCCACTCAAGATTTGCAGCCTGGGATGTGCCGGCGGCGAAGAGGCACATAGCCTTGGTATTATCCTGCGGGAACATTTTGCCAAAGAACTGTTGCGCACACCGGTAGAGATCAGAGCATTTGATATTGACGCTGATATATTGCAGGCGGCCATTCAGGCAGAATATAATGAGGATCGCCTGAAGGATCTCCCGGATTCCCTGAGAGCCCGCTATTTTTCACCATCCGGCTCACGCTTGAAACTGTCGCCGGATATTCGAGAACTGGTCACGTTTCACCAGAGAAACATTATGGATGCTGATACGTTTGAACCATGCCAGCTCGCCCTGTGCCGGAACACGCTGATCTACTTCACTAGACCGGACCAGGAAAAAATATTACGCGGGATCTCACACATTTTGCCGACTGGCGGTATACTGGTACTCGGTAAATCCGAAACACTGGTAGGGGAAGTACGCCGGCTTTTTTCAACAGTCTGTCCGGTAGAACGAATCTATCGCAAGCTCTGACACATACTGAATATTCTGTTCATCTGAACATCCTTATCCGGAGGGTTCGACATGCGCATTCCCATTGGCTATAAATTTATTCTTGGTTTTATTGTCGTAATCGCTGCAGTTGCCTTCAGCCCGCAACTGGTCGGATTACTCGGCTACTCATCTGAAATCAGCACTATTCTCGGATATGTGACCGCCCTGACAATCGGACTCGTTCTGGGCTGGCTTTTTTCAAAAGGCTTTACCGCAAATTTCGGGGTCTTGACCGATTCAGCCGAATCAATCAGCCGCGGCGATCTTACCAGAGATGTGACGTTACGCCCCTCGCGCATTCCGGACGAAAGCCACGAACTGGCAAACCTGATCAATTTAATGCTTCAAAGTTTGCGGGAACTGGTGCGGCACATAAAAAGGACTTCCACCCAACTATCGGAATCAGCCCGAGAAATTAACTCGACTGCTTTGGAAATCAACGCTTCAACAGAAGAGGTAGCGCAGGCGATTGAGCAAATTTCTCGTGGTGCGGGAACCCAGGCAGAGCTTGTTGACAAAGGCTCCAAAACCATTAGGGAAATGGCCATTTCAATCGAACTGGTTGCTGCCCGTGCCCGGGAAACGGCCAAAACGGCCCGCGAAACCAGCCTGACTGCCCAGCATGGCGGATCTCTGGCAAACGATTCCCTGGAAAGAATGAAAGAGTTTTTTGAAAAACAGGAACAGGTCGGACAGCAGTTTGATACATTTAACAGCAAATTGCAAAAAGTCGGCAAGGTCGCTGACTGCATCGGCGACATCGCACGCCAGACAAACCTGCTTGCACTTAACGCCTCAATTGAAGCTGCCAGAGCAGGTGAATATGGCAAAGGCTTTGCCGTTGTTGCCGAAGAAGTACGCAAACTGGCTGACAGTTCGTCGCAATCAGCTGCTGACATCAGCGAAATGATTGAAACTCTGCGCGAAGAAAGCCGTCAGGTCCACGACGCCATCGTCGAAAGCTCCCGTAGCATTAAAGAGGGAAAGAAAAATATTGATGTCACCGCCAGCGCTTTTCAAGAAATTCTCAAGACGGTTCTTGAAACCGAACGCAAGGCAACCAGCATTGCCGATCTTTCTTTGATGCAGAAGGAAGGCTCTGCAAGAATGGTCACCGCAGTGGATGAAATTGCAAAAGTAGCAGATGACAATGCGGCTTCAACCGAACAGGTTTCAGCTGCCACGGAAGAACAACTGGCGGCAATGCAGGACATGGCCCTGGCGACCAAAGAGCTTGCACAGCTTGCTGAGGAGCTTATGACTGTTGTGGAGCGCTTTCAGGTCGACCCCGATCATGCCTGATCAAATCCATAAGTACCTGATATTTTCTCTGGGAACATCACGCTATGCCCTCGACCTGAAGCACATCGCCGAAGTCGGTGACCCGCCGCAACTATGGCCGATACCTTTTTCGTCCTCTTTCTATCACGGCGCCCTGAATTTTCATGGAGACATCGTTGCCGCGTTACACCTGCCATCACTTTTGGGACTGACCGGCAGCAACCAGCCGCAGAAAATTATCGTACTCCACAAGGATATTGCCTCGCTTGCCCTCCTTGTTGACACCGTAGTCAGGATCGTTTCCGGCGAAGAAGTATCATTCAAGCCATCACAGAAAAGCACGTACTCTGCCGCAACACTTGGCCTGACGGACGGTGAGGCTACTCTGCTTGATCTTGACAAACTGGTAATGGAAGCTGACAAGCGTATGCGTAACTGCCCATTACCCGTAAAAACATCATCACCTTAAAAAAACACTTGACTCTCCAGATAATCTGCGTATATTCCTAGGTCGATTTAGAAACCATGCGCATTGCGTTTAAATGGTAAATACCCAAAAGAAAGAGGTAACACACATGAAAAAGCTGATCTCCTTGACCCTGGTACTGGCACTCGCAACTGTTTTCGCAGCTGGCTGCAAGAAAAAAGAAGAAGCTCCTGCTCCTGCTCCTGCTGTTGAAGCACCTAAGCCAGTTCAGGCTGCCCCTTCTTCAAACAAAGCTGCTGCACCTGCTGCTGATGCTGCTGCTCCTGCTGCTGCTCCTGCTGCAGAGAAAAAACACTAATTCGCTTTCCCTTAGGGGAGTGAACAAAAGCCTGCGGGGGTCTCACCCTCGCAGGCTTTTTTTATGTGCGATCGGAGAAGACATGCATGAGATGTCCATAACCCAGGGAATTATCGATCTCTGCCTTGAGCATGCCGGTGGTCGCAGGATCCGGTCGCTGGATGTCGAAATCGGCGAACTGAGCAGCGCAGTGCCGGAGGCGATTGAATTCTGCTTTGAGGCGTGCAGCCGGGACACCCTTCTGGATGGCGCACTGTTGACCATTATCCGGATTCCCGGCAAGGGGGCCTGCCAGGAATGTGGCCGTGAAACGCCGCTGATGGAGCTGTACGGCTCATGCGAGCATTGCGGCAGCAACAGGGTAGCCATCATAGCCGGAGAAGAGCTGAGAGTACGTGAGATAGAAGTGGATGACGAGTAAACAAAGAGAGGGCACTGCAAATTGCAGTGCCCTCTCTCATTCAGATATCCATGGTCAGAGCAGCGCTACTAATCCTCTTGGCCAACCGTAGGATTAAACTGCTCCCAATGCTCCGGAGAACGCCACAGACCGGACAAAATCAACTGGCGAAGATGGAGAAACTCCTTGGGCAACCTGTCGTACATTTTGACGAACAGTTCCTCGTGGGACACGATCTCGTCCTTCCAGACATCACGGTCAACTGACGTCAGCTCGTTAAACTGCTCGCGAGAAACATTGTCCAGGCCGGTCCAATCAAGGTCTTCATAACGTGGCATCCAGCCAAGAGGACTTTCCACGGCAGCAGCGTTACCGTTGCACCGCTCGACAACCCACTTCAGAATGCGCATATTCTCGCCGTAACCCGGCCAGAGGAAGTTGCCGTTGGCATCTTTGCGGAACCAGTTGACGCTGAAGATACGCGGCGGTTTTGGCGTAGTACGCCCCACCTGCAGCCAGTGGGCAAAATAATCGGCAACATGATAGCCGGTGAACGGCAGCATGGCGAATGGATCGCGGCGAACATTTCCGACCGCGCCGGTTGCCGCAGCCGTCGTTTCCGAGCCCATAGTAGCAGCCAGATACACGCCAAAGCTCCAGTTGAACGACTGATATACCAGCGGAATAACATTGTTGCGGCGGCCGCCAAAGATAAAGGCTGCCATCGGAACACCTTTCGGATTTTCCCATTCGGGATCTATCGAAGGGCACTGGCTGGCCGGTGAGGTAAAGCGGGAGTTCGGATGTGCTGCATTCCTGCCGCAATCCGGTGTCCAGCGATTGCCCTGCCAATCGGTCAGCACAGGCGGCTTGGCGTCGGTCATCCCTTCCCACCAGACATCGCCATCGGGTGTCAGAGCCACGTTGGTAAAAATCGAGTTGGAGGCGCAGGAAGCCATGGCATTCGGGTTGGTCTTTTCAGAAGTACCGGGAGCAACGCCGAAGAAACCGTATTCAGGGTTGATGGCATACAGCCGCCCGTCAGCACCCGGCTTGATCCAGGCGATGTCATCGCCAACCGTGGTAATTTTCCAGCCGTTCTCGGTAAAGCTTTTAGGCGGCACCAGCATGGCCAGATTGGTTTTACCGCAGGCGCTCGGAAAGGCTGCCCCCAGATAGGTTTTTTCTCCTTCCGGCGACTCGATGCCCAGAATGAGCATGTGCTCTGCCAACCACCCTTCGTCTTTTGCAATTTTGGAAGCGATGCGCAGGGCCAGGCATTTTTTGCCGAGCAGGGCGTTGCCGCCGTAACCGCTGCCGAACGACCAGATTGAGCGTTCTTCAGGGAAGTGAACAATATATTTTTCCGTGTTGCACGGCCAAGGCACATCTTTCTGGCCGGGAGCAAGAGGCGCACCCACCGAATGCAGACATGGCACAAATTCCCCGTTGCCAAGCACATCGATAACAGCCTTGCCCATACGGGCCATGATGCGCATATTGACGGCAACATAAGGAGAATCGGATATTTCAACGCCGATTTTGGCGATTGGCGAGCCGAGCGGCCCCATACTGAAAGGAATGACATACATGGTACGACCACGCATGCAACCCTTGAAAAGTTTGTTCAATGTTTCCTTCATCTCTTTGGGATGCATCCAGTTGTTGGTCGGACCGGCATCCTGTTTGGAGATACTGCAGATAAAGGTACGGTCCTCAACACGTGCCACATCGCCCGGATCGGACCATGCCAGATAGCTGTTCGGACGTTTTTCCTGATTCAGCTTCTTGAATGTGCCGCTCTCCACCAGCTGATTACAGAGGGTGTCATATTCTTCCTGCGAACCGTCACACCAATGAACCGCTTCAGGCTCACACAGTGCTGTAACTTCTGCTACCCACTTGACCAGCTGCTCATTCTTTACTTCGTAACTCATGCCGCCTCCCAAATTGAGGTATTAAAATTTAGTTTCAATTAAATAGCATACCGATGGCTAAAAAAAAAGGACTTATATGTCCTGTATACAAATTTAATCCGCCTCAACGGCTGTGGCTATGCGATATTATTTGACTGTCCCGAACCTTTATCTGTAATGCCGGAACAATTGTTGCCGGATACGACCCAAGCGGTGCCGCAGGGCCACCAGACATGCCGGTTTCTGGGCCTGACCGTTTTCGTGCACAAAGAGAACTTTTAGCACACTCCTTCGAGCGGAGGTATCATTGATTATGGTTAAACGGTATAGCAGCAGGAAGGTTTTAGGGACAATGAAACCGGACAGCTAGGCATGTCCGGTTTCATTGCAAAGGAGTACGGAAGTGTTTTTTACTATCCCTGAATCGGTTGGTTAACGGAATATTGCCTCAGCCATGACTTCGGCAACATCGCGCACTTTTACATTTTCGGCCTTCACGTCCTTAAGACCGTCTTCAAACATGGTCATGCAGTAAGGGCAGGCAACGCAGATCGTTTCCGGCTTCTGCTCCAGCGCCTCATTCACGCGGGTCAGGTTTATCCGCTCCCCGACATGCTCTTCCATCCACATCCTGCCACCTCCCGCACCGCAGCAGAAGGCGTTATTCCGGTTGCGCTCCATTTCCGCCGGAGCCTGGCCGGTGGCGGCCTCTATGACGCTCCGCGGAGCATCATAGACATCATTATGCCGCCCCAGGTAGCAGGAGTCATGGAACACCGTCGCCCCCATCTCCTGCGTCGTCTTGTCAAGAACCAGCCGGCCGTCCTCCACCAGATTACGCAGCAGTTCACTGTGATGTATTACATCCAGCTCAAGCCCGTACTGGCGATAGTCATTTTTCAGCGTCGAAAAGCAGTGCGGACATTGCGTGATGATTTTTTTAACACCCCGCTCAATGAAAGTTGCCACGTTTTCCTTGGCCATCTTGTCGAAGACATATTCGTTGCCCAGCCTGCGCACACTGTCGCCGCAGCATTTTTCATCCTTGCCGAGAATACCCCAGGTGATGCCGGCCTTATCGAGCAACTGAGCCATTGATACGCTGACGTGCTTGTTGCGTGAATCAAACGAACCGGCGCACCCGACATAAAACAGGTATTCAGTCGTATCCTTGTCGAACGGCTTGACATCCAGCTGGCTGCACCATTTGGTCCGTTCCGACGGAGCAATGCCCCACGGGTTGCTGCGCCCTTCCATATTTTCGAACAGATTGAGCAGCTCCTCGGGGAACTTTGCTTCGCTCTCAACCAGGTGGCGGCGCAGCTGAATCAATTTCGGCATCTGTTCAATGAAAACCGGACACGCCTCCATACAGGCGCCGCACGTCGTACAGGCCCAGATGGCATCCTCGGACACGCTCCCTTCGCCGCCATCCCCGATCAGCGGAATGTGCGGTTTCTCTCCCGCTTTCAATGCGGCCCCGTTCTCCAGCAGGTTGACTTTGATGTCATGAATGACGGCGCGCGGATTAAGCGGCTTACCGGTGATACTGGCAGGACAGACATTCTGACAGCGCCCGCACTCGGTACAGGAAAATGAATCCAGCAGATCTTTCCAGCTGTAACCATCTACCTGATCGACTCCAAACGCGTTCCCGGCAACGAATTCTTCCCTGGGCTGCGTATTCGGCTTTTCCTGACGCCGGAAGAAACAGTTCGGGATCGCCGTCAGGATGTGCATATGCTTGCTGTTCGGCAGATAGCAGATAAAGGCCATCAGCGCAAGCGCATGAGCCCACCAGGAAGCCGTATGGATCATCTCCAGCTGCAGTGGTGGCAGCATACCGGCCACAAGTGCAGAGACCGGCATGATCTTACGGGCCGAAGCAAAAAATAACGCCGGGTCAACCCCGGATCTGAGCATATAGGCTGCCAACTCAGAAGCGTTGAGACCGAAAGAAGCAAGCATCAGAGTCGCAATCAGTCCCAGAATAAAAAAGGCTTCCGGTGTGCGCGCCTCCGGATAGGGGGGCGACACAAGACGCCTCGCCGCAGCAACCGTCACGGCAATCAGAGCCAGCAGTGACGCAATGTCGATCAGGAAGGCCAGCGGCACATACAGTTCAAAGGGGAGCATGATGAGCTTGATCGAACGCGGGAACAGGCCGTTCAGAATAAACTCGGTATTTGCCACCATAAGGATCATGAACGACCAGAAGATGATGAAGTGGTTTATACCAAACGGCTTTGCAACCACACGCTTCTGGCCAAAGGCGTAGCGGAACATGTCGCCGAGGCTGCCGCTGCGATCCTCCGACTGGCCAAGCGAAATCAGGCTGAGACGCTTCCAGACCCCCCAGGCAAACACGGCCAGAGAAGCGATCAGAAGCGGGGCGAATATGGACGGACTTGGTATCATGTCAAAACCTCATTTATTGTTGTTTCAATGCCCGGATTGTAGCCGTAATTGCCGGGACCACCTGGAACAGGTCACCAACGATGCCATAGGTGGCAACTTCAAAAATCGGCGCGTTGCTGTCGCGGTTGATGGCAATGACCATATCGGAATCCTGCATGCCTACCAGATGCTGAATGGCACCGGAAATACCGCAGGCAATGTAGATTTTCGGACGTACGGTCTTGCCGGTCTGGCCGACCTGCCGGTCTCCCGGCATCCAGCCGGCGTCCACGGCACTGCGCGAAGCGCCCACCACGCCGCCAAGTTCGTCTGCCAGCTCCTGCAGCATGGCAAAGTTCTCCGGGGCCATCATGCCGCGACCGCCGGAGACGATGAACTCGGCGCCGGTAATATCGACAGAACCTTTGCTGTGCGAATCACGGATAATTTCGATGACTTTGGTGAAGACGCTCTCTTCGGTAACAGTAAACGGATCGCGAATGATGGTTCCCGTTGCGCCGCTCCTCCGCTCCGGCATCGGCATCACATTGGGACGCACGGTGGACATCTGCGGTCGATATTTGTCGCACATGATGGTCGCCATGATATTCCCGCCGAACGCCGGCCGGGTCTGCATCAGGTTGCGCTTGTCGTCAATGGCAAGGCCGGTGCAGTCAGCAGTCAGACCGGTCGCTACTCTCGTGGCGATCGCCCCCGCCAGATCGCGCCCCATACCGGTAGCTCCCATCAGGATAACTTCCGGCTTGTATTTTTCAATCAGGTGGCAGCACCCCTCCACATATGCCTCGGTACGGTAATGCTTGTAGACCGGAGCATCCAGCAGATAGGCCTTGGTAGCGCCATATTCGAAGGCTTCCTGGCACAGGTGCTCGACATGTTCACCGATCACCAGTGCACAAAGCTCGACGCCAAGAGTGCTTGCCAGTCCCGCACCGACGCCCAGCAGTTCCCAGGACACCTTGGCAGGTTCGCCTTCGGTCTGCTCGACAAACACCCAGACGCCTCGATAAGCAGCTAATTTTGCGGCGATTGCGGCAGCTTCCGGGTCGATTTCCTCTTCGACGGGAGCAGCGCTGGCAGCCAGCTGAGCGAGGATTTTCTGTTCCTCGGGGGTAAAGTACATCTCCAGCGCCGAGGCCGGGCAGATCTTGACGCATTTCTGACAGCCGATGCATTTGGCCGCGTCAACGATCGGTTCGCCGCTGTCGGTCATTTCAACGCAATTAACCGGACAAACGCTCTGGCAGCGGGCGCCGCAGGCAATACAGGCATTGGCGATCAGCTGGGCGACGCCGCGCGGCTTTTTTGGTTTTGGTTGTGATTGTGGTTCGCTCATAACGGTAACATATCCTTCGCCATCAGTTTTTCAATCAGGAGTTTTGCGGTCCCGGCAGGATCGGCATAGCCGTCACCCAGGATTTCACCTTTGGCTCGCTCGGGAGAGAATATTTTGGATACCCAGGTTGGAGATCCCTTTAAACCGATTTTCTGTTCATCCAGCTGCAACGTCTTGTTATTCCATACTTCAACAACCGCTTCCGCCGCTTCCAGACGCATCTGAACCTTGGGATAGCGCGGCCGGTTCAACTCGCGAACAACCGTCAACATGGCCGGCAGAGGAGCTTCCACGATTTCGTGCCGCCCCTCCAGCTTGCGGCTGACGCGTATTTTTTTCGCTGAAAAGTCAAGGTTGACAATTTTGTCCACCAGCGTCAACTGACGGTAATCGAGACGGCTGGCAATGCCGGGACCAACCTGAGCGGTATCGCCATCAATGGTCTGTTTTCCGCACAGCACCAGACCGACCTCATCAACTTCATCATTCAGCTTGCGGATCGCCGCGGCCAGAACATTGCTGGTAGCCAGCGTATCGGCCCCTCCGAAGACACGATCGGAAAGGAGGATTGAATAATCAACCCCGAGCGCGAGAGCCTTTTTGAGCGTTCCCTCGGCGTTTGGGGGGCCCATGGAAATGGCGGCAACCTTGCAGCCGAATTGATCCTTGAGACGCAGCGCCTCTTCCAGAGCATGCGTGTCGTACGGATTGACGATAAAGGGAATACCATCCCGGACCAGCGTGTTGGTTACCGGATCAATCTGGACCTGGGTCGTATCCGGAACCTGTTTGATGCAGACTACAATCAGCATGAAGCCCTCTCCTGACCTGCATAATTCTTGTTAAGTATACCGTTCAACTCAATCTTGAAAGCGCTAACTTGTCGCTAATGTTAACTTATAAACTGACGTGACGTCTCTTACCTCAATTCAGCAACAAGTTGCAAGATATTATACTTTAGCAAAAGTTATTTAGTTTTATGAAAATTTGAAACGTATCCCCAATAACCGGATTCGCTCTGCATGTTTCTACGCTTTGCCACAAAAAAAGGCCCACCCGATTATATCGGGTGGGCCTCGTCGCCGTGTGTTGCCTGCTTATAGCAGAGATACCTGCCGCACGTCCACAATTCTTTATGGCAATTCGCTGTTCCCCATCAGGTAGCGGTCGCACTCACGCGCCGCACCGCGCCCCTCGTTAAAGGCCCATACAACAAGGCTTTGGCCGCGACGACAGTCTCCGGCGGCAAAGATGCCGGGGATGTTGGTGCTGTATTTTTCGTAATCCGCCTTGATGTTGCTGCGCGGATCCTTATCCAAACCAAAGGAATCGACCAGCGGCTGTTCCGGTCCGAGGAAACCCATTGCCAGCAGTACCAGCTGGGCAGGGCGCACTTTCTCCGTACCGGGAACCGGCTGAGGAATAAACTGCCCTTTTTCGTTTTTGCTCCAGGCCACTTCCACGGTATGAACCGCTTTCACCGCACCATCTGCATCCCCTTCAAAACGGGTTGCGGTCGTCAGGTAAACACGCGGGTCGGCGCCGAATTTGGCGGCAGCCTCTTCCTGCCCATAGTCCACCTTATGGGTCTTGGGCCATTCCGGCCAGGGGTTGTCGTCAGCGCGCTCGTCCGGCGAACGGGGCATGATCTCCAGCTGGGTGGCGCTGGAGCAGCCATGGCGTAGCGACGTTCCCACGCAGTCAGTACCGGTGTCGCCGCCGCCGATGATGATGACGTCTTTCCCCTTGGCGGAAATGTAATCATCGCTGCCGTTCAGCAGGGCCTTGGTATTAGCGGTCAGGAACTCCATGGCAAAATGAATGCCCTTGAGATTGCGACCTTCAATCGGCAGGTCGCGCGGCAGGGTGGCACCGGTCGTCACGACTACGGCATCGAATTCGCTGCGCAGCTTTTCGGATGGATAGGCGGCACCGCCAATTTCGGTATTGCAGACAAAAGTAATGCCCTCGGCTTCCATCAGCTTGATGCGGCGCAGGACAACCTCACGCTTGTCGAGCTTCATGTTGGGGATACCGTACATGAGCAGACCACCCGGCAGGTCGGCACGTTCGAACACGGTAACAGCATGGCCGGCCTTGTTGAGCTGGGCAGCAGCGGAGAGTCCGGCAGGGCCGGAACCGACGACGGCGACCTTCTTCCCGGTACGGACCACCGGAGGAGCCGCAACAACCCAACCCTCTTCATAACCGCGCTCAATGATGCTGACTTCGATGTTCTTGATGGTGACCGCCGGATCAATGCTGCCGAGCGTACAGGAACCTTCGCAGGGAGCAGGGCAGACACGGCCGGTGAACTCGGGAAAGTTGTTGGTTTTGAGCAGCCGGTCCAGTGCCTGGCTCCAGAGGTTGCGATACACCAGATCGTTCCACTCCGGAATCAGGTTGTTGACCGGACAACCACTGGCCATGCCGCTGAGCAGCACGCCGCTGTGGCAGAATGGTATGCCGCAATCCATGCAGCGGGCGCCCTGGGTGCGTAAATCTTCCTCAGGCATGTGCAGATGAAACTCGTTCCAATCGTTAATTCGCTCCAGAGGTGCCCGGTCAGCCGGTATCTCGCGAACATATTCCATGAATCCAGTTGGTTTTCCCATGATCGTTTCCTATATCGTAACGTTTCAGTAAAAGTTGTGAACCCGGTTAACAGACATCCCGCCTGCAGGTCAGTGACCGGCGCTGTGGGAGTTTTCTTCAAAAGCGGCCGTCAAGGCGTCGTCACCGCTCAGCCCCGCAGCTTTCGCCCGGTCAAGCGCCTGCAGCACCCGTTTGTAGTCTATCGGCATGACTTTAACAAAACGCGTCACCGTAGCATCCCAATCGGCAAGAAATGCAGCGGCACGGGAACTGCCCGTATGCGCCGAATGCTGCTCAATCATCTCTTTGACTGTCGTGCGATCCGAAGCATCGAGCTGCTCCAGTCCGACCATCTCCGTGTTGCAGCGGCCGGCAAAATCACCCTGTTCATCCAGAACGTAGGCGATACCGCCGCTCATGCCAGCGGCAAAGTTGCGCCCGGTCTGCCCCAGAATAACTACACTGCCGCCGGTCATGTATTCGCAGCCATGGTCGCCAACCCCTTCGACAACGGCGTTGACACCGGAGTTACGGACGCAGAAACGCTCACCGGCCATGCCACGAATGTAGGCAGTGCCGCTGGTTGCTCCGTAGAAAGCCACGTTCCCGGCAATGATGTTTTCTTCGGCCTTGAACGTCGAACCCTGTGGCGGATAGACGACGATGGTACCGCCGGAGAGCCCCTTGCCGAGATAATCATTGGCATCGCCCGACAGCTTCAAGGTAATGCCGCGCGGAATAAAGGCCCCGAAGCTCTGGCCGGCAGAGCCATTGAAGGTCAGGCTGACCGTATTGTCCGGCAGTCCCTTGGCGCCATGGCTGCGGGTAATTTCGTTACCGAGGATGGTTCCGACCACACGGTCAACGTTGGTGATCGCCAGTTCGGCAGTGACCTTTTCGCCCCGCTCGATAGCAGGAGCACAGAGATCAAGCAGCTTGGTCATGTCAATGGTTTTATCCAGGCCATGGTCCTGTTTTTCCGTATTGTAACGCCCGACATGCAGCCCGACTTTCGGCTGATGGAGGATGTTGGATAAGTCAAGCCCCTGTGTTTTCCAGTGGCTGATCGCCTTGTTGGCTTCCAGAACATCGCAGCGGCCAACCATTTCGTTCAGGGTGCGGAAACCGAGCTGAGCCATGATTTCCCGTAGTTCCTGGGCGACAAACCGCATGAAGTTGACCACGTACTCCGGCTTGCCGGTAAAGTTCTTGCGCAGCTTCGGATCCTGCGTCGCCACACCGGTCGGGCAGGTGTTGCTATGGCAAACCCTCATCATGACGCAACCCAGGGTAACCAGCGGAGCGGTGGCGAAACCGAATTCTTCGGCGCCCAGCAGTGCGGCAATGGCAACGTCGCGGCCGGTCTTCAGCTGGCCGTCGGCCTCGATGATGATGCGGCTGCGCAGGTTGTTCAGCAGCAGGGTCTGGTGCGTCTCGGCCAGGCCAAGCTCCCACGGCAGGCCGGCATGCTTGATACTGGAGATCGGTGATGCTCCGGTACCACCGTCATAGCCGCTGATCAGCACGACATCGGCATGGGCCTTGGCAACGCCGGCAGCAATCGTGCCGACCCCGACTTCCGACACCAGCTTGACGCTGACGCGGGCACGACGGTTGGCGTTTTTGAGATCGTAGATCAGTTCGGCCAGATCTTCGATGGAGTAAATATCATGGTGCGGCGGCGGCGACACCAGGCCGACACCGGGCGTGGTATGACGGGTCTTGGCAACCCACGGATAGACCTTGTGGCCGGGCAGTTCGCCCCCTTCACCCGGTTTGGCGCCCTGTGCCATCTTGATCTGCAACTCACCGGCATTGGTCAGGTAATCGCTGGTCACGCCGAAACGTCCCGAGGCCACCTGCTTGATGTTGCTGTTTTTCGAATCGCCCAGCTCGTTGGTCCAGGTGAAACGTTCCGGATCCTCGCCACCCTCACCGGTGTTTGATCTGCCGCCGATGCGGTTCATGGCGATGGCCAGCGCTTCGTGGGCTTCCTGGCTGATGGAGCCGTACGACATGGCGCCGGTCTTGAAGCGCTTCATGATCGACTCGACCGGTTCGACCTCATCCAGCGGTACCGACGGCATATTGTCCTTGAACGCCAGCAGACCGCGCAGGGTGTAATGCCGCTCGCTCTGCTCGTCAATCAACGCCGAAAAGACCTTGAACTCATCATAGTCACCCGTGCGGGTTGCCTTCTGGAGAGCCGGAATGGTCAGCGGATTGTACTGGTGCTCTTCGCCTTCCTTGCGCCACTGGTAAACGCCCCCGGTCGGAAGCGCCACTTCGGGAGCAACCCGTTTGGGATAGGCACGGCCATGGCGCTCCAGCAGCTCCCGGGCAACGCCGTTGATGTCGGTGCCGCCGATACGTGACGGTGTCCAGGTGAAGTAGCGGTCAATCACCGAGTGATGCAGACCGACCGCTTCGAAAATCTGGGCGCCGCGGTAACTCTGTACGGTGGAAATACCCATCTTGGCCATGGTCTTGACCACACCCTTGATGGAGGCCTTGATAAAATTCTTGACCGCTTTTTTGTGGTCGAGCCCCGGCAGGAGGCCCTGGCGGATCATGTCATCCAGGGATTCAAAGGCCAGGTACGGGTTGATGGCGTTGATGCCATAGCCAAGCAGCACGGCAAAGTGGTGTACTTCGCGCGGTTCGCCCGATTCCAGGATCAGGGAGACCCTGGTCCGGGTGCCCTTGCCGACCAGATGGTGGTGCAGACCGGCTGTTGCCAACAGAGCCGGCAGAGCCGCATTGTCCTTGTCCAGGCCGCGGTCGGAGAGAATCAGGATATTGCTGCCCGATTCCACCGCCGCATCCGCAGCGGCGAACAGAGCTTCCAGCGCTTTTTCCATGGCACCGTTCCCCTGTGCAGCCGGGAAGAGCAGCGGCAGGGTGGCGGATTTGAAGCCAGCGCGGGTAATCTGGCGAAGTTTTTCCAACTCATCGTTGCCAAGCAGCGGGTGTTCCAGCCTGATCATCCGGGCACTCTCTGCGGTCGGAGCAAGCAGGTTCCCCTCGGAACCGATCAACGTCACCGTGGATGTCACGATCTCTTCGCGGATCGGATCGATAGGCGGATTGGTAACCTGGGCAAACAGCTGCTTGAAATAGTTATACAGCAGTTGTGATTTATCGGACAAAATTGCCAGCGGCGTATCGGTCCCCATGGAGCCGAGCGGCTGGATGCCGTCGGTGGCCATTGGCCCGAGCACGGTTTGCAGGTCTTCGTAGGTATAGCCAAACGCCTGCTGACGCTGAAGAAGAGCGGCATGATCCGGCAGTTGTACCTCGGCGGCCATCGGCAGATTTTCCAGCGCAATATGGTGTTCTTTCAGCCACTGGCCGTAGGGATTGGCCGTCGCCAGTTCCTGCTTGATTTCTTCGTCCGGCACGATGCGACCCTGCTCCGTATCGACCAGGAACATATGTCCCGGCTGAATGCGCCCCTTGCTCTTGATGCGGCTCGGCTCAACCTGCAGGACACCCGCTTCGGATGCCATGATCACCAGGTCGTCATTGGTAATGTAGTAGCGGGACGGGCGCAGACCGTTTCGGTCCAGCACGGTGCCGATGCAGCGGCCATCGGTAAAGGCGATTGCCGCCGGGCCATCCCATGGCTCCATCAGACAGGAGTGGTATTCGTAAAATGCCCGCTTTTCCTCATTCATATCGGTGTGGTTTTCCCACGGTTCCGGCGCCATCATCATGACGGCGTGCGGCAACGAGCGTCCGCCCAGTACGAGCAGTTCCAGGCAGTTATCGAACATGGCCGAATCGGAACCGTTGGTGTTGATGATCGGCAGCGCCTTTTTGATGTCGTCTCCGAACAATTCACTGGCAAAAAGATTCTGGCGGGCATTCATCCAGTTGACGTTACCGCGCAGGGTGTTGATCTCACCGTTGTGGGCCAGCATGTGATACGGATGGGCACGGTCCCAGCTCGGGAAGGTGTTGGTGGAGAAGCGCGAATGCACCAGGGCAATGGCACTTTCCATGGCCGGATCGCGCAGTTCGGGGAAATACCGGTCAACCTGCACCGGCATGAGCATCCCTTTATAGATGATGGTGCGGGTTGAGAGGCTGCTGACGTACCAGTAGTCGTCAACATCGGCGCGGCGAATTTCGTTGGTGGCGCGCTGGTTGATGATGTAGAGCTTGCGGTTGAACGCCGCTTCATCGGCACAGCCGGCCGGGCGCTTCAGGAACATCTGACGCACTCTCGGCTCACCTTCCTTGGCGGTTTCTCCAAGAGAAGAGTTGTCGGTCGGTACGTTGCGCCAGCCGAGAAGCTCAACCCCTTCTTCGACCAGAATCTTTTCCATGAT
>MGZJ01000047.1:24070-39364 GCA_001802645.1 Geobacteraceae bacterium GWC2_53_11 | reverse complement strand
GCGACCTTGGCGTTACGGCACTTGACGGCTTCATTCTTGACCTGGGCGTGTCATCACACCAGCTTGATACGAGGGAGCGCGGTTTCAGTTTCCAGCAGGATGCGCCGCTGGACATGCGCATGGACACCAGCAGCGGCGAAACAGCGGCAGATCTGGTTAACGAACTTCCGGAAGCGGAGCTGGAGCGGATCATCGGCGAGTACGGCGAAGAGCGCTGGGCAAAACGGATCGCGGCCTTCATCGTCAGGGAGCGGGCAGAGTCACCTATCACTACGACGTTCCGGCTGGTGGACATCATCAAGGGAGCGGTACCCAAGGCAAAGTGGGATGAGCGTATTCATCCGGCCACCCGCACCTTCCAGGCACTCCGCATCGCGGTCAACACCGAGCTGGATAGCCTGGAGCAGGGAATGCGCGCGGCTCTTGACTTGCTGAAACCGGGGGGACGGGGCGTCATTATTTCGTTTCATTCCCTGGAGGACCGGATCGTCAAACACATCTTCCGGGAATACGCCGAAGGATGCACCTGCCCACGACAGTTGCCGATCTGCGTCTGCGGCAAACAGCCGCGGGTGAAGATCCTGACCACGAGACCGGTAACGGCGACAGCTGAAGAGACAGAGGTCAATCCACGGGCGCGCAGCGCCAAATTACGGGCAGTAGAAAAGTTGTAACTCCCTGACGGGAGTGAAGGAGGTCACCATGGCACAAGCACGGACAGATTACACCAAAGTTGCCGCACCGCGGGCGCTAGGCGGGATAGAAGTAACCCCGCACCGCATTGACATATTCAAGTACCTGATGATCTGCATGATTGTTTTTACGATTGTCTCGGTTTTTCATGTCTGGTCACGCTTCAAGCTGGTTGACCTCAACCTGGAGATATCAGAAATCAGCCGTCAACTGAGCGAAGCGGGACAGGAGCAGAAACGCCTGAAACTTGAAGCAGCATCATTGAAGGCTCCGGCCCGTATTGAAGCCATTGCCAGGAACGAGTTGAGTATGGCTCTGCCGACCGAGCAACAGGTCATTCACGTCAAATGAAAGACGAACGGGAAAAATGGGCGCGCATCCGGATCATCATGATCGGGACAGTGTTCGGCCTGTTATTTCTGACCGTGGTCGGACGCGCGTTCTATCTTCAAATCCTCCAGCACGAAAATCTCGTAAAAAAAGCGGATAAGCAGCATCAGCATAGAGTGGACCTCACCCCGGCCAGGGGCAGTATTCTTGACCGCAACGGCACTCCGCTGGCCGAGTCTATCCACATGGATTCCTGTTATGCCGAACCACGCCGCATCAAGGATGTGGATGGGACTGCCGGCGTTCTGGCGCCGATTCTCGGCATCCCGAAAGAGGAATTGGTCGTCAAGCTTTCCGTTAACAAATCCTTTATCTGGGTCGAACGGTGGCTTGCACCAGAAATGGCCACTCGCGTCAAGAACATGAAGCTCCCCGGCATCGGCTTTGCGCCGGAATCCAAGCGGTTTTACCCCAACATGGAGATAGCCGCACATGTGGTCGGCTTCACAGGGCGCGACCCAAACGGCCTGGAGGGGATTGAGCTTAAATACGACAGCACCATCCTTGGCAATACCGGTTACATGATCACGGAGCGGGATGCTCTCGGCAGAAACATCTCCGTAAAGAACACCGTCATCAAGCATTCATCGCCCGGCAAAAACATTATCCTGACGCTGGACAAAACAATCCAGTTTATTGCCGAAAAAGAGCTGGCCAAAGCCGTAACCGAAAGTAATGCCAAGGCAGGCATGGCGCTGGTCATGGAGTCGGACACCGGCAAGGTGCTGGCCATGGCAAACTATCCGACGTTCAACCCGAATGCCTACTCGCGCTATTCCCTGGCACAGCTGCGCAACCATGTAGTGACGGACAGCTTTGAGCCCGGTTCAACCTTCAAGGTCTTCACCATCGCCGCTGCGCTCGATTCCGGCACCATCAAGGCAGGAGATGTGTATAACTGTGAAAATGGCACCTATCGGGTTGCTGATCGAATCATTCACGACGACCATCCGCAATCGCGTCTGAGTGTGTCGGAAATCATAAAGTATTCCAGCAACATCGGTTCGGCAAAGATCGGCTTCAAAATGGGCGGAGAGAAGCTTGCCACCTATCTTCGCAATTTCGGTTTCGGCGGACGCACCGGCATCGACCTGCCCGGTGAATCTCCCGGAAACCTTAAAAAACACTGGTATGGCGTTGACCTGGCAACAATCTCTTTTGGTCAAGGGGTTTCACTCTCTACCATCCAGCTGGTGTCGGCGCTGTCCTCCATTGCCAACGGAGGCAACCTGATGAAGCCTTATCTGGTTGAGCAGATCCTTGATGACAACGGCACGGTGGTACAGAAATTCGAACCGCAACTTGTCCGGCGGGTCATCTCGCAAGAAACGGCCCAGAAGGTAACCAAGATGATGGAAACCGTTACCGCTGAAGGCGGTACCGGAACAAAAGCGGCGCTGGACGGCTACCGCGTGGCGGGCAAAACCGGCACGGCACAAAAGGTTGATCCGGTCACCCACGCGTACTCGCCCACACGGCGAATCGCCTCGTTTGTCGGCTTTGTGCCTGCCGATAAGCCCAGGCTGACAATAGCGGTCATTATCGATGAACCCCAGGGTATCAAATACGGTGGAGTGGTCGCCGCTCCTGCATTTCGAGGCATCGCCCAGAATGCTCTGGCATATCTGAAAATACAGCCGAGCATGCCGACCGCCGCAACCGTCAAAACAGCTGACGCGAAGCCCGCACCGGCGCCACCGGTTGAATCATTGTCCGATGGCGACATTCTGGATGAACCCGCCGTGGGCGAAGTGATGCCGAACTTCAAGGGGATGAGCATGCGCCGGGTTCTCCAGGTCATGGAAAAACGGGGTATCAATATTCGGCTGATCGGCAGCGGCCGAGCGGCCGAACAAAGTCCTCCCCCCGGCAACAAAATCCGGGGAACCGGCGAGGTCTGGATAAAGTTTACACCTTCAGCATAACGCTGAAACCGCCTGCCGGGCAACCGGCAGGTTTTACGGTTTTTGTAAGTTGAGTTTTTTTCTCAATTTATTTGGCAGAAAACAACCTTCGTTAACGCACGTATCCTGTTTACCAGGTTAAGGAGAGCGCATGACATTGTGTGAACTGCTCAAAAAACTGCCCGATGTGCAAATTCACGGGGACAGCACCGTTTCCATCAGCTCGCTGACCTGCGATTCGCGGGACGTCGTGCCTGGAGCGCTATTTTTCGCACTGCGCGGGGTTCAGGCGGATGGTCACCGCTATATCGAGCAGGCGGTAGCAGCAGGCGCCGCAGCGGTTATTCTTGAAGATGCCGCCGCCGCTCCGGCAGGCTGCTCCTGGGTGAAAGTGGCGGATGGCCGCGCAGCCATGGGACGTATATCGGCAATCTTCAACGGTGAGCCGACCGCAACCAGGCCGCTGATCGGCATTACCGGCACCAACGGCAAAACGACAACCACCTACCTGATTGAGGCTATTCTGGCTGCCGCAGGTAAACCGGCTGCAGTTCTCGGAACGATCAGCTACCGCTTCGGCGCAACCATCATTGAGGCATCACACACCACCCCGGAATCAACCGAGCTGCAACAGGCATTTCGACAACTTGCGGAAGCAGGCGCCGAATCTTTTGTGATGGAGGTTTCATCCCACGCCCTGGAGCAGAAACGGGTCGATGGCTGCCATTTTGACATCGGTGTCTTCAGCAACCTGACCCGCGATCATCTTGATTATCATGTCACCATGGAAAGCTATCTGGAGGCTAAAAGCAGGTTGTTCTCCGAACTGCTCCGCCCTTCAGACGACAAGCCCCGCCGGCGGGCAGTTATCAACATGGATGATCCTTATGGCGCAGAAATCGCCAGCCGCTGTGCCTGTCCGGTAATCACCTTCGGCATTCAGGGCAGCTGCGACGTCCGCCCGAAAGATGTGCTCTCTTCCGTCAACGGCATCAGTGCGACGCTGGTTACCCCCGCAGGGGAAATAGCGTTTACCTCGCGGCTGCTGGGGCGCTTCAACCTGTCAAACATCCTGGCAGCGGCAGCAGCGGGAGTTGCCCTTGACCTGCCGCTTCAGGCAATTAAGCAGGGGATCGAAAACCATACTACCGTACCGGGGCGCATGGAGCGGGTAGAGAACCATCGCGGCGTAACCTGTCTGGTTGACTATGCCCATACGGGGGATGCGCTGGAGAACGTGCTCACCACGCTGAAGGAACTGGCCACCGGCAGGATCATTACCCTGTTCGGCTGCGGGGGCGACCGCGACAACGGCAAGCGTCCGATCATGGGGAAAATTGCCGCCTCCATGAGCGACCTGGCAATTGTCACCTCCGACAACCCCCGCACCGAAGATCCGCAGAGCATCCTGGAGCAGATCAAAGCCGGCATCATGCCGCTGAATCTCCGCGAGTACCGTGTGAATGAATTGAGCAGCGGGTTTACGGACAAGGGTTTTGCGATGCTGGAAAATCGTCATGAGGCGATACGTCTGGCGGTCAGCCTTGCTCATCCAGGTGACATAGTGCTGCTGGCCGGCAAAGGGCACGAAGATTATCAGATTATCGGCAGAACGAAGCACCATTTTGACGACCGGGAAGAGGCAAAAGCAGCCTTTACGGAGAACCTGACGTAATGTTTACCATCAATGACATAGCCATCGCCACCGGAGGCCGGATCATCGGCCTTGCCACCGGAGAGGTAACCGCCGTATCAACCGATTCCCGTACCGTTGCGGCGGGCCAGCTGTTCGTGCCATTACGGGGCGAGCGGTTTGATGGCCACACCTTTATTCCGGAAGTCGCAAAAAACGGGATTACTGTGGTTCTGGCCGAGGAGCAGTGGCTGAAAGGGCATGCCGTCCCTGAAAACATGACTTGCATTGCCGTCAAAAACAGCCTGCGCGCATTGGGTGACCTGGCGGCGGAATGGCGGCGGCGCTTCGACATTCCGGTAATCGGCGTCACCGGCAGCAACGGCAAGACAACCGTCAAGGAAATGCTCGGGACGATTCTGGAACAGTCCGGTCCTGGCCTCAAAACATCCGGCAATCTCAACAACCTGATCGGCCTGCCGCAGATGCTGTTCCAGCTTACCCCGGAGCATCGCTGGGCCGTGCTGGAAATGGGCATGAGCGAACCGGGTGAAATCGACCGCCTGGCAGCCATTGCCGCCCCCCGGGTCGGCATCGTCCTGAACGCCCTCCCCGCCCACCTGCAGAGCATGGGCACGGTAGAGGCGGTAGCCGCTGCCAAGGGCGAATTACTGCATCGCATCACTGACGGCGGCCTGGCGGTGGTCAATGCCGACGACCCCCGGGTCGCGTCGCTGTCCCAGAATGCCTCCGCACGCCGGATCAGCTTCGGCATCGATCGCGGCGAAGTACGCGCTCGCGACATCGTCTCATTGGGACTGGAAGGGCAGAAATTCCTGCTGCACACACCGAACGGCGAACTGCCGATTCACCTGAAAGCGTGCGGCCGCCATAATATCTATAACGCTCTTGCCGCAACCGCCGCACTTCTTGAGAAAGTCGCACTGCCGGTTATCGCAGCCGGTCTGGAAGCTTTTACGCCGTATAAAGGGCGTTTCCAGGCTACTCAGCTGAACGGCATCACATTTATCGACGATAGTTACAATGCCAACCCCGCCTCGACCAAGGCCGCCCTGGAAACGCTGGCTCAGATCGCCCCCGCGGGGCACCGCATCGCCGTACTGGGCGACATGCTGGAACTGGGCGAACACGAGGCCGAAGCGCACCAGGGTGTCGGCGCCATCGCCGGCCGGAATGCCGATCGCCTCTACCTGCTGGGCGACCGGATGATAAAGCATGCTTCCACGGGAGCGACACTGGTTGATATGCCGGCAGATGCCGTTTTCTGCTGTTCAAGCCACAAAGAAATTGCCGATAAACTGTATGAAAGCACCACCGAAGGTGATGTGATTCTGTTCAAGGGGTCACGCGGAATGACCATGGAAAAAGTGGCAGCTGAATTGAAGAACCTCATGCAGCAAGCCAAGGGGGAATAGCCCATGCTCTACCACATCTTTTATCCGCTCGCGACCAACATCAAGCTGTTCAACATATTCAAGTACCTGACCTTCCGCACTATCTACGCCATGATCACGGCGTTGATCGTCTGCTTTGTACTCGGCCCCTGGATCATCCGGAAACTTGAGTCGCTGCAGGCTCGCCAGGTCATCCGCACCGACGGCCCGGAATCTCACCTGCAGAAACAGGGTACCCCGACCATGGGCGGCGTGATCATACTGGCGGCAATCGTCATACCAACCCTGCTCTGGGCTGATCTTACCAATCAGTACATCTGGATCACGCTCTTCATTACCATCGGCTACGGAGTGATCGGCTTTGTGGATGACTACAAGAAGGTCGTCGAAAAAAACACCAAAGGACTGTCCGCCCGTCAGAAGATGTTCTGGCAGGTACTGCTGGCCGGAGCGGTGGGTGTGTATCTGTTTCTCAAGCCGGAATTCAGCGAACAGCTCTTTTTTCCGCTCTTCAAAAATTTCCACCCCGATCTCTGGATCTGGTTCATCCCGTTTGTCACACTGGTGATTGTCGGGGCGAGCAACGCCGTCAACCTGACCGACGGCCTTGACGGACTGGCCATCGGGCCGGTGGCAATCAACGCGGCAACCTACATGCTCTTCTCCTATATCGCCGGGCACGCGACATTGGCGGCCTACCTGCAGATTCCCCGTGTGGTGGGCGCCGGTGAACTGGCGGTACTGTGCGGCGCCATGGTGGGAGCGGGCCTCGGATTCCTCTGGTACAACTCGTATCCCGCCGAAGTATTCATGGGAGATGTGGGGTCGCTGTCGCTGGGCGGGACGCTGGGCACGATCGCGGTACTGACCAAGCAGGAGATCCTGCTGGTAATCGTCGGCGGCATTTTCGTAATCGAGGCGCTTTCCGTCATCTTCCAGGTCGGCTCCTATAAATACCGCGGCAAGCGCATTTTCCGCATGGCGCCGATTCACCACCATTTCGAGTTAAAAGGCGTGGCGGAACCAAAGATCATCGTCCGCTTCTGGATTATCAGTATCATCCTGGCGCTGGTGGCGATTTCGACACTGAAGATGAGGTAGGTTCCCATGGACTACAGCAATAAAAACATCCTCGTTGTCGGCCTCGCCAAAACCGGCGTGGCCTGTGCCCGTTTTCTGGCGGCCAAAGGGGCGCGGGTGACCGTCACCGACATGCGCAGCGAAGCTGCCCTGGCAGGACAGCTGGCGGAACTGGCAAAATATGACATTATCCGCGAACTGGAGCGGCATGACGAGGAAACATTCATCACCAGCGACCTGATCGTGGTCTCCCCCGGCGTGCCGATGGACCTGCCGCAGCTGGTGGCGGCCAAGCTGGCCGGAGTGGAGATCATCAGCGAGATCGAACTGGCTGCCCGCTTCATCGATGCGCCGCTGGCGGCGATCACCGGCACCAACGGCAAGACGACGACCACGACCATCCTGGGTGCAATCTTCAAACACAACGGGTACCACACCTTCGTCGGCGGCAATATCGGCAACCCGCTCATCGAACTGGCGGAGTCCCATCAGATCGTCGATCAGGTGGTGGCCGAGATCAGCTCGTTCCAGCTGGAATGGATCACCTCGTTCCGCCCCACCGTGGCGGCGCTGTTGAACCTGAGCGAAGACCATCTCGACCGCTACCCGGATTACCAGGCATACATTGACGCCAAACTGCGCATTTTCGAGAACCAGACCGAAGAGGACTTTGCTGTGGTCAACCGCGATGACGCTCTCGTCTGGCAGCACGCCCAACAGCTGAAAGCAACCCTGTTCCCCTTCAGCCGCAAAATGGAACTGGACGAGGGCATTTTCCACAAGGACGGCGTCATCACCTATCGCCACAACGGCCACGAAGAATGTTTCCCCACCGCAGCCATCAGGCTGCAGGGAGTGCACAACCTGGAAAATATCATGGCCGCAGTAGCCTGCGCCCTGCTGCTCGGCTGCCGGCCCGATGAAACGTTCGAGACAATCCTCTGCTTCGAGGCGCTGCACCACCGGATGGAGTTCGTGCGTGAAGTAAACGGCGTCGGGTACTACGAGGACAGCAAAGCCACCAACGTGGGGAGCGTCGAAAAAGCGCTGGAAAGTTTTACCGACATCACGCTCATCGCCGGAGGCAAGGACAAGGGGGGCTCGTACGAACCGCTGGCGCCGCTCATCGCGGAACGGGTACGGCATTTGATCCTGATCGGTGAGGCGGCAGAACGGATGAAGCAGGAGCTGGGCTCGTTGACTGATACCCGGCTGGCGACGACACTAGAAGAAGCGGTGCGGCTTGCGGCGGAGATAACCGCTACCGGCGGAACAGTGCTGATGTCGCCGGCCTGTTCAAGCTTTGATATGTTCAAGGATTATGAAGAACGCGCGCAGCGATTTATTGCCGCCGTAAAGGCTCTCTAAATGTTCAAGAAACTGGAAGAATATGATCTGGTGATCATGCTGATGGCCATCGCCCTGACCTGCTTCGGGGTGGTTATGGTCTATTCGGCCTCTTCCGTCATGGCCGCCAAACGATTTCACGACGGCTTTTTCTTTCTCAAACGCCAGGGGTTGTTTGCGCTGCTCGGCTTCGGGCTCATGCTGGCGACCATGCGGATCAATTACCAGTTCTGGCGCAAGCTGGCCGCTCCGATTCTGCTGGCATGCATCGCCCTTCTCGTGCTGGTGCTGATCCCCGGCATCGGGGGGAGCGCCGGGGGAGCATCACGCTGGATCAGGCTGCCCGGCTTCAATCTGCAGCCTTCAGAAATCGCCAAAATTGCCCTGATTATGTACATGGCGTATTCGCTGGATCGCAAGCAGGACAAGATCAAACAGCTCGGACCCGGCTTTGTGTCGTACATGCTGATTCTCCTCGTGATGCTGGGACTTCTGCTCAAACAGCCGGACATGGGTTCAGCACTGACCCTGGCTGCGGTCGCCATCATCATGCTCTTTGCCGCCGGAACGCGGCTGGTCTACATAATTTCCATATTTCTGATGTCAATGCCGTTCATCTATTTTCTGATCATGAACGTTGCTTATCGAAAGCGGCGTATTCTGGCGTTCCTCGACCCGTGGCAGGACCCGCAGAACAGCGGCTTCCAGATTATCCAGTCGTGGCTGGCGCTCGGAACGGGCGGCGTCTTCGGGCAGGGACTGGGTGAGGGGAAACAGAAGCTGTTCTATCTGCCGGAAGCGCACACCGACTTCATCCTGTCGGTTGTCGGCGAGGAGCTCGGCTTTCTTGGCGTCATCGTCATCGTCGGCATGTTCTTCCTGCTCGTGCAGCGGGCCATGCGCATTGCCGTTGCTGCCCCGGATCCATTCGGGCGTTTCATGGCCCTGGGAATTGCCGTACTGTTCGGCATTGAGGCGTCGGTCAACATGGGGGTCGTCACCGGACTGCTTCCGACCAAGGGACTGGCGCTCCCCTTTATCAGCTACGGCGGCAGCTCCCTGCTGATCAGCCTGTTTGCCGTCGGCATTCTGCTCAACATATCATCGGGACTGAAGATATCCTCCATCAGCCTGAAGGAGGAAAAATGAAACTGATTATTGCCGGTGGCGGCACCGGCGGACATCTCTTTCCCGGCATCGCCGTTGCCGAAGAATTTTTATCACGCGATCCGGCCAATGAAGTGCTGTTTGTCGGCACCGAACGGGGCATTGAAGCACGTGCCGTTCCGGCCGCCGGATATCGCCTTGAGCTGATTTCCGCCGCCGGCATCCGCGGCAAGGGTACCCTCAGCCAGATCAAGGGAGCGGCCATGATGATCTACGGCTATGCCCAGTCGAGGAAAATCCTGAAGAGTTTTCGCCCGGACGTCGTTCTTGGCGTGGGTGGCTACGCCTCCCTGCCGATGGTGCTGGCAGCCCGCGGCATGCAGATTCCTCGATTCATTCATGAGCAGAATGCCATCCCCGGCCAGACCAATCGTCTACTGGCCCGGTTTGCCACCAAGGTATTCATAACATTGGACGAATCAGCCCGCTATTTCCCGGTTGCAACAACGCAACTGACCGGCAACCCGCTGCGACGGCAGATTCTGGACATGGTTGAATCCGTTTCCGGTTCATCGGCCAAGGATGATCTCAGAGCTGCCGGTCGTTTCCACCTGTTCATCTTTGGCGGCAGCCAGGGCGCTCACGCCATCAACGCAGCCATGATTGAGGCGTTGCCGTTGCTGCAAAAACATCAGGGGAGCCTGGAGATTACACATCAAACCGGTGAAAAGGACTACGCGGAAGTAACTGCGGCATACCTGGCGGCAGGCGTCGAGGCAAAGGTCACGCCGTTTATCAGTGACATGGCGGCAGAGTATGCCACAGCAGATCTGATCATCTGCCGGGCAGGCGCCACCACCATCGCCGAAGTTACCGCATGTGGCAAGGCATGCCTGTTCATCCCGTTTCCGCATGCAGTTGACGATCATCAGCGCAAGAATGCCGAGGCGCTGCTCAAGAAGGATGCCTGTTTCATAATGCTGGAACGGGAACTGACGGGAAAAACCCTGGCTCAGTCGATTCTCACCTTGGCAGACGACCCGAATCTCGTACGCAGCACCGGTGATTTGGCGTTCAGCCTCGCACGGTTGGATGCCGCCAAGATTATTGTTGATGAGATGACGAACACAAACGAAAGCGGGAAGGTGGCCTCATGTACGGGAAAATAGATAAGATTCACTTCGTCGGCATCGGTGGCATCGGCATGAGCGGAATCGCCGAAGTCCTCCTGAACCTTGGCTACAAGGTGTCCGGCTCTGACCTGCGCGGTTCGGATATTACCGAGCGTCTTGCCTCCCTCGGCGCTGAAATCGGCATCGGACATAAAGCAGACAACCTGAAGAATGTCGATGTTGTGGTGATTTCCTCAGCCGTCCATAACGATAACCCCGAAGTCGTCGAGGCCAAAAAACTGCACGTGCCGGTTATCCCGCGCGCCGAAATGCTGGCCGAACTGATGCGGATGAAGTACGGCATCGCCATCGCCGGAACCCATGGCAAAACCACCACGACTTCAATGGGCGCAGCCATCCTGGGGCATGCGGGGATCGATCCGACCATCGTCATCGGCGGCAAACTGAATGCCATCGGCACCAACGCACAGATCGGCCAGGGCAAGTTCCTGCTTGCCGAAGCGGATGAATCAGACGGTTCCTTCCTGCTCCTGTCGCCGACCATTGCCGTTGTGACCAATATCGACGCCGACCACCTCGACCACTATTCCGGCATTGAAGAGATCAAGGATACCTTTGTCGAATTTATCAACAAGGTTCCCTTTTACGGCCTGGCCGTACTCTGCCTTGATGACAAGAACATTCGCGAGATTCTGCCCCGGGTCAAAAAACGCTACATGACCTACGGCCTCTCGGCCCAGGCCGATATCCGTGCCACCCACGTCAGACATGACGGGTTTCAGACGTCGTTTGTCGCCCACTTCAAAGGGTACCGTCTGGGGGAAATCACCTTTCCCATGCCGGGACCCCATAATGTCCTGAACGCCATGGCCTGTATCGCGGTGGCCCTCGAACTGGACGTGCCGTTTACCGCCATCCAGGAAGGCTTTGCCGCATTCAGCGGTGTCGGACGGCGCTTCACCGTCAAGGGAGAGCCGAACGGCATCATGGTCGTGGACGATTACGGCCACCACCCAGCTGAAATCAAGGCGACCCTGGCAGCAGCGCGCCAGGGGTGGCCAGAGCGCCGTATCGTAGCCGCCTTCCAGCCGCATCGCTATAGCCGGACCCATGAACTGTTCAATGAATTTGTCACCGCCTTCTACGATGCCGATGTGCTGATACTGACCGACGTCTATGCCGCCGGCGAACAGCCCATCGAAGGAGCATCGGCAGAGCGGCTTGCCGCCGAGGTCAGCCGTCACGGCCAGAAGGATGTGACCTGGATCGCCAATCGCGAACTGGTTCCCGAGCATCTAGCCGGTATTGTCCGTGAAGGAGATATCGTTATCACGCTTGGGGCCGGGAACATCTGGCAACAGGGAGAAGCCCTGGTGAAACTGTTGCAGAACAACGGATAGCGCAATTATGAATTGCCCCTACGATACCACTCGTTTATCGTTTCGCGGCCAATTGCTCTGCCACGAGCCGATGAGTCTTCACACGTCGCTTAAGGTCGGCGGTCCCGCTGATATTTTTGCGATTCCGGAAGATGCGGATGATCTTCGCCAGCTGCTTTCATGGCTGGGTGAACAGGACATACCGTGGTTGCCGATTGGCAGAGGGTACAACCTGCTGGTACGGGACAAGGGGATTCGCGGAGCGGTTATCTCGCTAGAGCGCTTCAACCGGATAACCGCTGTTGGCGAGGGCTTGATTACTGCTGAAGCAGGCGCAGAGAATCTGTCTCTGGTTCGTTTTGCCCAGAAAATGGGACTGGGCGGCATCGGCTTTATCTCCGGCATTCCCGGTACGATTGGCGGAGCAATCAAGATGAACGCCGGAGCGTACGGCGAAGGGATTCTGGAGCGGACCGATCATCTCACACTGTTGCGAAGCGGCACTATTCACGATTTCCGCATGGATGAACTGGATTACGGATATCGCCATCTCAGATTGGCAGATGGTGACATTGTGCTGGCTGCGACATTCAGGCTGGACGAGCGGGAACCGCACCATACCGAGGAAGAAATCCGCAAGGATACCGAGTTGCGGCGTACGAAGCATAATGTCGGTTATCCCAGCGCAGGTTCCTTCTTCAAGAATCCGCACGGCCAGGCCGCCTGGCGGCTAATCGACACTGCCGGGATGCGCGGCAAGAATGTGGGTGGTGCACAGGTTTCCGAAGTACACAGCAACTTTCTGGTTAACACCGGAAAAGCAACAGCACAGGATTTCCTTGATCTGGCAGCAACCATAAAAAATGCCGTAATGACAACATCCGGCGTGACTCTTGAAGAAGAAGTGCGTATAGTTGGCGACATTTAACAAAAGTCCGTATCTATAAAATATGTATGAAGGTTTGCCCATGATGAAATCAAAAAAAATCGGTGTACTGTACGGCGGTCTTTCGGCAGAGCGGGAAGTTTCGCTAAAGAGCGGAGCCGCCGTTCACCAGGCTCTTGTCGCCCAGGGATATGATGCGGTGGCCGTCGATGTCGGCCGCGATCTTGCCGATGTTCTGAAACGGGAACAGATTGAAGCCGCCTTCATCGCCCTGCATGGCCGCTATGGTGAGGATGGCTGTGTTCAGGGGCTGCTCGAACTGCTGCAGATTCCCTACACGGGATCGGGCGTGCTCCCCAGCGCTCTGGCAATGCACAAACTTTACAGCAAGCAGGCTTTTGCCGCCAGCGGCATCCTGACTGCGCCGTTCCGTTGTTACCGGAAAGGCGAACCGGTCGTGTTATCAGGACTGCCATTCGGACTGCCGCTTGTTGTCAAACCGGTACAGGAAGGATCATCTGTCGGTGTATCTATCGTCAAGGAAGAGGGACAACTGGCAGCAGCAGTTGAAGAGGCTTTCCGCCATGACGACGAAATCCTGGTGGAGCAATACGTCAAGGGGCAGGAAGTTCAGATCGGGATTCTGGATGACTCACCCATTGGTGCCATCGAAATTATTCCCAAGAATGAGTTTTACGATTTTGAAGCAAAATACACGGACGGCATGGCCGAGCACGTATTTCCTGCGCGGCTGGAACCGGCTCTCTATGAAAAAGCACAGCAGGTCGGCCTGGCAGCACACCGCTCCCTGGGATGCAAGGGATACAGCCGTGTTGATCTGCTGGTAACCTCCACCGGTGACTGCTATGTGCTTGAAGTAAATACCCTGCCGGGAATGACCGCGCTCTCGCTGCTGCCGGAAATTGCCGCAAAAGGCGCCGGCCTGTCATTTGAAGCACTGGTAGCACGCATTATTGAATCGGCAGACCTCTCCATAAAGGTGCACTAACTGGTGCGAGATTTCGCAAACTCATCATATCAGCGCAAAAAGGTTGCGCCGAACAAAACAAAGGTCCAGCGTAAACCGCTCGATCTCAAGAAATATCTGCGTCCGCTGAAAAGGATCGCTCTGGGGCTAGCTGCAATCTCGCTGTCGAGCGGTATCCTGTACGGTTGTTATCGCGCCTTCTCGGAGGTCACCCTCTTCTCGCTCAAAACGATTGATGTAACGGCTGCCAAGCACCTGACACGTGAAGAGATTCTTGAATTAGCCGGTGTAGAACCGGGCAAGGACCTGCTCCGTATGAATCTGAAGCGCATGGGCGAGCATATTCTGCAAAACCCTTGGGTAGAGACGGTGCGCATAAACCGGTATTATCCGGATGCCATTTCCATCGCCATCTCCGAACGGGAACCGGTAGCAATCGTCAACATGGGCTTCATCTATTATCTCGACAAAAAAGGAAATGTCTTCAAGGTCCTCAACCAAGGGGATAAACTGGACTATCCGGTTGTCACCGGCTTCAGCGAGGAAGAACTGGGCAACGATCCTAAAGGGACCAAAGAGGCCCTTGAAGCCACCTGCGAGCTCCTGAAGATATTACGGGACAAAGGCGCATTTATCCTTGCGGATGTATCGGAGATTCATTACGATAAGGGGTACGGCTTTACGCTGTTCACTGCGGCTGGAGCGCTGCCGGTCAAGGTCGGTTCGGGGGATTTTTCTGCAAAAGTGGAACGTTTCGCCCGCATCTACCGTGATCTGATGGTGCAAATGCCGTCAATTCATTACATCGATCTCGATTACAACGACAAGATTATCGTTAAAAAAGGTTAGCTCATATATTTATCATGTAGCAGGGGGGAGCGGTATGTCAGCAACAAAACGGGATAACCTGATCGTCGGTCTCGACATCGGCACAACCAAGATTTGTGCCATTGTCGGCAACGTCACGGAAGACGGCATTGATATTGTCGGCATCGGGACCAGCCCTTCCAGCGGCCTTCGCAAAGGCGTTGTCATCAATATTGAAAGCACTGTCGGTGCTATTCGCAAAGCTGTCGAAGAAGCTGAACTGATGGCCGGATGCGAAATCAAGTCCGTCTATGCAGGTATCGCCGGTGGCCATATCAAAGGACTGAACTCCAATGGCGTCATCGCCATCAAAAATCGCGAAGTTTCCCAGGAAGATGTCCGCCGGGTTATCGATGCGGCCAAAGCAATCAATATCCCCATGGACCGCGAAGTACTGCATATTCTGCCACAGGAATTCATCATTGATGAGCAGGATGGCATCCGCGAACCGCTCGGCATGAGCGGCGTCAGG
>MGZJ01000047.1:683-24060 GCA_001802645.1 Geobacteraceae bacterium GWC2_53_11 | reverse complement strand
AGAATATCGTCAAATCATGTAACCGGGCCGGATTGGATGTGGCTGACATCGTCCTTGAGCAACTTGCCTCATCCCACGCCGTTCTTTCCGACGATGAAAAAGAGCTGGGCGTCTGCATGGTGGACATCGGCGGCGGCACGACCGACATCGCCATTTTTGCCGACGGCGCAATCAAATATACCTCCGTCATCTCACTTGGCGGCAATCAGCTTACCAACGATATCGCTGTCGGCCTGCGTACACCATTTGCCGAAGCGGAAAAAATCAAGCAGAAGTACGGCTGCTGCCTCTCCTCGCTGGTTGGCAAGGAGGATAAGATTGAGGTGCCGAGTGTTGGCGGACGCAAGCCCCGGGAACTCTCGCGCAATGTGCTCTGCGAAATCCTCGGACCACGCATGGAGGAGATTTTCTCGCTCGTCAACCGCGAGATCATTAAATCCGGTCTGGAAGATTCAATCGCCTCGGGTGTGGTTATCACGGGAGGTTCCAGCATCCTCGAAGGAATACCGGAACTGGCGGAGCAGATCTTCAATCTTCCGGTACGGCGCGGGCTTCCGCAGAAAATCGGCGGACTCATTGATGTGGTAAAATCTCCGGTATATGCCACCGGCGTCGGCCTGGTTGTGTACGGCAGCCGCAACTCCGGTTCACGTGAATTCCCGACCGGCAAACCGGAAGCAAATCTGTTCGGGTCGGTTTTCGGAAGAATGAAAAGCTGGTTCAGCGAATTTTTCTAACCGCCTCTTCCCAATGCAGCAAACATTCAGGTCGTTTACCGTCCCCCGGTAGACGGCCTGTTTTTCATTAAACCCGCCCCTTTTGATCATTGTTTCAACTCGCAATCTTCTAACACTCTGTTTTTTAACAGCACCCCTTTTTACACAAAAATATTATTATTTTTTTCTTTGATTCTTGTTTGAATTGAGGTTACATTTCTATGAATTACATACGACTCAAGTCACATACATATAGAGGGGGGAACGCATGTTTGAATTCGATGAAACCATTGAGCAGAGTGCCGTAATTAAAGTTATCGGAGTAGGTGGCGGCGGCGGCAATGCAGTCAACACCATGATTTCAAGCTCTATACATAAAGTGGATTTTATCGTTGCCAATACCGACGCCCAATCGCTGCGGACCTCTAAGGCACCGGTCAAGCTTCAACTCGGACGTGAACTGACCAAAGGTCTTGGTGCAGGCTCAAAGCCGGAAGTGGGGACAGCCGCAGCTCTTGAAAACAAGGAGCAGCTGGGAGAGGCAATCAAGGGTGCCGACCTCGTGTTCATCGCTGCCGGAATGGGCGGAGGCACCGGAACCGGTGCCGCACCCGTTATCGCAGAAGCTGCCCGTGAGACGGGAGTTTTGACGGTCGGAGTAGTTACCAAGCCGTTTACCTACGAAGGAAAGGCACGCTCCGTTCTCGCTGAGCAGGGCATCGCGGAACTGAAAAAGCACGTTGATTCGCTGATCATCATCCCCAATGATCGCCTTATCAGCCTGGCCAGCAAAAACATGTCGCTGTTCGATGCGTTCAAACCATCGGACGATGTCCTTCGCCAGGCAGTTCAGGGTATTTCCGAACTGATCACCTCCACCGGCCTCATGAACCTCGACTTTGCCGATGTTAAAACAGTCATGAGCGTTCGCGGCATGGCCATGATGGGTATCGGCATGGGCAGCGGTGACAACCGTGCCGCCGAGGCGGTGAACAACGCTATTTCAAGCCCCCTGCTGGAAGACAACGACATTTCCGGAGCCAAGGGCGTGCTGGTCAATATCACCGGATCCGCCGCCATGACCATGGACGATTACAACACTGTCAACCGTATTGTGCATGAGAAAGTTCACGAAGATGCCAACATCAAGATAGGTGTCGTCCGTGATGACGAGATGGGCGATAATATCAAGGTGACTGTTATTGCCACCGGCTTCGGTGATCGCTTTGATGTTGAAAAGAGCCGCGATTTCCGCAAGAACAGCTTGTCACTGGCGGACAAACATGCCGTCAGCCCCGTGTCTCTTGACAGACCGACCTTCCAGCGTGATCGTGAGAAGACCGAAAATGTTACGAGAATTCGTCCTGCCGTCTCTTTCATAGAAGAGGATGAGGACCAGTACGATATTCCTACATTCCTGCGTAAATCAGTAGACTAACTAACTAACTTTGTTTCCGTCTCTACAGGGGGCATGCCGACCGCATGCCCCTTTCTTTTTTCTTTCCCTGCCAGCTCACCCTACTGAATACACCTGATCAATTCATTCTTTCATTATATTTACGATCAGACCGGCACCTCCACACGCGCCCGGAATTCATGGAAATCAACCTGCTAACTTCGCTTGATCTTTGCAGGAAGTCTGATATCTTCCTGATACAATTACTTTCATACGGTGAGGAGTTCAAAATGGGATTTTTTGGTTCAGACAACAAACTTGAATTGGCCGGCAAAGAAGCTGAAATCCAAAAGCTCGTCCAGATGCTTGACAATGTTGACAATATTGTCATGCTCTGCGACACAACCAATGAAAACAATATTTTTTATATGAATCGCAGGGCAAAAGAATTGCTCCAGCAGCACCGTTCGGAACTGAATGCCGGTCTGCGCGGAGCCGATGTTGGCAATGCTTTCAACAATCCGATCCATCAGTATCATAAAGATCCCGGGCGCATCAGAAAGTTTTTTGCAAATCCCCGCACCGATCTGCCGCATACGGCCGAAATTCCGATTGGCGGCATTACCCTCAAGACCACCGCCTATCCGATCTGGGACAGCAGCGACAGCAGCAAGCCGCTCTGTTTTATGGCCTGTTGGAGCGATATTACCGCTGAAAAACTGGTAAAAGAACAGCAGTACCAGCAGATAGAACGAAAGAACTACCTGGAAGAAAGGGTACATCAGATCGCAACGGCCATGGAAGAGATGAGCATGACGGTCAACGAGGTTGCCGGCAACACCAACAATGCCTCCGATTCCGCAGTACAGGTAGCTGATAATGCCCATGAAGGACAAAAGGTTGTTAATCTGGCGGTGCGCGAAATGCAGAAAGTAGCAGAAGTCGTACGCTCGTCTGCTGAAATTGTCGGCAAACTGGGGAGTACGTCCGAAAAAATCGGCGAATTTGTCAATGTCATCAACGAAATTGCCGACCAGACCAACCTTCTGGCTCTGAACGCCGCCATCGAGGCCGCCCGGGCAGGTGAAATGGGGCGCGGCTTTGCCGTTGTTGCCGACGAGGTCCGGAGACTGGCGGAACGAACGACCGCCTCGACAAAACAAATCAGCGTCATGGTTTCCGAGATTCAGAAAGGGACCCAACTGGCGGTTGAGTCCATCGAACGGGGCAAAACCGAAGCTGAAAAAGGTGAAGCGCTCTCACACCAGGCTGAAGAATCGCTGAACTCTATTGTTCTTTCCATCGAAGAAATCAAAAACGTCATTGCCCAGATTGCCACGGCATCGGAAGAGCAGGCCGCCACCGCCTCGGTAATTGCCAGCAACCTTGAGGAAATTTCCCGGCAATCATAATACGTAACATAACAGGCCGGAGCACTCCCGGCTTTCTTGATTCAACTTGGGCAAGGGGTAATCAATGAAAGAAAACGGTACTTCTGCACACCATCAATGGAAGTTTTTCCGTGCAGGCGGCTTTGATCAGGTTCTGCTGGAAACCGGAGATGACCTGCTGGCGCTGTCCCAACTGGACAACAAACTCTGGTCGGCGCTCAGCTGCCCGGTCAATGGAGTTGAATTTGACCAGCGAACCCTTGAGTTGATCGACAGTGACGGTGATGGCCATATCCGGGTGCCCGAGATCCTTGCTGCGGCAGAATGGGCCGGAGCATGCCTTAACGACAGACAACAGCTGGTTAATGGCAGCCAGGGAGTTTTACTGTCGGCAATATCCTGTGAGACCGAGGAAGGTTCGCGGATTCTTGATGCCGCCAGAACGCTGCTCGCCAATCTCGGCAAACCGGAAGCAGAGGTAATTACGGTTTCCGACACCTGTAACAGCGAGACCATTCTTGCCCAGACCCGCTTTAACGGGGATGGCATCATAACCGCCGCATCGACAGATGATGAACTCCTGGCAGGTTGGGTTACCGACATCATCGAATGCATGGGGAGCGAGACTGATCGAAGCGGAGCGGACGGTATCACTCGTGAAATGATCGAGCGTTTTGCTGCCGACAGCGCGGCATTGCTTGCCTGGCATGACGAGGAACCTGGGGGAGCAGACATTACGGCACCGGATGAGGCGATGCTGCTCTGGCATACCGTCAAACCCAAGATGGATGATTACTTTCTCCGCTGTGCCATGGCCGTGTACGACAGCCGTGCCACCACGATATTCAACAGCAGTGATGAAAACCTGGCCGCTCTGGCCCCCCGCAACCTGTCGGAAATTGGGGATGAAATTGCCACACTGCCACTCTCTGCGGTAACCGTAACGGGCTCACTGGACCTGATTCAGGGAATAAACCCGGCATGGAGCAAAGCAATTGCCCGGCTTCGCCGTGACATCATCCGGCCGCTGCTGGGAGACCTGGCCGTTCTGACAGAAGAGCGGTGGCGCGAATTGAAATCTGCTGTAGAGCAGTATGAAACATGGTGGAGCAACAGGATTGATACGCCGGTCAGTACGCTTGATGTCGAGCGCCTGAAACAATGGCAAGATGAACAGACCGAAGCGAAACTTCTTGCGCTTATAGACCAGGATCTTGCCCTGAAGCCGGCCTTTGATGCAATCGTAGAAGTTGAACGCCTGACCCGCTATTGCCGTGACTTGCTGGCGCTGGCCAACAATTTTGTCTCATTTCGCGATTTTTATACCGGACGCGGTAAAGCCATTTTCCAGTCAGGATCTCTCTTTCTCGACGGCAGGAGTTTCGAACTCTGCATAACCGTAACTGACGTTGCCAAACATGCATTGCTGGCCAATTTGAGCCGGGTCTATCTGGTATATTGTGATTGTACCAGAAGTGGCGGGAGCGATAAAATGACTGTTGCCGCTGCCATCACCAACGGCGACAGCGATCAGCTGTTGGTGGGACGTAACGGCATTTTTTACGACCGCCAGGGACGGGACTGGGATGCCACCATCGTACGAATTATTGAGCACCCGATCAGCATCCGGCAGGCCTTCTGGGATCCCTACAAGCGCATCGGTAAAATGGTTGGCGAATCGCTTCAGAAAGTGGCGGCCGCCCGCTCCCGGATGAACGAAGAAAAAGCGGTAGCCGAGCTTATTCCGGCCGGGACGAAAAAACCTGATGCAAAACCGGCACCGCCCCCCTTTGATGTGGGCAAATTCGCCGGCATTTTCGCCGCGGTCGGCCTTGCCATCGGGGCCATCGGCACCGCCATAGCCTCCATACTGACCGGTTTTTTCAAATTGCCGTGGTGGCAGATGCCGCTGGTTCTTGTCGGGATCATGCTCTTTGTTTCCGGTCCATCCATCTTCCTGGCCTGGCTGAAACTGCGGCAGCGCAACCTTGGGCGACTGTTGGATGCCAACGGCTGGGCGGTCAATACCAGGGCCAAAATCAATATACCCTTCGGCGCCTCGTTGACCGGCATGGCCCGCCTTCCGCAAGGAGCGATCACATCGCTGTTTGACCCCTTTGCCGAGAAGAAGAGGCCATGGAAGCGCTGGCTGATTCTTGCGATAGCAATCGTCGCAGCTCTTGCCGCATGGAGGATGGGATTGCTACCGTTTTAATAACAAAGCGTTTCAGCCAGTTACAACGTATACACGCCGGCAGCTAAAAATTTTTCTGGACGAACGGCAAACTCTCCCGTACTTTGTCCCGCTGCATCATATTACTTTTACAGAAACGAAAGGCAATCCAATGGCACAAGCAGAAAAAGGAAACACAGTAACAATCAACTTTACCGGAACTCTGGATGATGGAACGATATTCGACTCGACGCTCGAAGCAACCGAGTGTGATGATGACTGCTGCGATGACAGCTGTGATGACGGATGCGAAGACGATGAATGCGGCTGCGGCGGCCACGAAGCAGGACCGATGACCTTCGTTCTGGGCGAAGAGATTCTTTTCCCCCAGATTGATGCTGCCATTGTCGGCATGTCACCGGGCGAGAAAAAGACCGTAAAAATTGCTGCTGTCGATGCGTTTGGCGAGTACGACAAGGAAAAGGTCTTCACCGTACCACGAAGCGATCTCCCGGAAGATCTTGTTCCGGAAGTAGGCGACGAACTGAGCCTCTCCAACGAAGATGACGAAGAACTCGACGTCGTCGTCCTTGAAGCAAGCGACGACCAGGTCACCTTTGACGCCAACCACCCGCTGGCCGGCGAAGATGTCACCTTTGAAATCGAACTGGTAAGCATTCAGTAGTACCGATGAACCTCCTCTACGCACTCGATTTACTGGGCACAGCCGCCTTTGCCGCTTCAGGGGCATGGGCGGGTGTGCGCCGCGATATGGATCTGTTCGGGGTAGTTCTGCTGGGGTTGGTTACTGCAAACGGGGGGGGAACCGTGCGGGATTTGCTGCTCGGCGCCCCCCCCTTCATTTTGAAAAATGAAACCTACCTCTACCTTGCATTGGTTGTTTCACTTTTGGTGTTCATCTTTCATCAGAAGATGGAATTTCTGCACCACCCGCTCCAGTATTTCGATGCCATCGGCCTTGGCACTTTTGTCGTTATCGGCACTGGCAAGGCACTCGATTATCATATCGGCTTTTTCGGTTCCGTTATGATGGGGGTCATGACTGCCACGGCTGGCGGAATGATCCGGGATGTCCTGTCAACGCAGGTACCGCTGGTACTGCAGCGGGAAGTGTATGCTTCAGCATGCATTGCCGGAGGAATCCTGCTCTACCTGCTGCACCTGACGACATTCCCCCCAAACTGGGCACTCGTAGTTGCCGCTCTGACCGTAATTACCGTACGACTGCTGGCCATCCATAAGGGGTGGTCACTGCCCCGGGCAACGATCAACGATTCCCGCTGAAAAAAATGGCAAAAAAAAACGGCCACAAGGCCGTTTTTTCCGCGTATAAATTCCCGCATCACACCAGATCAAAATTATTCTGATACGCCATCAGCGTATTAACCATCAGCGCTGCAACCGTCATCCTGCCAACGCCGCCGGGCACCGGTGTGATCCATGAACACTTTTTGCTGACGTTTTCAAAATCCACATCCCCGACCAGTTTACCGTTTTCGAGACGATTGATACCGACATCAATCATCACGACACCCTCCTTAACCATGTCCTCGGTAATAAAACCGGGGATTCCGACCGCAACGACAATGATATCCGCCCGCCGTGTTTCGTCCACCAAGAGCTCATGGGGAGTTTCGATGTGCGCCAGGGTAACCGTGGCGTTTCCAATTTCAAAATCGTTGGAAAGCATGATTGATATCGGCTTTCCGACAATATTCGACCGGCCGATCACAACGCAGTGCTTCCCTTTCACCGGTATTTCGTAAAACTGAAGCAGCTTGCAGATACCGTAGGCGGTTGCCGGCCTGAACGCCTTCTGTCCCAGGGTCATACGGCCGAAATTGGTCGGATGAAACCCGTCAATATCCTTTTCCGGATCAATTGCATTGATGATGTTCTGGGGGTTGATATGCTTCGGAACCGGCAGCTGCACGATAAGGCCGTCAGTGGCAGGATCGGCATTAATCTCGGCGATCTTTGCCAAAAGCTCCGGCTCGGTAACACTCTCCGGGAAACGGAGCAACGCACTTTCAAAACCGGCACTCTCGCACGACTTGATCTTCGATTTCACATAGGATTCGCTGGGAGCATGCTCCCCGACCAGAATAACGGTCATATGCGGCTTGCGCAAACCGGAGTCCACATACCCGGCAACCCGTTTGGAGATGTCCACGACAAGGCTTTCAGCACATAATTTTCCATCCAGTAACTTCATGGCGCCTGTCCTATGCCGTACGCTTGGTGACTTCGATCAAGTGATAGCCGAACTGGGTCTGCACCGGTCCCAGAACCTTGCCGACTTCTCCGGAAAAAACAACGGTATCAAATTCTTTTACCATCTGCCCCGGGCCGAATTCACCCAGATTACCGCCATCCCTGCCGGACGGACACTGGGAATGCTGACGGGCACATGCGGCAAAATCCTCTCCCGCTTCGATCTTTGTTTTCAGCTCTTCACATGCTTCTTTAGTTGCCACGAGAATGTGGCGGGCAGATGCTTTAGCCATGTAAGACTCCTTTGGTATATTAGGTTGTTATTTCTGCCCCTCTTTTTGACACTAATACCGTTTTTAGTCAAGTGATGGACATGAATCGACAACGATTATCGCGGCGGAAAGGCATGAGCTGCGGCATTGATACTCCTGTCATTCAAGCGCTAATGCTCAACTCTTCATAACGGCAACGATACCACCAAGCGCAAATCCCCGCAAAAACAACAAGCCAAACAAGACTTTTTAGGTCTTTTTTATTTTGACATCCGTATCATCAGAAGAATATTATATGTCTAAAGAACATGATCAGGAGGAGGAGACAACCATGAGAATGCTCAATAAAATACTGACGATAGCCACGCTGCTTGTTGCGAGTGTCACCGTGCTGGCATCCCTCTCGTTTGCATCAACACTGACGGTAAAAACAAAAGACGGCATAGGCAGCTATCTGGTTGATGACAAAGGCATGACATTATATCTGTTCAGGAAAGACATGCCCAATATGAGTATGTGCGGTACAGCTAACGGTTGCCTTGAAAAGTGGCCGGTATTTTTCGCGGACACCGTTGACCAGAACGCAGCCATTGACAAGACGGCTGTGGGCACTATTACTCGCGACGACGGCGTCAAGCAGACTACCTATAAAGGACAGCCGTTGTACTATTTCTACAAAGACAAAGATGATAACGACGTCTATGGCCAGGGAGTAGGAAGCGTTTGGTACGTAGTCGCACCATAACACATATTTGCTATTGAAAAGCTGCCCCTCCGTTTCAGAGGGGCAGCTTTTTGCTCACTCACCGCATGACTTCTTTTAGAACGGGCAATTACTCTCCAGTCAGTCAATCATGCAATCATTGTTGCGTTGCAGGGTCAGTGTTGCATCTAATATGAGATACCGGAGAATGGGTTCTGCAGCCGCAAACGGGCAATTCATGCAACATTTGTTGCTGCATTGTTACATACTCAAACAAGTAACACGTTCATAACGCATTGATTATGACGGAGTGCGGCCTTTTCTGGAACATGGCACAGAAGCTGCTCATCGCTAGCTCACATTACAAATTTGCAGAAAGTTGGAAAAAACGGCCCGTGCCATCCAGTGTGGCGTGCCACCACAGGAGAAAGTATGATAACATTCCGAAAGGGCGTACTGCTGCTGGTATATGCCTGTTTGTGGGGATGCAGCAGCTCCAATGAAGGCTCCTTAGCTCTTGATGCATCCGGTAAGCATGTAAGCGGTTGGGTTGTTGCTTCAAGCGGCGGGAACCATCCGGCTGCGTATCTGGCTGCTCCCGGCACATGCCGAGAGTGCCACGGAGCTGATCTGACCGGCGGAGTCAGCAAAGTCAGCTGTTTTAGTGCCGACAGAAACGGCATCACATGTCATCCGCAAGGACCATCCGGGCATCCGGCGGGCTGGAGTGCCCCTGCATCCCATGGAGCTCACGCAAAAGCGGCTGCGACGGGAGCCAATGGTATGGCCTTCTGTGCTAACTGCCACGGCGCGGACTACCGCGGAGCCGGAGTGAGCCAGAAAGATTGCCTCAGATGCCACACAACAGCACCTCATCCGCCAAAACCCTGGTTTGGCGGCACCTCTACCCATAAAAGCACGGACACCTCCAATTCTCCGGCATGCGCCATATGTCATACAAATCGTGCGAATCTGAGCGCGACTGGAGCAGCCACACTGCCTGCCGGTGTCGTTATCGGAACCAGCGGCTGTTTCAACAATACCCTGTGTCATGGACAATTGGGACACCCTGACGGCTGGGCCGCATCAGGACATCAGCCCGCCGCAAAAGCCGCCGCCAGCGCCACAACTGGGATGGATTATTGCAGGAACTGCCATGGCTCTGATTTCAGAGGCGGCAGTGCCGGAATTAGCTGTTTCGGATGCCACACGAACGCTCCCCACGCCAAACCATGGCTGGGGTCAACCGGCGCAACAACCTATCTGCATAGTACCACCGATGCGACTAATGCCCCAGCCTGCGGAAGTTGTCACGCAGGAGGCGTCAAATTGACGACCCCGACAACACCCCCGGCAAATACGGGCTGTTTCAACAGTACCCTGTGCCACGGGGCCGTAGTCTCCCATGCATTCCCCAATCCCGGTTCGGCCCACAAATCTTCGACGAGCGGCTGCAATGCGTGCCATGCTCTCGGTACCAGCTCAAGCCCGTACCCGGCGGCCACAACCGGCACACCGCCAGACTGCAAGAGCTGCCACAAGCTGTCTGCCGCCGCATCAATAGCCCTGATGACCGGCTGTTCAGACTGTCACGGTGACGCTACGTCCGGCAGACCCAACGGATCGACATTTCCAAACATCGCACGCCGCCACTCGAATCCGGGTGAGCATGCGGTAGCCTGTACATTCTGTCATGAGGGGGGCGGCACCGGTACCATTACGCACGGCAACAGCAATCATATCGTCAAAACCGCGGCGGATGTCATTCTCAACGGGACTGCCTCCGGTATGAGCATCGTGCGCAACGTTGGCACCGGTACCATTACCTGCAACGGCACCTGCCACGGTGAGTCACACGTTGGAAAAACGTGGTAAACCTATGCTTGTGTCCTGCTCGCTATCAACTAATTTGACAAACATGTAATTGGCATTACCCTGTAAAACAGAGCAACAAATTGGCACGCAGTTGTCGAACACCGGAAAGCAGTCCCACGCAGGCAGAGGAGGTTACGTATGGGGTCTAAAGGTCGTGAAATTATCGGGATGGATGTTGAAGAACTTATTGATTTGCTGCGCCGGGCCTATTGTGACGAATGGCTTGCCTATTATCAGTACTGGTTGGGAGCAAAGCTGGTCAAGGGGCCGATGAAGGATGCCGTTGGCGCGGAACTGCTTCAGCATGCCACCCAGGAATTAATGCACGCCGACATGGTTGCGATGCGTATCATCCAACTTGGCGGCACCCCGGTAACAAAGCCGGAGGAGTGGTACAAACTGACCAACTGCGGCTATGATGCCCCGGATGATCCGTTTGTAAAAACCATTCTGGTGCAGAACATCAAGGGAGAACAATGCGCCATCGGCGTCTACAAGCGTCTCATGGACATAACGAAGGACACCGACCCGGTCACCTACAACATGGTGCTGCAGATTCTTCAGCAGGAGGTGGAGCATGAGGAAGACCTGCAGGCTCTGCTGGAAGATTTTGAACTGATGATGCGGGCCATGAAAGAATAAATTACAGGAGGAACCCGACCAGAATGCCAGCAAAAACGGCCCTCCGTAGTAACGAAGGGCCGTTTTGTTGTTTGCCATTGATTGCTCACTGCAACTCAAGCGCCGGTTCAGACAGCGCCGCCAGCTGCTCCCGCAGTTCCAGGATATGCTCTCCCCAGTAGCGGGTCGTGTTGAACCAGAAGAACGTATGCGGAAACAACGGGTCCTGCCAGCGCCGGGCCAGCCAGGCGCTATAATGAAGCATGCGCAGCGTACGGAGCGGCTCAATCAGGCGCAGTTCGCGGGGATCGAAGTCATTGAACTCGCGGTACCCTTCCAGCAGTGAATCCAGCTGCGCCAGCTGCCGGGGACGCTCGCCGGAAAACATCATCCAGAGATCCTGCACCGCCGGTGCCATGCGCGCATCATCAAAATCGACGAAGTGGGGGGCGTTATCGCGCCAGAGGATATTCCCTGCGTGGCAATCGCCATGGGTCCGGATGATCCGCACCGGCCCGGCTTCGGCCATTATGCTGTCGATGATCTCCAGCAACTGCCCGGTCACGGCAACGTAGCTTGCCCGGTATTCGTCCGGGATGAAATGTTCTTCGATCAGCTTCACGCTTTTTGTTCCGAAACTCTGCCGGTCCAGAGTCGGACGGTGCACGAACGGCGTAACCGCTCCGGCAGCGTGGATTCGCGCCAGAAGCCGCCCCAGTATTTTCAGGTTGTCCAGGTTGTCGAACTCGGGAGCATGCCCCCCTTGGCGTGGGTACAGGGCAAAATGAAATCCGTCGAACTCCCGCAGGCTTTCCCCGACGGCATTCCTGAGCGGCGCCACAATCGGAAGTTCATGTTCGACCAGTTCGTAACAGAAGTCATGCTCCTCCTGAATCTGTCCTTCGCTCCACCGCCCCGGACGATAGAACTTGGCGATCAGCGGCTGCCCTTCCTCGATGCCGACCTGGTAGACGCGGTTCTCGTAGCTGTTAAGCGCAAAAACACGGCGGTCACAAAGGAACCCCTGGCTTTCGATGGCGTCCATGACATGGTCGGGAGTAAGGCGTTGAAACGGGTGTTTGCTCTCGGTCATATATTTGTCCTGTTATACGGCAGGAATAATGTGCTGAGTTATTATGGCCTGATTTAACCTGCTGTGCTAGGTTATTGCGCGTTTGTATGCTAGATTTATGGTCAGCTGTCAACCCGGTAACACCTTTCGGGCATTTATGTACATGAAAACGGAACACCACCCATGAGCGATTATACCCCCAACGGCCTGATTGTTGCCCATCACGGCATCTCGGTTGAAGTTCTGTTCGACAACGGCGCACGCCGGATGGTTCGGGTCAAGCGCAACTCCGGGCACGTAGTCGGAGACCGCGTCGAAGTCACCGGCGAGGTATTGAAGCGCCTGCCGCGCCGCACGGAACTGCAGCGCCGGGACGCCCGGGGCGGCATCCATCTGGTCGCCGCCAATCTTGATGTCCTGGGCATTGTGGTGGCACTGCAGTCACCCGGCGGTTTTCTTGACCGGGCCATTGTCGCCGCACGTTCGGCAGGACTGGAACCGTTTGTGGTGGTCAACAAATGCGATCTTGACGGCACAACAGAACTGCTGGCCGAACTGACCAGAGTATACGGCAGCTCAGTGCCGATTTTTCCCATCAGCGCCGCGCAGCGCAGCGGCTTTGCCCCGCTGGAGGAGTATTTCAGCCAGGGGCATCGCGGCGCCTTTGTCGGCACGACCGGGGTCGGCAAAAGTTCCCTGCTGAACGTGCTCTGCCCGAATATTGATCTCAAGGTGGGCAGCGTCAGCGAATACAAAGGAATGGGGCGGCACACCACAACCGTATCCACGCTGCACGCCTTGGCGGGAGGCGGCGAACTGGTGGACACGCCCGGCTTTCGCGATTTCGGGCTGGTTGACAGTACGGTCGAAGAGCTGGCCGAATACTTCCCCGGTTTTGAAGATCACCGCGATGTCGCCTGCAAATTCCGCAACTGCCGCCACCGTACCGAACCGGGCTGCGCCGTATTGATGCTGGTCGAGCAGGGACGCATCCACGCCGAACGCTACGCCACCTACATGGAAATTCTGGCCGAAGTGGAAGGACACCAGGCCGCAGCCCGCAGCAGGGACTGGAAAAACAATTAAGAGAGAACGACTATGATCACAACCACCTACGTTATCGGACACCGCAACCCGGATACGGACTCCATTGCCTCAGCCATCAGCTACGCCGCTCTGAAACAGCGCCTCGGTGACAGCAGCGTCATTGCCGCCATGGCGGGCGCTCCCAACCCCCAGACCCGCTATATCCTCGACCGTCTTGAAATTCCGGAACCGCTGTTCCTGGCCGATGTGCACCCGAAGGTGCGCGACACCCTCAAACGGCAGCCGGTGACAGTGGATCGCCATGCCTCCGCCTACGAGGCGCTGGAACTTTTCAACAAAAGCGGCGTACGGGTACTGCCGGTGATTGACTGCGACAACAAACCATGCGGAATTCTTTCGCTGCTGCGGCTTTCGGAAAGCTACCTCCTCCCCTGTCACGACAGAATACGTCAGGTTACCACCAGTCTGTCGAGCCTGGCAAAAACCCTCGGCGGACATTTTGCCACCGGAGCAAGGGACGAAGTACCGCTCTCCCTGAATCTGTTCATCGGCGCCATGCTTGAGGAATCCTTCAGCAGCAGAATCGACGGCTATGATCCCCGTGAGCTGCTGATCATGACCGGCAATCGTCGCACCATACAGCTGGCTGCCATCGAACGGGGCGTTCAGGTTCTGGTGGTCACCGGCGGACTTCCGCTGGAAGACGACCTGCTGGAGCAGGCCCGTGCGCAGAACGTCACGGTGCTGCTGACCCCGCATGACACCGCCACCGCCGCCTGGATGGCGCGGCTTTCCACTCCCGCATTCTGTCTCGCCGAGAAGGAATTTGCCGAGATTGAAGTGGATAAATCACTCACCGCCCTGCGACAGAAACTTCTCGTCGCCAATGTCTCAGCCGTGCTGGCGCTGGAGGGTGACGGCACCCTGGCCGGCGTAGCCACCAAATCTTCGCTGCTGGCGCCGCTCCCCTACAAGCTGATCCTCATGGATCACAACGAGCTCGGCCAGGCGGTGCCGGGAGCCGAGTCGGTGGAAATCACCGAAGTCATCGACCACCACAAACTGGGTAACAGCCACTCGAATTCTCCGATCTCCTTCATCACCTCGCCGGTCGGCAGCACCTGCACCCTGGTAGGGCGGCGCTACCGCGAGTGCGGCGTGGAACCGGAACAGAAGATAGCCGCGCTGCTGCTGGCAGGGATCCTCTCCGACACGGTGATCCTCAAATCGCCCACCACCACAGCAGCAGACCATGAAATGGCCGCCTGGCTGGAGGAACGCTCAGGGCTTACTGTTGCCGAATTCGGCCGCGACATCTTTGCCGCCAGCAGTTCCCTGAAAAACTACGGTTCGGTCGAACGGGTCGTGGCCGCCGACTTCAAACTGTTCACCCACGAAAAGTACAGCATCGGCCTCGGCCAGGTGGAGGTCATCGGTTTCGACGAGTTCTACAGCATGAAGGAGGGGCTGCTGGACGCGCTGGCTGAGGTGAAGCGGCGCGACAACCTCTTCATCGCCGGGCTGATGGTGACCGACATCACCACCGAAACAACGCTCTTCCTGGTGGAGGGGCATACCCGCATCGCCCACGTCATGGAGTATCCGCAGCTTGAGCCGCACCTGTACGAACTGAAAAACGTCATGTCGCGCAAGAAGCAGATGGTGCCGCACCTGCTGAAGATCCTGGCTAGGGTCTGACGATGGGGGCGGCGGTCATGAAACGGGCAGAGATGCTCATGCTCTCGCAGTGGCACGAGCTGCTGCGCCTGCGGGGTGACGTCCTGAAGACGGCTGATCCCGAGACCATCCATGACCTGCGGGTAGCGTCACGCCGTTTCCGGGCCATGCTGGGACTGTTCGAACCGTGGCTGCCGCCGAAAACTACCGCCAGGTTGAAAAAAAACACCCGGAAGCTGACCCGGGTGCTGGGGGGACTGCGCAATATTGACGAAGCGCTGATCTTCTTCCGTGAGCGCAGGACTGAAGTTGAAGCTGGAGAGCAACTGGACGCCCTGCTGGCAAAGAAGCGCCCCAAAGAGCTGGTACGGATCACCAAGGCTCTTACCGAGCTGGACCAAAACAGACAGAACCGCCAGGTGCGGAAAGCAGCCGGCAGGCTGACGAAAAAGCGGAAGAATGCGCGTCGCCACCTGGACTATTTTACCGCCACCGGCACTTTACTGTTCCGGCCGATCCACAAACTGCTCCCCATCGCCCCAAAAAGAAATAAACGTGACTCCCGCCACGCTCTCCGCATCGCCATCAAAAAATGGCGCTACTTCTTCGAAATCATGGCGCCGGTGCTGGAACGCGACTATTCAGCCATCCTGGCACAGCTCAAGGAATATCAGACGATCCTGGGACGCATGAACGACGTTGCGGAATTTGAAGCACTCTGCCGCGGGCTGAAGCTGCCAAAAAGCGAGCAGAGTTTTGTCAAAGTGACCCTTCAAGCCGAAGATGAACAACTGCTCAAGCAGTTAACCGAACTCATCAAGAAGAAACCGCTGGTCTATACCTTCCCGATGTAACACAACCCTACCGCGCCACATCGAAATAGCGCCCCTGCGGGTGCTGGAACACCAGCGCCGACACGCTCGCCTCAGGATCCATCATGTCGCCGTCGGTCAAGCGGACGCCGATGGTCTCTGGCCCCAGCAGGGAGAACAGCTTCTGCTGGTCGGACAGTTCAGGACAGGCCGGGTAGCCGAATGACACCCGGATGCCATGGTAGTCGGCGTTGAAGATCTGCTTCATGGTCAGGGCCGGATCATCTACGATGCCCCACGAGGTGCGGATCCGTTTGTGCAAAAACTCGGCGGTAGCTTCGGCCAGCTCCAGCGCCAGCGCCTGAAGCAGATGTGAGTTCAGGTAATCTCCCGCCTCCTTCATCGCTTCTGCCTTCTCCCGTACGCCACGACCGCAGGTCACCACAAACAACGCCATATTGTCCTGCTCGCCGCCGTCAAGCGGACGGACAAAGTCAGCCACGCAGAGCCGCTCCCCCGCTGCCTGACGCGGGAAGCTGATACGCATGGCTTCGGTATCAGCATCGAACAGAATCAGGTCATTACCGGCACTGCCCGCCGGATAGAAACGGTAAAGCGCTTGCGGACGGATCAGCCCCTCCCGCTCAACCCGCGCCAGCATCTCTTCCACGGCGGCGTGCAACTTGACCGCCTTGTCGTCGCCCGCCGCCAGCAGTTTCTCCACCGAGCCGGTCAGACCCAGGTGTTTGGTGTAGAGCATCTGGCGATTCAGGAAGGGAATAACCTGCTTGAGCGGAATGTCACGCAGGATGTGCGGCTCGAAATCGGGGGGCGCCAGCACCGGCTGGTCATAGGTCAGTGAAGACTCGCCCCCGGCTGTCGAAACAGCGGCCACAGCGGCCGGTTTTCCGGCAACCGTTCCCTGCTGGCGCAGGGCGGTCTCTGCCAGTAGTTGCTCCCGCCCAACCGGGTCAAACAGGCGGTTGGCCAGTTCCAGCCCGGCCATGGCATCCTTGGCGTACAGCACCGGCGCGCCGTAGGCCGGAGCAATACGGTTATCGGCAAAGTTGCGCGACAGCGCCGCGCCCCCCACCATCAGCGGCACCGTGATACCGGCGGCTTTCAAGTCGGCGGCCGTGGTTTCCATCTGGAGGGCGCTCTTGACCAGCAGCCCGGAGAGGCCGATGAAGTCAGGCTGTTCACGCCGCGCCGCTTCGATCAGCGTTTCGGAGCCGACCTTGATCCCCAGGTTGACCACCTGGAAACCGTTGTTGGAGAGAATGATCTCCACCAGGTTCTTGCCGATGTCGTGCACATCCCCCTTGACCGTGGCCAGCAGCATCTTCCCCTTGCTGGAAGTTTCCCCCTTTTCCAGATACGGCTGCAGATGGGCCACGGCTGCCTTCATCGCCTCGGCGGACTGCAGCACCTCGGCCACGATCAACTGGTTGTCGTTAAAGAGCCGCCCCACTTCGGCCATGCCAGCCATGAGCGGTCCGTTGATGATGTCAAGAGGCTTGTCGCCCCGTTCCAGCACCGTATCCAGATCATCGGTCAAGCCGTTCTTGATCCCCTCGACGATGTAGCGGGAGAGGCGCTCTTCCGGCGGCAGGTCGGCTGCCGGCGCGTGGACGGCCTGCTTTTTGTCGCGGAAGGCGGCGGCAAAGGCGGCCACCGGGTCGTCGCCGCGCCAGAAGATCAGGTCTTCGGCCAGTTTGAGCTCTTCCGGTGGGATGGAGGCGTAGCGCTCCAGCTTCTCGGTGTTGACGATGGCGTAGGTCAGCCCGGCCTTGACGCAGTGGTAGATAAAGACAGCGTTCAGCACCTCGCGCCCCGCCTGGGGGAGGCCGAACGAGACGTTGGAGATGCCCAGAATCGTGCTGGACTGCGGGAATTCCTGCGTGATCAGCCGCACCCCTTCGATGGTCTCCACCGCACTGCCGATGTAGGCGGCATCACCGCTACCGACCGGGAATACCAGCGGGTCGAAGATCAGATCCTCCGGTCGGAGACCGTACGTGTTGACCAGCAGATCGTAGGAGCGCCGCGCCACCGCCAGCTTGCGCTCGCGGGTGACCGCCATGCCGTGCTGCGGGTCTTCGTCAATGCACCCAACCACCACCGAGCCACCGTAACGGTGCAGCAGCGCCGAAACCTGGGCAAATTTCCCCTCGCCATCCTCCAGGTTGATGGAGTTGAGCAGGCATTTCCCCTGCAGCCGCTGCAACGCCAGCTCGGTCACTTTCGGGTCGGTGGAGTCGATCATGATCGGCGCCCGCACCTTGCGCGGCACGAACTCCAGCAGCCGGGCCATGTCGGCGGCCTCATCCCGGTCCGGGTTGGCCACGCAGACGTCGATCACCTGGGCGCCCCCCTTGACCTGATCACGGGCAATTTCCGCCCCCTCTTCAAAGCGTTCCGCCACGATCATGTTCTTGAACTTGCGCGAACCGATGACGTTGGTGCGCTCCCCCACCAGCAGCGGACGGGCATCATCCTCAACGGTCAGCGCCTCGATGCCGGACACGGTACGGCGGCGGACAGCGGAGGGACGGCGTGGCGCCCGACCGGCCACCATGCCGGCGATGGCAGCGATATGGGCCGGAGTGGTGCCGCAGCAGCCGCCGACAATGTTGAGCCACCCCTCGTCCACAAAGCGCGACAACTTGGCCGCCAGCGACGCGGGCGATTCGGCATAGTTACCGTTCTCGTCCGGCAGACCGGCGTTCGGATAGACCGAAATATGGCAGGAGGCCAGTTCCGACAGGGTCCGGAGATGGTCGGTCATGAACTCCGGGCCGGTAGCGCAGTTCAAGCCGATGCTGATCAGACCGAGGTGGTCCTCCAGATGGGCCAGGCTGGTATAGAGCGCCTCCACCCCCTGCCCGGCCAGCATGGTGCCGGTCGCCTCGATGGTGCCGGAAATCATCAGCGGCACCCGCTGCCCCGCTTCTTCAAAGGCCAGCCGGATTCCCTCGGCGGCAGCCTTCAGGTTCAGGGTATCCTGCGCCGTTTCCAGCAGCAGCAGATCGACTCCCCCTGCCAGCAGCCCCAGCGTCTGTCCCCGGAATGCCTGCACCAACTGGTCAAAGGTCACCCCGCCGGTGACGGAGATCGTGCGGGTGGTCGGCCCCATGGAACCGGCGACCCAGCGCGGTTTATCGGGAGTGGAAAACGCGTCGCAGGCGCGGCGGGCAACCAGCACAGCCTGACGATTCAGTTCGAACACCTGATCCTGCAAGCCGTATTCGGCCAGCACAATGTCGGTGGAACCGAACGAGTTTGACTCGACGATATCGGCCCCGGCGGCCAGATAGGCGCGGTGGACATCTTCGATCACATCGGGACGGGTGATGGTCAGGTATTCGTTGCACCCTTCATATTCAGCGCCGCCGAAATCAGCGACGGTCAGGTTGCGGGCCTGGATCTGGGTGCCCATGGCGCCGTCGATTACCAGAATGCGTTCGGCCAGGGCGGTAATTATGCTCTGTGTCATGCGGGAAATCCTCCGTTGGTTCTGTTACATTTTTGCAGCGACAATCGTATGTAATAGGAAATATTGGTTACTCTAGGAAAGCGCCCCCACCATGCATCAGGGGATATTGCGGATAAGAGATAGGTATGTTTTTGGCATCTTTATTACTCAGGCAAAAATGTAGAAATGCGTGAAAGCGTTCGCGTCAGACTTGGTGCACATAAACAGGCTTGCTCTATGTCCCAAAAGGAGTTAACGAAATTAACAAAATGAGTATTGTAAAGCACCCCAATTTTAGCAGAAGAGCCAACTTCCGGAACGATCTCCTGTGACAATCTCTTTTTTCTGCTTTTTCTGGCAAGATTTATCAATGCCCGTTTTGGATCTTCTTCTGTCTCAGGCGCATGCGGAACCTTGCTGATATCTATGTGAAGAAACTCTGCAATTCCTGCCCTATCAGCCATCAACCATGCTTCAACTTCTCTTACCGCAATCCTGAACAATAACTGCGGTGGCAACTGATTTGCTTTCCAATTGTTAATTAATTCCGGCGGGCAAGGGCAACGATCCAAATCGGTCAGGACAATATGAGGTAGCACACGGCTGGCAGCTCGGAATTTGGTCATTCCATCCTTTAGCCGAGCATTTCCACGAGCGTTAAATACTCGGTTGATGGTAAAATTGCGGCCCGAGAATAAAATCAACCTACTCATTACCGCTCCGCTCAATTCGTCCTCAACAGCAATTACAAGGGATGGCATACAAGTCATGGCTTGAACAGAGAAAGCTGGTCAACATTTGACGGTTTGGTCTTGGGCAACAGCACTTCGGCAACAGTATATCCACCATCCGTGACAAGGGCCAGGTCTTCAGCAGACGTTTCTTGCGCTAAAGTGCCATCTTTTGTCGGTTCAAGGCGAATCACTTCTCGTGCGTCGATGCTTTCGTCTTGAAGCAGTGCCTCGCTATGTGTCGTAATGAACACCTGACGACGATATTTGGCTTGACGCTGCATGTTCCAAATCAGTTTGTGAATCTGGCGGACAATATCTTCGTTAAGTGATAACTCCGGCTCTTCCAGTAATAACAATGAATCGCCTTCAAGTAAGGTCCACATGATTCCGAGAAGGCGAAGTGTGCCATCGGAAAACTGATCTTCCCGCTGCCATCCGGCATCAGGCCGCCAATGTTCATACATCGCCCACAGATGCGGGGTACCGCTTATCTTGTCACGCTCAAACTTAAGATTTTTCATATTTGGAACACAAACCTTCAAGACTTCTTCAATTTTTGTAAGCCGTGATTTTTGATACTTCTCATGAATTTTTGCGATTCTTTCAAGAAAGCCCTGACCAAAGGGATCGTTTTCGATACGGTATCCACCCAACTGATCGGCATGTTTAAGCAATTGTGGAACCAAATGCAGGTAAGTTACGTTGGCGAAAAACTCCGATATTTCTCGAAATTCTCTATTCGTATTAATTTGCTCCAAATGAGTTTGAGTCAGGCGATCAATATCTTGCTTGTCGTTTTTATCAGGGCGTTCAAGTAGGACAGCATTGGTTTTCAAGTTAATCACCTTCTCTTGGCTCACTAAGAGACGCTGCTGTCCTTTACCCTCACTGCGAAATGCTAGGGTGTACCGCCAGAGTGGGTCAGTATCTACCTTTTCGGCAAGCTCAACCTCGATAGATACTTTCGGGTCGTTACGAGCCAGCAGGCACCGCAATTTGGTTATGCCGCCTCGATCCTGCACGGCTTTCTGTAAACCGCCTCCTGTCGGGTTTGCGACATCCCGCAAAAATCGCATTACATCAAGAAAGTTTGACTTCCCTGAAGCATTCGGGCCGATTACATAGACCCTGTCACGTAGAGAAACATCCACATTTCTGAAATTCCGCCAGTTTTTAAGTTTTATCCGAGTAATCAGCATACCTAATCCTCCAACGGAATAACCTTCAACGATTTAATGCCCCGGTCGTCCACGATTTTCACCACCATATTGTACAGTTAAAAACATAACTACAACTCATTACATATTTAAAAAACGTAATTTATTTCGCATATTTCGGAGTTTGAGTCAAGGAAAGGATGGGCCCTTACGCAATCTCAGAAAGCAGCTGTAATCAGCTAAAAACAGTGAACTTTGACGGAAGCTCAAATGTATTTTTCTATTGAGTTAAATTCTGGGTGACGAATATATAAATAAAATGGCGGCTAATCAGCCGCCAGTACTGTTTCATAAATTCAACATTGCCTTCAAATCCTTCAACAACAAAAACAGGTGATACGAGTCTGTCGGGCTTGGCTCAAATCCCCACCCTTCGTACCACGAACGAGCCGCATCATCCTTGGCATGCACCAGAATCGTCCTGATCCCCGCAATATCCGCCGCCTGCAAGGTCCGCAGCAGCGCATCCTTCAACAAAGCAGCACCCAGCCCCGCCCCCTGATGCCTGCTGTCAACAGCCAGCCGCGCCAAAATCATCACCGGCACCGGATGACGGGCAAGCCCCTTGGTTACACGCCCTGGAGCTGACTCCGGCTCGACACTTCCTACCGCCAGACTGTAAAACCCGACAACCTCTCCCGCCTTGCAACAGACATAAGTCTGGGCACTGTTGGCCTTCTGATTCACCAGAGCGTAGCGTTGCAGAAACTGGTTCAGCGCCGGATGACCGCAATCAAAGGACGAGACCGCATCTGCGGCGTCTAGCTTGCGAACCGGTTCATACCCGGAGGATTTCAACCGAGCACCCCCGGCTTGGTCAGCAATTCGGCCAGCCGTGGTTTCGCTTGCACCGGTCTGTCCAGAGCCTGCTGGAACGCCGCCCAACTGGTTTCATCGAGCTCAAAACGGCGACGATCCGCCAGAGCCTGATTGGCAGCGGTGATACCGGCATCAAGCAGAAACTCGCTCACATTCTTGTGACAGGCACGCGCCGCTTCCTGAAGCAATTGCTTGATAGAAGCGCTGGCGCGAACATCAATCCGCTCAGATTTGGAAAGGGCTATTGTAGGCATATGGACTCCTCTGCATCGAATATCTTTAGTGTAACGTACGTACAACGTACTGACAACAAAATAATCGTTATCAAGGAACGAAAGAGAATTTGTGTAAACACAAAACAAACATGGCACGCCTCGTATCATGTGATATCATTATGATTATACCGTTACATGATGCCGCACAAACAGTACACACAGGAGGCGTTCCATGAACTTGAACACCCACACAACCATCCTAAACGAAGGTGACCCGGAACAGAAGCGGGCCGAAATTCTGCAGTATTTCCACGACACCTTCGATGCCGACGAAAAACTCTACGACACGCTCAAATACGACGACACCTTCTATCTGCGAGCCGACCGGCTACGCCACCCACTGATCTTCTACTTCGGTCACACCGCCACCTTCTACGTCAACAAACTGACCATCGCCAGGGTCATCGACCAGCGCATCAATCCCCGCTACGAATCCATGTTTGCCGTGGGGGTGGACGAGATGTCGTGGGACGACCTGAACGAATCACATTACGACTGGCCGACCCGTAGCCAAGTCAAGGGGTACCGTGACCAGGCTCGCGCCTTGATCGACGGGCTGATCAAGACCCTGCCGCTGACCCTGCCGATCACGTGGGAAAGCCCGTTCTGGGGGATCATGATGGGGATCGAACACCAGCGCATCCACCTGGAGACTTCGTCGGTGCTGATCCGCCAGCTCCCCATCGACCAGGTGCGGCAGCTGCCGCTGTGGGACATCTGCCGCGAGGCTGGTGAACCGCCCGCCAACCGGCTGCTGAACGTGCCGGGCGGCAGCGTCACCCTCGGCAAATCGAAGGATCACCCGCTCTACGGCTGGGACAACGAGTACGGCGTGCACAGCGCCGGGGTGCAGGATTTCAAGGCAGC
>MGZJ01000047.1:0-564 GCA_001802645.1 Geobacteraceae bacterium GWC2_53_11 | reverse complement strand
GTTCGGCCCCTACACAACAGTGGGCGCAGAAATTTGCAGTAATTTGGGAATATGCCGAAGTTCAGGCTAACGAGGCCGCCATAAAGTCGCTGTTAACCGCTGTTGTGTCGGTTCCGCAAATTAATGCGCTTACATATTGGGAAGATTCTATCGTTGGAGTCTCGCGCTCAGAAAAATATAAGCAGAAAGTTATTGAACTGTTTAAGACCCTGCTCGAGGCAGAGACCTCCCTGGAAAATAAAAACAAGGTGTTTGAGACTTATAAGAAAATTGTGGTTCCAGACGGAGAAAAGAATTCAGATCTTGGTGGATACCTTCTGGGTTTTATGGAAAAAGTCAGCGTCAATTCCATTAAGTTTGGTGTGACCCAATTGGATTTCGCAAAAGAAATGCTTGCTGATCTTTTTCCGGCAAGAGTCGAGCAATATTTTTTAAAACTTTGTGAAGAAAGTATTGATGTCATATCCTCAAAAAGAGAGGGGGTTCTGGCGCTGTTAAGACATCAGGATGCTTGGAATGCCGAGGCTATTACGCTTCTAATCAAGCTGATAAAGAAGTTGATCG
>MGZJ01000046.1 GCA_001802645.1 Geobacteraceae bacterium GWC2_53_11 | reverse complement strand
TGAAGCCATCCAATTTCATATTTGGAAAGGTCTTCATCAGGGTCTCTTTCTCCATTCTCAGATTGTCGTTAGCCATAGAGAAACCCGCCGCAGTCACGATGAACATCATCAGCCCGCCGACCATAAGTTTCTTGTTATTTGCGGTCTTCACATCTCCTCCTTTCGTATTCCGATGATTTCTACTCTTCTGTTTTGTTGTTTGTCCTGCGAGGCAGGGCAGCATTTGCCTTTGCCTTCGATAGTGCCGATGTGCACCCCCTTGGCCTTCAGAACCGTGGCAACCGCCTCTGCTCTACTGAAGGACAGTTTTTTGTTGTAATCATCCGTACCGATTGTGCAGGTGTACCCGGTTACATCGACGGCATTACCTGCGGGAATATCCCTTGATATCTTTTCCAGATTGCCTTGCTCAAATTGGGAAAGCCTGGAACTGTTCAGCTGAAAGTGAACTGTCCCGAGTAGCCCTTTGATTTCAGGCAGCTCATTTCTGGGTGTAACAGTGACAACGTCTGGTTGCGTAGCGGGTGGTTGTATTGTCATCGGGTCGCTCATTCTCACCGCAAGCTTGGCAATGGCAGGGAGGATGGTCAGCTTGTTGTCCGGGCAATCGGAACAGACAACAAAAGTGTCCCCACTCAGGGCTGATGCGGCATCAAAGGAATACGCGAATGGTCGTTGGCGTATCTCCGAAGCGAAACTTGACAGTGGAATGAGAAAAACGAGTGACGCAGTGGTCATGAACTTTGCCAGCATGAGTCCTCCGGAAATTTGATCTTCATATTGATTATCTTCTGGGGGGGAAGGTGCGAGGGTGGTCTTTGCGAATTCCTCTTTGACGAGGTAGGAAAATTCTTAAGATAGGCCACGCACTGGCGGCCACGGCCATACACTTGCCGTTACCAGTTGTGGCGGGAAAGCGAGTAGCGTGAATTGCTCAAATATGAGGAGTGGTGAAAATGATTGGGTTACAGAGGACGGGGGTATGTATAAAAAAAACCGCAAACTCCATAAAGAAGTTCGCGGCTTTCAGGCTCATCCTCGCTCGTGCCGTCTGGCGAGGTCTTTCAGGGGGCCTGGTTCCAACCCCTCGAAAACGTATGGATTCAATATCTGATTCCCCCACAGCAGATTTCGATCAACTTCGCTCAACGATGCATCGTCACAGACAGTCGCCCAATTCTGCTCGATGCACTGGATCTGTTTAGCGATAATGTTGACGGCCTCATCTTCGTTGAGAAGAAATTGCGGAGCGGCAGCAATGCAGGTGGTGATCCGACTTGAACGGTCGTCTCCCATGACCAGCATTGCTTGAGTGGCGATCTGCCCATGGCGAGCCTGTGGGCAGATATCGTATGCCGGGGTTAACGTCAGCATCTGTCCGTCCCAGAAAGCTGCATGATTGCGGGCGTGGTCGTCAGTATTGCCAACCAGAATATTGAACACGATGCGGGAAAACAGTTCGCGCAATGTTCCGGGAGCATTTCTGAATTTACTCCGGATAATTTCGGCCAACGTTTCATAGCTTGCGTAACGGGCCATCATCTCATCCAGAGTCAACATCGTCAGAGCCGAAACAAGGCTATTGCGCTGCCACCCATTGGCCGTTGCCTTCCGATCAAAACGATCGACAAGCAGCACATCCTTGCCGGCGGCACGTTCCAGAGAGACCGGTGCCACATCAATGCCAGCCATGGCAGCTAGTCTCATTGCGACATACTCTGCTTTGACGACGGAGTAGAGGTCGGTGGAAGTGGAAAATTTCGCTATGAATTTCCGGGAATCACTTTCAATGAGGGCCTTGGGTCGTGCTCCACCGATAGAGGTTCCATGCTGAAGGGCCTGTGCAAGCTCAGGGGTTAGTGGAATACCCTTCTCGACCCGCTCGGTCGCCTCAATCAGTTCTTCAATGGGGGCTCCGGAGGCATATCGCGGCTCGTACTGCGTAGGCGATAACTGAAAATCAAGGGCGCCTATCCGGTCGGACCCGGACTCAATAAGGTAACTGAGTTCGTCGAGTGCTGCCGGGTCGATTCCAGACGCTTTATTTCCGAACTTCTTGTTGAGAATTACCCTGCGTCCCCAGGCATCAGGAGCAGCGTCCCGTAAACACCCCGGGATGGAAAGCCCAGAAAGGAGAGGGAGTAGCCCCTGACGCAGGGGAAGTTCAGCGTCGTAAATCGAAATAGCATTGTCGCGCTGCAGGTAGCTTTTACCGTAGTTGAAGACATATGTCGTCCCTACGGTCGTAAGCATTCCGGCCACTACTGGATCTGTCTCTCCAGGGAGCCAGATCCAGACATATAATTCTTTGTACTCAGAATTCATCGTTTACCTTCATAGAGCTGCGAACCAGCTGGGGCAGAAGAGCCAGCTTATCGTCAACCCGGCTTATATTTCTGGAGATATTCGCGTTCCCTTCATCCCCAAACAGGTTTACCCCAACCAGGTTGGCTACCTCAAACACCAGGCCGATCTCACACTTCGGATCGCCACGCTCGATCTTCTGCAAAGTCCTTCTGGAAATCCCTGCCCGGCCAGACAGGTCTTCCTCAGTCATCTTGCGCTCTTTCCTGCCAAGCCGGATGAGTTTGCCCAACAGCTCTGCAGCATCCCGGGTCTGGCGGAGATATGTACGGTTGACTGGAGACGCCATAGATCACCTATTGAGCATTAACGTAGTCATGTGATAGCTTCGTGATTACGATAATAGTCAAAACATATAAAGGCGTCAATAGAATTTACTGTTTAGCTGATGACCTGCCATGACTTAATGTCAATCCAAATGAAGCCAAATATCATTCCAGTATTTTACCAAGTACCGAGGAACAATAGTCATCCGTAACTTCACCTGATGGGATGATACGCCTTTCTACTATCGCTGCCGGTTTTGGTAGCAATTCTATTGGCTGCTCCATGGCTATTTGGGTTTTGGTACGTGTTGGCGGAGTTTCGCAGGACATGAGATCCATGACCTGCATCCCTTGCTCTGATGCAAGAAAGTATTTGAGTGCTTCGTGAGTGTATGCCGACTGCTTCCGACTTTTACGGAGGCATGCAAAGGCATTGACAATGTCGGGATCATAGGTTTTTATCTTGAGCGTGAACTGGGCCATGATTCACGCTCACATTCCGCCAGCAAGTGAGCGGAATCCGCGGGCATTCGCAAATTCCGGAACCGGCAGGACGATTACCTCAATATTCTTTGCCGGAAAGCCATCCTTGAGCAGTGCGGCTCCGCCACCAAACAGCAATACCCGGTCGAAGTCGGCATGCATTCCAACGTGCGCCTGCAACTCTCCCTGGACATCCCGAAGGATGTGCTCGATGTAGGCAACTCCGGCATCGCTGATTTCTCTTCTGACATCGTGTCGCTCGAATCCGTATTGCAGATAACCCTTCTCGATCAGGAAAGCTATTTCGACCGGGGTAAAAGTACCGGAAGGTGCCAGGTCCTTGATGCGTGGCAGCAGATAGCTGGTTGCCATTTGGTGAACACCCCGTTTGTTGAGGGTCTTGCCGTAGATGATCTGTCTTTTCTGAGGAGAAAAGAGCGTAAAGATGATGGTGTTGAATCCGATGTCTATTCCCAGCACGTTGCCTTCAGGGCGTTCCTCGACATTATCCAGGTAATCCCTGAGTCCACCGAGTCCTTGCGGGAATATGGCAACGTCAGTGACGAGCGCTCCAGTCAATGCCTTTGCTAGGGCCGGAACCGCTCCGCCAGGTTTGTTTTGATCCTGCCAATAGGAATATGGCAGACCAACGGCGAGTGTTACTATCCCTTCTGTTCTCGCCGCCTTGAAACAGTGGCCAACAAATTCTGGATAAAACCTTACAAGCTCTTCCATTGTTTTCAGGTAGGACGACCCTGATGACAACAGAGCTTCTTCGCCTAACAGCAGGTTTTCACCGTCATACCTGAAAGCGGAAATAATTCTCCCCTTACGATCCTCATACATCCACTTCGCCGACGAAAATCCCAGATCACAAACCAGCACTCCCATGATTGCCTCCTTGGAGAATATTTTGGGGAACAAAACGTCCCCTACACCTATAATCTTGCGGGGGGGAAGGTGAAGGAGACGTTTTTGGGGAATATTTGGGGGAATATTTAGGTTCCATTCAATCATGGACCCTTTTTCGGTACCTTTTTGTTCCCCTAAAAAGGCTCCTTACCTCTGTTTGCGATACATGGAGAACTTTTGTTCTCCACGTTGCGTTATTGGTTTTGTATCTGGGCGATCATCAGTTCCAGGCGTTTGATTTGCTCATCAAACCGGAGCGCCACCAGGAAGCGCTGTAATGCATGCTCCAGATCTATGCCGCCGGCATTTATCGCCGGATTGCCGATCAACTCGGCAACGTAGGCATTGCGGTCGGGATGCCAGACGATTGTTACGGATGGATGTGGATCATGTATTCTGGTGGTTGGGACCCTCTGCGGCGGATCTTCGCCAAACATCCGCGCATAAACGGTAGGAAAGTCTCTCTTCAATGCTTCATGGACGTCGCCCTGTTCACCTAGTGCCAGTTCTCGTGCCGCTTTTACAGGATCAAACCCCCATCCTATGCACCAGCGTGGGAAGGAATACCCTATTTTCTTCAGTGCTGATTCCCACTTGCCATCGATTCCGTATGAACGGCGCAGTCCAACTTTTTCAAGGGTATCAATGTCACCGGTACCCTTGAGCAGGCTATGGATATGTGCGACCCAGTTTTTATTCACCGCCCTGCTTATTTCAATGACGCTCAAACCGGCGTTAAATGCCTCAATGATTCGCGAGTTGAGCTTTTCTTCCAGATTTTCTACTCTCATTCCGTATCTCCTTGCGTCGATGAGGTCCAACATATCTAAAAGAACAAGTTCTTATAGATATGTTTAGTTGTCGACTCTGACAGATGTTTATGACCAAAAATTATTGTGGTTCCCCTCCAGCATGGCCAACTGGATCAAGGTATGTTTACGGCTTCCGGATCGAGAATAACGGCGAAGGTTGTAGGCCGCCTGGCGAACTCGATGAATTTTGAAATGTGGGTACTCGATCTTGAAGTGTTGACGGATGCGGTTGGCCATATCTTTAGCCGGGAGTTTCATCCCAGGTTTGAGATTGAGATAGTTGCTAAGGATGTATCGTTCAATCTTACCGAAATTGGGGAAAGCCAGCATGACCGCCCTCTTGTCCGGTTTGAAAGTTTTATTCATCTGGGCAACGTACCATTCGTCCGTCCAGATTCGACAGAGAGCAGAAAGAAACTGCTGATTACTATCCGTAAGCGGGGATTCAATAATGCGGTCTTCAGCAAGGCGCCTGAGCACCTTCTGGGATAATGGCTTAAACTTCGTGATTGCTGCATTGCGTTTCATTATTGCTCCTTTGCGGGTTGTGTAATCGGTTGTTACTGCCGTGAAGTGTCTTGTTCAGGAAGGCGGACTTCTCGACGAGTAACCCAAAGGCGTGAAGTCCTGTATGGCTACACAGCCAGACATTATTTCCTGATGCTGCTGGGTCACGAGCCTCATGCGGTCGACGACGATGGTTCCGTTGTCTGCGAGTTGCTTTATTCGTCTGAACGCCCGTTTCAAAGTGTCTCGGACATTGAAGTCAGAGCAGCCGTAGAGATCAGCGATCTCGTGTGTTGTTAGTTTCCCTTGTTCAGCCACCCCCAGGGAGAGAGACAGAGTTTCTCTTTCCCTTGCCGTCAAGTGGTGTGAAATAGCCTCGAAGATTGCCTCGATGTCAGCGCCTTCTTCACTCCTATGAGTCGTCTGTTCAACTGCCTCGATGTCGCCATAACAGATATGCGAAGGAATCGAATTGGAACCATGGGTAAAGTTAGGGTCAGGAGTGAGAACGCTGATCTTGTTCCGGAATGTGGTCCAGAAGGCAGCCTCGAACGGGATATTCTTCTCCTGACTACGTAGGACTGCTACCAGAGCGGCTTCGTATGCCTCTTGCAAAAAATCGCACATATCATAGGGGGTGAATTTCCGATACTGCCTGATCTTGCTCTTGATCGTGGGTTCGTTGTCCT
>MGZJ01000045.1:14470-38534 GCA_001802645.1 Geobacteraceae bacterium GWC2_53_11 | reverse complement strand
ACATTATCGGACTTGAGACTGCTGACATTCACAATTTTACAACCGCTCAAGTAAAATCTATTGAATCCGACGATCTACAAGTCATGACCACCGCTCAAGTCGCCGCTATCACCAGTGACGGCATTAAGGCGTTGACAACTTCACAGATACAGGCTCTATCATCTGGAGACATCGGCGCACTTGGCACAGATCAGATTGCTGCCATAACAACTGCCGGGATTGTTGTTTTGACGACTGATCAGGTAAAGGCACTTGCTTCGGAAGATGTAACCGCCTTGACCTCTGCCCAAGTTAAAGTTTTGACAACGGAAGCGATTGTTGCTCTGACAACTGACAATATTGTTGGTCTCGATACAGTTGACATCAATAAGCTTACTTCTGCTCAGGTCGCGGCCATTGAAACTGCAGATCTCCAAGCATTGGGTTCTAACCAGTTAGGCGCTTTATCGACTGCCGGAATAAGTGGACTTACAACCGCGCAGATCAAAGTTCTTGGAACGGATGATTTTGCCGCGATGGGTACGGCTCAGATTGCCGCGATATCCACTTCTGACATCGCTGTACTGACTACTACTCAGATAAGCGGGCTTTCTTCTGAAAATGTTGCAGCTCTTACCACAGCCCAGATAAAAGTATTAACTCCTGCACAAATAGCCGCCCTGACTACTGAAAATATAGCAGGTCTGGAGACAGCCGATATTAAACAGATGAGCACTGCTCAGATCAGAGCAATTCAGACGGACGATCTGCAACAGTTTGGTACGGCGCAGATTGCAGCTATAACAACAGCCGGAATTGCTGCAATGAACCCAACCCAGTTAGCTGCATTTGCTTCTGAAGATATAGCTGCACTGACAACCACTCAGGTCAAGGCTTTGACAGCAACGCAGGTTTCAGCTCTAACCACGGAAAATATACGCGGTCTCGGAACGGATGATATCAAGTTGATGAGTACCGCCCAGATCAGAGGCATTCAGACAGACGATCTACAGGCTATGGCCACGGAACAGATTGCCGCCATTACTACCGCAAATGTAGCTGTAATGACCGGTGCTCAGATAAATGCTCTTACGACAGCCCAGGCAGCCTCCTTGACAACAGCCCAGTTGAAGGCACTTAGTCAGGCACAGTTTGTCACACTATCTCCTGCAGCTCTCAATGCTATTGCCACAGACAAGTTTGCGACATTGAGTACGGCAGACATTGCCGTCCTGACGACGACTCAGGTTGATGGATTGAGCACGGCAAATGTCAATGCACTGACAAACGCTCAGGTTAAGGCCCTGTCCACTGCTGCAATCGCGGCTTTGACAACCACCAATGTTGATGCTCTGACAACAGCTGCACTTAATCAACTAACCTCTGTCCAGGTAAGCGCCTTTGAAACAGCTGACCTCAAGCAACTGAGTGCTGCTCAGATCGGGTCACTGAATACTGCCGCCATCGCGGGTCTGACATCCGCACAGATAGCCGGTCTTGAGACAGCTGATATTGCCGATCTTAGCACCGCGCAGGTGAAAGCCCTTGGATCTGCCGCCATTGCAGGAATGAATACGGATCAGATTGTAGCCCTAACATCAACACAGGTGAATCTCCTGAGTACCTCTGCTGTTGCGGCATTAACAACGGATCAAGTCAAGGCTCTTGACCCAACTGACGTTGGAAACCTGACGACAGCTCAGATTGCTGCACTCGGTACGGCACAGATCGCGGCTCTTGAAACGGCAGACATCGTGGCAATGAGCACAGCTCATGTTGCGGCTTTGACTTCAGCGCAGGCAAGAGCCATAGAAACGGCAGATATCGTTGCATTAACCACAGACAAGGTACATGTCCTGAGCACCGCAGCCATTGCCGCCTTGTCCACCGCTCAGATTGTGGCTCTGGAATCGGGAGATTTCACAGCACTCAGCAATAACCAGTTAGCAGCCTTGACCACGACCCAGGTCAATGTACTTCAAACGGCAGATATAGATGCGATGACCACTGCTCAAATAGCGGCGTTAAGCACGCCTCAGGTTAAGGCACTTTCAACAGCCAGTATTGCTGCATTAGACACAGCTCAGATCAGAGCATTAAGCACCGCAGATATCGCAGCGCTGACGACCGCACAGGCTGCCAACCTGACGACTGTCGATATCAATGCCATGACGACTGCACAGTTTGCAGCATTAAGCACCGCCAGCATTGCAAACCTTACTACTGCTCAGTTTGCTGGCCTGAGCGATGCAAATCTTGGAGCGATTACCTCAACCCAGATAAAAGCCATTGAAACGGCTGATATCGCTGGCCTGAGCTCTGCACAGATATCCAAACTGAGCACATCAGCCATAGCAGCATTAACAACCGCCCAGGCAGCTGCCATTGAACAGCCTGCTGATATCAATGCCATGACAACGGACCAGTTTGCAGCACTGAGCACTTCAAGTATTGCTAACTTGACTACGAACCAGTTTCTTGCTCTGGACAGTGCACATGTAGCAGCAATTACCTCCGCACAGATCAAAGCCATAGAAACACTCGATATCGCCGGACTAACGACTGCCCAGATATCGAAACTGAGCACGTCGGCTATAGCGGCACTTACAACTGCCCAGGTCGTTGCCATTGAAACTGATGATATCAAGCAACTAACCACAGAGCAGTTCGCCGCTCTGAGCACAGCAAGTATCGCAGCTCTTACGACTGCACAGCTTATAACAACGGCCGGAGTCTCCGTCATAACAACTGCAGATATAAGCGTCATGACCACAAAACAGATCAAGGCCCTCTCAACTGAAAATATTCAGGCTTTAACCACAGAGCAGGTTCATGCATTGAGTACTTCGGCTGTCGCTGCACTGACAACCGATCAGCTGAGAGCTATTGAAACTGTGGACATGAATGCAATGAGTACAGATCAGTTCGCGGCCTTGAGTACATCAAACATTGCCGCACTGACAACGGCAAATATTACTGATGCACTGACGAGTGACGGACTTAATGTACTCAGCACGGCAAATATTCACGCAATGACCTCCGCACAGATCAAAGCGCTCTCAACAGCTAATATTGAAGCTTTGACCACTGAGCAGATACAGGCAATGAATACTTCAGCTATCGGTGCTCTCACGACCGCTCAGCTTAGGGCTATTGAGACGAGAGACATGAATGCCATGACCACGGATCAGTTCGCTGCTCTGAGTACAGCAAACATTGCCGCCTTAACGACAGCGAATATTACAGATGCACTTACTACGGATGGACTTAAAGTTCTTAGCACTGCAAACATTCATGCCATGACCTCTGCACAAATCAAGGCACTCTCAACAGCAAACATTGCGGCTCTGACCACCGATCAGATGCTGGCGATGAATACCTCCGCAATTGCTGCCCTCACCACTGACCAGGCAGTCGCGTTGGAATCCTTTGATATCAATAAAATGTCTTCAGATCAAATTGCTGCACTGAGCGCAGCAAGTATTACCGCGATGGGTTCGGATCAGCTTGCAGCAATTCAGACTGTTGGGATAACTGCCTTGACGACCGCTCAGATAAGGGCGATAGATGCTGTTGATTTTGACAACCTTACCACTGATCAGATTAAGGCAATAAGCGATGCTGATATTGCTGCACTGACTACTGCACAGATAAATGCCCTGACTACTGAGCAGGCAAATGCTCTTACCAATGGTCAGGTTGTTGCTCTGACTACGGCTCAGGTTGTTGCCATTAGCACTCCGGACCTGGCAGCAATGAGTACGACTCAGATTCAGAATTTTGAAGCTGCTGATATAGCAGCCATGACTACGGCACAGATACAAGCCTTGACTTCAGCGCAGATAAAGGCGCTGACGGATGTGCAGATCGCTGCCATAGAAACCGCAGATATTGCCATTCTTACGACCGAACAAGCAACATCGTTGACGCAGTCTCAGATTATTGCCCTTACTTCAGATCAGATTGTTGCTTTGAGTAACGCAAATATGATCAAGCTGACAACTGACCAGATTCAGGCGATTGAAGTTACTGATATAGCTGCTATGACCACGGCACAGATAGATGTTCTTACGACGGCTCAGATGCGAGCGCTAACTCCTGATCAGATAATGGCTCTGAATGTTAATGATATCCAAATACTTGCCACTGATCAGGTAGTCGCCCTCGATCCTACCCAGATTGCTGTTCTTACTACGGATCAAATTATTGCCCTTAGCACAACAAATCTGGTGGAACTAACATCCGGCCAGATACAGGGCATGAACCTCGCCGATGTCGCTGTGTTGACTACCGGCCAGTTTGTGGCACTCCATACGGAGCAGATTGCAGCCTTTACCCCTGACCAGATTAATGCGATAAGTGTTGAAAATATAGCAGCATTAACCACTGCTCAGGCGTTCGCATTGACTGATACACAGATAATCGCCCTGAATACGGATCAGATCGTGGCGATCAGTACAGCGGATCTGATAAAACTTTCTACAGCTCAAATTCAGGCGATGGAGACTCCTGATATCGCAGCCCTGACAGTTGAACAGATTGCAGCTCTGACCACGGCTCAGATAAGAGCCTTTAGCGACGAGCAGACTCAGGCCCTCACCGGAGATCAGATTTATGCGCTGACCACAGCTCAGGTTCAGGCACTTACCGCCAATCAGATTACTGTCCTGACAACCGCACAGTATGTCGCCATGGATGCCACTGACATATCAGCTCTAACCACAGCACAAATTCAGTCTATGGAACTTGCGGACCTTACCGCAATCAGGGACTTTGGATTTAACTCGGATGCTTTTACCGCACCGCAGAGAGACGCAATGTCTGTTGACCAACTGCTTGCCGCAGGGGTCCTGGCAAGCCCGATTGTCCTCGATCTGGACGGTAACGGCATACAAACAACTTCCATGGCCAACGGTGTCGCGTTCGACATCACTGCCAGCGGTCATAAAGACCAGGTCGGCTGGGTAGGGGGGAATGATGGTCTGCTGGTGAGAGACATCAACCTTGACGGTACGATTAACGATGGCAGCGAACTCTTCGGTACAGCCACCAAGCTGGCATCAGGCGCAAATGCCACAGATGGTTTTGCAGCACTTGGTGAAATGGACACAAACCATGATGGCGTGATCAATATGCAAGACACCAACTTTGCTGAACTCAAAGTCTGGATTGACAGCAACCAGGATGGTACTTCTCAGTCAAGCGAACTCAACTCGCTGCAGTCACTTGATATTGTCGGTCTTAACGTGAATGCCACTCAAACAGCAGTCAGTAATAATGGCAACTGGGTCTTCCTGGATTCTACTTACACATCAACTGATGGAACTGAACATGAAATGGCGGATGTCTGGTTCCAAAAGGGTGCCTTGACAGATATTACTTCACTATCCACAACTCAGATCGCCGTAATGACAGAGGATCAGGATAAGACCCTGACCGGGGATGATATAGCAGCCCTGCACAGCCTTGGTAAGGATGATGCTTTCACCAACCAGCAATTGCAGACCATAGCGAAACCGCACTTGTTGCAGGGCGTTGATAATGTTTTCTTCACGGGTAATATAGACGTACAAACCAATGTCATGGCTGGAACAGATCACCTCCAGCTGATAGTTACCGGTGGTGATGCAACTGCGGGTGTTGAAATGGTTGGTAACCATGAAGACTGGAAAGATGTTGGCAGCATGCTTGTCAATGGTGTCGAGTCTCATGTCTACAATAACGGCAGCGCCGAGATAGTGATTCAGGGGCATGTGACCACAACAGTTAAAGATGTATTGATCGGTTAACAGGTGAAGTTTTAATGTAAACAGACGTCGGGTCTCTTTTGAGGCCCGGCGTTTTTTGGTTATAGATTCTTGATTTTTAGACCACAGGCGGTTATTGTGCATACTGTCTGAACGGGAGCAGTCTTACTGTCGAAACAACTTCATAAAACCAAAAGGTTTTTTACAGGTATAAAAGGGATTAAGGGGATAACGTAAAACCAAGATAAAAGATTAAGATATTTTGGGTTACAACAAGAATATTTACGTCTTCAAGGTCTGAGGGTTTAATTTAGGAGCCAAAGGGGCCTAAAGTGGATACAAGGGATAACAGCGAAAACAAGATAAAAGTTATAGGGCACTGAGTTTAAGCAAAAAGTATCCGGATTTTTTAAAGGTTTTATCCCCTCCATTCCCTTAATCCCTGTAAAAAGTTTTTCGAGTTATCGTTATTTGTTTTTTGCAGCAATGATCAATAGTTACAGCCTACCAAAACTGTATTTTCCGAGGAAACAATGCAAGACAACATTCCAATTATTCCACCAACCGATAGTGACTCCCTCGAAAAGTCTGCCTTCATACTTGCAGAACAGGGTTCTCTGGAAATTATTGATTTAATGGGCGCTGCGGACCGCTTAAAATCCGCTGGCCTAAAAGATCAAACAATTTCTCTGTACCGGCTGTGGCTGGAACATTCAACTTCGCCACTGATGTACGTTGGCTACTTTAACCTTGGTGTTGAGTTGGCTTCTGAGCGCGACTACCAGCAAGCTGAATCCATGTATCGCAAGGCGCTAGAATTAAGCCCGGAATTCGTAAGGGCACGCTTGAATCTGGGCAACTGCCTGGAACAGCAGAAACGTGACGATGAAGCACTTGAGCAGTGGCGCATAGCGCTTGAATCAAAAAGCATTTTCCTACCGGAAAACTTGTCGTTGCAATTACACGCGCTCAACAATTTGGGCCGGCTTCTGGAGATGAAAAAGAACTACAAGGACTCTCTCGCAAAGCTGGAGGAGAGCTTCGCCCTTGATCCGACACAGCGTGATGTCCTGCTTCACCTGGTACATCTCGTTCAAAAAATATGCCGTTGGCCAATATACGTTCCTCCCAAAGGAATAACCAAAGAAGAGATGATAAACGGGACATCACCGCTGGCCATGTTGGCGGCTTCTGACGATCCGAAACTCCAGCTTGCTGCTGCCCAGCAGTTTGTAGAGCACAAGTATCCTGTTACAAACACAGAAGCGCTGGCGCCAAAAGAGGGGTATCATCATGATAAAATAAGAATAGGATATCTCTCGTCAGATTTTTGCCTGCACGCTGTGTCTTTGCTGATGGTTGAGCTATTGGAGCTTCACGATCATGATAAATTCGAGGTGTATGGATTTTGCTGGAGCCGTGTTGACGACACTTCCATACAGAGACGTGTCCAAAAATCGATGGATCATTATATCAAAATCGGAGAGATGAGCGACAGTGAAGCTGCTGACTGCATCCGCTCGCACGAGATTGACATAATGGTTGATTTGCAGGGACTGACATCCGGTGCCAGACCCATGATTCTGTCATATCGCCCCGCTACACTTCAAATTACCTATCTAGGCTTTCCAGGAACGACAGGTCTTCCGTGGATTGATTATGTTATTGCTGACAAATACCTTATTCCTGATGAATTAGTCCCTTACCACACAGAAAAACCGCTTTATATGCCTCATTGCTTCCAGTCGAGTGACAGTAAGCGTGAAGTCGGCCCCAAACCGACGAGAGCCGACAATGGCCTCCCCGAAAAAGCTTTTGTATTTTGCTCCTTCAATAATAACTACAAGTTTACTCCGGAGCTTTTTGCCGTATGGATGCGTATCATTAAACGCGTGCCAGGCAGCGTGTTTTGGCTGTTGGCAGACAATGAGTGGGCAAAAGAGAATCTAACCAAAGAAGCTAAAAAACTAGGCATAAAAAAAGACCGGCTCATTTTTGCTCCAAGAGTAGCGCCGGCAGATTATCTGGCGCGCTACCAGCTGGCGGATCTTTTTTTGGACACCTTTCCGTTTAATGGCGGAACTACAGCTAATGATGCGTTGTTTATGGGACTGCCGTTGTTGACATTGTCGGGGCGAACTTTTGCCTCGCGCATGGCAGGCAGCTTGCTGACTAATCTTGGCTTGCCAGAGTTGATTGCAACCGACTTGAAGGAATATGAGGAAAAGGCGGTACGGCTGGCTAAAAAAACTGCCGAACTGAAAGCTTTAAAGAGTCGGCTGAAGGAGAACAAAGTATCTGGTCCGGTTTTTGATATAACCCAATTAGTAAAAGACATTGAGACTCAGTTCTGTAGATTGGTCGATGAACTGCCTGTCAAGTCACGAGAACCAAACGGAGAACGAACTGCAAAAGGCGCTGGCAAAAGCACTCTGCCGCTGGTGAGCATCGTGATCCCTACCCATAATCGCCCAGAATATTTTGAACTAGCCTTAAAGAGTACGTTGGCGCAGGATTACGAACATATTGAAATAATCGTTAGTGATAATAGCGATGATGAGCAGACTCTCAGGCTCATTGCACCATACGTTGAAAAGCATCCATACATTCGCTACTCGCGTGTTCCAGGCTACACCATGCTGGAAAATTTCAAGAATTGCTTTGAACTGGCGACAGGTGAATATATAAACTTTCTGATGGATGACGATTTATTCCATCCTGAGAAAATCAGCAAAATGATGGTTCATATGCTTTCACAGCCCAATGTTGGGCTAGTCACCTCATTCCGTCAGTTGATCGATGAAAATGGCGGCTATATGGACCAAATTCCAGGGACAGAACGTATGTTTAATGCCGCTACGTTAATCGGGGGCATTTCGCTTGGTGAGCATATTTTAGCCAAAGGTAGCAATATGATTGGTGAGCCGACAACGGCATTGTTCAGGAAGGCTGATATCGGTAAAGGGTTTGGAATGTTTATTGATAAAGAATTCCGGGTGTTAACCGATGTTGCTACCTGGCTTTCAATTCTGTCACACAAAGACTGCGTTTATTTGCCAGAACCGCTGAGCTATTTCCGTATCCACGGCGGTCAGGATCAAAAGACCAGCGCAATCAGACTTAAGGCTTGTGTAGAATGGTTACAGCTGTTTTGCGATGCGCATGAACACAACAAGTTCCACTTTAGCCGCCCTGCAATCCACGATCTGCTGACTTCGAAACTGGTGACCGCAATGTGGTTCCTGTCTTCTGAGCATGAGAAAATAAAAGAAGGTGCCTACGAGTTGGAAAAGATCCATGCTGTAATTCGACAAGCGACTACAATCTTACTGACGAAGACAACTAAAAATGGGGGTATCGATCAGAATGAAACGGCTATGGCTTGACCTCGGAGACCCCGGTATTTTTCTGCGTACTACCCATGACACTTCAGCTTGGCAAGATCACGGGCTTGGGTTACTCAGGACGATAATGAACAAAGCAGGAGTGCAGTCGGACGTCGCTTCCACGAGGAATTACGCAACCATTGAAGAAGTGAGCGATATCCTGGAAGGTTATGACATGCTTTTGATGAATGTCAGAAGTTACAACCTTAATTATGCAGAACAAGCAGCACGTTTATTTAAAAAAGCGAATCCCGAGGGGTGGGTTATTGTGGGTGGTATGCATGCCACACTTTCCCCGGAAGATCTAGTTAATAATCCCGACTTTGATCGTATTTGCCAGGGCGACGGTGAAAACATCATTATCGAGCTGGCTTCGGATCCTTCTGCCTTTGATCGATTAATCAAAGGTAAAGGTAGTAAATCATTAAATGATTGGCCCTTTATTGATAGGTTGATGTGGCCTAAGCCAAAATCGCAGACATATCATTTCCCTTTGGAACCAGCTTTCGCCCCATTTGGGCCGTCACCAATGGTGAGTATTATTACCAGTCGAGTATGTCCATGGCGCTGTTCATTTTGTAATGAAGCCTCGTACATTCCTGCGATGGAGAGAAGAAGCCCGGAACAAGTAGTGGAAGAGTTGAATTATCTCGACAAGTTTTACGGTCCCATCGGTTCGGTAATGATACATGATTCACTGTTTTTTCAGCAGCCTGCTTGGCTTGAACAGTGGGCCGAGGTTTATCCTCGCAAAGCACGGAAAGTATGGCCGTACTGGGCTGCCGCCAGAGCTGATACAGTGAGACGATGGCCGGATCTTTTTATGAAAGTGGCCAGAGAAACCAATTGGAGCACTATATCCATTGGTCTGGAATCCGGCAGTAACAAAACGCTTAAAACACTTAATAAGGAATGCACGGCTGAAGATAACATTTTTGCAATTTCATTAATTAACAGGCTTGGTGACGAATTCGAAACCAATGGCCGCCCCGCCCCAAAAATATTTTCCAACATCATCTATGGTTCACCGGGAGAAACCAGAGAAGATGCGCTAGACACCTTGAGAATGCTTACTTTCATCAAGCGCCCATTGATCTGTTCTGCGTATTATGCACCGTATCCTGGAGCAGCATTGGGATACCAAATCATAGCGGAAGGAAAAAGCCTTATGGCTGAAAAAGATCACCTTCGCAATGCTGGCAAGCATAATGTCGAAGGCGTTGATTATGACTTTTTTAATGACGTTCTCGCTGGGAAACACACAAAAGAAGCTTGGGAGACGAGAGATGTTTGGCTAAGTAGCATTTCAGGAAGCGATGGTGTGCTCAGGCCATTGGAAAAGTTCAGGGGCGCTTCTTTCATCTTTAGTTTTCAGATGACAAATGGTGGCATTAAACTATCCTATGGCCAAAATATTGAAGAAGCATATTCAACATTAAAATACCGGTTAACCGATGAAGAGATGTCTTTGGTGGTCGAAAACTCCGGCATCAAAACCAACCAAACACAAATCCACTCGCTAAAAAAATTACTGAAGTAAACTGTTGAATGGACAACGCGCCAAGGTGTTAGGGGGCCGTATCTTCTGGTGCATGCAGTACTTGGCGCAGCTTTGTTGAATCACCCCAGAATGCCATCGGCTCGTAATCGGGATACTTATAGTAGCCAAGGTTTAGCCGGATGGAAGCGCCTCGCTTGTCAATAAAATCTTCCACCAGTTTACGTACTGAAATGGGGATCCCGCTGCAAACATTGATAATACCTTCAGAGGCAGGATGTTCTATAAGTGCTATAAGGTATGACGTAATTTCCTCAACTTTCAAGTAATCACGCAACTGTTCACCACCCGACATATTAAAAAGTTCATCGCCTCTTTCTATTGCCGAATCCAACTGGGCTAGAAGGCTCCCTGGATTTTGTCCGACACCATGCATATAGAAAAGTCTTGCCCATTGCAGACGAAATGGCAGTTCTTTTTTAAGCGATTCGAGATAGCAACGTAGCGAATTTTTGGCAACTGCATAGGGGGTCGCCGGATTTGGAGTCATGGCCTCATTAAGGCACCCCTGACGAAGACCATACTCAAAACAGGTACCGCTTACCAGAAGGTGGGGGATTCCGGATTGAATAAGCCCTTTCAGAAACAGGCACTCGGCCTGAAAAGTCTGATCAAGATGGCTCAGCGCTTTGTAGTTGGGCAATCCCGGCCATGCCAAGTGCATTACGGTATCAAAATTGGCAGGCTGCAACTGTTTAAGAGCCTCTGGTCCATAAATATCACAAGGTATGAATGTTGCGCGGCCATACCAAGGTAATATAATGGCACGGGACGGGTCACGGGCGACAGCTGTTACCACATGACCACGTTCCAGAAGACTGGCTACCACATGATTGCCGATAAACCCGGTTGCACCGGTAACCAGAATTTTCATAACGGAGCACAATCGTTGATAAAAGAAAATGGTGACGAAAAGTGACCAAGGTCTGGAAAGCTGGAATCACGAGAGGAAATCTTAGGATTTGCATCTGGCCATTGAATACCTGCGGAACTCCACAGAATCCCCGCATCAAATTCGGAAGAATACACCGAAGACACTTTGTAATGCATGGTTGCTGATTCACTTAATACATAGAAACCGTGAGCAAGCCCGCGAGGAAGATAGAGCATATTCCCGGTAGCAGCACTTAGTTCCAGTTGAATGTGCTGGCCATACACCGGCGAACCCTTACGCAGATCTACCACCGTGTCGAGTACGGACCCGGCAGTGCAGTATACAAGTTTTTCGTGATCATGCGGCGGAAGCTGAAAATGTAACCCACGTAGAACACCGCAGTAAGATATAGAATAATATTCTTCACGCCAGTCGATGTTCAGATTGTGTCGGAGAAAGGCATCATAGTGGAATGTCTTGACAAACACACCCCTCTCGTCACGAAGAATGCGCGGAAAAATTTCGAAGCAACCAGGAATAGCGGTCTCTTTAACTATCATCTGCATGCTGACTCAGTGAAGGTCCGGATCGTCCCGATAATGTATTCAATCATTTCGTTGCTAAGTCCTGGATAAACTCCCACCCAGAAGGTGTGATTCATGATCCGGTCGGTTGTGTCCAGTTCGCCCACAACACGGAAACCTTTTCCCGTGGCGCGCATTTCGTCGAAGCAGGGGTGCTTGATCAGGTTACCGGCAAAGAGCATCCTGGTTTGAATCCCCTTGTTTTCAAGGTGATTCACGATATGGTCGCGGGTGAACCCACTGCCATCCTTGACTGTTATGAGAAATCCAAACCAAGAAGGGTCCGAATTATCAGTTGCTACAGGAAGAATCAAGTAATCATCTAATCCTGCCAGTCCATCACTTAACAGTTTCCAGTTCTTTTTACGGGCCTCGATAAACCCCGGCAGTTTCTCAAGCTGAGCACAGCCGATGGCGGCTTGCATGTCGGTAACTTTAAGATTATAGCCAAAGTGCGAGTAAACATATTTGTGATCATATCCAAAGGGCAGTTCGCCAAACTGCTGGCCAAAACGATTGCCGCAGGTGTTGTCTTTGCCGGATGGACACCAGCAGTCTCGCCCCCAATCGCGAAATGATTCTACAATGCGGTGGAGTAAAGCATCGTTTGTATAAACAGCTCCACCCTCTCCCATTGTCATATGGTGGGGAGGATAAAAACTGGAAGTGCCGATGTGGCCGACTGTCCCGGTATACTTCCATGTGCCATTATGAAGATAGCGAGACCCAAGAGCATCGCAATTATCCTCTATCAGCCATAGATTGTGTTTGTCGCAAAAAGACTTGACGGCAGCAAGATCAAATGGATTACCGAGTGTATGGGCCACCATAATCGCTTTGGTCTTTTCTGATAATGCCGTATTCAGCTGGGCAACGTCGATATTGTACGTGGGCAGAGATACATCGACAAATACCGGCACGGCGCCATACTGAATGATTGGCGCTACGGTTGTCGGAAAAGCTGCTGCCACTGTAATAACTTCATCTCCCGGCTTGATCCTGCGATCTCCCAGTTTCGGAGAAGTAAGCGCCATGAAGGCAAGAAGATTTGCCGATGAGCCAGAGTTGGCGAGTGAACAATACTGAACGCCAAGATAGTTGGCAAACTCATGTTCAAACTTCTCTGCATACCGGCCCGTGGTCAACCAGAAATCGAGTGATGAATCAATAAGATTGGATATTTCTGCTTCGTCAAACACTCGTCCGGCGTAGGGGATGCGATCACCCGGCGAGAACGCCTTTTTCTGTCCATGTGTGTGCCGATAGTAAGCGATTGCTGCCTCTATAGCTTTTTTGCGTAGTTGATCTTCACGTTCGTTTTTCACAGCTACCCCTGTATTGTATTTTCATAGGATTCAATTTGTTCCAGACAACAACGGCGCACATCGCCGGTAGAGCGGTACACATTCACCCACTCTATTATACTATGCAATGCCTTTTCAAGATGCCACCGTGGTTGCCAACCGAGATGCATACGTGCTTTAGAACAGTCCAGCTTGAGATAATGAGCCTCATGGGGATGGTTGCCGCTATCAAGCTCAAAACGTGCATTATTGCCCCAGAAAGCACACAACTGCTGAACTATCCACTCCACTGGTTTGGCATCGTCATCGACCGGGCCAAAATTCCACCCTTCGGCAAATTCCGGACCACATTCGTACAATTTTTGCGCGAGTACCAGATAACCGGAAAGAGGCTCAAGAACATGTTGCCAGGGCCGAATGGAGTGCGGATTGCGGATCATGACCGCTTCATCGGCAAGAAATGAGTTGATAATGTCAGGTATCAGACGATCAGTTGCCCAGTCGCCGCCACCGATAACATTGCCTGCCCTGGCTGTAGCAACGGCTACACCGTGACGGTCATAATCGTGACAATTGAAATATGACGAGCGGTAGGCTGCCGTGACCAGTTCAGAACATGCTTTGCTGTTAGAGTAGGGGTCATGGCCACCGAATGGTTCATTCTCCCGGTAACCCCATACCCACTCGTGGTTTTCATACACTTTGTCGGTTGTGACATTTACGACTGACGTGACGGACGGACATTCCCGTACAGCTTCCAGCAGATGTACGGTCCCCATAACATTGGTCGCGTAAGTCTCAACCGGAATTTTGTATGAGTCGCGGACTAGTGGCTGCGCTGCCATATGGATGACAATCTCTGGTGCAGCAGTAGTAAGTGCATCCTTAAGTTGCTTCGGGTCGCGCACATCGGCAATTATGGAGGTCATTGTTTGGCCAACCTGAGCAAGCTCAAACAGACTTGGGGTTGTCGGCGGTGATAGTGCGTAACCAGTCACATGTGCGCCGAGCTTGTGCAGCCAGATACTCAGCCACGATCCCTTAAACCCGGTATGGCCGGTAATAAAAACCCTCTTGCCTTTCCAAAATCCTTCTTGAACCATTCCCGGTTCTCTGCTCTCTAATCCCATAGTTGTCACCATGTCTTCCACGGTGCATTTCCGGAGTCCCAGAGCTCCTCCAGAAGTGTCTTGTCACGTAACGTATCCATCGCCTGCCAGAATCCGTCATGTTTATAGGCGGCCAGTTGTCCCTCCTCTGCCAACCTCTCCAGCGGAGCACGTTCAAACATGGTGTCATCAGAATCAATATAATCAAAGACTTCCGGCTGTAACACGAAAAAACCGCCATTTATCCATAAACCGTCACCTTTTGGCTTTTCATGAAAACCTTTAACTAAATTATCATCCGTCATGTCAAGAGCGCCAAATCTCCCAACCGGCTGAATTGACGTCACGGTGGCATAATTACCATGGGTTGCATGGTAATCCACCAGATTCCTGATATTTACATCGGCAACTCCGTCACCGTAAGTAAGCATGAACGGTTCTTCGCCAATATATGGCCGAATCTTCTTAACTCGTCCGCCGGTCATGGTTTCCAAACCGGTATTTACGAGGGTGACCCGCCACGGTTCGGCAGAATGATGATGAATAATCCGCTGGTTGTCATTGCGGAAATCGAAGGTAATGTCTGATTCATGAAGGAAATAGTGGGCGAAATACTCTTTTATTGAATAACCTTTGTAGCCGAGACAAATCACAAAATCGTTAAATCCATAAAAAGAGTACATCTTCATGATGTGCCACAGGATTGGTTTCCCACCTATTTCAATCATTGGTTTCGGCTTGAGGTGTGACTCTTCACTAATTCGGGTACCAAAACCGCCTGCCAATATAACAACTTTCATATTTCACTCCTAATCAGATAGGATAGTTCTCGTTTTTGGTTGAAGCAGCATGCTAAACTTAATCTGAGTCTATTTGCCATTTCAATATTCTGTGCAAGTTGGTGGTCTCATCGGACAGATGGATATAAAGTCATTATTGGCCCGGTTCTCAATAATTGAGCTTGGTACCGACATTTGCTACTGTTATGATCATTAAATACTCATCTTGCGTATACCACGGCTTGACTGATTTTACCAGTGGGAGATCAGTTATTGGTGCCAGCGATGCACGTTCTAATTATCTTCATAAGGAGCGGCCATGAAGTCTGAGGGTTGCGTTGTCGGAATAGATATCGGTGGAACGAACTCTTCCGTCGGATTTGTTGATTACCACGGTACAATTCTGTGTGAGACCGTTTTGCCCACACAGGCGGACCAGCCAGCAACGATTCTGCTGTCAAGACTTTGTGATGTCATTGAAAAGCTGCGTTCATCAATTCCATCGCAGGTAACTCTTGCCGGAATTGGTATCGGTGCTCCCAATGCCAACTACCTACACGGGACGGTTGAGAACCCGCCAAATCTGAACTGGGGGACATCGGTTAATTTGGTGAAACTTTTTCAACAGCGGTACGATCTGCCGGTCGCTGTCACTAACGATGCTAACGCTGCCGCCATCGGAGAACTGCTGTTCGGCGGCGCACGCAGGATGAAACATGCCATTGTAATCACCCTGGGTACCGGCCTGGGAAGCGGTATCATCGTCAATGGTGAACTGCTGTACGGTGCAGGCGGCTTTGCCGGCGAACTCGGCCACACGGTTGTAGATCCGAACGGACGAGACTGTGCCTGCGGGAAACAGGGGTGTCTGGAAACGTACGTTTCGGCCACCGGCCTCTGCCGCACCGTTGCAGAACTGCTGGCACAGCGGCGGGAACCGAGCCGCCTGCGAGACGTGGCGTACAACCAGCTGACATCAAAGCAGATTTATGAGGCTGCCTGCAAGAACGATCCTGTTGCGCTGGCAGCGTTCGATGCAACTGCCCGTATTTTGGGCATGAAGCTGGCTGACGCAGTTGCGCACACAAGCCCGGAAGCCATCTTTCTCTCCGGCGGGCTGGCTGCGGCGGGAGATCTGCTCATCACACCAACCCGGCGCTACTTTGAAGATTTTCTGTTCACTCCGTACAAGGGAAAGATAAAATTGCTCCGGTCCGGGCTTCCGGAGGGAAGAGGTGCAGTCCTGGGAGCGGCAGCATTGGCATGGCACGAAGTGAGCTTCGACTCCGCTCAGCCACCGTTTGTCCCCTGAGCAGACTTGTGCTGAGCAAAGCCGAAGTAGTCAAGGGGACAAACGCCAGTACACTATAACCCCTTGACCTCAACCGTCACATCATACAACGTACTTCCCCGCCCTCCGTCTGTCAGCCGCTGGGATGTCAGAGCATTCACCCCCCGACCGCCAGGGATGAATTCCCGCCACCAGACTCCTTCGGTAACAACCGTTCCGGTCGGCACCCGATCCGTCACCTTTAGAGTAAAACGAACAGCTCCACGGTCGTTACGGGCGATAACCGCCTGTCCGTCAGCCAGGCAACGCGCTTCGGCATCAACCCGGCTCATCAACAGCTCCATGCACTTCTGTTTTGCCCGCAGGTCGTCCTGCTCATAAAAACCGGAATTAAGCGCATACGGAGTGGTTGCGGGTTGCAGGCGCAGCGGGTAGCCGTCATGTTCGGCGTGGGTAGCAAGACGCCGCGGAAGCGGTTCGGCTTCTCGTTCGTTCAGCACCTCTATTTTTCCCGACTGCGTTAACCACTGTTTCTTAGGCTCGGTCGGGGGGACCAGCATGACCGGTATTCCCTGACGCAACTGCTCGGTAACGGCAGCGCTTCGCCAGCCGGTTTCCTCCACCAGCAGCAGTTCAATCAGCTCATCCGCCGACAGACGAAAGAACGGTTCGTCCCATCCCATCCCTGCCGCCAGCAGAGAAAACGCCTCCCAGTTGCTTTTGGCTTCTCCCACCGGTGGAATCGCGGCACTACAGCGCTGGGCCTGATAGCTGCCGTAACAGCGATACAGATCGGGATGCTCCAGCGATGAAGTGGCAGGCAGTACGATATCGGCATATCTGGCGGTGTCGGTCAGGAAGCGTTCGTGAACGACCGTGAACAGATCCTCCCGTTCCAGCCCGCGAATGACGGCATTCTGGTCGGGGGCTATGGCGGCGGGATTGGAGTGGTAGACGTACAGCGACATCCCCGGCGGGCCGGACAGTTCAGTCAGCGCCCCGCCAAGCTGGTTCATGCTGACCAGTCGCGGTAATTCCGTCATGAAATCCTCGCGCGTCACCGTCTGAAGCGGGAACGCCCCTCCGGTGGCGGTACCGATAAAAATCCCGCCGCCCGGTTTTGACCAGGCACCGACCACAGCAGGGAGACAACTGATCGTACGCACGGTCATGGCGCCGTTACCATAACGGGTCAGGCCGCTCCCAAGACGGATGAAGGGCGCCTCTGCACGGGCATACTCCCGTGCCAGCCGTTCAATGGTGTCGGCAGGCAGTCCACAGATATCCGCCACTTGTTCGGGGGAATAGTCAGGCAAAATCCTTACGCGCAGCTCTTCAAAGCCGAGCACGTTGGCTGAAATAAACTCCCTGTCCAGCAATCCCTCCCGGTCAATAACGTGCAACATCGCCAGTGCCAGAGCACCATCGCTGCCGGGACGGATCAGGAACGCCTCGTCAGCCGCTTCGCAGGTCGGAGTCCGGTAGGTATCAATAGCCCACAGTTTTGCGCCCTTCCTGCGGGCATTCTGGGCATCACGCATGGCATGGATGCTGGTGGCAACAGCGTTGATCCCCCAGAGAATCACCAGGTCACTCTGCTCGATTTCTGCAGGGTCCATCGCGGGGGTGTCCCCCATCAATGCTTTCCAACCCGCATCCTTGGCCGGCGAGCAGATTGTCCGCTCCAGACGGGATGCACCCAGTTTGTGAAAAAAAGCGTGGCCGGCATTGCGCTGCACCAGCCCCATTGTACCGGCATAGGAGTAGGGAAGAATTGCTTCGGCGCCATAACCGGCACCGATTTCCTGCCAACGGCGGCAAATTTCTGCAATCGCTTCATCCCACGAAATCTGCTCGAATGTTCCTACTCCTTTGGGGCCGACCCGGCGCAGCGGAGAGGTCAGCCGCCGGGGCGAGTGAACGGTCTGCTCATAATGTTTCATCTTGGGGCAGAGCAGGCCGCGGGTCACCGGATGCTCCGGGTCGCCGCTGACGCTGACGGCACGGCCGTTCTCAACGGCAACCAGAAGTCCGCAGGCATCGGGGCAGTCATAGGGGCAGACAGAACGGACTGTTACGGTCATGGCATCATCCTTTCGCTTCTGGGATCAGGGAATCACTATAAACGATTTCAAAAAACATTTGCAGATGAAAACGTTTTGGTGCAATAACTTAGGAATACTTTTACCTGAGAGGTTTATCATGACGAACCAGCCGGAAATCCTGCATTACGCCGTCTCCGTCGTCGGCAAAGACCGCCCCGGAATCGTGGCCGCCATCACCGAGGGACTTTTTCACCTCGGCTGCAATATCGCTGATTCCAGCTGCACCATGTTGGGTGGCGAGTTTGCCATGATCCTGATCATTTCGTTGAAAAAACCCTTCAGCAAGGCACGGCTGATTGAAGAGCTGAAGCCGGTCTGTGACGGGATGGGGATGACACTGGGCGTCCGCACCCTGCTCCCGGATGAAGTGGCCCGTCAGGAACCGGACGGCGAGATCTGCATGATCTCGGTCTATGGCGCCGACCAGCCCGGCATTGTCTACCGCGTTACCCGCGAACTGGCAGCGCGCAAGATCAACATTACCGATCTCAATACCAAATTGATCGGCAGTGATGAGGAGCCGGTTTATGTGCTGATGCTGGAAGTGGCCCTGCCCGAAGGAGAAACGCCTGAAGGCGTGGAACACACACTGGCTGCCCTGAAACAGGAGCTGAACGTGGAAATCGGTGTTCGTGTCATAACTCCGGTGGCTTTCTGACAATGGCAATTCAACCGATTTTACGTTATCCGCATCCTGTGCTGAAAAAACTCTGCCATCGGGTCGAGCAGATCGACCAGAACATTCATACCCTGATTCAGGATCTTGTTGATACCATGCATGACGGACCAGGTTCGGTCGGTGTCGCCGCCCCCCAGATCGGCGTGACGCTCCGGGTCTGCGTGGTTGACGTATCCAAAAACCGTCACGGCAAAGAGAACAACCACGGCCTGCTGCTCATGATCAATCCGGAGATCACCGGCAGAAGCGGCTCGGCAACCATGCGAGAGGGATGCATGAGTGTGCCGGACTACACCGGTGATGTTGACCGGGCCACGGAAATTACCGTACAGTTCTGCGAACCGGACGGAACCGAACGAATCATTGCCGCCAGCGGTTTTGAGGCGGTTGCCCTCCAGCATGAAATGGATCATCTGGACGGCGTGCTGTTTCTGGATCGTGTCACCAGTATCAAAACCGGGCTCTTCCGGCGCAAAAGCTACACGTAGGGGACAGGTCGAGAACCTGTCATTATGGGTGGATGCAAGATTCGCCCTTACAGAATTGGGGAACTATGTCCGATCTCTTGACGAAAAAAGAACAGAGGGAATTGCTGAAAATTGCGCGGGAAACAATTGTTTCTCATGTAACGACCGGAAAGGTTCCGGTCGTGAGTTCGACAGCAGCAGGGCTGAACCTCCATTCCGGCTGTTTTGTCACAATTAAGCAGAAAGGTGAGCTACGGGGATGCATCGGAAATTTTGTATCCGAGCAGCCGCTCTACCAGCTGGTGCAGGAGATGGCTGTCTCTGCCGCGACCCGTGATCCGCGCTTTTATCCGATGAAAACGCTCGATCTGGCTGATTTCACCCTGGATATTTCGGTTCTCTCCCCCCTGCAGTTGATTGCCTCGATTGAGGAGATAAAAGTCGGCAAGCACGGTATTTATATTGTCAAGGGGAGCTATCGCGGCGTGCTGCTGCCGCAGGTGGCAACTGAATATGGCTGGAATCGCGACCAGTTTCTCCGGCACACCTGTATCAAGGCGGGTTTACCTGAAGATGCCTGGCAGGGGGAATGTGAAATTTTCATCTTTAGTGCACAGGTTTTTGGGGATTAGTTCGCCTTTCGGCCTATTGCATCTAGTTTGAGCAGACTTCAGGTGTACCACGTCAATAGTCCCTGATGCCAAGACATCGATTGCCTTCATTAGAAATATCAGCTACGATGTTGAAGATGCTTCGTATTTGTATCCTGTACAATAATGCACGTTACGCATGAAGAGATGGGCAAGTCCGCAAGGGTTTTCCCTTTTTTTCTTTGAAAGGAGCATGTTTATGTTGAATGTTGCCATCGTTGGCGCCAGCGGCTACACCGGGTTGGAGTTGATCCGCATCCTTCATTGCCACCCTGAGGCTGCGGTGACCTGTCTGACCTCCGAGCAGAGCGCCGGAAAGCGTATTTCCGATGTATTTCCTTCGCTCAGAGATCGGTGCGATATTGTGCTGGAGCACCTTGAACCAGTTCGGATTGCCGAAAAAGCCGATATTATTTTTACGGCACTTCCGCACAAAGCAGCTATGGAGGTTGTGCCGACGTTCCTGAAACTGGGGAAGAAGGTCATCGACCTGTCGGCTGACTACCGCCTGTCCGACCCGGCAGTGTATGGAGAGTGGTATGAGCCGCATCTCAATCCCGCCAACCTGAAAAAGGCGGTCTACGGCCTGCCGGAGATACGGCGTGCCAAGATTAAAGGGGCAAAACTGGTCGCCAACCCCGGATGTTATCCGACCAGCATTATCCTTGGCCTGGCCCCGCTGCTGAAGAGCGGGATGATCGACCTGGCGAGCATTATTGCCGACTCCGCCTCCGGAGTTACCGGTGCCGGACGTTCCGCCAAGGTTGACAGCCTCTACTGTGAGGTTAATGAGGGGTATAAGGCCTACGCCGTTGGCGGAGTGCACCGGCACACCCCCGAAATAGAGCAGGAGCTTTCGCTGCTGGCGGGTGAACAACTGAACATCACCTTTACGCCGCATCTGGTACCGATGGACAGAGGCATCCTCTCCACCATCTATGCTGCGCCCGAAAAGGCGATCACCACCGAAGCACTCGGAAAACTCTATCGGGATTTCTATAACGGCGAGCCGTTCGTACGGATTCTGACCGGCGGCAATCTTCCTTCCACAGCCTTTGTGCGTGGCTCCAACTTCTGTGACATCGCCCCGCTGGTTGATGCTCGCACCGGTCGCATCATAATCGTTTCTGCCATCGATAATCTGGTCAAGGGAGCTTCCGGCCAGGCGGTGCAGAACATGAACCTGGTCAGCGGATTCCCTGAGACCATGGGGTTGGAAGGTCTGGCACTGTTTCCCTGACCATGGCATTCATTCCGACAACAGAGGCAGAACTGAAGAAGCGGGGCTGGAGCGAGGTAGACATCATCTTTGTCAGCGGTGATGCCTATATCGACCACCCCGCTTTTGGCGTGCCGTTGCTGGCCCGCTGGCTTGAAGCGCACGGTTTTCGGGTTGGTATCATTGCCCAGCCTGACTGGCGCTCGAAAGAGCCGTTCATGGCGCTTGGCCGTCCCCGGCTGTTCTTTGCGGTTTCCGCCGGCGCCATGGATTCGATGGTGGCCCACTATACCCCCGCCCGCAAACTGCGGCACGATGATGCCTATACTCCCGGCAATCGCCATGGAGCGCGCCCCAACCGCGCCACCATGGTCTATACCTCACGGCTGAAAGAGGCATACAAGGACGTTCCGGTGGTCATCGGCGGAATTGAAGCTTCCCTGCGTCGCTTTGCCCATTACGATTTTTGGGAAAACAAGGTAAGGCGTTCCATCCTGTTTGATGCCAAAGCCGACCTGTTGATCTACGGCATGGCCGAACGGGCAGTTCTGGAAGTTGCCGAGCGGATGCGCGCCGGTGAGCGGTTAGCCGATATTCGTGATGTGCGGGGAACTGCCTGCAACTGTACTGCTTTTGGTGATGCGCCTCATGTAGGCATACCGTCGTTTGAAGAGATTTCAGCTTCCAAGGAAAAGTTTGCGGAAGCTTTTCGGCTGGCATATCTTCAGCAAAGCCCCTGGTCCGCCGCCGTTGTTGTCCAGAGGCATGGCAATCGTTCGTTGGTCTGCAATCCCCCGGCCCTCCCGTTGTCGGAAGCCGATATGGATGCCGTGTATGCCCTGCCGTTTGAAAAGAATCCGCACCCGTCGTATCAGGAACCAATTCCCGCTTGGGAGCAGATCAAAACATCTATTACGAGCCACCGCGGCTGTTTCGGCGGCTGTGCGTTCTGCGCCATTACCATGCACCAGGGCAAAACAATTCAATCCCGCAGCAAAAGCTCGATTCTGGCAGAGATCGCGGCCCTGACGAAAAAATCATGGTTTCGCGGTACAATCAGCGATATTGGCGGTCCAACCGCCAACATGTACGGCCTTGAATGCGGAAACCCTGACGCCATGAAAAAATGTGTGCGCGAGAGTTGCATTTTTCCCGCCATCTGTCCAAACCTGCGCACCGGTGACAAGCCGGCCACATCACTGCTGCAAGCGGTCCGTTCCCTGGAAGGAGTTCGACATACCGCGGTCTCGTCCGGAGTACGCTATGACCTGCTTGAACGCCAGCCCGGCTATTTCAGTGAGTTGATAGGCCATCATGTCAGCGGCCTCCTGAAAATCGCTCCAGAACATCTGATTGACCACGTCACCAATATCATGCGCAAACCGGGAAAAAAGGCCTTTGAAACATTCCTTGCCCGGTTCCGGATGGAGAGTGAGCGGATCGGCAAACGGCAATTTATCGTGCCGTACCTTATTTCAGGACATCCGGGGTGTACGCTGGCCGACATGCTGGAACTGGCTCTGGTTCTCAAAAGCATGGGGATAACCGTCGAACAGGTCCAGGATTTCACCCCCACTCCCGGCACGATCGCCACCTGCATGTTCTATTGCGGATTCGATCCGATGACCGGAAAGAAGGTCTATACTGCGGTAAGTGATCGTGACAAGGGGTTGCAGAAGGCTTTGCTGCTCTGGCATCAGCCCGCAGAGCGGGCCAAGGTGATGGAAGCGCTCAAGGAGCTGGGGCGCGAAAGTGATGCGGTGCGTTTATGGGGAAGTGGCGCCGGTTCCATACGTGAGCAGGGAGCGCAGGTCCGGCAGAGAAAAATACCCACAAAAAAAGCCCGCTGAGACAGCGGGCAAATCAATCAACAGATTAAGTTCACAAACTCGGAATTGACAACCTTCCTAAAAAGACAGGTTGTCAATGGTCTGAGGTGAGGCCGCACCTATCAAAGGTGCGGCCTTTTGTTTACGGACATGATGAAAAACTGAACGAGAGGTTAGTGACCTCCCCCTCCGAGAAAGGCGAGGATCATTAACAACAGGAGGGCAATGCCAATGGAAAGGGCCGTGAAACCAAAACCCTTGACCAGGAAGTCATATACCACGCCGCTTGTCTTTTTGCAGGCAAACTGTTCGATGATACCCTGCTCCTCATATCGTTTCCACTGATCACCACGTTCTTCGATCATTTCTTCCTTGGCAATCTGGCCGTTAAAGATAACGAAGTCCATCGGGAACTTCTCGGGACGTCCGTGGGTATTGAAGAAGTGGACCGAGAAGATAAAGCCGGTTGCCAGAAGCGCCTCATCGGAATGAACGATGGTGGCT
>MGZJ01000045.1:550-14454 GCA_001802645.1 Geobacteraceae bacterium GWC2_53_11 | reverse complement strand
AGCATGAGGCCTGACCCGCCAATGGCGAACATACCCCAGAAGACGGCAACAAAGTCAAATTTCTCCCAGTACGTCCAACGTTCAAAGGTTGGTTTCGGTCCCTTGAAGAAGAACCATCTAACCATGAAGTACACGTCCTTGATATCGCGCAGGTTGAAACAGAGCGAATCCGGTCCGAACAGACGCTGAATCGGATTACCTTTTATATCTTTCCGGATGAAGAGGAAGTTGATGCTCATGACAATTGCGGATCCAAAATAGACAAATGTGATTGCTGCTCCCACACGATGCAGCAGGCCGGCGTTTGCAGCGCCACCATACAGGTTCATGAGTGCAATTGCCCATGCCTGGTTGCTGAACTTGAGAGGCAGACCTGTCAGTGAAAGCAACAGGAAGCTGGTGATTACCAGGATGTGCAGGAAGATATGCAGACGGTTGAAACGGCGGTACTGTTTGTGCGCGTCAGGTATTACGTGATGATGTGTTCCGGCTGCCAGTTTATCTGCTTTCTCCCGGTTTTCAACAAAACCGCGGAACATCCAGAGGAGCGTATGTACCCAGAAAACGGCAAATGTGGAAAGGAGCAGTCCTGTCATGGCTACAAACGTGTAGAACAGGATCGGATAGTTATGGCGGTCAGTCATCTCACCGTGAGCGTAAAACTTGGCAAAAAGCGGTGTTGCCTTTGGATGGCATGGAGCACACTGTTTGACCATGTTTGCCGGGTTAACACTTGAAAGCGGATCTGATTTTGGCAGCACTGAATGCGCCGTGTGGCAATCGGCGCAACCAGCAACTTTTTCAGGGAAACCGAGACGGTAGTTTTTGCCGTGGTAGCTCTCCATGTATGACTTAACAGCAACATTGGTGACTTTGTTTCTGGCCATCATTTTTTGGTCGCTGTGGCACTTCATACAAACTTTGGTGTGGAACTCGCGACCTTTATGATCTTTTGCTCCAGCAAGTTTGTCAATGGCGTGGAGATTGTGACAGTCGTGGCAGGCGGCTGAATCCATATTGCCGGAAGCAACAGCTTTGCCATGTACCGACTTCTGGTAGACGGCTTCCTTGTCATGGCACTGGACGCATTTGGCGACAGCAATCCGCTTGTCATTTTTCCAGTAATTATGGGTATGAATATCGGTGTGGCATTGGGCGCACGTCACGCCTTTTTCAGCATGTACGCTGGCATAGTGCTCGGAATTCTGTTTTTTATGGCAGCGTTCGCACTGCACCTTCTGGACTTTAATCTCCTTTCTCATGTGCTTGGCGAGATCAGTGATGTCTACGTGGCAGCTGGTGCATGCATTTTTACCATGGACGGACGCGGCAAAATCATGAATGGACATCTTGTTGCTGTGACAACCCAGGCAGGTAGCCGGGTCAATTGCCATTCCCTGTTCTGCAAAGGCCGGGAACGCCCATATGAGGGCAAGAAAAATAAAAAGTATGATTTTATGCAAACGGGATGACATACGGTCTCCTCCAACGAAAATGGTGAACAAAATATACGAATTCTGGATTTCAGCGTTATGCGCAAGGCAAACAATTGTTACGGGCTTATGCCATGCGTTCTACCTCTCAGACGAGTATTTCGGGAGGGGCTCTGCTGTGGGACGGGGAGTTGTGTGTTAAAACTTCACTGCAATGGCTAAAGGAATAATTGGTGCCGGTTACCGGTAAAGAATGGAACAGCTGGTGTTTTGCCGGTTCAATGATGTCGTTGGGGGGGCTGAAATGCTTGTCAACGGAAGCTGATACGCTGTGTAAGTGGTCATGCTCGTCGTAAAAAGAACCGGCATGGTGATAATGAAGAACCAGCGTGACCTGCAGCAGTATGAATAGCGCCGGCGTAAAGAGAAGCAGTCTGCATCCTGTCGAGCATCTCTGCATAAATTGTCCTTCAAATTCAGCACGGTAGCAGCATCTTCATGAACAAAACAGGAAAGTCCCATAAACTGTGCATGTATACACCAGGTTTAATTACAATAGCAATAAAATTGAGTATGGTAATAGTATACTGACGGAGTTTACCGAACTAAATTGAACAGTTGAATTAGAGTTGCAACCGGAGAAGGCCTTCCTTATTTCGTATGTGCAGTAGAATTTCTGGATTTATGCAACAAAGAGGGGTGGCAGACTATGTCTGCCACCCCTCTTTGAAACGCTATCCTGCAAAACAGGTGGTGTTTTCAGATCTACATCTTATGGCACTTACCACAATCATCCTGCACAGAGAAGGCATCCTTGCCCTTATTGTGACAAGCTCCGCACGATTTACCGGATTCCATCTCACTCATGGTAGCTTTCAGGGCACCGGCCTTGAAAGGGAAAATCTTGGTGTGGCAATCAGCGCACTTGTAACTCTGTGTGTGGAAATCGTGGCTGAATGTGGCTTCACCCGCAGATGTTTTGAAGGAAATTTTGCCCGGCTTCATGCCTTTATGGCACTTGTCGCAATCACCTGAGGATGCAAATGCATCCTTGCCGTTGTGACATAAGCCGCAGGATTTGCCTTTGAACATGTCATCCATTGTGGCCTTGCCGACGACAGTTTTATAAGGAAAGGTTTTTGTGTGGCAATCTTTGCAGCCGTACGCCTGGGTATGGAACGCGTGGCTGAAAGTCACCGGTGTGACGCCTTTCAGATTAAAGGAGATATCTTTCGGTTTGAGCCCTCTGTGACAGCGGTCGCAGTTTGCTGTTACCGTAAAAGCGCGTTTTCCGTTGTGGCATGCGCCGCAGGTGCGCCCTTTTTCCATTTCAGCCATCGTTACGCTTTTTTCCTTGCCCGTTATGACCTTGCCATTATGGCATCCTTTGCAGGCGCCACCCGTCTTGGCGATATGTACGGAGTGGCTGAAAACTGCAGTCCCAAGCCCTTTTACTGCATAGGAAATTTCTTTCGGCTTGCCCGAATGGCAGCGGGAACACTCTTTTTCGCTGGAGACGCTGAATGCCTTTATACCGGTATGGCACGCACCACAGGACTTGGTTCGTTCCATTTCGGCCATCGTGTAGCGTTTTTTGTTTTTCAGGCTGAATATTGCGTCATGGCACATTCTGCAGTTGTTATTATATTTTTTTAGATGAATTTCGTGACTGAAAACTACCGGTTCAGAGTTTTTAAGCTTGAATCTGATGTCCTTGGTTTCGGCTGCACCGGCGCAGACGACAGACAACATGCACATGGCAGTTACTAACAGCAGAATTCGTTTCAACATATAAAGTGCTCCTCTTTACGTAGGGTACAATAACATTTAAGCGCGTTACTATACAGACAGAGGCTGCCATCGTCAATTGCAAATTACACCGTTTTACAGCTACCGCCCGTGCTGATTTGGGTTGCGCCCTTGCTGAATCTTGACTTTATCCACTCCATTTGTTAGCTTCGTAACCCGCTGACTAACCACTAATTTTACAGCATTGGAGTTACGTGCCATGCACAAGAAACTATTTATTCCCGGACCGGTTGAGGTTCATCCCGATATTTTAAAAGCGATGTCTTCTCCCATGATTGGCCATCGCATGAAAGAGTATGCTGAACTGCATGGCCGGGTTACATCGGGGTTGAAGCAATTGATGTTCACAACCGACAGGGTCTTTCTGGCCACTTCGAGCGCTTTCGGCGCCATGGAGGGTGCAATACGCAATCTGGTGGGAAAACGCTGTGCGAATTTCTGTAACGGTGCTTTTTCCGACAAGTGGCATGATGTCACTCTGCGCTGTGGCAAGGAAGCTGACGCAATTCGTTTTGACTGGGGAACGCCTGTTACTGCTGAAGCAGTAGAAAAAGCGCTTGCTACCGGTAAATACGACAGCATGACCATGATCCACAACGAGACCTCCACGGGAGTTATGTCACCGTTGCCGGAAATTGCTGAAGTCATGCGTAACTATCCGGATGTCATGTTTATCGTGGATACGGTTTCGTCAATGAGTGCTCTCAAGATTCCGGTTGACGAGCTTGGCATTGACAGCTGTATCTTTGGCGTACAGAAGGCTTTTGCCCTGCCGCCGGGTCTTGCCGTTTTTACGGCAAGCGAAAAGGCGCTTCAGAGAGCGGCAACCATGGCGGGGCGTGGCTATTATTTTGATTATGTTGAGTTTGCCGCCAATGATGCCAAGAATAATACTCCATCGACCCCTTGTATCTCCTTGATTTATGCGCTTGATTGCCAATTGCAGAGGATGTTTGCCGAGGGATTGGAGAACCGCTGGGCCCGCCATAATGATCTTGCCGGTTATGTGCGTGGGTGGTTGACTGATCGCGGTTTCGAATCATTTCCTCAAGCGGCGTTCCGCTCACAGACGTTGACCTGTAGCCGTAACAGCCGCGGAATTGATCTCGCAACTCTGAAAAAGAAATTGGGCGACTCCGGATTTGCGTTTGATGATGGTTATGGCAAGATAAAGGGAGAAACGTTCCGCATAGCTCACATGGGTGACATGAGCCGTGCGGATCTGGATGAACTATTCCAGGCAATAGCGACTATTTTACCGGAACTCGCATAACTATTTTTCTCTTACAGAATCAAACCTGGAGGTAGTACGATGAAATGCCCGAATTGCGGTAGTCGGACGGAAGTAGACTTGGATATGCATTCTAATGGTTTTTCTGTTGAACATTCTCCGGTTAAGGAGTGCGGGGCGTGTGGTCTGGTATGGCGGGTTAAAGTTGAAGCGGGTCAAACCGTGGTCGATATAATTAAGGAAGCCGATAAAAAGTAGGAAAACGATGGGGCGGGCATAATAGCCCGCCCCCGGTTTCATTACTCTTTCTCAAAAACGTCCTTGCCTGCTCCGCAGAGCGGACAACTCCAATCGTCCGGCAGGTCTTCAAATGATGTGCCAGGTGCGATTCCGCGGTCCGGATCGCCGACTGCGGGGTCATAGACATACTGACAGATAGTACAGATCCAACGTTCCATGAATGTTGCTCCTTTTATGTGGGGTTAGGTCCAGTGGATACACTGGACGGGGCAGCCGTCGATGGCATTTTGAATGTCGGCTTCAGGGGCTCCGGACGGGTCAAAACATTCGGATCTGCCTGAATGGTCAAATCTGAAAACGGTTGGACAGGTTGAAATGCACAGCCCGCAACTGATACAGTTTTCTGTTTCTACGACAACAGCTTTCATCCGCATTCTCCAAAATACTCTTTGATGGTGCCGATCAGTGTAGCATGTCCTCAATGTATGTCAACCCTCAGAGAACTGCCCTGGAACCATTTCTCAGACTCTGTCCGGAATTAATTGAAACAGGAGAACACGATGATTTTTGAGTCAATTGCTGTCGGTCCGTTGTCAGTCAACTGTTATATTGTTGCCTGCGAAGAGAGCCGCGAAGGTATTGTGGTTGACCCGGGTGGGGATGTGGAACTGATTGCCGGTTTGGTGCGGCAGCATGATCTGAAAATCCACACCGTCATCAATACCCATGGTCACTTTGATCACGTCGGGGGGAATCGCCAGGTGTTGGCTGACTTTGGAGCACGACTTCTGATTCACCAGGCCGACGCCCCGATGTTAGGCCGATCTGCTGAAGTCGCCCGCATGTATGGCCTGCAAGGGGATAATTCACCTGAAGCGGATGCGTACCTGAATGATGATATGGATATATATTTTGGCACGTGCCGGCTGAAAGTGCTGTATACTCCCGGCCATACTCTGGGAGGGTGCTGTCTGTATTTCGAGAAGGAACGGAAGGTAATTACCGGCGATACCCTTTTTGCCGACTCGATCGGACGTACCGATCTTCCGGGCGGTTCACACGAGCAGTTGCTGAATTCGATTCGCACCAAGCTTTTCACCTTGCCGGATGATGTCATTGCCTATCCGGGGCATGGTCCACAGACGACCATCGGACACGAAAAAAGCTGTAATCCCTATTTTTGAGACGGGCTTGATCTATGCTTAAAGGCAAAAAAATAATTCTGGGCATCTGCGGTGGAATAGCTGCCTACAAGTCGGTTGAATTGCTGCGGCTTCTGACGAAGTCGGGAGCGGATGTCCATGTGATCATGACGCGTGCTGCCCGGGAATTTGTTGCGCCCCTCACTTTTCAAACACTGTCAATGAATCCTGTTCACACCGACCTGTTCAACCTGATATCAGAGCAGGAAATAGGACATATCTCACTTGCTGATCGTGCGGATCTGTTTGTCGTAGCTCCTGCTACGGCCAATATAATCGGTAAAGTCGCCGCTGGAATAGCGGATGACATGCTTACGACAACGATCATGGCGACCAAGGCCCCGGTGCTGTTTGCTCCCGCCATGAACGTAAATATGTATACCAATCCTTTGTATCAGGAAAACGAGCAGAAATTACGTCGTCTCGGATACCTGTTTGAAGCTCCGGTCAGCGGCACTCTTGCCTGTGGTTGGGAGGGGGAGGGCAAGCTTGCCTCGCCGGAAGCCATCTTTGAAAGTGCGATCTCGGCATTGACTGAAAAAAAACTGGCCGGGCGGACTATTATGGTGACTGCCGGGCCAACCCGTGAAGAAATTGATCCGGTCAGATATATCAGCAACCACTCTTCGGGCAAGATGGGGTATGCCCTTGCATGTGAAGCCCGGCGGAGGGGAGCCCGGGTATTGTTGATCAGCGGTCCGACCGCTTTGCCGGCTCCCGGGGGGGTCTCCGTGGTCAATGTAACGAGTGCTATTGAGATGCAGAGTGAAGTCATGGCGCGTGCGGCTGAATGTGATGTTGTTATCAAGGCGGCCGCAGTGGCGGACTATCGTCCCCTGGCGAGAAGTGGCACAAAGATTAAGAAAAAGGGCGAGTCCTCAGTAATAGAACTGGTCAAAAACCCTGATATTCTGGCCGGACTCGGGAGTTTGGAAACTCGTCCATTTCTCGTCGGGTTTGCTGCCGAGACTGATGCGCTTGCCGAAAATGCTGCGAAGAAACTGAAGGAGAAAAATCTTGATATGATCGTTGCCAATGACGTCACCCAGGCGGATGCGGGGTTCAATGTGGATACGAACCGAGCCCGGTTCTTTTTCAGGGACGGCAGCGGTAGTGAGTCAGGGTTGATGTCGAAGAATCAATTGGCCGGGGTAATCCTGGATCACGTTGCAGCTCACCTGGAAAGCCGTTGAGTGACACGCCTGTTTTGTCTTGACTTGACTGTTTGAAAGTACTACGTTTTTCAGGTTTTAACCTAGAAGTTCCATTTACAGTTTCCATGCGGAGGTATCATCCGTGGCCATTATCCTCGGCGCCGGTATTATCGTAAAACTTGTTCTCTTGCTGTTGCTCTCCTTCTCAGTGGTTTCCTGGGGTATCATCCTGTTCAAGTTTTTTCAGGTTCAGCGGGCAAAAAGTGAATCCGAGCGCTTCATGGACTTTTTCTGGAAGTCCAAGCGTTTTGATGCAATCGCTTCACAGGTTGACCGGTTTGCCAACTCCCCACTGACGGTTTTGTTTAACGAGGGGTACAGTGAATTGAAAAAAGTAGTTGAATCCGACGGCAAGAGCGATGGCAGCGCTCTCAGTACGGATCTTGGCGGCGTCGAGAACGTCTCGCGTGCTCTGCGCCGTGCGACGAACTCCGAGATAACCCGTCTCGAAAAATACCTGACTTTTCTTGCCACAACCGGCTCTACCTCTCCTTTTATCGGTCTGTTCGGAACCGTGTGGGGGATTATGACCGCTTTCGAAGGAATCGGCAAAACCGGCTCTGCTTCCCTGGCGGTTGTCGCACCGGGTATTGCCGAGGCGCTGATTGCCACGGCCATCGGTCTGGTTGCAGCAATACCGGCTGTTATGGCCTACAATCACTTCCAGCATAAGATCCGGGTACTGATTAATGAGATGGACAGTTTTTCAACTGAATTTCTCAATATCGTACAGCGAAACATCGCGGGGAAATAGTCATGGCCATGGGAGGACAGAATAACAATCGTGCCGTCATGGCAGAGATCAACGTCACTCCGCTGGTGGACGTCATGCTGGTGCTGCTGGTAATTTTTATGGTGACTGCGCCGATGATGCAGCAGGGGGTGCAGGTTAATCTTCCCAAAGCCGATACCAAGGCAATGGCCCCTGCTGAAGAGTCGGTTGTCGTCTCGGTAGACAAGAGCGGCAAGGTTTTTGTTGATAAAGAGGAGGTCCCGGCCGGCGACCTGCGAAAGCGCCTTACGGCGATGTTTGTCACCCGTGCAAAAAAAGAGGTGTTTTTGAAGGCTGACGCCGGAGTGCCCTATGGTGAAGTTGTGCGAACCATGGCCGATATCAAGGGAGCCGGAATCGAACGCCTTGGCATGGTAACGGAACCGGCCGCGAAATAATGAACTCTCGTGTTCCCCAGGTTGACACCGGTATTGGTGTCAGTTTTACTGTTTCAGCCGTCATTCACATGGCGGTTTTTTTATTGGTTGCCTGGTGGGGTCAGTTATTTCCTCTGCAGATGCCAATTCAGGAAACGTACTATGTGGATGTTGTTTCGCTGCCGGTGGTTAGTCCACAGCAAGGCGACGCAGTGCAAAAGAATAGCGAATCTGACGCAACTCCCGCACCTGTACCGGTTCTCCCTGTGCCCGCTTCAGCTAAAAATGCTCCGAAAAGTGGAACAAAAACTATCAAGTCTGTTTCTCCCGTTGAATCGGTTGAGACTGAATCTGCCTTTGCTGAACGGCTGGCAAAGCTGGAGGGAAAAGCAGAAGCTCAGCAGTACGAAGAAAGACTGAAACGCCTGAGCAGCAAAAAGAAAAACACGGGCAGTACAAAAGCAGGTATTCCCTCTGCTGCCGGTACGGAAGCCGGGAGCAGCTATGCTGATTTCATCAAATCACGGCTTGAAGATGCATTGAAATTGACGAGTTACTATACGACCCAGAAGCCTGAAGTTGCCGTGCGGCTTACCATATCGGCGGAAGGGCGGCTGATACGGATGAAAATTGAACGCAGCAGTGGCGATTCGGCTTTTGAACTGGCAGTCAGAAGAGCCATTGATCTGGCCAGCGAAAAATTTATTGCACCTCCAACTCGTACCACTTTTGAAAACGGCTTTATCTTCAAGCCAAAGGGAATAACCAACGGTACCTCACGATAATACATCCGGATATGTTATGAAAATAGTTCTCCTTGTGCTGCTTTTAGTTGTGACTCCCGCCATGTTGCATGCTCAGCCCGGTTATATCGAAGTTACCGCTTCCGGTAACCGTCAGTTGCGGCTTGCTATTGATCCTCCACACCAACTGGGATCTCCGGCTACTGTTGCAGCAGCCAAGCTTGCTTCTGATGTTATCGCCTATGACATGAACATGTCAGGTGTCATAACAGCTGAGGTTCGTTCACAACTCCCAAATCCAAGGGCACTCTCGCTGCTCGATATCGACTTTGCCCCATGGCTGCGCACCGGGTCCGATTTGCTGGTCAGCGGTGAATTCAGCCTGAAAGACGGTCGGTTGACGATTGAATTCCGCCTTTTTGATGTTATCAATCGCAAGCTGCTTACTTCAAAGCGTTATCTTGGGACCGCCAAGGAACTGCGGCGTTTCAGCCACTCGTTTTCCGACGAGATCCTGCGGGTTATTACCGGCGAAAAAGGTGCCTTTACTACCAGGATTGCGTATGTATCGACCCAAACGGGCAATAAGGAAATATATATCATGGATTGGGATGGGTATAATCCAGCCAACCTGACGAAAAACGGTTCGATTAACCTTAATCCTGATTATTCTCCTGATGGACGTGAGATAATTTTTACCTCTTACAAGCATGGCAATCCGGATCTCTACCGTCGCTCTCTGACGCACCCGGCAGAAGTTGCTGTTTCCAGCCGCAAGGGACTAAACATTACCGGCAGCTGGTCACCTGATGGCTCTAAAATAGCGCTGTCGCTCAGCAAGGATGGCGATGCCGAGATTTATACCCTGGAAAAAGATGGTAGCCACCCGGTACGCCTGACCGTTAATCCTGCCCTCGATCTCTATCCCACCTGGTCGCCTGATGGTAAGCAGCTTGCGTTTGTGTCGGATCGTCTGGGGAAACCGCAGATATTTATCATGAATGCTGATGGAGGCAATGTCAGAAGGCTTACAACAACGGGCAATTACAACGTCAATCCGCGCTGGTCCCCCAAAGGTGATAAAATAGCATACTCAAGAATGACAGATGGCGGCTTCAATATCTTTACCATTGCCACGGATGGTTCTTCCGATACTCAGCTAACGACGGAAGGTAATAACGAAAATCCGTCCTGGTCTGCCGATGGCCGTTTCATCTGTTTCAGTTCAAAGCGGAGCAGCGGCAACGGAGTGTATGTCATGCGCGCAGACGGTACGGGGCAGACAAATATGACTCAGGGTAAGGGTGTGTATTTTCAACCGTCCTGGTCCTTGCAGTGATGGTTTCCGGCGGAATAATTTTACATTACCGGTTGCAATACTAACGCTGTTATGTATAATTGCCTCACACTCGATTTTAAAGGCATTACGCCTCATTTTATTCAGGACAGGAGCTTGCTATGAAGAAAAGTATGGTAGCATTACTAGCGGTCGTCAGTATGGTCGCATTGCTTGCCGGTGGCTGCGCAAGTAACAGTGAAGCTGTAAAAAAGGACACGGCGTCAGTTCCGGCTGCTGCAGCGCCTGTGGCTGAGAAGGTTGTTGAGCCTGCCAAACCGGTTCAACCCGTTGAAACGGTGAAACCGGCAGAACAGACGAGACCTGCTGAAAGCGTTAAAGAAGAGGCCGTATCTAATAAAGTAGCCAAGCCTGCTGAAGCTCAGCCTGCAGCTCCCGCCGCTGAAATTAATTTCGAAACTGTTTATTTTGATTTTGACAAATCCGACCTTCGCCAGGATGCCCGCGATGTCCTGTCAAAAAATGCTGAGACTATCCTGAAATCACTTGCCGGTGCAAAGATTAAGATAGAGGGCCACTGCGATGAGCGTGGGTCTGCAGAATACAACCTGGCACTTGGTGAGCGCCGTGCCATCTCTGTTCAGAAATATTTGACTACCCTCGGCGTTAAGGGTGATAGTCTTTCCATCATCAGTTATGGCAAAGAAAAGCCGGCCGTTGTCGGTAGTGATGAAGCCGCTTGGGCAAAAAACAGACGTGCTGAGTTCGTACTAGTTAAATAAGGAATTCTGCTTTTGCGCAATTTCAGACCACACCGGACGTGTACACACAGCACCGGTGTGGTCTTTTATTGAGAGGCGCCTGATGATATACCACAGATTTGTAGCAGTACTATGTGTTGTTCTGTTGCATATGTTCAGCATTGTTTCTGCGCACGCTTTAGAACTGCAACATCAGTCGGCTCAACTGAAGGCGGGCGGTTACTTTCCTGCTTCAAAGGCATTCGATCCCGGAACCGGAATTGATCTGGTGTACTCGGTCAAACCGGTTCCTTATGCTGTTGTCGATGCTGCAATTGGATATTACCGGGCTGAACAAGGAGCTAGCGGCTTTCTGTCTGCGCTGCCGCTTACGATCTCGGCCCGCGCCATACTTCCCCTGCCAATGATTGATGTGTTTGCCGGTGGAGGTGCCGGTGTCTATTATAAGATGGCAGGCGGCCTGACAGAGATGCCTGCTGATCATTCAGAGTTCAGTCTCGGGTACCATGCAAATGCCGGCATTGAAGTCCCAACGTCAAACGGACTTTCGCTGCTTCTTGATTGTAAATACGTTTTCGTGAATCAGGGGAAATTCAGTTCATATGATATCAAGCACGGCGGAGCATTTGTCTACGGAGGCTTTTCGTTGAATTATTAGCTGCCGATTGCACCATGAGCGTCTGTGCCAAGCCTTCCAATCGTTCCGATCTGGAGGGCTTTTGTTTTTACCATGAGGGGGCGGGATTATGCTCTGTACGCATAACTTGACAAACCTGCTGTTTTTTGCAATAGTTTGCCGCCTTTTTCAAGGCTACGCTACATTTACCCAGCAAGCGGAGATGATACCTTATGGCAACAAAAGACAAAGTAATTAAAGAAACGGCACCGAAAAAAGCTAAAGCCGCACCAGCCGCAGCCGTGTCAGTACCTGAGAAAAAAAGTGTTGCCAAAGTAAAGACAAGCGCCATTCCTCAGGAGCCCACTCCGGTACAGGCGGCTAAACCGGTTAAATCTGTGCCGAAGACGAAATCTGAGCCTGCAGCCGCTGCCCCCCAGCCCAAGCAGAAAAGCAGTGTCAAGCCGGCTGAGAATCCAGCGCCGGAATCGTCTCCGAAAGAAAATAGCCTGCCGGAGCAATCTCCTTCTGTAACGTCAGCGGCAGGGCAGGATCAAAAATGGCATGAGATCAGGGTAATTCTTGAAAAGCTGAAAGAAGACACATTGCGCGAGATCCGGAAGTCGGTCAAGAACGGTACCGAAGCGGTTGCTGCAATCGAGCCGGGAGGTGATATTTACGACCAGGCATCTTCTGAGCGCGATCGTGAACTCGGTTTACTGCTTGGCGACCGGGAGCGTGAAAAGATTCATAGTATTGATGAGGCATTATTGCGAATTGATGAAGGTGAGTACGGTATCTGTGAGGAGTGCGATGAGGATATTCCTCTTGGAAGGCTTAAAGCAATGCCGTTCACCCGCCACTGCGTCAAATGCAAATCCGATCTTGAAAAACTTCAGGCGCAGACCAAGCGGGTTGAAGAGGAACGTGCATACCGTGAAATTCCTCTTGGAGCTGAAGACGAAGAGTCTTAACGGTTTGTTATCTTGGAGAGCTGATCCAGAGTTCTGAGTAACAGCCCCCTTTTTGTTGACATGGCATTGTAAGGACAGAGCTCACGGCAGCACCAGCAACGAATACAGCGCGCATTGTCAATGGACAGCGCGCTGTTTTGTATTGTGATTGCCGCAGGTGGACATGCGTCGCGGCAGACACCACATGCAATGCATTTGTTTTTATCAGCTTCAGGGAACGACGTGAGATGAGCTTTCAGCGCTTTTACAAGGATTGAGGGCAGCCCGAACTGTACATCAAGCCCGGCAGGAAGTTTAAAGCGTACGGCAGGCAGCATCTCTACCGGTATTCCGCATAGTGCGATGTGTTCTCGCAACGCTCCCGGAAGTCTTAACTCAACAGCCTTACGCTCTATATGAAGCAGATTAGCAGGTATTCCAGCCAGTCTGCCCGCAATCAGATCAACGGCAACAGGATTTTCCCCAGCCAACAGCAGCCCCAGTTTGATCGGATCGCCGCTGCCTGGGCCGTTTCCCTCCATGGCGTAAACGGCATCAACAATATTCAGCGCCGGTTTTTTAAGTTGGTAAATTTCCAGAAGTAACTGAGCAAATAGCTCCCTCGACCTTCCCGCCTTTAGATGCCAAGCAGCTTTTTCCGCACCGATAACCGCTCCGAACAGGTTTTTAACCGCACAGGTCATTGTCATCATTTCATGGGTCTTCAGTTTTGGAAGATTGATAATTTTATCTGCCTCATAATATGAACGAGCCAGATGAATTGAACGAAAAGTGCCGCTCCCTTTCAGTTCAATTGCTTCATTGAATTCGATCAGTGTGGCCCCGCTGTTGCGCGCTGCGCTGCTGATGCCGCACTTCCCGGCAACTCGCTGGTAATTCCCGTAACCGGGACTGTCGCCGATTGATACAATCCCCCCCGCTTCCATAACAAGTCCGGCAACCACTTGTACCAGAGCTGGATGGGTGGTGACTGCCAGATCCGGCTCCTTGGCTGCCAGCATGTTAGGCTTGAGCAAAACCTTGTCTCCCTTGCTAATGAATGTGGAGATGCCGCCTAACGGCTCAAGCAGTTTGATTACATCCCGGCGCAGTTGTGAATATTCATACCCTGTTGATGTGGCAACTGAAACCGATTCCAAGTAGTCCTCACAAAGTAAAAAAAGGGGATGGCCTGAGCCATCCCCTTTTATCATACCTCAACAAATTTTACAGCATCAGTGATCGACAGCCTTGGC
>MGZJ01000045.1:0-526 GCA_001802645.1 Geobacteraceae bacterium GWC2_53_11 | reverse complement strand
AACGTACAGTTCGTCAAACATCTCTTCGGACCGCTTGTTCGGGAACAGCAGCGTTCCGAGGATCGCAGCGATGAAGCCGAGCGGGATCGAGATGATACCGGGGTTCTTGAGTTTCAGAATTGGCTTCTCAAGACCCATGATGGATTTGCCGTCTTTGTTCTTTTCAAAGTCAGCCTTGGCAGTAACCAGAGCCTTGGCATCAAGCTCACTCAACATGCCGCCCGGAGGCAGAGCAGCCTGCTTCTTCTCCATGGCGGTGATAACCTTCTGGGCACCGGCGGCAACAACTTTCGGGTAGGTCATGTTAGGGGAAACCATAACCAGGCCGATGGAAGCGATGGTACCGACAACCAGACCGGAGATAACACCGGCTGTGTTGAATTTGCGCCAGAAGAGTGTCAGGAAGACAACCGGCAGGTTGCCGGAGGAAGCCACGGCGAATGCCAGGGCAACCAGGTGGGCAACGTTCTGCTTCTCGGCAGAGATGCCGATAACAATGCCGACAGCGCCAACAACGAACGAGGTG
>MGZJ01000044.1:24338-27654 GCA_001802645.1 Geobacteraceae bacterium GWC2_53_11 | reverse complement strand
AACGTGGCGACGGTATAGCTCAGGCTACTCGCTTCAGGGTCGGTGCCAGTCAGAATAATGGCGGTTGCCTGGTTTTCCGGGGTGCTGACGCTCTGTGTCGTGGCAGAGGGAGCACTGTTGGCGAAGTTGGCGGTGATAACCATGTTGGCTGTCACGTTGGCTATGATCAGCGGGTTGCTGGTGGTAGTGGCAAAACCGCCGGTGCCGGTCCAGTTGATAAAGTGGTAGCCGGGATTTGCCGTGGCGATGATCGGGGTAGTGACTCCGCTCCAATTGACTGTTTGTGCAATGGTGCCGGTTAGTGTGCCGTTTCCGTCTGATGCGAACTCGACTGTTTTTTGAATCTGGGTAACAATAATTGCTATGGTCGCAGCAGATGAAGTGTTTGATCCGTCGTTGACCGTAAAGGTGAAGCTGTCTGTGCCTACAAAACCGGTAGTCGGCGTGTAGTTTAGATTCGGAGCGGTGCCGCTCAGTATTCCGTGATTCGGGGATGTGGCTACAGAAAATGTAAGGTTGCTCCCCTCGGGATCGCTGCCGGAAAGGATAAGTGTGCGAGCCTGATTCTCGGGTGTGGTTACGTTCAGGTTGTTTGCCGTTGGAGCGCTGTTGACAAAAAACGCCACAACATCATGGTCCGTTGAGATGTTGGCAATCGTGTAGGAATTTGCACTGACTGAAAATGTCGCGGGTGAGCCGGTGTCATTCAACGTGTTCAGGTGGTAACCGGCATTAGGGATAATAGTGCAGGTCACAGATCCTCCCAAAAGTACGGAAGTTGGTGCGCAGGAAACAGACCCGCCGCCATTGGGTGTTTGTGACGAGACGATAAAGGTGCCGGGAGTATATGATGCCGAAACGGTACAGTCTCCAGTGATCGGTGCTGTTGTATAGCTGTCTCTGCCGGGTGATAGCTCGCCTATTCCACAGCCTTTTATGGCAATAAGCGAATACCCCGGATTAGGGGTGAGGGTGAACGTAACCGGATTGTTGTAGGCAACGGCTTGAGCCGTATCCGGAGAAATACTTCCATTTGCATCAGCAGATGGGGTAACCGTGAAAGAGTTGACAGTGAATTCGGCTTGAACCGAGTGGTCTGTCACAATATCCTGAATCTGAAATACAGCTCCTCCGGTAACATTGCCGATAATGCTGACACCGTTGTCCGTTAACGATGTCAATGTATAGCCGGGAGCAGTTGTGATTGAGCATATGGCGGAACCGCCTTCGCAAACTTGTGCCGGGCAGGTGATGGTTCCGTTTCCTCCTGGAACCGTTATGGTTACGTTGTGGGAAGGATTACGGATGAATTCCGCGTTGATTGTTTTATCGACTGCAAAGGGAAAAACGGAACAAAACGCTGATCGGGTTCCTCCTCCGGAGAGGGTGTCGCATCCAGCCCATGTCACCGTAGAACAGCTGTCGGCGGAAGCATGGACGGTTACTCCAATTCCGTCCGGCGCTCCGATGCTGGATGTTACCGGCGCTGCTGATGTGTATTCTTTGGCAAACGGCCATTCCACATTACCGATGCCGGTGCCGGTGATGTTCAGGTTTAGGTTGTGACGGACTCCGAGCAGGGTTGCCAAACCTCTTGGTGAACTTCCGGCAGGCAGCAGAATCTGGCGGGGTGTTGCCGCATAATCGCTGGTGTCGTACGAGCTGATTTCGTCAAACATGGTCGCTAAATAGACTCGTTGCCCATCATTGCGTTCGATGAGAGCACCGGAGGCGTCGCCCGGGAATGAAGCAATGGCAAGTGCTGATTCCGGGTCAAGCAGAGAAACGCTCCCACCCGCTGTGTAGTTAGGTACGTATAGTCTGTTAGTTGTGTTGCTGACCGCTACTGAATAGGGAAAGCTTCCGACTGGCGCCGCTTTAAGTAACACCATTGTGGCAGGGTCAATAATGCTGACAGAGTTTCCGAAAATATTTACCACGTAAAGGAATTTGTCGAGCGTATGTATTGCAAGGGCATACGGGGCTTCTGGTTCAGAGAGCGCCAAGGTATTGGTTATCTGTTTTGTTGAAGTATCAAGTTCCGAAAGTGAAGGCACGCCTTGACTCAGGATATATGCTTTTGATCCGTTCCTGTTAAAAACGATGCCGGTTGGATTGTTGCCGATAGTTGTGGAGAGGTCGCTCAGGGTATTTGAGGATGTATCAAAATGCAGGATGCGTGACGATAAGCCTCCACTGTCGTTGTTGCCGATCAGTACGGACGTTCCCGTGGGATTGCATGCGATTGCTGACAATTCAGTGAATCTGGGGTCGTATATGGTGTTGACTACTGCTAGATTCGTAGTATCAATTATCGAGACGGAATTATCGCCGGTATTCAGGGTGTAGGCGTACTGAGTTACCGGATTCAGGCAAAGCGCGGTTGGCTTGGAGCCGGTCGGCAGGGTGATGGGGGTTGAAACCGAATCATTTGCGGTGTCAATTATGCTGACGGTCCCGTTATTATTAATGCTGTATACGGTGTCGGCTATGGCGCTTGCGGCGGGTATGCCTGCTGACAAGGCAAGGAAAAACAATAGGCATTGCATGAATACTTTTGGCAGGTGTGTCATAATGAATTCCCTGTAAGAAACACCGTATTACTGCTTTAGCCTGGCGGGGTGCGTGAATAACGGAAAGCAAGGAATATGCCTGATGTTATGGCCGGTTGATTTTTCAAACATATGATTAACTGCTTGACAAGAGTATTTCAAGAAGTCTATTGTTTTTCACTTTTAGTAAAAGTTGAAGCGTAAAGTTTCAAAAAAGCCCACTTGTTTTTTAACTAAACTAAAAAATGGAGAATGAAAAATGGCAAAGTTTAAGGATTCCCTAGAATATCACTCAACAGGACGTAAAGGCAAGATTGAGGTCGTTTCCACTAAACCGTGCCAGACAGCTGAAGATCTTTCTCTGGCCTATTCACCGGGAGTTGCCGAACCTTGTCTTGCAATTCAGAAAAATCCTGAGGACGCATATAAATATACAGCCAAGGGTAATCTGATTGCGGTTGTCTCCAACGGCACTGCCGTGCTCGGGCTCGGCAATCTCGGAGCTCTGGCCGGAAAGCCGGTTATGGAAGGTAAGGGAATCCTGTTCAAGCGGTTTGCCGATATCGATGTGTTTGATATTGAGCTCGATACGGAAGACCCGGATGAGATCATCAAAGCCTGCCAGCTGCTTGAGCCGACGTTCGGCGGTATCAATCTCGAAGATATAAAAGCACCTGAGTGCTTTTATATTGAAGAAACCCTCAAGAAAACCATGAACATTCCTGTCTTTCACGACGATCAGCATGGAACAGCAATTATTTCAT
>MGZJ01000044.1:0-24329 GCA_001802645.1 Geobacteraceae bacterium GWC2_53_11 | reverse complement strand
GTCGTCAATGGAGCGGGTGCTGCTGCCAACTCATGCGCAAAACTCGCCATCGCTCTGGGAGTCAAGCCGAACAATATGATCATGTGTGATACGAAAGGGGTTATCTACAAAGGGCGTGTCGAAGGGATGAATCCGTACAAGGAGCTCTTTGCTGCTGATACCCATTTCCGTACGCTGGAGGAAGCCGCTGCCGGAGCCGACGTTCTGTTCGGTCTCTCTGTTAAAGGAGCGTTTACCAAAGAGATGGTTGCCAGCATGGCGCCGCATCCTGTTATCTTTGCCATGGCCAATCCTGACCCGGAAATTACCCCGGAAGACGCCCGGGCAGCGCGGAGCGATGTCATGATTGCCACGGGACGTTCCGACTATCCCAACCAGGTAAACAATGTTCTTGGTTTCCCCTTTATTTTCCGTGGAGCCCTTGATTGCCGCGCCACCTGCATCAACGAAGAGATGAAGCTGGCAGCCGTCAAAGCCCTGGCACAATTGGCCCGCGAGGAATGTCCCGACTCGGTGTGCAAAGCGTACGGAAATCAGAAGTTTGTTTTCGGCCCCAACTATATTATTCCCAAGCCGTTTGATCCGCGCGTCCTGTTGCATGTCGCACCTGCCATTGCCAAGGCGGCTATGGAGAGTGGCGTTGCCCGCCAGCCAATTGAAGACATGGCTAAATATGTTGAGCATCTTGAATTTTCTCAAGGCAAGTCAAAAGAGATCATGCGCATGGTCATTAACAAGGCCAAGAGTGATCCGAAAACGATCGTGTTCCCTGAAGGTGATAACGAAAAAATCATCAGGGCAGCAAAGGAGCTTGTAGAGGAGGGGATTGCAAAACCTATCCTTATCGGGGACAAAAAGAAGATCGAACAAAAAATGGCGGATTTGCATATCGAGCTGGATGTTCCCGTTATTGATCCAAATGAATCTGAGCTGACCGACCATTATGCGGCCGAACTCTATAAGCTGCGTCAACGCAAAGGCCTTACCCTGTCAGAATCCCAGCGAATTCTGCGCCGCAAATCACGTACCCATTTCGGCTCTATGATGGTGCGAACGGGGGATGCAGATGCGTTGCTGGGGGGGATTGATACACATTACCCTGAAACAATCCGTCCTGCATTGGAAGTTGTCGGCAAGCAGAAAGGGCTTTCCAGCGTTCACGGCCTGTATATGATGGTGTTCAAAAAAGACGTCTATTTCCTTGCTGATACAACCGTTACGATCGATCCGACCGCTGAGGAACTGGCAGAGACAGCGATTCTTGCCGCCGAAAAGGTTCGCATGCTTGATATTGAACCCCGGGTTGCCATGCTCTCATTTTCAAACTTTGGTTCCGTTAACCATCCACAGGCGAAGAAAGTCCGGCAGGCTGTTGAAATAGTAAAAGAGAGAGCCCCTGATCTTATTATTGACGGTGAGATGCAGGCTGATACCGCCGTTGTGCCTGAGCTTCTGGAAGGATTTACGTTCTCAAAGCTGAAAACAAACGCCAATATTCTGATCTTCCCTGACCTGAATTCCGGAAATATCTGCTACAAGTTGTTGCACCACCTTGGAGGTGCCGAGGCAATCGGTCCGATTCTGATGGGCATGAACAAGCCGGTTCACGTATTACAGCGTGGCGATAGCGTTGACGATATTGTGAATATGGCTGCAATTGCAGTTGTGGATGCTCAAACGATATAAATTTAAACATGCATGGCATGTAAATTGTAATTATATTTGTCTTACAAAAGGCACGGGATCAGGCTGAAACTGCACTCCGTGCCTTTTGTTATATATATTAGTGGGTTGTAGTATTTTATGTAATCGGCTATTTTTGGACAAGGCCGCAAAAACACGGAACTTCTGATAATTACTACGGTTATTTGCCTGCACATTTTTTTGGGTAATGTTCTGTGGTAGCTTGTTCAGGCCGTATCCAATAGTAAATATTTGACATGACAGGTAATTTACATTAGTTTCTTGGCCGATGTGAGAATGAGTTATTTCAGGAGGTTCAGATGTTCCTTCTTCCAAAGGGCAACCCGTTATTTGAAAATCTGGCAGTTTCGAAACTGAAGCTTCCGGATGTATTAACAAAGCTAAGCAATGGCGCTTTTACCGGATATGCAAGTTTTGTCTTTCAGGCCAACACTGCCCTCCTTGTTTTTGAAGCAGGTAAGCTGGTAAGTGTGCTTGTTGAAGGGCAAAACGGCAAGAGAGAATCCGGTTTTGCAGCGCTTTCTGCGCTGGCAGAGTTGATGGTGACGACTGGAAGCGGCGCCTTGAACGTGTATAAGCTATCCAAGGACCTGACCATGTGTATCCATGCTCTCCTGGAAGGCGAAACGCTCTACAAGGCCCAGGAGTTAAAGCTGATTGACATCAAGACGCTGCTTGAGAAAGTCAAAGAGGACCAAATGAATGGCTGTCTGCGCATCTATACAGATGAACATTCAGCCATGATTTTTTATAAGGACGGTAATCCGCTTGGGTTCTTTCACGACGGATCGAGTGACATAGAAACGTCTTCATCCGAATCACAAAAGATAGCCGGTTTGCCGGGCGCCAAGATCGACCTGTTCTCTACCCAAAGTGCTGATGAGCTGATGGGGACAAATCTTCTTGAAGTCACCAATATCCAAAAAATATGGGACACGAGCGTCGCTCAACACAAGTCGGAAATTGACAGGACGAATCTTGAACGGCAGGAACGCGATAAAAAGGCTGTGTCGCAAAAGCTGGCCGAGCTGGAAGAACATGTAAAGTCAATCGTTGGAGAGTATGTTGGCAAAGTAGGCCGCGGTATTGTTGATAAGGAAATTTCAGATAATGGCGGTAATGCCTGTCTGATTGATGCTGATGGCGCCGAAAAGTTCATGAAGGGCATTGAGCGTGCGGCAAAGCTTCTTGTCAGCGGCACAAATATCAAACTGATGATGGAAAAGCTGTCGTCTACAATTTCTATCGCAAAATCGGAATTTTAATTTTATCGCTACGCACTGGAGGATATAATGGAAAGTTTTATTGAATTACTGACCCAAATGAATCCGTTCAACCTGGTCCAGGTGCTTTTCTGGGGGTTGGCGGGAGCGATCAGTTTTTACTTCAGTATTGGAAATGCCCGAGTATGGACAAGTATTTCGATCGGATTCTTTTTGATTTTTCTTGCCCAAGCCTATCAGTTGAATCCGTTGGCTGAAAGCTACCCGATTTTGGAGGCGTATCATTATATTATCGGTACGGTTGCAATTATGACGATCAGCCATGGTTTTCTTGAATATTACGTATTCTGCCGTACATTTGAAATATCCGGTAACAAAATTGTCGTGTACTTGTCAACTCTGGCTGTTCTCATCGCTTCTGCCGTCTTTCTGTACATAAATCCAACTCCAAGCCCTAACACCATTCGAAATATTTCGATGATTGAAAACTCAATCTGGGTGTTCCTGTCGGTCATGAATCTTGAGCTTATCCGTAAAATTTATAGTGTTATCAAAGACTCGGATATTTCAAAAGGTTTTATCGCCTTCGGCATCGTTTTTGTCTGTATTTTTATCTGGAAAGGTTCCTATCTCTACCTTCAGATATTCCAATGGGATAAGGATTGGCAGAACATCATTGCTCTCATGACGGATGAGGTGTCAAATATTGATGAGTACATGGGACGAGTTCAGTTCTCTCAGGAAGTTAGTCGCTATGCGGGTTTGCTGTCCGGCGTATCTGTTGGTGCTACGTTTACCTATATGTATAAGCTATTGAAATAGAAATATTCCGACTTGTCGAGTTTTTGAGGGAGCTATTATGCTGTTTCCAATAAGGTTAGCGTTATACGTGGCATCGGTAGTACTTCTGTTATCTCTTTTCGGTTGCGGGGAAAGAACGGTTGTCGGTCAGAGCAGTTCAAAAAATGAACAGTCTCAAGCCTGCATTGATTGTCATCAGGGTGCCGTTAATCCGGTGACCGGTAAGCTGATTGTCGATGAATGGAAGCTTTCTCACCACAGCACATTCAATGGGGCGGGGTGTGCAGACTGTCATGAGCCTGAAGCCGGGCATCCAACCGGGTGTAATCTGTGCCATGGCGGGACTCCGGTCGGAGCAACGACGCATGTTAGTAATAACCCTGATCGTGACAGCAAATGTAATAAGTGCCATGGGCGATGGACCGGACTCTTTCCGACATCCGGTACCCGTGTGGCGCATTTCAATAACAACACCTCCGTAAATTATCCTGGCAGCTATGTCTCCTCCCAATATGAAAAGAATTGCCGGAAATGCCATAATCCTCATGATACGACGACGGCCAGGAATCATCTCAAGGATTGGGCAACGAGCGGTCATGGCACGGTGACCGGATTTAATGATTTTCGAACCGCTACGCGTGATGACTTTGACTTTAAAACAGCTGGTTCTTTTGAGCTGAAGGCATCACAGGCACTGAGCGACGGCACGAACGGCAAGTACCAGGTATGTGTCCGCTGTCACACCACGACCGGTTTTATTAACTATGTTGACTCAGGCTTCAGTGACGTAAGTCCATTTGGAGCCAACGACCCGAAAACAGGTAAACCATTCCGTATGGATGACTATCCATCTGGTCCCTCGGGCTTCAGAAGCAAACTTTCCACCGACAAGAGCAAGGAACTGACCAACTGTAATGCCTGCCACGACAACGGCGCCGGGAGTGCATATGGTTATAACCTGCGCTCAGTTCCTCAAGTTACAACCTATTATAATTTTTCGTCATCCAAGTCGGCATCAGTTGCCATGAAAGGTGGCCCCGCCCCGATTTCAGGCGGCAATCCGGTGGGCGGTGCCATCCGCGGATTCGGTCTCACGTTTCCGGATGTCGGAGCTTCAAATATCTGCGTAGTGTGTCATTCAGGACGTATGACCGGCCTGGATGTCAAAATGGCGGACATACGTGGCCTTGAATTAGACAAGGCAGGCAGGATAACGAATCACTTCAGGGGGGCGGCAGAGCTTGTGTTCCGTCCGCTGGATAAGAACGGTAATGCTGTCGGTACCGGTTTTGAATTTTACAGCAGCGGTTCTGCCAAGCTGCAGAACTACAACAATGTGACCTTTACACACGATATTATCGGCACTACCGCGACCAATCCCCTTCGTTTACCCGAAGGTTCCAAGGGGATGGCGTCAGATTCTCGCGGCTATGGCCCCTGTATCGGTTGCCATATGAATGCCAAGGGGAATGACGGCACTTCGCACACGTTCCTTCCGGTAAATCGTTCCGCAAGCTCGACGTATCGCAACGGGGCTACTCCGTCAGATCCCATTACCGGAGTAACCAGTAAGTCCTGTGCTGTTTGTCACACCGATGCTGCTGGAGTAATGGAGTGGGATGTTACGGGACTTGATACGTTGAGTGGTACAACTATCAACATGCTTGAACTTCAAAAACAGGAGTTCAAGGCGACTGCAAAGGCATTTGCCCGATTGCTGGCATTTGCGGTCGACTCAAGGCTTCCTACTGCGGCTGATAGTGCAAATCCGCTGAATCCTACAAACACCAGTACTACCAATAACAGGGTTTGGATTGACAGTGAAGGCCGCCCAGGTACTCCATCAAATTGGTACGGCAGTAATACCGATGGTAAAATAAGGCTCCAGCCGTGGCTGCGTACTAATGTAACTCCATCAAATACAGATTCTGCACTTCAAAACTATTTCCTTCCAGGAGCAGAGTTTGCGGATCCGCTTACGGGACAGAAATATCAGCTTCGAACCGCTGCTTACACGATGGGGGCAGCCTATAACTTCTATATGCTTTATTACGATACGGGAGCCTTTGTTCATAACAGAAGGTATATCAAACGGCTCATATTTGATTCCATGGATTGGCTGGATGATGCCAAACTCAACAAGAGCGTGTGCGACCCGGATACAACCAATCATGCTAACAGTCTCAATACTTACGGTGGAGCCGGAATCGCAGGAGTAAATGATACCTTTAGATATTCAGATGTGTTAACTGCCAATGAGCTCAAGTGGGCTGGCTATTACATATGCAGAACCGCTAATCTTGGAACGGATCACCGGCCTAAACCGTAAATGTTTATTGCGCGTTACGAAACATACAACCATCTTGATAGGTAGAGGAAACACTCATGAATAAAAAAAATCTGATTACCGTGGTCTTGGTTCTGATTGTTGCGAGTTTTATCATGTTGGCTACATCCGGCACTTCCTATGCGATTCCCGCATTTACACGTGCCAATAATGTTGAGTGTAGTACCTGTCATACAATATTTCCTGAGCTGAATGAGTATGGCGAAGCTTTCCTGAAAAACGGCTATGTTTACTTTGGCAAGGGCAAGAAGAAGTCTGCGGAAAAACCGAAGCCCGCGCCGGTTGCCGTCGAGGCAAAGTCTGCTCCCGCTTCTGTTGCCGACGCAGCTGTTAAGGGTGATGGCGATACTGATCTGTTGAATAAACTGAAAGCGGGGATGATGGTCTCGGCTGATGCTCCTGTTGCGGCAGCAGTTCCTGTGACTGCACAAAAAACTGAATCGGAAGGTGGTCAGGCTTCTGTTGCGGCAGAGCCAAAGTCCGAGGGGGTAGCTCTTTCCGGAGTGCCAGAGCAATTGCCGATTTCTTTTACAGCTTCTATTCACGGTACTGTTGATCGTAGTCCGGTAAGCACGCAGCCCAATGATTATGACCTTTCAACCAGAACGCTGAAACTGAACGCGGGAGGCCATTTCAAGGAAAAGGCCGGTTTTTTTGGTACTTATTTATTATACACGGAAAATACTTCAACCATAACCAACACGTCGCAAACTCCAACAAATTTAACTGCTAAAGAAGATATTGGAGAGCTGTTCCTGATAGTACGGCATGTTCTCGATACGCCCATCAATATCAAGGTTGGTCGCTTTCAGCCCAAGTTGGGACTTTGGAAATCAAACAATAAGCTCTCCACCACTAATTCGTATGCAACATATGCTTATAAGGTTGGCGTGTCTGACTTTAAGCTTGAACAACCGCAGGATGCGATTGAGGCGAATATGATATTTGCTAACCGTCTTTTCATGGCGGGGGGGGTCGTTAACCGGAAGAATCAGAATACCAAGGAATGGTATGTGCACACTTCTGTGAAAATCGGTGGGGCTGATTATGCTGCTAATGAGCCGGAAATTGACCTGAACAAGGAAGAAAGCATACTTGATTATCTAACCCTTACTGTTGGCGGTTATGGCTATGTGGGGACGAATGGTACGCCCAACACCATTACGAATGTGCTCGTTCAACAGAATAATTACTATCGTGCCGGCCTGGATGTTGATCTGCTTTACAAGTTATTCAGGTTGAAACTGTCAGGAGTTATGGGAAATGATGATAATCCGGCATTGACATATGCCCAACCTGAGGCAAAAACCTATGTTGCTGCAATTGAAGGTGATTACGCTATTCTGCAGAACCTCTTGGGCTCGCTTCGTTTTGAGTACCAGGATGACGGTGTCAGCATTCTTCGCCGCTATATACCAACTTTTTCCTATTCTCCAATTGAAAATGTGAAAATTGTTGCCGAATACAAACATGAATACGGCATTTCCTATAAAACCTCCGGTAATACTTATATTGATAACAGAATTGGAACGCTTGGCGCCACTTTCAGTTTTTAAAGTTTTTCGGTCTTGCGATAGCAACTACCATTTTTAGTTTTCTTTGAAATCATTGATATCGTACTAAGGAGCATCTATGAAAAAGTATGTAACGCTGACATTGCTCATGACATTGTTAAGTATTTCGATTGCTGACGCGCGAGTGAAGGTAACGGGGCGAGGCGCTAAAATGAATTTCAGCGCAGATGGGATTTCTGATATGTACAAACCCTCTTTAACTCTTATGCAGGCCAAATGCATCAAATGTCATACTATGGAGCGTACCGTAATCGCAATTCAAACAGGGAGAGCGCCGATAACTGGTCAGCCGTTTAATAAGCAGGCGGTAAAAGCCTACGGTATAAAAATGCTGCGGAAGCCGAATTCAGATATGAATAAAAAGGAAATTCGGGACATTGTTGTGCTTTTGAACTATTTTCTGGATGAAAACGCAAAATAGTAAGGGCGGCTTCTTGACAAAGGAGAGTTCGTCGTAAATTAAAAAGGCCATGCTTGTTAGCATGGCCTTTTGCATTTCGTGTTTTTAGTGGAGGCGCGTGTCGGATTCGAACCGACGTTAACGGTTTTGCAGACCGGCTCCTAGCCTCTTGGATAACGCGCCGTCAATCAATGAAGTGAACTTTATAGCGAAAAAACAGCTAATGTGTCAACATCTATTTTTTCTATTTGAATTTTATCGCAAAACCGGTCGCTCGATATTCGGTTGACGGAATAATTCCGGTGGTCGTTGTGCGTCCGGTAACTTCCGCAAGTGTTACCGCATCAGCTCCTAATTTTTCAGCTTCCTGCCGGACAGCTGCTATTCCCCAGGCTTTAATGTCAGGTGTTAATGAATAGTCGGATCCGTAGACCTCTCGTGTTACTTGAATCCTTCCCAGTTTAATATAAGGGCGGATGAGCTCATCCTGAGAAAGGATCGGAAGTCCGTCGCTGGAAGAGTTCTGGTGAGTTGTGGCACAGGAACTCAGTAACACAGTCAACAGTAATGAAACTAGTAATAATATAGACGGGTTATTGATTCTGATCATATAGACGCATATCCTTTTTTAGAAAAAACTCTCTGGACAGGTAAGATTTTACATGGTAATGTTTCTCGCTTTTTTAGGCAATTAAAAAACTCGTTTAACATTCTTTTCCAAAGGAGCAGGAACGATGTCGGGTCATAATAAGTGGAGCACGATTAAACACAAAAAGGGCGCTGCTGATGCAAAGCGCGGTAAAGTGTTTACCAAGATAATCAAGGAAATCTCTGTAGCTGCAAAACTTGGTGGTGGCGACCCGGCGGCAAACCCCCGTCTAAGAACAGCGGTCGATAAAGCCAAGGCCGAGAATATGCCGAAAGATAACATCGAGAGGGCTATCAAGAAGGGTGCCGGTGGAATGGAGGGCGTAACCTACGAGGAAATCGTCTATGAAGGGTACGGTCCGGGTGGAGCAGCTGTTCTGGTTGAAGTCTTGACTGACAACCGGAATCGCTCTGTATCTGATATCCGCAGCATATTCTCCAAGAGTAACGGCAATATGGGTGAAGCCGGATGTGTCGCCTGGATTTTCAATAAAAAGGGTTTGATCGGTTATGACAAGTCGGTTGATTTTGATCAGCTGTTCGAAGCTGCGCTCGAAGCCGGTGCTGAAGATGTTGCCGAGCAGGATGATTGCTTTGAAGTGACGTCAGAGCCGGCAACGTTCATTGAGGTGCGTGAAGCGTTGGCTGCCAAGGGGTTCAAACATACGAACGCCGAGATAACCATGGTGCCCCAGACCCAGGTCAAGCTTGAAGGGAAACAGGCTGAAAGCATGCTCAAACTGATGGACAAGCTTGAAGACAACGACGATGTTCAAAACGTCTATGCAAACTTTGACATCTCGGAAGAAGAGATGGAAAAGCTGATGTAGTTTTTAACGGGGCCCTTCGGGGCCCTTTTTTGTTTCTGCATGATTAGATACTTATTCCCGACTTCTGGCTGTAACGACATCTTAATTCATTTGGAGGGACCTTGATCGAACTTGCCACTTTTGCCGCCGGCTGTTTTTGGGGTGTTGAGGATGCTTTTCTGTCACTACCCGGAGTTATATCAACCCGGGTCGGATACTGCGGAGGGCGCACTGATAATCCGACTTATCGGGATGTCTGCAGTCACGATACCGGGCATGCCGAGGCGGTTGAGATTACCTTTGATCCGCTTCAAATCAGCTATGCCGATCTGCTCAAAGTGTTCTGGGACTGCCATGATCCTACCCAGGTTAACAGACAGGGGCCGGATATCGGCGATCAGTACCGTTCGGCAATCTTCTATCACAGCGAAGAGCAACGTGAAGTTGCTTGTGCATCTCGGGATGAACTGGAAAACCGTCACGTATTTCGTAAGGCGATTGTTACTCAAATCGTTCCTGCAACAGTTTTTTGGGAGGCAGAAGCTTATCACCAGAAATATCATCAGAAAAATGGTGGTGGGTGTGGTTTCTAACGCAACCGTGATATCATCGAACAGAAGATAGGCAAATTACGAAACGGCAGAGGTGAAGCAATGGAAAACACTTTTACACCGCGTCCCGTATATGTAGCTGCTTCATGGATGGCTCCGGTCGGGCGGTATAACGGAAAAGAGAAGCAAAAACTTTCTTTTCTCGAATTGTCGGAACTTAGCGGTGAGGTATTTAAAGATAGTCCGGTGCGGAGAAAAGATATTGAGGCGGTCATTGTGGGGAGCCAGAACCCGGCGGCATTTTCCGGGGTCGATAATACTGCTGCGAAAATTGCCGGCATTCTTGGTATTTCCGGTGCCCGTTCAGTGCTTGTCGATACGGCCTCTTCTTCGGGCGCTTCAGCATTTGAGAGTGCTTATCTGGAAATTGCATCAGGAAGATATGATGCAGTTCTAGCTCTTGGTGTCCAGAAGATGAGCGATGCTTCGACACTTGAATCCACCCGTATTATTGCCGGGGTAATCGATCGTGATGAGGCTGAATTCGGCTTGACCATGCCGGCATGCGGCGGATTGGTAGCCCGGGCATTAAAGGAGCGTCTCGGGCTTTCAGATGAAGAGTGGACGGCCTATTCGGCACTCCTGACGCAACGCAGCCAGCGTTTTGCTGCCCGAAACCCGAATGCCCATTTGAACATGCAGATTGAGTTGAAGGATTATTACGAGCAAATTACAGATGGCAGAAACTATAAGTACTGGTACCCGTTGCGCTATCACGACTTCTGTCCCATGTCCGACGGGGTAGCAGCGGTAATACTGACTGCCCACCCTCAGGATGTGCGAGTGAGCGGCGTCGGGAGTGCTACCGATATTCCAACGATCGCTGACCGCAACTATTTTCATTCGTTTCCGGCAACCGTCATCGCCGCGGGTTACGCCTACGGCATGGCAGGTATTAAAGATATCCGGTCACTTGCCGGAAAGCTGCATGTCAATATGCACGACCCGTTTAACGGATTTGGACCAATAAACATGGTAGACCTGGGTATTGTCAGCCGGAACCGCTTGATGGATGCTCTTCTTGATGACGAGCTGACTGGCGAACATGGGGCCTTTCCGACTAATCTTACCGGAGGCCTGAAGGGGAGGGGACATCCTCTTGGAGCAACCGGTATGATCCAGATCGTTGAAAATCACCAGATGATCCGGAATCGTGGCTTTGCAGCCGGGCTCTCGCATTCCATCGGCGGGCCGATCAATAATAATGTGGTGACATTGCTGGAGCGAAGCGAACATTTTACTTCACGCCCTCATGATCCGTTCAAACCGTGGGGACTTCCTTCCCTTGGTACGATGAAGCCCAAAGGTGTTACTCTCGACTCCCTTCTGGCTACAGATCCTGTAGTTACCGGTTCTTTTGTTTCCGCCACGGTTCGCTGCCATCATAAAACCGGTACCCCCGAGGTAGTGATACTGATCGTTGCATGTCGCTGTGAAGGCTCAACCTATAAGTTCCTGTTCGGAATTTCCGGTGAGTATTACTCCCAGATATCTTCATGCGTTAGCGGTGATCCTGTTTCTATTGAAAGTCAGAACGGTTCGCTACTGGTCAACAGCATACCAGTCACTCGATTCTATACCCGTACCATGAATGGTCTTGTTGAATTGGCTGGTAGCAGCTGGAAAAGACTGAAGGGCAGGGGGTAAGTAAGGCCTGGATAAAAAAACGGCCGGAAGAGTATCTTCCGGCCGTTACGTTACATTGTATAATAGCAGATCTCGTTATGCTGCTTCCAAGTCATCCGCAACGTCATCATTTCCAGTCTCTTTTGCAGAAGTTTCCTTCGGAGCAAGAGACTCGGCCTGCAACCGCAAATTACGGTAGCGAGCGATACCGGTACCTGCCGGTATCAGACGACCCATGATAACATTCTCTTTGAGGCCGCGCAGATGGTCGATCTTTCCTTCAATAGCTGCCTGGGTCAATACTTTCGTAGTTTCCTGGAAAGAAGCTGCTGAAATGAAAGACTCGGTAGAAAGCGATGCCTTGGTAATACCAAGCAACAACGGTTCGGCAACTGCCGAGCGCTTTCCATCACGGAAAGCCTTCTCATTTTCCTGCTCAAACACCCAGCGCTCAATCTGGTCATCTACCAGCAGATTCGTGTCGCCGGTATCCTTGATGCGTACACGCCGCAGCATTTGACGAACGATAACTTCGATGTGCTTATCGTTGATCTTAACACCCTGGAGACGATAAACCTCTTGAACCTCGTCAACCAGATACTTGGCAAGTTCTTTGACACCAAGCACGCGCAGAATATCATGCGGATTGGAAGAACCATCCATGAGCGGCTCGCCGGCGCGAACATGGTCGCCTTCGTGAACGCTGATGTGCTTACCTTTCGGAATCAAATATTCCTTCGGCTCGCCCAGCTCCGGAGTAACAATGACTTTACGTTTGCCTTTGGCGTCCTTGCCGTATGATACGCGGCCATCGATCTCGGTAATAACGGCGAAATCCTTCGGTTTACGTGCTTCAAACAGCTCGGCAACACGCGGCAGACCACCGGTAATATCCTTGGTCTTTGTTGTTTCGCGCGGAATCTTGGCGATAATATCACCGGCACTGATAACGGTGTCATCGGTAACGGAAATATTTGCCCCGGCTGGCAAGAAGTATCGTCCGATAGTTCCGCCGCCTTCTCCGGTTGCGTCTTTAATTGCAATTCGTGGACGTTTGTCGGTGTCTTTTGTTTCAATGATAACTTTACGGGAGAGGCCGGTAACATCATCCAGCTGCTCTTCCATTGTGACACCTTCAAGAATATCGGCGAATTTGACCCGGCCGGCAACCTCTGTAAGGATCGGCATGGTGTAGGGGTCCCACTCGGCAAGCGTGGCGCCCTGTTTGACCGCTTCACCGGGAGCAATCTTGATCTTTGCACCATAGACAACGGTATATTTTTCACGTTCACGACCGGTTTCATCAATGACGGCAATCTCACCGTTACGGTTCATAACGATGTGGTGACCTTCATTGTTGACTACGGTATTGACGTTAATGTACTTGATCACACCGTCGGCACGGGCTTCCAGTGATGTCTGCTCTGCATGACGGGAAGCAGTACCACCGATGTGGAAGGTACGCATGGTCAGCTGTGTACCCGGCTCACCGATAGACTGAGCGGCGATAACGCCGACAGCTTCACCCATGTTGACGCTGTGGCCTCGTGCGAGGTCGCGGCCGTAGCATTTAGCGCAGATGCCGCGTTTGCTCTGGCAGGTAAGCACGGAGCGGATCTTGACCTTCTCGATGCCGGCATCTTCAACACGTTTAACCAGATATTCGTCAATTTCCTGATTCATCTCGACCAGAACTTCATCGGTAAGAGGATCGTGAATATCATCAAGGGCAACACGACCGAGGATACGGTCGCCGATCGGTTCGATAATTTCGCCCCCTTCAGTCAGGGAGGAAACGATCAGACCGTCCAATGTTCCGCAATCGGTTTCTGTGATGATTGCGTCCTGGGCAACGTCAACCAGACGGCGAGTCAGGTAACCGGAGTTCGCCGTTTTGAGAGCCGTATCGGCAAGACCTTTACGGGCGCCGTGGGTTGAGATGAAGTACTGAAGAACCGTCAGACCTTCCCGGAAATTCGCAGTAATCGGAGTCTCGATGATTTCGCCGGAAGGCTTGGCCATCAAACCACGCATACCAGCCAGCTGACGGATCTGCTGGGCGGAACCTCGGGCACCGGAGTCAGCCATCATATGGATGGCATTGAATGAAGACGTCTCGATCTTGCTGCCGTCACGTGCGGTGACGATCTCTTTCGAGAGGTTGTCAAGCATTTCGCCGGCAATCTCTTCAGTTGCCTTTGCCCAGATATCGATAACTTTGTTGTAGCGTTCGCCGTCGGTAATAAGACCTTCGGTATACTGGTTCTGAATCTCGGTAACCTCTTCGTGTGCTTTTTCAATGATGGCCGGTTTTCCTTCAGGGATAACCATATCATCGAGACAGATAGAGATACCTGCCAGGTTTGCGTATTTGAAGCCGATTTCCTTGAGGCGGTCTGCCAAAAGAACGGTTTCCTTGCTGTCGGACAGGCGGTAACAGGTATCAACAAGGTTCGACAGCTCTTTCTTGGTCATAACTTTGTTGATAGTCGAAAACGGTACGGCTGCGGGAAGTACATCGCGCAGCAGGATGCGTCCTGCGGTTGTATCAACCAAGGTGGCTTTTTCGTCGCTGACAAAGTTTTTCATACGAACTTTGATCTTCGCCTGCATGTCGATTGCCCCGGCGTCAAAAGCGATTCTGACCTCTTCCGGAGAAGCAAAACAACCGGAACCGCATACTCCATTGGCAAGTTCTTCGTCAGTAGGACGATAGTACTCCCCCTTGGCGTTGATTCTGTCACGCGTCATGTAGTACGCGCCCAGAACCATATCCTGTGACGGCACGATAATCGGCTTGCCGTTGGCAGGGGAGAGGATGTTGTTGGTTGACATCATCAGTACACGGGCTTCTACCTGGCTCTCAATTGAAAGGGGTAGATGGACCGCCATCTGGTCACCGTCGAAGTCGGCGTTGAATGCGGTACAGACCAGCGGGTGCAGCTGAATAGCCTTGCCTTCGATCAGTACCGGCTCAAATGCCTGGATACCGAGACGGTGCAGAGTCGGGGCACGGTTCAGCATGACGGGGTGCTCTTTGATGACCTCTTCGAGAACATCCCATACTTCCGGGCGCTCTTTCTCAACCATCTTCTTCGCGCTCTTGATGGTGGTGACAAAACCGCGCTCTTCCAGCTTGTTATAGATAAATGGTTTGAACAGTTCCAACGCCATTTTTTTCGGCAGACCGCACTGATGCAGTCTCAGTTCCGGGCCGACAACAATAACGGAACGGCCAGAGTAGTCAACACGCTTTCCGAGCAGGTTCTGACGGAAACGGCCGGATTTACCTTTCAACATGTCTGAGAGAGACTTGAGTGGCCGTTTGTTCGGACCGGCAATGGCACGGCCGCGGCGACCGTTGTCAAAGAGAGCATCAACCGCTTCCTGAAGCATGCGCTTCTCGTTGCGAATGATAACTTCAGGTGCCTGCAGTTCGCACAGGCGCTTCAAGCGATTGTTACGGTTGATAACGCGACGATATAGATCGTTCAGGTCGGACGTGGCAAAACGGCCACCGTCAAGCGGCACCAAGGGGCGCAACTCGGGGGGGAGAACCGGAATGCACTCAAGGATCATCCACTCCGGCTTGTTGCCGGAATGACGGAACGCTTCAACAACTTTGAGTCGTTTGGCAGTTTTCTTCCGTTTGGCTTCGCTGGTGGACTCAACCATCTCGGAACGAAGCGTTACGGCCAGTTCTTCAAGGTTAAGGGCACGCAGGCATTCACGGATCGCTTCTGCGCCCATCCCGCCGTTGAATGCGTCACTGCCGTATTCCTGCTGCATCTTGATATACTTGTCTTCAGACATTACTTCGCAAAACTGCAGCGGAGTATTCTTTGGATCACTGATAACGAACCCTTCAAAGTACAGTACTTTTTCCAGGTCTTTCAGCGTGATATCAAGCAGGTTGCCGATACGTGAAGGCAACGATTTTAAAAACCAGATATGGGCAACGGGAGTTGCCAGATCGATGTGACCCAGGCGCTCACGTCTTACTTTTGAGGGGATGACTTCAACGCCGCATTTTTCACAAATAATGCCGCGATGTTTCATCCGCTTGTATTTACCGCAATTGCACTCGTAATCTTTTGTCGGTCCAAATATTTTGGCACAGAAAAGACCGTCACGCTCCGGCTTGAATGTACGATAGTTGATAGTCTCAGGCTTTTTTACTTCACCGTGAGAACGCTCCCGAATCTTATCGGGAGATGAAATCGATATGCGTATAGCTGAAAAGTGGAGTGGATCTTTTGGTTTATCAAAAAAGCTGAAATAATCTTCCACGATACTCTCCTCCGTTTGTCGTAAGCCGCATGTCTGATCTAACAGACCAGGGCCAGAAAATCGTTATTGTTCTTCTTCGCCTTCGAGCAGATCAACATCCAGGCAGAGCGACTGAAGTTCCTTGATGAGAACATTGAAGGACTCCGGTAAGCCCGGCTCCAGCGTATGCTTGCCTTTGACGATCGCTTCATACATGCGGGTACGGCCGGAAACATCGTCCGACTTGACCGTCAGGAATTCCTGAAGGGCATGAGACGCACCGTATGCTTCCATAGCCCACACTTCCATCTCCCCGAGTCGCTGACCACCGAACTGTGCTTTACCGCCAAGTGGTTGCTGGGTTACGAGACTGTATGGTCCAATGGAACGGGCATGGATCTTATCGTCAACAAGATGGTGCAGTTTTAGTACGTACATGACGCCGACGGTGACCTTGTTGTCGAACGGTTCGCCGGTACGGCCATCAAACAGCGTGACCTGACCGGATGTCGGCCACCCGGCTTTGCCGAGCATTGACTTGATCTGGGCCTCGCTGGCACCTTCAAAAACAGGTGATGCCATGGCTACACCGCGTTGCAGACGACGGGCGACTTTAAGGAGTTCCTCGCGGTCAAGGCCGTCAATAAAGGAACCGACTTCTCCATACACATCTTTCAGATACGCCTTCAGGTTATCTTCAGAGGTATGTTTTTCGAGCATATCCTCTATCTTCCAGCCGATACCCTTTGCGGCCCATCCCAGATGTGTTTCCAGAATCTGGCCGACGTTCATACGTGAAGGTACGCCAAGCGGGTTGAGAACGATTTCGACCGGACGTCCGTCTTCCATATACGGCATGTCTTCTTCCGGCAGAATACGGGAAACAACACCCTTGTTACCGTGGCGACCGGCCATCTTGTCGCCGACTTGCAGTTTACGTTTAATGGAAATGTATATTTTGACCATTTTGATGACGCCCGGAGGCAGATCATCGCCACGCTTCAACTTCTGAATCTTGTCTTCAAATACATTGTTAATCAGGTCAATCTGGCGATTCAGAGTTTCGAGAATCTGGTGCACTTTGTCGTCTGTTTCATTATCGTCACTTACTGAAATAGTGCTCCAGGCTGAATTTGCCAGAGACTGCAGGGATTCTTCAGTAATCTGCTTACCCTTGGCAAGAATCAGGTTGCCTTTGCTGTCTTCAAGTTTAACGGCAAGTGTTTTGCCGATCAGAAGACGCTTCAGCTTGCCGATTGCAGAGTCACGGATAATACGGATCTCATCCTGCTCATCCTTGCGCAGCTTGTCTTCTTCAGCCTTTTCGATCAGCTCGGTACGGGAATCCTTGTCATTGCCCTTACGGGAGAAAATCTTGGCACCGATAACTGTTCCCTCAACACCTGGGGGGACAGTCAGCGAGGTGTCGCGAACATCGCCGGCTTTTTCGCCGAAAATGGCCCGAAGAAGTTTTTCTTCCGGTGACAGCTGTGTCTCACCTTTCGGGGTGATTTTTCCAACCAGAATGTCACCCGGTTTGACTTCAGCACCGATGCGGATAATACCTGATTCATCAAGATCCTTGAGTGTTTCTTCACCAAGGTTCGGGATGTCGGAGGTGATCTCTTCCTTGCCAAGCTTGGTATCGCGGGCAACGCACTCGAATTCTTCAATGTGAATCGACGTGTAACGGTCATCCTTGATCAGTTTCTCGGAGATGAGGATGGAGTCCTCGTAGTTGTAGCCGCCCCACGGCATGAACGCGACGACGATGTTCTGGCCGAGGGCCAGTTCACCCATGTCGGTTGACGGACCGTCGGCAATGACGGCACCGCGCTTGACCTTGTCGCCAACTTTTACCACCGGCTTGTTGTTGATGCAGGTGTTCTGGTTGGAACGGGCAAACTTGATCAGGTTGTAAATATCGACACCGGTGCCGTTTTCATCGATTTCTGTTTCATCGATTTTGACGACAATACGTGCGGCGTCAACCGACTCGACTTCGCCATTATGACGGGCGATGATTGAAACGCCGGAATCGCGTGCAACGATGCGTTCCATACCGGTACCAACCAGCGGGGAATCAGCACGCAGCAACGGAACTGCCTGACGCTGCATGTTCGATCCCATCAGGGCGCGGTTGGCGTCGTCGTTTTCCAGGAAGGGAATCAAGGCCGCAGCCACTGACACCAGCTGTATCGGAGCAACGTCCATCAGGGCAATTTCGTCGCGGTGCACGAGAATGAATTCGCCACTCTTACGTGCCGAGTTGTAGTCATTAATAAAGCGTCCGTCTTCATCCATCTCGGCATTTGCCTGGGCGATGGCATGTCCTTCTTCTTCAAGAGCGGAGAAGAAACGGACTTCGTTGGTTACTTTGCCTTCCTGAACGATACGGTACGGTGTTTCAACAAAACCGTGGTCGTTGATACGTGCATAGGTAGACAAAGAGGCAATGAGGCCGATGTTCGGACCCTCAGGTGTCTCAATCGGACAGACACGGCCGTAGTGAGTGGGGTGAACGTCGCGAACTTCGAAGCCGGCACGTTCACGGGTAAGACCGCCTGGTCCAAGTGCCGACAGACGACGCTTGTGAGTAACCTCGGAAAGCGGGTTGGTCTGGTCCATGAACTGTGACAGCTGCGATGAACCGAAGAATTCCTTTACAACTGCCGAAACAGGCTTGGAATTGATCAGGTCGTGCGGCATGAGGTTTTCAACTTCCTGCAGACTCATGCGCTCCTTGATGGCCCGCTCCATGCGAACCAGGCCGATGCGGTACTGGTTTTCCAAAAGTTCGCCAACGGCACGAACACGGCGATTGCCGAGATGGTCGATATCGTCGATAGTGCCACGGCCGTTCTTGAGTTCAATAAGATAGCGCACGATCTCAAGTATATCGTTTTTAACGGCAATTTTTATATCAGAACTGAGCAGATCCTCAAAAACCATCCGGTTACGTCGCAGGGTTTCAATTGTCCTGCGATTTTCATCAAAACCGCCCAGTTCGATGGCTTCCGAAAGTTTGATGGTTGCTTTCGACAAGCCGAATGTCGCAAACAGTTCCTTCTGGAAAAAGTCATTATCACGAATGATATTATTCAGTTCGTGCAATAACTGATCGCTCAGTTTATCCGAAATCGACTGTCCCTGCTCAATTTTCTTGAGAGTCTTCACCAGGTCTGAAGGCAGTTTCATCATCAGATATTGAGTGAACGGGTCACTCGAGTGAGTCAATTTAGCTATAAATGCTTCAAAATTGGCTATATCTTCATTGCTGAGCATGCACGGTGCATTCAATACCATGCAGTCCTGCCATACTTTGAGGCCTAATTTGTAATTCAATTTAAGACGGCCGACGGCAGAAAGATCGTAACGCTCAGGATTGAAAAACAGATTGTCAAAGAGTGCCAATGAACTTTTAAGGGTAGGTGGATCGCCCGGACGGAGACGCCGGTAAATCTCTATCAGGCCTTCGTCGCTCGAACTGATTTTATCAATAAGAAGTGTATCGCGGAACGAAGATGTAATATGCAGGTTGTCAATATAAAGGGCTTTGAAACTGGCAACCCCGCGAGCCTTGATTTCATCAAAGCGATCAACGGTAATCTCATCATTGCATTCAACAATAATCTCGCCGGTTGTCGGGTCAACTATGTCAGACGATGCAAAGCGTCCGAGAATCTCTTCAATAACAGCCGGGACGGTTTTAATACCCCGCTCCTGCATCTTCTTGATGGAGGATTTGGTGTATTTCCGGTTTGCCTTGACAAGAACTTCCCCATTAGCGGGGTCAGTTACATCAATAATGGCTTTCTGAAGTGTCAGCAGTTCAGGTTCAATGCTTTTGGTGATTGAGTCCGAACCGATAAATATCTCTTCACTCTTGTAATAATAGTTGAGGAGCTGTTCAACTGAATAGCCTAAGGCTTTCAGCAGTACTGTTGCCGGCATTTTTCTGCGGCGGTCGATACGAACGTACAGAATATCTTTATGATCAAACTCAAAATCCAGCCAGGATCCGCGATACGGAATCACGCGGGCAGAGTAGAGCACCTTGCCGCTTGAGTGTGTTTTGCCTTTGTCGTGATCGAAAAATACACCGGGCGAACGGTGAAGCTGACTTACGATTACCCGCTCGGTACCGTTGATGATAAACGTTCCGTTGTCGGTCATCAGCGGGATTTCGCCAAAATAGACCTCTTGCTCTTTGATGTCCTTGATTGCCTTGACTGCGGAATCTTTACCGGCATCCCAGATGACAAGGCGTACCTTGACCTTCATAGGCGCCGCGTATGTCATACCACGTTGATGGCATTCATCGACGTCATATTTAGGCTTGTTAAGCGCGTACGAAACGTACTCTAGTGAAGCGCTTTCACTAAAATCCTTGATCGGAAAAACACTGCGGAATACCGCTTCAAGCCCGGTATTTACGCGAGATTCGGCTGACACTTCCTGTTGCAGAAAACGTCGATATGAATCTTTCTGGATGTCAATCAGGTTGGGGATTTCGATTATGTTCTTTATCTTGGCAAAGTTTTTACGCAAGAGGTGATTATTGGCAATAGAATAAGCCATGGCTTCTCCTTTGGCGGGTATCTTAACTGGATCCAGATTGCTTGTGTAACATGCTGGAATGTCAGAAGTGTATGGCAAATAAAGCGTGCCGAAACAGCACAAGCCAAGGTCGCTCCGGGCGACCTTGGCTCTGATAAAGAAAACTATTCAGGGTACTATTTGATAGATGCTTCTGCGCCAGCTTCAACGAGCTGTTTAACTGCATCTTCAGCTTCTGCTTTGGAAACGCCTGTTTTTACTGTGCCAGGAGCGCCGTCAACAACATCCTTGGCTTCTTTCAGTCCGAGGCTTGTCAGAGCACGAACAACTTTGATGACGTTGATTTTGTTGGCGCCAGCAGCCTTCAGGATAACATCAAACTCAGTCTGCTCTTCAGCAGCTTCAGCAACAGCAGGGCCGGCAGCTGCAGCAACAGCAACAGGAGCAGCTGCAGAAACGCCGAACTTTTCTTCCAGTTCCTTAACGAGTTCAGCAAGTTCAAGAACGGTCATTTTTTCGATAAAGCCGATTACTTCTTCTTTAGTGATAGCCATTGGGTGAATCCTCCGAATATGATTTTTGTTATACGAAAATTAGTTACCGGTTAGTTTGCTGCTTTCTGTACGCGTATTGCGTCCAGAACGCGTACGAGCGAACCAGGCAGGGCAGCGAGTACACCAACAAAGTTGGTGGCGGGTGCCTGCATTGATCCGAGCATTTTGGCGATGAGAACTTCACGCGATGGCAGATCTGCCAGTGCCTGGATCTGCTTGGGATCAAGCAGTTTACCACTGAGTACGCCGGCTTTCAGTACGAACTTGCCTTGTGGATCTTTGGCAAATTTGTTCAATACTTTGGCTGCATTAGCAGGGTCGTCATAGCTGATAGCCACGGCGGTCGGACCGGCAAGGAACGGGCTGATGCACTCCATGTCAGTGCCTTTGGCAGCCAGGTCAAACAAAGTGTTCTTAAATACTTTGTACTCAACTGACGCAGCACGCAGCTCATTTCTGAGCGTGGTGGCCTGCCCTACGTTCATCCCGCGAAAATCTGCGAGAAAAACAGCCTTGGCGCGTGTCAGCCGCTCATGCATCTCGGTGACGAGTTCTTGTTTGCTGTTTTTGTTCAAGCGACTTCCTCCTTTCTTTTGGTATGTGGGGTGGAACCCCGGCCAAAGTCAGGAAACGCAAGGAAAATGCGATTACCCAAGTCTCGGCAGGTCCGGAAGTCGGATTAAGCGCGGATGCACGCGCCTGCTGTCATTGACTTTGGCTGAAACAATACAGTTATGGATTAAATCTGAGCAGTTACGTCACTGATGTCAAGATTGATACCGGCTCCCATGGTGGAGGAGAGGGAAATCTTCTTGATGTAGGTGCCTTTAGCAGCAGATGGTTTAGCTTTGAGAAGTGCTTCCACGAGAGCAAGCAAATTTCCTTTGAGCATTTCAGCATCAAAAGACACCTTGCCAACCGGAGCATGGATAATACCGGCTTTTTCTACACGGAATTCAACTTTACCTGCTTTTGATTCCTTGACAGCTTTGCCTACTTCGAACGTAACCGTTCCGACTTTCGGGTTTGGCATAAGTCCGCGAGGTCCGAGCAGTTTGCCGATTTTTCCGACGACACCCATCATGTCAGGTGTCGCAATGGCGGTATCAAAATCAAACCAGCCATCCTGAATCTTGGCAACAAGATCATCAGCCCCTACGTAATCAGCACCGGCTTCAAGGGCTTCTTTTTCTTTTTCGCCTTTTGCAAAGACAAGAACACGGACGTTTTTACCGAGCCCGTTAGGGAGAACAACCGCACCGCGTACCATCTGGTCAGCGTGACGCGGGTCGACACCTAACTTTACAGCGACATCGACAGTCTCATCAAATTTTGCATAAGCGGTCTGTTTCACAACGTCAACGGCAGTACCAAGTGGATAAACCTTGTTTCTGTCAATTTTTGACATTGCTTCAGAATGTTTCTTTGCGCTTTTTGACATGATACAACCTCTCTAGGGAATCTTGATTAATAACTGGTGTGTCGTTTAAACAATATCAACGCCCATTGAGCGGGCAGTACCTTCAACTGTTCTCATGGCAGCTTCAAGCGAAGCCGCATTGAGGTCAGGCATCTTTTTCTTGGCAATTTCTTCAACCTGAGCTTTAGTAAGCTTACCGACCTTTGTTTTGTTCGGCACGGCGGAGCCGCTCTTGAGATCGAGAGCTTTCTTTATCAGCACCGGGACTGGGGGAGTCTTGGTGATAAATGTAAATGATCTGTCAGCGTACACAGTAATTACAACGGGAGTAATGGTCCCTTCGTCTGCCTGCGTTTTTGCATTGAAAGCCTTGCAGAACTCCATGATGTTAACACCATGCTGACCGAGGGCAGGTCCGATTGGAGGAGAAGGATTTGCCTTGCCTGCAGGTACCTGTAATTTGATGTATCCGGTTATCTTCTTTGCCATAAAAGTGCTCCTTTATATACAGCGTATGCCTGCCATTCACTGAAGAATGACTGATGTAAGTAATTTAGTTTTTTTCGACCTGCATGAATTCCAGCTCAACCGGTGTTGCCCGACCGAAAATGGTAACGGTTACCCGCAGCTTGCCTTTGTCCGGCTTAACATCCTCAACAACGCCTGAAAAGTTGAGAAACGGACCATCCACGACGCGAACCGTTTCGCCAACTTCAAACAACACTTTCGGACGCGGCTTCTCAGCGCCCTCTTCCATGCGTCGTGTGATTTTAGCTACTTCCTCATCTGCGATAGGGAAGGGGGTGTTGCCACCAACAAAGCCGGTAACCTTGGCGGTTTCTTTCACCAAGTGCCATGTTTCGTCGGTCAGTTCCATTTTTACCAGAATGTAGCCCGGGAAAAACTTGCGTGAAGATGTTTTCTTCTCACCTTTTTTTAGCTCGACAACAGTCTCGCAAGGGATGAGAATTTCTTCAAAGAAGTCCTCCATACTCTCATTCTTTATGCTTTCAAGTAGATTCAGGCGTACCTTGTTCTCAAAGCTTGAATATGTATGTACTCCATACCATTTCATGGACATAGCTAAACCCTTTATCCTAGTATCAGACGCAACAGCTTGGCCAGAACAAGATCACACGCACCAAGATAGAATGAAATCAGCACAACAATAACAATGACAACACCTGTTGTTGCAATTGTCTCTTTGCGCGTTGGCCACGTGACCTTTTCAAGTTCAAGCTTTACTGATTCAAAAAAAGCAGTGACTTTTTGCACACTATAGCTCCTGGCAGTTATATGAACCGCCGATTATTCTTGAAAGCGGTTTGTTTCTCTTCACAGGGATGGCATAGGGATTATGGCAGGCCAGGAGGGATTCGAACCCCCAACATCCGGTTTTGGAGACCGGCGCTCTACCAATTAGAGCTACTGGCCTGTACCGTGCGATAATCCTTAAAAACTACTTGGTTTCCTTGTGAGGAGTGTGCTTGCGGCAAAAACGGCAGTACTTGCTGAACTCAAGTTTACCTGGAGTTGTCTTTTTGTTCTTTGTGGTTGTGTAGTTTCTCTGTTTGCACTCTGTGCAACCAAGTGTGATGATATCTCTCATGATTGTGCTTCCTTTTGTAGTAAATCAGCAGATATTGAATAACGCATCTGCCTTCGTTAATCTGAATTGGAATCTACTATTCGATAATTGAAGCAACTACACCAGCGCCAACGGTACGTCCACCTTCGCGGATAGCGAAGCGAAGACCTTCGTCCATGGCGATCGGAGTGATCA
>MGZJ01000043.1:14029-88312 GCA_001802645.1 Geobacteraceae bacterium GWC2_53_11 | reverse complement strand
TTTCTCCGTAGACCGGCTTTGCCAGCACATTGAAGTGCCCGGCCGTGCCAGATTGAATCTGTGCTATTAGGTTGTCGTACTACGACTGGAGACCGGGTGTTCTTGGATCACCTGCCAGTTTCAGAAAGTCTTACTCCCAAGCATGAAGCGATACGGATAATTTCCTCCGTGGAGGAGATCTTCCGAAGATGATCTTCGACCTTTCTCCTGATTCTTACGGTGTCCCATCCAGAAGGAAGGTAAATTCCAAAAAGATGAATGGTTCCGTCTTCAGCAATGCTGATGGCCTGTTCATGGAATGCCTTGATAACGACATTGACGTTCGGCAGTCCTTCAGCCAAGCGGTATGCATCACCTGCCTGGGTGATGGTGAGCCCTTGCTGTCGTAAATATGTGATGACGATTGTCACGGCGTCATCTGGAACTGGGCAGTTCATGGGGTCCTCCTTGGCGGTTTTTCAGCCCTTATTGGTTATAAAAGGTTAAAAGAAGGTTAGGGGGCTGTGGAAAACTCTGTAACATCTCGTGCTGTTTAGCGAAATTCCGATGTGCCTGTCGGTCAAAGGTCAATAGTTCCGCAGGTCTAAAGTCAATAGGTTTGCCGGTCAAAAGTCAGTACCTGTAGGGCTAAGGTCTATACTTTGTCGGTCAAAAGTCAGTAGTTGGCCGGTCATAGGTCAATACCTTGTAAGTCATAGGTCAATGCCTCCGCGTGACGGATACCAGGTCTTCTCTGAACTCCCAGGATTCGAGGAAACTCACTTTGACGAGTACGTCGAGCGCCTTCCTCAATTCGATGCGAAAATGCCGCAACTCCATCTCGGAACCGCACAGTTTGATGAGAGTCTCCGTTTTTACCGGGAACGGTTTCCGATGGCTCGACCAGTAACCGAAGAGTTTTGATGCAATGCCGTCTGGGAGTGATCGTCTCGTTTCCCAATTCACCCTCGTCAGGAACTCTTCGTCGAATAGAAGGCGCATTTCTTCGCCAACCCATACTTCCCATCGGGATAGGTTTTCATTGTTATCGTTTCTGGACCTGAACTTGAGGATCAGAGAAACACTGATGAAGCTATCGAGGCGTTTTGATTGGAAGCGGATCGCGGTTGCCTGCATTCTGCTGAGACAGACGCGGAGTCGGTCGTAGCTTTGGCCCTTGATTGGCCAGCCAAGCATTTTGATGAAGGAATAGGGGGTGAAGTCGATACAATCGCCAAGACGGGTCTTCTTTGCCAGATGCATCAGGTGCAACCAGACAAGTTCATCATCCTGGCGCAGTTCCTCTCCACGATAAATTACCTGGCCGTCTCCAATCACAGCTATTTCTGCGTCCTTCATGAAGAGACGAGCTTGATTACGGTTCCGGCAATTGAAAAGTGCCGAACGAAGGATTTCATTCGGCATTGCTCTTTGAGTATCAGGCCACTCTGGAAGATACTTCGGTCTTGCTGCGAGGCTTTCGAGAATGCGTTCGAACGAATCAACGCCGCTTCTATCGTTAACTGAACTTGCTCTGTGTTGGAGTTTATTATGTTGCAATGGCCACCTCCCGGGATCGCGGAGGTGGTGCCGGTGAAACTCTGATATGTTCGGTTTCGCGCACAAAGGCCTGTCGCTCAAGGTCCCGACGGATAATATCCATCACTCGATCAAACCTGGCTTCAGGGTCAGGTGATTTTTTGTATTCGATGGTTACTTTCACGGGCTGCTCGCAACAAACAGAAGATTAACTAAACATTTTGATGAAAATAATAAATACGTATGCTATAAATGATGAGTAAATGACGTTTGTCTGTTTCATATAGACGATAAACCGCTTGCAAATATCATCAGTCGGCCCAAAGTGCATCAAATGGCCAACCTAATTCTTGGGCAATCAGCCTTTGCAGGCGTTGTGATTTGGCTCTGCCGCTGATTACGTGATAGACCGCGGTACGATGTACCCCTGCTTTTTCAGCGATATGTGATCCTGATATTCCTTTCTGCATCATCAGGACCTTTATTTTAAGCGCTTTCCTCATCATGATGATTATTGTTGCATAAGGATGAAAACCATGTCAAGCCAAAATCTTCAAAATGATGATAATTTGATCGAAACTATCATCGAAAAGCTGAAAAAAGCCCTTGATCTGAAGAATGATACGGATGTCGCAAAAGCGCTAGAAAGCGACCCCAGGCTGCTTGGAACCTGGAAAAAGCGAGGAACAGTCCCGTACGATAAAATCATCAAATTGTGTATCAGGCATAACATCAATTTGCAGTGGATTTTCTCAGATGATAGTTCTCTTCCGACCGTGTGCCGTGACAATGGACTTGTCTCGGAGGCTGATGGCTACGTCCGAGTTCCTCGTTACGAGGTCAAGGCCAGTGCTGGAGGAGGTGCAATTATTCATAGCGAACAGATTGTAGATCACTTGTATTTCAAGACGGAGTGGGTAAAAAATGTGTTGGGAATCCCCAGGGATTTTCTGGCACTCATTTCAGTTCAAGGCGATAGCATGGAGCCTACCCTGAGCAACGGCGATCTGATCTTGATCGATGTCCGGACGTCGAAGGTTGAAGATGGCGCTATTTACGTTGTGCAATACGACGATGCCTTGCTTGTGAAGCGTCTTCAGAAGAAGTATGACGGCTCTGTTGTGATCCGAAGTGATAACACGCTCTATGAACCAGAGATTCTGCACGGGGAAGAAGCCATAAACCTCAAGATCGTCGGTAGGGTGGTTTGGGCCGGCGGGGTGATTTAGACAGGAATGACGGGATGAACGTTGGGATATGGATAAGGGTATCAACAGAAGACCAGGCGCGGGGAGAATCGCCAAAGAATCATGAAGCCCGTGCTCGGATGTATGCAGAACTCAAGAGATGGAACATAGTAGACCTGTATGACCTGTCAGGCGTTTCAGGCAAGGATGTCCTTGACAATCCTGAAGCCAAGAGAATGCTTGATGACGTAGCCGCTGGTCGAATACAGGCTCTAATCTTCTCAAAACTTGCTCGCCTTGCCCGCAACACCAAACAACTCCTCGAAATCTCCGACTATTTCCAAAAGCACGATGCCGCACTCGTAAGCCTTGAAGAGAGCATTGACACGTCCTCCCCTGCCGGCAGACTCCTCTATACCGTTATCGGCGCATTGGCTCAGTGGGAGCGTGAGGAGATCTCTGCCCGTGTCGCAGCATCAATTCCTATCAGGGCAAAGTTGGGAAAGAATACTGGTGGAAAGGGGGCCTTCGGTTATCACTGGGTTGATGGAAAGATCGTTCCCAATCCGGATGAAGCTCCAGTCGTCAAAAGGGCATACCAAATATTCCTTGAAACCGGCAAGCTGCTCACCACCTGTAATCAACTTAAAGATGAAGGGCTCTATTCAAGGAGTAAGAAGGTTTACAGGCCGACATCTCTCAAGCGGCTTCTCTCGGATACAATCTACAAGGGCATACGCAGAGCCAACTACGCAAAGAGTCTTGGTAACAAGAAGAATTGGGTGCTGAAACCGGAGTCAGATTGGGTTTATACCAACGTGCAACCGCTGGTGTCGGAAGAGGACTGGGACGCAGCGAATAAAATCTTTGAGGAGACTGCTCGACGATACACATCATTCAAATCGGTTCCAAAGGTTGGAAGGTTTTTGTTTTCAGGAATATTGAAATGCCAGTGCGGAGAAAAATTGTACGTTGCTCCATATCCGTCGATGAAGATTCCGCGTTATGCTTGCAAGAAATGTGGGATGAGAATCAACGAGGACATCATCGAGGAGAACTTCCAGAATGCCTTGAAGGAGGTGGTTGTCGCACCTGAACAGCTTGGTGCCAACGAAGATCTGGAAAAAGAATTGGTGGAAAAGCAGGAGAGACTTGAACTGCTGAAGAAAGAGCAGAAGGAAGTAAACGGGAAAGTTGATGTTTTGATCGACTTGTACGGTAAGCAGGTACTTGATCAAAACGGGTTCAAAGAAAGATACGATCCGATTAAGACCAGGCTTGACAACATTACCCTGGAGATCCCCCGCCTGCAGGCAGAGATTGATTTCATCAAAACAAATGAGATTGCCAAGTCGTATGTAATCGAGAGAGCAACTACGCTGGCGTCACTGTGGCCTTCGTTGAGTTATGAGGCTAAGCAGCAAGTCGTGAAAGAACTTGTCGAGAGGATTGATGTCGGCGAGGATTCCCTTCATTTTGTCTTCTTTTATATCCCTTCGTTCGCGCCAGTAGAGAAAGGTTCACACATCTCCAGGGATTCATGGCCGCCACCAGCATGACCCGGGCCGGGTAGGTCAGAGACAGGAGCGAGCGGGAGATGGTAACCTTGCCATCTTCAATCGGCTGGCGCAGGACTTCGAGGACGTTTTTCTTGAACTCTGGCAGTTCGTCCAAGAACAGCACGCCGTTGTGAGCAAGGGAAACTTCACCCGGCTTAGGAGTCGTGCCGCCGCCGATCAGGCCGACATCGGAAATGGTGTGATGCGGAGAGCGGAAGGGGCGCACCGCCAGCAGCGCCCGCTCTTTTTCCAGCATGCCGCTGACACTGAAAATCTTGGTGGTTTCTATGGCTTCGTCAAACGACATCTGGGGAAGAATGGTCGGAATGCGGCGGGCAATCATGGTCTTGCCCGAGCCGGGGGGGCCTATCATCAAGATATTATGGCCCCCGCTGGCAGCTACTTCCAGGGCACGCTTGGCGTGTTCCTGCCCCTTGACCTCGCTGAAATCCTCGCCATACTCGCTGCTGCTGGAAAAGAGCGCCTGCAGGTCAACCCGGCACGGCTCGATGATTTCGCGTCCGCACAGAAATTCGACCACCTGGGAGAGCGACGTCGCACCGATAACATCAATTCCTTCGACAACCGCCGCTTCGGGTGCGTTTTCCGCCGGAAGAATCAGGCCGGCCAGGCCGGCGCGTTTGGCGGCAACCGCCATTGACAGGGCACCGCGAATGGCCTTCAGTCCGCCATCCAGAGACAGCTCCCCCAGCAGGATATAGTCGTGAACTTTCGTTCCCTTGATGACGCCGGTGGCGGTCAGGATACCGATGGAAATCGGCAGATCGTAGGCGGCCCCCTCTTTTTTGATATCGGCGGGGGCCAGATTGGCGGTGATGCGGCGGGCAGGAAAATCGTAGCCGGAGTTCTTCAGCGCTGCCTTGACGCGATCCTTACTCTCCTTGACCGCGCCGTCCGGCAGGCCGACCGTGGCAAAAGCGGGCAGACCGGGGGCCAGATCAACTTCCACATCGACAAGAAGCGCATCAATTCCGATCAAGGCACTGCTGAATACTTTAGCGAGCACGTTTAACCCCCAATGTTGAATTAATGAAGGATGAATTATGAATTAAACATTTCATCCTTCATAATTCATCCTTCAACCTTTTAACATGATAAAGCCCATCTGCCGTCCTGACTCTTCCTTGTCACGGCGATACGAGAAGAACTGTTCGCTGTGACAACAGACACACTGGTCGGAAACCTGAATCGCATCCGACGGCAATCCGGCCAGTTGCAGCAGTTCCCGATTGGCAGCGGCCAGGTCAAGCTGCCATTTGCCCGGGCTCGTCAGTTCCGCGCACAAATCCCAGGAAATACCGCTCTGCGCAAACGCTTTCTTGACCGGTTCATCAACCTCGTAGCAGCATTTCTGGATACAGGGCCCGATTGCGGCGTGAAGCCGGGCCGGTTTGGAACCGAATTCCGACTGCATGCCGGCCACGGTTTTGGCAACCAGCTTGGCAGCGGTCCCTTTCCAGCCGGCATGGACAACAGCGATAACTTTGTTATCAGGGTCACAGAGCAGGATCGGAGCACAGTCCGCCACACAGACGCCGATCATGACATTCGGCTGGTTGGTGATGACCGCATCCCCCTCGACGGAAAGAAAATGGCTGAAATCCTCATTCGGTTCGTTAATCACCAGAATATCGCTGCCATGAACTTGGCGCGGCGTCACCAGAGCCTCCTGATTGACTCCGAAGGCACGGGCAAGCAGACTCCGGTTTCCCTCCACATTGGCCTGCTGATCCTGGGTATTCAGGCCCAGATTGAGCGAGTTGTAGGGGGGACGGGAGACGCCTTCATGGCGGGTGGTGAAGCCCTGTGTCGAGCAGGACGAGCCGGGAAAATCTACTTCAATAAACTGGATACGGTCGATACGATGTAACTGCATGGATACTTCCTCCAACCCGGTAACGGGATATATGCGTTAAATTCCTTTTGCCTTCTCGGCGGAATTAGGCTTTACTACTGCGAGTGCGCTGACGCCAGATATAGACCGCCACCAGGGCGGCACTGAACAGAATAACCCACACCAGCGCCTTGTGCGAATACTGCATGATCAACTGCTGGTTCTCGCCGATGGCATAACCGATCAGCGTCAGGATGGTGCACCAGATACCGGCGCCCAGCAGGGTGTAGAGGGAGAATTTGAGGTGATTCATTCCCGCCACGCCGGCAGGGATTGAAATCAGATGGCGAATCACCGGCAAAAGGCGCCCGATAAAGGTTGAAATCTCGCCATGCTGAAGAAAGAACCGCTCCACCCGTTCGAATTTATCCGGCGGGATCAGCACATATTTGCCGTATTTAATGATGAGCGGCCGCCCCAGATAGTGGGAGACAAAATAGTTGATATAGGCACCGATCAGGCTGCCGACCGTGCCGCACAGGATAACGATTGCCATGTTCATTTTGCCCTGATAGACCAGATATCCGGCCGGCGGCATGACCAGCTCGCTCGGCACCGGAATAATAGAGCTTTCCATGGCCATCAACAGTAGAATACCGGGGTACCCCATGGCGCCGATGGTAGCCAGCAGCCATTGTACAAGGGTATGTATCACGCGAAGCTCCTTTTGAAAATAATAGTTGCCCTTTATACCCCAACTGAAGCATTCGGGCAACAGCAGATAGGAACAGCATGAAGGAAAACAAAAACAGTATCTTGAAGCGTCTGCAGAGTGAAGTCCTGATTGGCGACGGCGCCATCGGCACCATGCTCTATGCCAAAGGTGTCAGCCTCGACAGCAATTTCGACCACTTGAATCTGGTCCGGCCAAAGCTGGTTGCGGAACTGACTCGGGAATACATCGCTGCCGGAGCGCAGGTTATCGAGACCAATACCTTCGGCGCAAACAGTACCAAGTTATCTGCCATCGGGCTTGGACACAAGGTTGAGGAGATCAATCTGGCCGGAGCCCGCATTGCCCGTGAAGCAGCCGGTGATACCGTGCTGGTGGCCGGTTCCGTCGGCCCGCTGGTCCCTCTTAAGGGCAGCGAACACGTGCTCGGTAACACACAGATTGAGGATGCTTTCCGGGTGCAATGCCGGGCACTGGCGCAGGGGGGCGTTGATTTCCTGCTGCTGGAGACGTTCTCTTCTCTCGACCAGTTACAGCTTGCGGTGAAGGTTGCCCGCGAAACCAGGTTGCCGGTAAGTGCCTCCCTGGCTTTCCTGGAAGGGGGCAGAAGCAGCGACGGCAGTTCGGTAGAGAAATTCTGTCAGGCGATGGAAGCCGCCGGGGCCGATATAATCGGCGCAAACTGCGGTGCCGGGCCTCTGGAACTGCTCAAGGTTATCAAACGGATGGCGGCGGTAACGGACAAACCGATCAGTGCCTATGCCAACAGCGGTTTTCCGGAGTATCTGGATGGCCGGTACATCTACCGTGCCACCCCGGAATATTTTGCCGATATGGCCGCCGAGATGGTAGCCGCCGGGGCAAACCTTGTCGGCGGGTGCTGCGGCACGACCCCCGATCACATTACCGCACTGGCCCGGACGTTGTCCGGCAAACCGCCCGCCGTGCGGAGCAAGGTTCCGGTTATTTCCGTAGCCGAACCGGCTCAGGCTCAGCCGATTGTCACCTCTTTTCTGGACAACTGGGGGAAACGTACCGTCATTACGGTAGAGCTCGATCCGCCCAAGGGACTGGATTGCAGCAAGATCATCGCCGGATGCAGGCGACTTAAAGAGGCTGGGGCAGATGCCATCAACCTTGCCGAGAATCCGCTGGCACGCCCGCGCATGGGGAACATAGCGCTGGGCAGTCTCATCCAGCGTGAAGTTGGCATTGAAGTCATCGTACATATCACCGGGCGCGACCGCAACCTGATCGGCATGCAGTCCGACCTGATGGGCGCCAGCCTGCTCGGCATCCGCTCCATTCTCGCAGTGACCGGCGATCCGGCCACGATGGGCGATCATGCCGGAGCATCTTCCGTATTCGACCTGCACTCGTTTACCTTGATCAAACTGCTCAGTGACATGAACAGCGGAGTCAACGCCATCGGCAATCCTATCGGTTCCGGAACCGGCTTTACGGTCGGCGCGGCCTTTAATCCCAACACCAAAAACATGGGTGTTCAGGCTGAACGGCTGCGCAAGAAAATTGCAGAGGGCGCCCGCTTCGCCCAGACCCAGCCGATCTACGACCCGGATATTCTCCTTGCCGCGCTGGAAGCAACCCGCGACTGCACGATCCCTTTTCTGCCTGGCATCATGCCGCTGGTCAGCGAACGCAATGCCGAATATCTGAACAACGAGGTTCCGGGGATATCCGTACCTGATGCCGTTCGCGCGCGCATGAAAGGGCTCGACAAGGAAGCGGGAGTCCGGGAAGGACTGTCGATTGCCAGAGAGTTTATCGACGCAACCTTCGGAAGAGTGGGTGGATACTACCTGATTCCCCCCTTCGGAAAGCATGAATTGGCAGTAGAACTGATTACACATATTCAGCAGCACGAAAAGGAAAACCGATGATGCGAGTGATAAAGGGCCTTCTGTGTATATCCTGCCTGATGCTGGCCGCCTGCGCAACCCAATCAAGCTTGACCGAGAGTCTAGATCGAAGTGTAAAAGCCTACAACCGGATGGTGCGGTGGCATGAACTCGAAAATGCCGTGATGACCTATGCAGATACAGATCTGCGGGAAGTGTCGTTACAAAAAGCTGAAGTTCTCAAAAAGCAGGGCATCTCCATTACGGATTTTCGCATTCTTTCCACCCGCTATGTACCCGAAAAAAACACCGGTGATGTGGTTGCAGAATTCGACTATTTCATGCTCCCTTCCACCAGGGTCAAGACCGTGACCCATCGTCAAGAGTGGCTTTACCTGAAGGAGAGCAAGAGCTGGAAACTGAAAAACAGTTTGCCCGCTTTTGAATAGCATAAGGAATATCCCTTGCTCGTTCACCAGATTGAACTGTTCGCAACCTATCTTGAGACCGAACGCAACGTGTCGCCACACACTCTGGCGGCCTATCGAAGCGATCTGGCACAACTGCTGGCGTTCGCCGTGCGTGATAAAGGAGAGGATGTCTCTGCACAGGATATTGACCACCTTCTCCTCCGTCGCTATCTGGCCGGTCTGGCAAAAAACTCCAAAAAAAGTTCCATCGGCCGCAAACTGGCCGCCATCCGCTCGTTCTTCCGCTTTCTGCTCCGGCGCGGCGCTGTTGTCAAAAATCCCGCCGAACTGATCGCCACACCCAAAAAAGAGCAGCGGCTCCCGTTTCACCTCGATATCGACCAGGCGACCACCTTGATGGAAGCTCCGGACGATGACCAGAAATACGCCCTGCGCGACCGTGCCATCCTGGAATTGCTCTACTCAAGTGGTCTGCGTGTATCCGAGTTGACCGGCTTGAATATCGGGGAGCTTGATCTGGCAGGGGGCATGGTACGGGTAACCGGCAAAGGGGGCAAAGAACGCATCGTTCCGGTCGGCAGCCGTGCTCTGGCAGCGGTGCAGGAATACCTTGACGAGCGGGACAGCTCGGCCCGGGGCGCGCTTTTTCTCAACACTCGCGGCGGACGCATCAACCGCCGGAGCGTGGCACGGATTGTCGATGCCCATGTCCAGCGGATCGCCGCATTTAAAAACATCTCACCGCACACCCTCCGGCACACCTTTGCCACCCACATGCTGGAAGGGGGGGCCGACCTGCGCGCCATCCAGGAACTGCTCGGTCATGCCTCACTCTCAACCACCCAGAAATATACCCACGTCAGCATCGACCGCCTGATGGAAGTCTACGACAAAGCACATCCGAAAGCGCATACGAAAAACGGGGAATAAGTCGCCTCATTCCCCGCCCGCCTGTGTTTTATCTTGTGCCCGTTACCCGATCCTGACTTCGACCTTGTCACCGGCATTTACCTTTAGTTTTTTCTCGATACCGGGACCGACTACCACGGTGCCGTCGTACTGCTGATCCATGTCTTTCATCACCATGACCGGGAAGGTACCACTGGTACCGGCAGAGGCATTTGTGAGGATCAGCTTTTTGAATGATGTCGAATAAAAATCGGAAATCAACTGTGAAGTTGGCTGACTGATGGCAACCATGCCGAGAGAATCAAAGCTGGCACTGGCCTGTTTATTGGCCAGATGGCTGATCCCCATCCGGAGCAAACCGTCATCCGGTGCAGACTCTTCAACAGCAGGCTGCCGGGTCGCCGCGGCAAGCTCGCTTGTGAGCTTTGCTTCCAGTTTTTTTACGGCAAGGTTAAGGGTAATTGACAGGACCTGAATATTGATACTATTGGCACAGAGCAGAAAAAGCATTGCATCCGGTAACGTCTTGACGAGGACACGGCCATCCGAGTAGCGTAAATCAAGCAGGTCAAGAGATTGCGCCATCTGAAGCCCGTGAGAGCACTCCTGGGTCAGCGAAGCGGCCTTCTTGAGCGAAGCCGCATCAATCAGTGCAGGGAACGCGTGAGCGAGTACGTCCCCTTTGAGATTAAAGAGTGCGCTGCCGATCACCCCATCAACGCTATTTATGTGCTGCAGGATGTCCTTCATGAAACGGCTCCCCTACTTTGTCGCTACAAATGCGGCCTTGATTTCAGCTTCAACGCCGTCCAGGTTGCAATCCGGCTTGACCGCAATACTCAAATAGTGCTGTTTGGAATCATATAGCAGCAGGTTGTAGTTGCTTGTATGAACTGCCGCAGCCCTGATTTCGCCCAATCCCATCAGCTCGCCGACACTGTTACCGGTTTTGGCCAGAAAAACACCTTTGGCTGCCAGCGCCACCGCTTCAATACTGGAGTCCTGAACCGGTGAGCCCTGTTTATCGAGTAATACGGCATAGGTAATGTTGTTTATTTCCTGCAGACGAGCGGCAATCTTGCTCATTGTGCGGCGGGGAGTCACGGAGGGACCGGCGGATTTATTCGCAGCTCCGCCCGCATTTTCTTCGTCCAGGCGCCGCAGTGCTTCAAGCAGGAGAAAATCAGTACGATAGTGGATGGTACATACGTTGGAAGTTTTTTCAGGATGGATATTAAACGTGCCGCCCGGCCACTTGATAATTTCGTAAATTGCCTGTTCGCCGATCTCATCACCAAGCTCGGCATGAATTATCTCGCCGTCTACAAAATAGATAGTCCCTTGGCTCTCTCCATATTCAACGGAAATAGCCCCGGTATATTTATTGTGGCCCTTCAGTTGAATGACATCAGTCAAAGAAAGACCGGCTACTGCACCTTTAAATCCACTTACGTTATGAGACATTTTTGCCAACCTGTTGCTGGGATAACGTCCACATCCAACAATCTAATATAAACCTCGCTATTTAAACCATAACAACGTGCCAAGTTCAAGTACGAAAATCGGCAGGGCACATAAAAACCCCGCCGGTTTCCCGACGGGGTTTTTTATTACACGTGGAGTACCGTTCGGCCTATTCGCAAAGGTCCAGTTTGATATCCCAGTTTTTGATTTTCATGGTGCCGTTCTTCTCAAGGTTGAGATGCATTTTGAATGCGCGGTCCCACAGCTGCGGCTCATGAGCAACTTTGCGGCGCAGACATTCTGCCAGAGCCATCTCGTAGTATTCAGTGAGGATCGGCTTGTAGTCAGGATGTGCACACTTGTCGATGATAACTTTGGCACGGTCGCGCGGGCAGAGACCACGAACGTCGGCCAGACCCTGCTCGGTAATAACGACGTCCAGATCGTGCTCCGTATGGTCGATATGCGAGCAGTGCGGTACAACACAGGAGATACCGGTCGGATCGGTCTTGCTCGGACGGCTCGACGGAGTGTGCATCATCTTGAGGAAACCGTTGCGCAGGAAGTCACCGGAACCGCCCAGACCGTTGATCATGCGGGTACCGCCGACCAGAGTCGAGTTGGCATGTGCATACATGTCGATTTCAACCGGAGTATTCATGGCGATAACACCCAGACGGCGAATCGGCTCAGGAGCATTGGAGATGGAGAGCGGACGCAGGGTGATCTTGTCGAAATATTTGTCCATGTTCTCGAAGAATTTCGGGAAGCCTGGTGATGCTGAAAGCGAGAGTGAGCAGGAAGAAGCGCTGTCAAGCTTGCCCGAGTCAAACAGGTCGAGCATGGTGTCCTGCAGAACCTCGGTGTACACGGAGAGGTTGTAGAATGGTCCCTTGGCCAGACCACCGATAACGGCGTTGGCGATGGAACCGACGCCGGACTGAATCGGCAGCAGGTTATCCGGCAGACGGCCGGCTTTTACTTCATGAGTGAAGAAGTCGATGATGTGGTTGGCAATTGCTTCGGACGTATCATCCTGCTCGGCAAAAGCGCGACCCTGGTCACGGAGTTTTGACTCGACCACGGCAACGATTTTCTTCGGATCACACGGAATCGAGGTGGAACCGATGCGTGAGCCGGCCTTGGTGATGTTGAATACCTGACGGTTCGGCGGGGTGCCGGGGGTGATCAGGTCGTGAATGCCTTCAAAAGAAGGTTGTCCGGTGTTGACCTCAATGATGATCTTGTCGCACATCATCAGAATCTCGGGAATAACACCACAGGATGAGGTCGGAACCAGGCTGCCGTCTTCGGTGATAGCGGAAACTTCGATGATGGCCAGGTCAAGCCTGCCGGTCGGGGTATCCTTGGTGTAGAAGCCGTAGCCCAGATCCTGAGCAAACAAGGAAAGGTGCTTGTCGCCCATGCGAATGCGCCCTTCGTTGATGCCGGCGGCGATGTTTTTGCCGGTCTGATATGGCCAGCGACGGTCGATCATGTCGTTTTCTGCCCAGCGGTTTTCGGTTTCAGCACCAACGGAGGCACCGATGAACAGGTTGAACTTCCATTTGCCCTGCAGATTGTTCTTTTCAACGTGCTCTGCAACGGCAATAGGTACTACTTTAGGATAACCAGCCGGGGTAAAACCCGACCAGCCGAGATTCATACCAGGTTGGAAAAACTGAATCGTTTCCTCTGCAGTCATAACCTTTGAGAGGAGCGACTTGTGACGCACGCGATCTTGAAGAGTTCCGTAATCTGACATTTACTACCTCCTGTTTGTTTTTTGTGTTTACAGGCAGAAAACCTGCGTTGATTAACGATGTTACGATCGAAAATAAATACGGTTGCGTGTAATAATACCCATATATTCCGTGACAAAGGCCCATATGGAGCCTGAGTAAAACCGGATTCTACTCATACGCTAATACTTCGTCAAGCTAAAAAGCGTATACAATATACCTCTTCAGCTTTCGTAATCAACCGCCACGATAGACGAACAGACTGATTTCATATGAGGGATAACTTCACCGGCATGGTAGGAATGAATCTGGTAGGCCTGCAGGTCTTCGAGTGAATCAAAGCGGGTTGTCAGAGCGATATCGTACGAACGCTCAGACCTGATCACATCAACGCCGACTTCAAGGTGACGCAACTGGTCAATCTTCCCGTCCATACTGAGCAACTTGTCGCGAGTCTGTGTGATGGTTTCAGCAGTCGGATTCGCCAGTTTGAATAAAACAATGTGAGTAATCATGAACGTCTGGTTCCTTTCTAGGTAGGGGAGTCAATTTTCAGGGCTTTCTGTATACAACGCCACCGGAGCGCTGTCAATGATCAGACTTGACTGGTAGAAGCTGACGAAGAAATACGACATAGGCGCCGCTCCCTCCCATATCACGGGGGGCAGGGGCAAATTCCAGCACACTTGCCTTCCCGGCATCGCGCAGCCACGAAGCCACCGCCTGATGCAGCACCGGTTCTTCAGGCGAGTGGTGGCCTTTTCCGGTGATCAACAGTACTGCCTTTTGCTCCTTCATTTGGGCAGAACGTATAAACCGTGGCAATGCCTCCAGCGCTTCCTCACGGGTCAACCCATGGAGGTCAAGCTGATAATTCACGGTAACGATGCCTCGCTTTACCTGACGGAGACGGTTGCCGGAAAGCGATTGCAGCTCACCTTCGTCAGGCACGGAATCAACGAATTTCGTATCAAGCTTCAGCCTGCCGATTTCCTCAAGAAAAGCACCTTCTTCAATAACATGGAGCTCTTCTTCCGCTTTTCTGGCGGTTTTCTGCAGCGGATGCGAACCCGCCTGAACCGGCTTTTTTGCGGATTGATTAAATGGGCGCACATCCGCCACAGCCCGAAGGAACAGATCAGCTCCGTTTTCAACAACTTCGGGCGGTTTTGGAGTTGAAGTCACAGCTGGCTTGGCTGTCTCAATAGCAACTACCCCTTTCAGAGAGCTGAAAGGGGTAGCGTGAAATTCTTTCGGTTTGGGGGGGCTTGGCTCCCGTTGCTTCTTTTTTGCCACGTGCTAATCCTTTGCCACCAATGTTATCTCAATTCTGCGGTTCTTGGCCCGGCCTTCTTTAGTGTTGTTATCCGCCACCGGTTTATGCTCGGCAAAAGCAGCTGCCGACAGGTTGAGGGGGTTAATTCCCTCCTGCTGTAAAAACTTGGTGACATTTATAGCCCGGGCAGCGGACAACTCCCAGTTGGTCGGGAAAATGCGGGTCAGCCCACCCGTAATCTGCACGATATCGGTATGCCCCTCGATTCGGATCGCCTTGTCGTTCACATTTTTCAAGGTTTCAACCATCTTGCTCAAAATTTCCAGACCTTCCGGCTTGACATCCGCCTTGCCGGAATCAAAGAGGATAGCCGCTTCCATATTAACCGTCAGCTTGCCTTTAAGCTCCGAAATGGTAACCTGCCCCTGGGAAATCTCGTTCTTCATATTGGCAAGAAGCTTCTCGTACGTGCCGCTCACCTCTTTAACCTTTTCCTCTTTGGCCTTCTGAAGCTCGGCGATATCAGTATTCAATCTTCCGTTTTCCACTTTCAGTTCGGCCACCTGCTGCCGCAACTCACTGATATTTTTTGACAGGACATCCGACTTGGCTTTAAGAATCCCTTCAAGCTGCTTCTTGTCGGCGGCCAGGACGGCAGCATCCTCGGTAAGCCTGTTAAATCTGGTTTTCAGCGCCGCATTCTCCAGAACAAGCTTCTGGTGCGTCTTCTGTAGTTCAGCCAGCTCCTTGGATACCGTATCATACTCCTCGGCTTTTTTCAGATAGGTGCTTTCTGCAACCAGACAACCGCTGGCAGACAAAAGAAAAATGCTCCCGGCAATATATACCAGCAAACGCTTGATCATTGATCCAACCTCCCGCAAAGTTTTCAACATACATAAGAAGAACCTTATACCATACAATCATGAGTTTGGTAATGGTGAATATGCACGTTCCTGACTGTCTGAGGCGTTGTCGCCGGCTTGACACCGCTCCGCTTTACCGCTACAAGAAGCATCTGAAGTTCATGATTTTTGAAGATGGAGCGTCAATGGCAGCAATAATATCTTTTGTAGGCGCCGGACCGGGAGCGTCAGATCTCATTACCATCCGTGGCGCACGGCTCTTGCGTCATGCCGATGTCGTCATCTTTGCCGGCAGCCTGGTGGACCGGAAACTGGTGCAACTCTACGCAACCAGAGCGGACATCTATGACTCCGCCGGAATGACCCTCCCTGAAGTTATCACTGTCATGATGGATGCCGTTGCTTCGGAAAAAAGTGTCGTCAGGCTGCACACCGGTGATCCATGTATCTATGGAGCGATTCAGGAGCAGATGGAAGCACTCGACCGTCTGGAAATTGAATATCAGGTCGTACCGGGGGTCACCAGCGCTTTTGCGGCGGCGGCGGCACTAAAGCAGGAGCTGACACTGCCGGAGCTTTCCCAGACCGTCATTTTCACCCGTGTCGAGGGGCGCACTCCGGTGCCGGAGCGGGAGCAGTTAAGCGCTATTGCCAAAATAGGCGCTACCATGGTGATCTATCTTTCGGTCGGTATGGTGGAGAAAGTCGTAGATCAGCTGCTGCAAGGAGTCTATACCGATGCCACGCCGGCGGCGGTCGTCTGCCGCGCTTCGTGGGAAGACGAGCAGATTATCCGCTGCACCCTGTCCGATCTGGCCGAGCGGGTACGAGAGGCAGGCATCGACCGCCAGGCGCTCATCGTGGTCGGCGATGTGCTGGCCGCACGCCGCGAGGGGCTGAAAGCCAAGTCGCTCCTTTACGACAACAACTTTTCACATGGCTTCCGGGAAGGATGCGTGGCCTGATATGCGCATCGCAGTCGTTGCCATAACCAGAGGTGGCGCCCACCTGGGGCAGAGACTGTTTAAAAATCTGGCCGGTCTCCACTTACATGTTTCGCGCCGCTATGCCGGTCAGGGCGGCTGCGCCTGCACCCGTTTCGAGTCAACCGAATTACGCCAGCTTATTGCGTCGCTCTGGAGTACGTACGACGGCCTCGTTCTGATCATGGCAACCGGCATTGTGGTCCGCATGATCGCACCGTTGCTGGAATCGAAAGAAACCGATCCCGCAATTGTTGTCATGGACGATGCGGGGAAATTTGCCATTTCGCTTCTTTCGGGGCATCTGGGAGGAGCCAATGAGCTAGCCGAACAGTGCGCCTTCGCATCCGGAGCCCGCCCCGTCATTACCACCGCCACCGATGTCAACAACCTCCCCTCCTTTGACATGCTGGCCAAACAGCACGGGTGGGCCATAGAAGAGCTCGGCAAGGTCAAGACTCTCAATTCCCTGTTGCTCGACAATGAAGAGATTGCCGTAGTTGACCCGTCAGGCCAAACCCGCGCCTGGCTTCATGGCCGGGGAAATGTCACGTTCCACCAGACCATCGCCGAAGCCGCCGCCGGCAGCGCCCGCGGCTTTCTGCTTGTCTCCAATCGCTTTCTCCCGCCACAAACGACACCGGAGAACCTGCTGATCCTGCGCCCCCGCAATCTGGTGCTCGGCATCGGCTGCAACCGCAACACCCCTGTTGACGAAATAGAGGAGCTGGTTACGCTGCACCTCAAGCGGCTGTTCCTCGCACCAAAGAGCGTCTCCTGCATTGCCTCGGTTGCTGCCAAAGAAAATGAGGCTGGCCTGATTGCCTTTGCAGAGCGCCTTGGCGTCCCGTTTCGCTGCTTTGAGAGCGAAGAGTTGAGCCGTGTACACTTCCCCTCACCCCCTTCGGAGCATGCCCTGGCAGCGGTTGGCGTCGCCGGTGTCGCAGAACCTGCGGCACTTCTTGCTTCCAGAGGAGGACACCTGCTGTTGAAAAAAGTCAAATCCGCGAATGTCACCCTGGCGATTGCGGAACTCAAGGAGGGATAATCGACATGGCACTTAAACCGATTATCGCCATCACCATGGGAGACCCCTGTGGCATCGGCCCGGAAATCATCGGCAAAGCGCTGCACTCCAAGGAAATCGAGAACCTGTGCATTCCCCTGGTGATTGGCGACCGAAGAGCACTGGAGCGAGGGCTTGCCGTCGACAATTCACCCCAAACGATTCATGAAATTGCCACGCCGGAAGCGGCCCGAACGGTGCCGGAGGGAAGTATTCCCCTGCTAGCGCTCTCACACCTGTCTGAGACCGACATCTCGTACGGCGCGCCGACAGCGGCAACCGGAGATGCGGTCTTCCGCTACATCTGCCATGCTGCGCAGCTCTGCCGTGACAGCCGGGTAGACGCCATGACCACAGCACCGATCAGCAAGGAGGCCATGCACCGGGCCGGTCACGACTACCCTGGCCATACGGAACTGCTGGCCGAACTGTGCGGCACTGATCATTTCGTTATGATGCTGGCCGGCGATCTGTTGCGCGTCAGCCTGGTAACCATCCATGAGGCGCTGAGCGATGTCCCGGCTCTCATCACTCCCGAGCAGGTGCTCAAGACCATTCGTATTACCGCCGAAGGGGTCGCACGCCTGACTGGAATCGACTCGCCGAAGCTGGCGGTACTGGCACTCAACCCCCATTGCGGCGAGGGGGGCAAATTCGGCACCCAGGACAGGGATATCATCGAACCGGCCGTCAAGACTGCCCGACTGGAGGGGATCAACGCCGAGGGACCGCTGTCCGCCGACACCCTGTTCCACTTCGCCCTGCAGGGGCGCTATGACGGCATCGTGGCCATGTACCACGACCAGGGACTGATCCCGTTCAAGATGCTGCACTTCGATGACGGCGTCAATGTCACGCTGGGGCTGCCGATCATCCGCACCTCGGTCGATCACGGCACCGCCTACAACCTGGCCGGCACGGGCAAGGCGTCAGAGAAAAGCCTTCTGGCTGCGATCAGAATGGCTGTGAAGATGGCATAAAACAGAAATCACACAGCCATGATCATCTCCGCCAGCAGACGCACCGATATCCCCGCCTTTTACGCCGACTGGTTCATGAACCGGGTTCGAGAGGGATTCTTCTACCGGGTCAACCCGTTCAACAGCAGGCAGGTGACCGGATTCAGCCTGAAGCGGGAGGATGTGGACGCCATCTGTTTCTGGACCAAGAATCCCCGCCCGCTCATGCCGCATCTGGCCGAACTTGACCGGCGCGGCCTGAACTACTACTTCCAGTTCACCTTGAATCCCTATGAAGCCACGTTTGAACCTCACCTGCCGCCGCTTGGCGAACGAATCGCAGCATTTCGGGAACTGGCTGGGCGCATCGGACCGGAACGGGTGATCTGGCGCTATGATCCGGTCATTCTCACCGGCATCACCCCGGTCGAATGGCATCTGGAGCAGGCTGCACGGCTTGCCGGTCTGCTGGAAGGCGCCACCCGGCGGCTGATGTTCAGCTTCTACGATTTTTACGGCAGAGGAGAAGGGCGATTGAGTAAGACACTGCACGGGAGCAACATTGTACTGGAAGACATCGCCGCTCCGGCTCACAGGGATTCATTGGAGCGGATAGCCTGCGGCTTCCAAAGCATCACCAACCGTTATGCCCTGGAGATATATACCTGCTGCGAGGAAGTTGATCTGCTGAAGTTCGGCATCCGGCAGGGCGCCTGCATTGACGGCGATCTGCTCACGAGACTGTTCGGCATTGGCGCCGTCGCCAAAGACAAGAACCAGCGGACAGGCTGCAACTGCGCTGAATCGGCAGACATGGGCAGCTATAACAGCTGCCCCTTCAGATGCAGCTACTGCTACGCCAACTTCAATGAGCGGATGATTGAGGAAAACCTCAAGAAGCATGATCCGCACAGCCCGGCCCTGGTGGGGCGGTATGAAGGAGATATTGAGATCAGAACGGATCTGAAACGACGACGCAACACAAAAGAACAGGATCTTTTCTAACCTTGCCGCCCAAACCGCCCCGCTTTCCGCTTGCAGTCCCCGCCTGTTTTTCGTAGACTCCGATGCATGACAACTTTCGCCACCATATCGACAAAAGTCCGCGCCGGTCAACGCATCACCCCCGACGAAGCGCTCTTCCTGTTCACCTCACATGACCTGCTCGGCATCGGAGAGCTGGCTGCCGAAGTCAACGAACGCAAAAACGGCAAAAACGTCTACTTCAACGTCAATCGGCACATAAACCCGACCAACGTCTGCGTCAACCGCTGCGCTTTCTGCGCTTTTTCGCGAACCGCCGGAGAAGAGGGCGCCTACACCCTGGCGCTGGACGAAATCTGCCGCCGGGCACGCGAAGCTGAAGGTGAGGGGGCTACCGAAGTGCATATCGTCGGCGGTCTGCACCCCGATCTGGCCTTCGAGTTTTACGAAGAGACCCTGCGCGCCATCCGGAACGCCGCGCCGAAGCTGCACATCAAGGCATTTACCGCCGTTGAGATCGAATACTTTTCCCGCATTTCCGGCTTGAGTATCGAGAAGGTATTTGAGCGTCTCATTAGCGCCGGACTCGGCTCCATGCCTGGCGGCGGTGCCGAAATCCTGGTGGAGGATGTCCGGCAGAAAATCTGCCCGGAAAAAATTCCGGGTGCCCGCTGGCTGGAGATCATCAGGCTTGCCCATCTGGCCGGGCTGAAGACCAACGCCACCATGCTCTACGGACACGTGGAATCTACTGCCGACCGTATCGCGCACATGGAGATGCTGCGCAACCTGCAGGACGAAACCGGCGGTTTCCAGGCCTTTATCCCGCTGGCCTTTCAGACGGAAAACTCCGACCTGAAGCTGGACATCAAGGGGACCTCCGGCCTTGACGACTTGAAGACCCTGGCCATTGCCCGGATCTTCCTCGACAATTTTGACCATATCAAGGCGTACTGGATCATGCTCGGCGAGAAGATCGCTCAGGTTTCCCTTGCTTTCGGGGTCAACGATCTGGACGGCACCGTCGTCGAGGAGAAAATCGGCCATGATGCCGGTGCCGCAAGCCCGCAGTCGCTGAGCAAGGAAGGCATTATCCGTCTGATCGGCAAAGCCGGGAAAGTTCCGGTCGAAAGGGATACCCTGTATCACCCTATCCGCAGTTACTGATGCACGTTGAATCACCAACACTTGAATCTGACGAACTTGGCAGACTGCTCACGACACCTGACAAAAACAGCTTTCACCGGGCCATCCGGCGTCTGTACACTCTGTTCGAAATCTACGCAACTACAGTCCCGGAACCGCTCCCCGCTCCGGGACTGATCGTCACTCCGGAAATCCGCAGCCAATGCGAGCGATACCTGCCGATTGCCGACATAACTGCCGCCTTCAACCGGCTCTACTCTGCCGTACTCTCCTATCAGCCGGTTCTGTCAAGCAGCCCGTTTTACCGTAGCATGAGCTGGGCAGACACTTTTGCCGCCCTGCCACAGCCTTTCCAATTCAGTCCCAACCCGGCCCAGCTTCTGGAGTCTCTGCTCGATGACCGCGATCTTCTGACCCGGTTTCTGTTCGCTTCATTCCTGCCGGAACGATTTTATGGCGGCATCGGGCGTTATCCTAAACAGCAGCAGTATATCAAGGAGTGGCTAAGTATTCGAAAATCTGGAACCGTGCGCTGCCTCGATGCCGCCTGCGGTACTGGCGAGGACACCTACGGCCTGGCTCTTCTTCTGTCAGAGACAGGGTTTTCTCCGGACCGGACCGGCATTGAAGGATGGACCGTGGAACCTTTGGAGGTATGGGCTGCCACCCACCAACGCTTTCCGCACGACTCTGGCCGTGAAATCCGCTTTCGCGAAAGGACGTCCACTCTCATCGAGCAGGGTCTCCAGAACAGCATCCGTTTTCGCTGCGTAGATTTGACTGATAGTGACCTCACGCCGACCACGGAAAGGCACTTCGATCTCATCATCTGCAACGGACTGCTCGGCGGGCCGATCATCAATTCCAGAGAAAAGATGGTACGTACCGTCGGCACCCTGGTGAACCTTCTTGCCCCAAACGGCATGCTGCTGGCTGCCGACAATTTTCATGGGGGCTGGAAACAGAAATGCCCGCAGAAAAATCTGCGGGCACTCTTTGAACAGTTCGGACTGCACTCTTTTGAAGCCGGTGAAGGTCTCGGCGGACTAAAACCTGATTAACAACCCGCCCCAGGTCAGGCCACCACCAAAACCCATCGTAAGGATCAGATGACCCGGCTTGATGGTGCCATTGCGGAGGTTCTCGTCCAGAACCAGCGCCACCGAGGCGGCAGAGGTGTTGCCGCAACGATCAAGATTGAGCAGAAAGCGTTCCTTTGGAAAGCCGCTCTTTTTGGAAATAAAGTCGATCATGCGTATATTGGCCTGATGCGGAATGATGTAATCCAGATCAGCCGGGGTAATGCCCGCTTTCGCGCAGAGAGTGTTGATAATGTCCGGAATAACATCGGTCGCAAATACGTAGACCTGCTTGCCGGCCATCTGGAAAAAGATCTCTTTAGCCTCTATCGAAGCGGCTGAAACCGGTTTGCGTGATCCAGAAGAAGGGACCTGGATCAGTGGCCATCCCGCACCGTCACTGCGCATGTATGTATGCTGAATCCCTTTTGTCGCGTCGCCGCCGCTGGTTAAAATAGCCGCGCCAGCGCCATCGCCGAAGAGTGGGCAGCTGTTCTTGTCATTGAAATCGAGGATTTTGGAATAGGTGTCAGCGCCGATTGCCATGACTGTTTTGTATTTGCCGCTTTTTATGAAGTTATCGGCAATTTCCAGTGCATAGACAAAGCTGGAACAGACTGCATTGACATCAAAGGCAAAAGCATTTTTGGCGCCGATATTCTCCTGTACAATGCAACCGGTTGAAGGAAGACTCATATCGGGTGTTGAGGTTCCGACAATGATGCAGTCGATCTCTAAAGCACTGATACCAGCAGATTCAAGTGCATTTTTAGCCGCAATCGAGGCAAGATCCGAAGTGGCCTGATCGGCATGGGCAAAGCGCCGCTCGCGGATGCCGGTACGGCTGAATATCCACTCGTCGGCATTTTCAACCAGATAATCGAAATGACTGTTAGGTATCACCCGGTCCGGCAGACATGAGCCGCTTCCGATGATTTTTGAAATGATCATTTTTTCCCCGATTCCGCTCTCCAGATCGAGCGAATTTCATTATTGATAAAGTTCTTTATCTATCTCATAAAAAAACGCCGTTTGTCAAGATCGGCACACGCTGATTTTCATGAGAATCAGCGTACGGCTATTCTGCTTTCTCTTTAAATTTAAGAATATCCACGACGGAAAACACCCATATCAGGCAAAAGGAGGCAAGAACGGCCTTGCCAAACCCGGTGGCACCATCAAGTGCGTTCATCACTTCAGAGGGGGTGATAGTGATAGCTCCTCCGGCAATCTTCGAGGCGATGACCGGCGACAGTCCTCTCAACACAACAAACAGAGCCAGCAACAACACCAGATTGACAAGCACAATCAGTATTCCTCCGACCAGTTTACGCCCGAGATAGAGTTGTCCCAATCCCGGCAGCACAAAAGCTGAAAGCAGCAGCGCCGTTATTTTTTTATTCATAATATGAGTCCCTCATCAATATTCATCAGGTGAGCCCTGTTGGCCGCCCAACCCGGTGATATGGTTTCTGTTTTGACTTTGCTGAAGCATTGAGGCATAGTACGGGCGACTTAACCTTGCACACGGGAGCTTACTAATGGTTCTATTCGCAAACATACTGTTGGCATTGGCCAAACTGGTTGAACTGTCCAGCGGAATTCTGACTCTCTACAAATACATACTGCTAGCCAGTGTTGTCGTCTCGTGGGTAAACGCCGATCCCTACAACCCGCTGGTCAATTTCATCCACCGCGTCACCGAACCGGTACTGCGGCGAATCCGCCGTCATATGCCCGACACCGGCATGCTTGACCTGTCTCCGCTCGTTGCCTTTGCCGGAATTTATATCCTGCAGATTATCGTCTTTGACACCGCCTATCATTATCTGATCAGCGCCAGCATGAACCTCAAAATGGGAAACTGACCTGCCCGGTGTCATTCAGTCACATTGATTGCAGCACGACGAAAAAATCCCGCTCAATAAATCCCAAAAAAAAACCCCGGAGGATATCCGGGGTTTTTGAGGTTTAAAGCTAAGTAAGGCTTAAATTCTTGTTACGTTCGCGGCCTGAAGCCCTTTCGGACCCTTTGTTACTTCAAAAGTTACTCTATCGCCTTCTGCAAGGGATTTGAAACCTTCGCCTGCGATTGCGGAGAAATGGCAGAATACATCCTCGCCACCTTCCTGCTCAAGAAATCCAAAACCCTTGCTGTCGTTAAACCATTTAACTGTTCCGTTTACCATGTGCTTACTTCTCCTGATTCTTCTTAATGATTTTATCCGGAAATATCCGAACTTTTGGTAACTTACCAGCTTCGTGGAAACGATGTCAAGTAAATAAAAAAATGATCTGACTTTTATTTAATATGATCGTCCTTACTTAAAGCTGCTAACGTAACAGCCGTCAGCGGATCCCTGCCCTGCGGAGAATTTCTCTGGCCTGCAGCAGCTGATCACCGCTCCCGTCAATCCAGTGTACGACGACTCCATGATGCTCCATTCTCCGAAACCAGTTACCCTGGCGTTTGGCAAAATTATGAATGGCGCTGTTTAATCTCTGAAACATATCGTTTTTGCCCATGTCCCCCCGGAGGTAAGCCCCCACAAATCGGTACTCAAGCCCGTAATAATCTAGCCGCTCCCAGGCTATGCCGCCAGCGTGGAGATGCTCCACCTCCTCGATCATACCGTTATCAAGCCGCTCTCGCAACCGTGCGGTAATACGCTGGCGCAGTATTTCACGCTCCCAATGTATTCCAATCACAATCGCCTGCACCGGCGGAAGCGGTTCACTTTTCAAAACGCTTTCAGCCTCACCACGGGCAATTTCAATTGCTCTGACGGTGCGAGCCCGATCCACCAGATCGGTACTATTATGCAGATCCGGCTTGAGACGCCAAAGCTCTTCTTTCAGTTCATCATCAGATTTTGATGCCAACTCGGCCCGTAACGCTTCATTATGTGGCACTTCAATCATGCGGTAACCGCGCAGTACGGCATCCAGGTACATACCGCTCCCGCCGCACAAAATCGGCAGCGCTCCGCGAGCTGAAATATCACTGTATCTATCTATAAACCTGCGTTGAAATTCGAAGACACTAAACTCTTCGCCAGCGGCCACGATATCGATCAGATGATACGGCACTTCGCCATACTCATGGAGATCCTTGCCACTGCCAATGTCCATCCCCCGGAAGACCTGGCGCGAATCGGCAGAAATAATCTCACCGCCAAACTCCCGCGCCAGCCCCACCGCCAGACGCGTTTTACCGGAAGCGGTCGGACCGAGAACAACCGGCATATCTCGCGGAGTCGCCGTTTCAGTCATGGTGCAACGCTCGATAAACAGCTTCAGCCGTTGTCCGGTTTATTCCCGGGGTACTCTGAATTTCATCCACACTGGCCTCCTTCAAACGCTGCAGACTGCCAAATTGTTGTAACAGTGCCGTACGGCGCTTGGGACCGACCCCTGGAATCTGCTCTACACCCGATGCGATCCCCTCCTTGCCACGTATTTTCCGGTGATAACCTATGGCAAAACGGTGCGCCTCATCCCGGATTGCCGCCAGCAAAAGGAGCGGTGCAGAGTTCTGATGCAACACGACCGGATTTTTTCTGCCGGGAAGAAAGACCCGTTCATCGCTTTTCCGGATCTCAGCTGCCGTAACATCATGCAGAACGCGGCTCTTGGCGAGTGAAACCAGATCAAAGCTCCCCGTCAGGCCCAATTCGGCAACGATTTCCTGCACCGCGTTCAATTGCCCGATTCCGCCATCCACGACCACAAGATCAGGCATGCCCTCCTTTTCCCTGTTATCGAGCCGGAATCTCCGCAGAAAAACTTCCCGCAACATGGCAAAGTCGTCCTGCCCTTCAACAGTGCTGATGCGATAACGCCGGTACTTTGCCCGGTCAGCCGTGCCCGAGGTAAAAACAACGCAACTCCCCACGGAAAAGCGCCCTTGAATGGTAGAAATATCATAGCATTCCATCCGGGAGGGGATTCGGGTCAATTGCAATCTCTTTGACAGATCAACGAGCACGGCTTCGGCGGACGCCTTTCTCTCGCTCCGCTCCCGGTACGCAGACATGGCATTTTTGCCGGCCAACGCGACCAACTCCCGTTTTGTTCCCCGTTGCGGAACCACAAGGGACACCCTGCTCCCTTTCAACTCGCTGAACAGGTCGGCCAACGCCTGATTATCATCGATTTCCAGCGGAAGCAGAATATCCTCCGGAATAAATACAGCGCCGGTGTAATACTGCTGCAAAAAAGCTGAAATGATCGCCGCGTCGTCCAGTTCCCAGGTAAAGCTGAACAGACGGCTCCCGGAGAGCACCCCGGCACGAATAAACAGCAGAGCCAGCTCGATTCTGCTCCCGTCACGATAGAAACCGACCACATCGCTGTCGCCCCCCTGCAATACGACTTTCTGTTTTTCAACCGTGACCTCAATGGAGCGAAGCAGATTTCTCCATCTTGCCGCCTCTTCGTACAGCATGCGCTCGGACGCATCGCTCATACGCCGCTTGAACTCGGCGACGAGCTGTCGCCCTTTACCCTCCAGAAAAAGCATGGCTCCGTCAACCAGAGCGGCGTACGCCTCTCCCGTGATCAGACCATGGCACGGGGCGCTGCACTGACCGATCTGGTGGTACAGGCAGGGACGCCTGCGGGACATACAGGTGACAAGAGGATAATGACGCAGCGGAAACATGCGGATCATCTGCCGAAGTACTTCCCGCGCTGCCGAGCCGGATGAATAGGGACCGAAATACCGTGCCCCGTCATGGGGGCGTTTGCGGACAACGGTAAAACGCGGGAATTCCTCATTAGGGTCCAGCCGCAACGAAAAATAGGTTTTGTCGTCCTTCAGACTAAGGTTGTAGCGAGGATGGTGCTGCTTGATCAGAGTATTCTCCAGCAGCAAGGCCTCTTTCTCCGTATCGGTCAGCACTACTTCAATATCGGCAATTTTTGCCACCAGAAATTTGACATGGTAGCGTGAATCACCGGATGCGTTAAAATACGATCGCACACGATTCCGCAGACTGCGAGCCTTGCCGACATAAATTATTTCGCCGGCGGCATCCCTCATCAGGTACACCCCGGGGGATGCCGGCAACTGCGCTATTTTCTCTTCAAGGCTCATAAGTGAGCAATCCTACCCGTTTGAATACGGAATGTGAAGCGACTTCATGCACAGGCCGCTGCCCACATTTGAGGCAGATGATGAATATTACGGCAATGCTCGCACTCATACCTAGGCACAATCAAGTATAATCAGCATGTTACACCGCACAATGGGTTTGGCCGCATTCTTGCTTAATCCCTCGTGCCCAACGACGGGCAGACAGACACCAACGGGGGTAATTCTGTATGGAAGCCATGTCAACGATGACAGGTCTCAAAAGTAGTGCCGATGTTCTTTTTCTTATGTTGGGTGCAGTTATGGTGTTCGCCATGCATGCCGGTTTTGCTTTTCTTGAGGTAGGCACGGTGCGCAAAAAAAACCAGGTGAATGCTCTCGTAAAAATCCTTACCGACTGGGCCGTTTCCACGGTCGTCTACTTTGTCATCGGCTTTCCGCTCGCCTACGGCATTTCATTTTTGAAACCTGCCGAAGAACTGCTTGGCAAAACACAAGGGTATGATCTGGTTCATTACTTCTTCCTGCTCTGCTTTGCAGCCTGTATCCCCGCCATTATTTCCGGAGGCATTGCGGAGCGCGCCAAATTCTGGCCGCAAGTAATAGCCGGAGCGATCTTTGCCGGGCTCTCCTATCCACTGTTCGAGTCTTTCATCTGGGGACAGAACTCCTCAGGACTGCAGGCTTTTTTCAAATCTGTCGGGGGCGCAGAATTTCATGACTACGCGGGCTCGGTAGTTGTTCACTCCATAGGCGGCTGGATTGCACTGCCGGCAGTTCTCATCCTCGGACCGCGCATGGGCCGTTATGTGAAGGGTAAATCCCACCCCATTCTGGTCAGCAACATCCCTTTTCTTGCACTTGGTTCATGGATTCTGGCAATCGGCTGGTTCGGTTTTAATGTCATGAGCGCCGGCAATCTGGAAAAAGTCTCCGGCCTGGTAGCTGTCAATTCGCTGCTCGCAATGGTTGGCGGCATTCTTGCCGCTCTGGTTGCTGGAAAGAATGACCCCGGCTTTATTCACAACGGTGCCCTGGCCGGGCTTATTGCAGTCTGTGCCGGCAGTGACATCATGCACCCGCTGGGAGCTTTCGCGGTTGGCTGTATTGCTTCGGTACTTTTCGTGTATGGATTTCATTACGAGCAGGAAAAGCTCAAGATTGACGACGTGCTGGGTGTCTGGCCGCTACACGGAGTAATCGGCACCTGGGGTGGAATTGCTGCCGGAATATTCGGACAGAAAGCCTTGGGAGGAATAGGCGGCGTCAGCTTTGTTTCCCAGCTTGGCGGCAGCCTTCTTGCCGTCGTGTTTGCCCTGGCCAGCAGTTTCGTTGTCTACACGGTCCTGAACAAAACTATCGGAATACGCCTCGACCAGGAAGAAGAGTTCAACGGTGCAGACGTTTCAATCCACAATATCGGAGCATATCCGGAGGACAGTATCCGCTGAAAAGTTTACACCGTTCAGACCCCTTGAAAACCCGCATGCCGCAACGGTTGCTAACGTATTGACACACCGTTTCTTTCGTTGACAATGGCGCACAGAGGTGCTACTTAAGAGGCATTTTACCTGTAGACTCTATCTGCTCTCCGTGCGCCGTCAGTTGCGTAACCGGCCAAAAGAGGTCAATTAACGTGATATTATTGAGATTATGCCGCAACATCCTCTTACGACTTCTGGTCGCCCTGGTCATAATTTCATCTCTGGTCATACCTCCGGCCTATTGTCAGGAAACGGAGGATTCTCAGGTTTTTATTGCCGGATTCAATGCCTACCAGCAGAAAGATTACGCTTCCTCAATTGAAAAGATGAACGAGGTACTGCAAAAGTACCCCGACACACCTCTCAGGGACATGGCGCTGTTCTGGCTGTCCCGATCATACTTCAAAGCGGGCAACCAGCAGGAGGCTGCCCGCTATCTTTCCCAATTTTCCAAAGAGTACCCTGATAATCCGCTGAAAAGCACCGTTGAGGATGAACTTCTCACTCTTGCCGCCCGTTACGAAAAAGGCGAAAAGCTGCCTTCCGGACCGCCTCTGACAAAACAACCGGATCGTCTGGCTGCCCAGAAGGCAAAGAGCGAGAAAGAACGGATCGCTGCAGCCAAAGCCGAAGAAGCCAAGCGAGCTGCTGCTGCTGCCGAAACTGCCCGCATTGCAGCATTGAAACAGGCCGAAGAGAACTCAGCGGCAGAAAAACGTGAGCAGGCGCGTGTCGCGGCGCTTAAAGTCGAGCAGGAACGGATCGCTGCAGCCAAGGCTGAAGAGACTCGTAAAGCAGCTGAATTGGCTGAACAGCAGCGCATTGCCACGGCAAAAGCCGAACAGGCAAAACTTGCAGCGGCAACTGCTGCAGCTGCCGAATCGGCACGAATTGCCGCACTCAAGCAGGCTGAGGACAAAGCCGCTTTCGAGAAGAAAGAACTGGAGCGTGCTGCTGCTGTCAAAGCCGAGCAGGAGCGAATCGCACTGGAAGCTGCTGCCCGAGAGAAGGCTGAACAGCAGAGAATTGCAGCTCTCAAAGGCGAAGAATCACGCAAGGCAGCCGAACTGGCCGAACAGCAGCGCATAGCTGCGGCTAAAGCTGAACAGGCAAAGCTTGCGGCGGCGACTGCTGCCGCTGCTGAATCCGCACGTATTGCCGCTCTTAGGCAGAGTGAGGAAATGGCTGCAGCCGAGAAAAGAGAACTGGAGCGTATAGCATCGATTAAAGCTGAACAGGAACGGATCGAGGCTGCCAAGACAGAAGAAGCAAAACTGGCCGCTGCCGCAAAAGCTGAGCAAGAGCGGCTTACTGTTGCTAAAGCAGAAGAAAGGCTAAGCGCGGAAGCTGCGGCGGAGACCGCACGCATTGCCGCTCAGAAAGCCGAACGTGAACAGCTTGCACAAACCAAGGCTGAAGAAGCACAGCAGGCTGTAGCTGCCGCCGAGTCCGCCCGACTGGCTTCTCTGAAAGCGGAAGAAGATCACAGAGCCGCCGAGCGCACCGCCAGGGAAGCCGAAAGCAACCGTCTTGCGGCGCTTAAAGCTGATGAAGCCCGTCTTGCTGAGCAAAAACGTGCCGAAGATAGTGCTCGAATTGCTAAATCGTCCTATCGGGAAAAAGCAATCGGCCAATATAAAGCCATTATCGATAAGTTTCCGGCTTCCACCGCGGCCGTTACCGCTGCGGCCAAACTTCGCGAACTTGGGGTAGCCGTTGCATTACCAGCACGGCCCGTCGAAGCGCCGCTTCCTGAGAACGCTCAGGTTCTACGCCTTGAAGTCGCACAGTTTGCCGGTTTCGAATTTAACCTGCTGACGCGCCCCGACGCCTTCACAGTCGGTCGCCAGTTTTCTGTTCCCTTTGAAGTTATCAACCGTGGCAACGGCAATGACTCTTTCTACCTGGAGTCCGCTTTTCCTGCTGACTTTAAAGCCCGTTTTGCCTCGGCAGCCGCACCTGGCGTGGCAATCAGTCAAACACCTGAGCTGGCACCGGGACAATCCTTTAAAGGAAACATCGACCTCGTCATTCCGCCTGACAGCATCGATGGCAAGCGCATTATCCATCCGGTTAAAGCCGCTTCGCGCCTGATGACCGAAGCCAGCCAATCGCGTGAAGTCCGTCTGGTTGCATCGGCACCACTTCTGCGGGCCGTTCTTCGCACGGACAAAACGAAACCGCTTCCGGGCGACAAGGTTGTCTATCGTGTAGCCGTTCTCAACGTCGGCTCAACCATAGCCGAGGATGTGACATTCCGCCTCAATTTCCCGCCGCAACTTGAACCGGTTGACTATGCTGCTGCCGGCTTCAGACAGGAGATGAAATCCGCACTGGTTTTCGACGGCTTGCAGGTTAAATCCGGAGAGAGCCGCGAATTCAGCGTTACCTTCCAGCTCAAGGATGACTCGCTGGCCGGACAGGAATTGTCAACCAGGGCCGAGCTGAATAACAACACACTTAAAACAACTTCTGCTTTCGTTTCAAACATGGCTTATGTTGAAGCACAGCGTAATATTTCTGTGCGCACCGGTTCAGACCGTCTGGTTGCAATTCCGGGACAGACCGTAAGCGTTCCATTTATTGTCACCAACACCGGCAACGTCCGGGAGAAGTTCACCATTACTTCTGCCGTCGCCGGTGCTCAGGACGCAGTTATTTTCAATGACCTTAACCGGGACGGATTGCGGCAAGCCAGTGAGCCGGTCATCACGGAAATTGGTCCGTTGGCTCCACGCGAAGAGGCAAGCGTTGTGGTGGAAATTAAAACTCCACGGAATGCTGCTGACGGCAGCCAGGGAAGCGTCAGGATTTCCTTTACTTCAGAAGGAAACAGCGCGCTTTCAGTATCTGGTTCAACCCAGCTAACCTATTCACGCCCCGTGCTGAAGATGACCATGGCCGGACGTGACGGACGATTGAAGCCGGGTGATGTTGCCTCATTTGACCTGACGATCACGAACAATGGCTCTAACCTGGCACGCGTAGTCGAGTTGCAGAGTGCCTGGCCGGAGCAGCTTGAGCTGGTAGCGGCCGACCCTGCCACAAGTTCCGTCAGCAATGGCACCATGGTCTGGCGTTTCAAGGAACTTGGTTCCGCCGAAAAGCGAAGCATCAAGGTTTCATTCAGGGTTAAACCTGGCACCGGTGTCGGCACCGCTATTCAGGTAAAGAACATTCTGTCCTACGAAGACCAACTTGGGAACAGGTACTAACATGACACCAAGCACCCGAATATTTACCGTCATCGTACTCACAGCCGGTTTGGCACTGCCTGCCTGGGGCCAAAACTATCTGCTGTATGCCCCTCAACCTGCTGCCTCCGGCCAGAAAGCGCCCGGTCAGGATGGCGTTCTTGTACAGGAAATCGAGATTCAGAAGGGCGACACCCTGTACGGACTTTCCCGCAAATATAATGGCAAAGGAATGTATTTTCCTCAGATACTGCTGTTCAATTCAATTAAAAACCCCAACCTGATTTATGCGGGTAAAATGCTTAAAGTTCCGCTCTCACAGAGCGATGCAAGCGCTTCCGAACGAACAGAAAAATATCCGGCTGCTCCTCCAAAAGCCAAGGCAGCATCAGGAGATAAGAAGAGTTCCGCTAAAGCGGTGTCACCGGCCACTTCCCGTCAACCAGCTGCTGCGCCCGCTTCAACTGCCAGCACGGAGCTCTCGCTGAGTGATCTGAAAACCACCGGATCTGGAAAGGGCATCGCCAGTCGCCACAAGAAAAAGACATCCACAAAAAAGTCCGCAGCAGCAGTTCCAGCACCGCCAAAACCGGAAGGATCTGCTTCGGTGTCTGATTCCCCATCCGGCTCAGTCTCTGCTGCTGATTCTGCAACAGGTCAGAAACTTTTCGAAGCTGCCGTGAAGGCTTACCGCAAGGACGACTGCAGCACAGCTCTTGAACTGCTTGACCGCTACCTCGCAGACAATTCAGGCTCTCCTTTAGCCGCCGATGCAACATTATACAAAGCGGAATGTTATTTAAAGTTGTCTGCCCAGTAAGACGCCATCAAAACCTTACATCTGATCAATTGAAACGGTGCTTCATCCCCCTTACGTAATCTCATCCGTATTTGACGAGGAAAGTTATACATGAAGATTTCACCGCTCGACATTCAGCAGCAACAGTTCAAAGTTAAAACATTTCGCGGCCTGGACCCGGATGACGTCGATGCTTTTCTGCAAACCGTCGCCGGTGAAATGGAAAGTCTGATTCGCGACAACAACGAGATGAAGGAGCAGCAGTCCCGCCAGAATCGCGAGTTGCTGGATTTAGCTGAAAAAGAGCGGGAACTTCGTGAAACGCTGCTCTCCGCCCAACGCGTTATTGAAGAAATGAAGGCGAACGCCCGTAAAGAGGCTGAGCTGATTGTTTCAGAAGCGGAGCTGAAGGGCGAGCGGATCGTAGCCGATGCAGAACGCCAGCTGGGAGAACTGAAGAGCCACATTGAGGAGATACGCCGTCAGAAGATTCAGTTTGAGATAAGCTTCAAGGCTCTGCTCGAAAGCTTCAGCCGGCAACTTACCTGCAATGAGCCGGTCTGAGCTTCCTTTTATTACCACCATCAATGGCGACCTTATTCTGAGTGTTTATGTCCAGCCGCGTGCCTCAAAGAATCAGGTCTGCGGCATCCAGGGAGAAGAGTTAAAAATCAGGCTCACCTCTCCACCGGTTGACGGCGCTGCCAATAAACTCTGTCGTGAATTTGTGGCAGACCTCTTTCATGTTTCAAAATCCTCGGTCGAGATAATTTCCGGAGAAACGTCCCGCCATAAACGATTGCGTATTCTCACTAAGGAACCCGGCCAGTTCGAGGAGCATATTTTATCTTTAGAACGATCCCTGCACTCAGGGCATACACACTGAAAGGAAGTAACCATGGCACAGGCTAAATCAGGCGATACAGTAAAAGTTCACTACACCGGCACTCTTGAAGATGGTTCTGTTTTTGACTCCTCGGAGGGGTTTATCGATCAGCCGAAAGAGTCTTCATGCGGCTGCGGCAGCAAGCAGGGCAAAGATGACGGATGCGGTTGTGACAGCGAGGCCATGGGGCCGATGGAATTTGTAATTGGCGCAGGAACACTGATTCCGAAGTTCGAAGCTGCCGTGATCGGTCTTGAGCCGGGACAGAGCGTCACGATTACCATACCTGCCGATGATGCCTACGGACAGCGGGCCGAAGAGATGGTCGCCGTTATCGAGCGTAGTGAGATTCCTGACGATATCAATCCCGAGCCGGGCCATCAGATGGAGGTCATTCTTGAAGATGGCTCGCCAATGCCGGTTCTGGTAACAGACGTAACAGATACTACCATAACACTGGATGCCAATCATCCCTTGGCCGGACGTGACCTGACATTTGCCATCCGGTTGGTTGAAATTCTCTAGCTGCCATTCTGCAGAATCTTCGTACAAAAACAAAGGCCGTTGACAGAGTTGTCAACGGCCTTTGTTTTTATTAAAAGAGTGTGAATTACTATTATTGTTTTCCGGTAGCCACCGTTGAACCTGCAGGCTGTACCCCATAATCCTTGGCGCCCTTCGGAAGGTTCGCAAGGACGACAACAAACGGAATCGCCTTACCCGGAGCCACTTCCATATTTGCCAGCGAATCGCCAAACTGATTAGCCATGGCAGCTTCTATCTTGTCGAGCGAAAGGCTTTCCAGCTGTTCATCGGTCAGCGGATTACCGCCATATGCGCTTTTGGTGGCGATGGTCTGCCCAGCCGAATCAAAAACAGTTACCTTGACTTGCAGAGCCGCCCGGGGCTTTGAATATTCATTGAGCGCCTCTCCGGACACAACCAATAATTCGCCGACTTCATCATTTTGTATGAAAGCAGCTTTCACACCCCGCACGCTGATTTTACCGGATTCCTGAGGAGCAGAGCCATTGGGTGCGGAAAAAGAAGAGTAGCCGAGATACCCGAGAACAGAAACCACCAGCACGGCAACGACCGCAATCACTCCGCTGAAGAGAGGACTCTGTTTGCGCCGCGAAGCAATCGAGAGCGGAGGCAGATCCTGCTGTGCAGCTGATGAATCATCGCCAATAAAAGAGCGGGTAATTTCATTATCAGCCGCTGTATCCTGTTCTTGAACCTGAGCTTCAGCCAAAGGGGCAAACAGGAGTTCCTGCGACGGCTTCAGATCGTCGGGATTAACCTGCTGAACCGCTACCGACGTCAGTTCATCACCAAAATCGATCTCCCCCAGATTAAACGGTGCATCCGCTGGTGCATCCAATGAAAAGAGCGAACCGCTTTTCCCGCCTGAATCATGACTTCCTGTATCCATCGACTCGGCAAAACTGTCTTCCCCGAAATCAAATGTAATAGCATCGTTAGACGGCTCGGGCGCAGCCTCGACAACAGCACCGAACATATCGTCATCTGAAAAATCAAGACCTTGGGAAGCCTCCTTCCGGGGAGCCTGGGGAATCGATTCCGCAGCATCATCAGAAAAATCTTCCAATGAAAGATTTGAAGGCGGAGCCTGATCAGGCTCGGGGGCGCTGTCGCCAAAATCGAAACTTGAAAAGTCGACCTCTCCTCCGGCAACAGGTTCAGCGCTACGCTCCTGAACATTTTCCGTGCCGGTAACATCAAGATTGTCGGAGTCAAATGATACTGACGATGCATCAAATGACGACGTTTCGAAGGAGCTGTAATCGGCTGAAGCGTCCGCAACCGGTGCATCTCCAAACTGAATCGCATCGTCAGGCGCGCTGTTGAGAGCCGGTTCAGCAGCAAAAGAGTTCTCTTCGAAAGCCGCCGCGGCCGTGTCGTTCTGAGCAGCTGCCGGCTCCTCCGTTTCAAAGAAAACCGCCTCCGGCTCTTCCCGCTTTACCATGAACACATGTTTGCACTTCGCACAGCGGACCTTGACACCCTTCTCGGTGATCCTGGAGTCGTCAAGCCGGAATTTTGTCTGACATTTTTCACATTGGATTATCATCTGCAACTCCTCGATGATGACAGCGTAGTGCGGAAACGCACCTAACTACATAAAACTACGTTAGTCCTATATCAGAAAGGCCAAAGGGTGTCAAATCATTACGCCGAAACATTTCGACTATTTAGTCACGTTTTGGGCACATATTTCTACAATCGGGCAGGCCGGACAGAGACGCGTATCCTTGCCGTCGCACCCGTCGCTGATACCGAGATGAGCCAGTGAGAAATCATATTTGACCGGATCATCGGGGTCATATTCACGCAGGGCAGCCGTAATTTCCCTGGCCATGCGCCAATCGGCTGACTTTCTGCCGGTAAAGCCAAGATAGCGGCAGATGCGGCTGATATGCGTGTCCACCGGAATAACCAGCTGCGCCGGTGAGATGCCGCTCCACAGGCCGAGGTCGATGCCGTCCGCAGGTCGGGCTACCCAGCGGAGAAACATGCAGAGCCGCTTGCAGGCACTGCCGGAAACGGGGGCCGGGAACAGGAACGGAAAGTAGGAATCAGTCGGGATGATGTGCGTCCCGAACACCTCCGTGTAATCGAGTGAGAGTACAGCAGCGGAATACCGGTTCAGCGAATTGCTCACGTCATCGTCCGCAGCATGGTGCCCTTGTAGAAAAAAGGCTTGAATGCTGCCGGTACGCTCCAGCATCTGTCGCATTCCCCACAACAGCGCGCAAAGATCACGACCATCATTAAAGCGGTGCTTGAAGCCGGAAAACGTGCGTATTCCGGCCTGGGGATTGAAGTTTTCAACACACCTTCGGGGAGATTTCCCCAATTCGGAGAAGATCGCTTCCAGGGTACGGAGGATTATAACTACTGAGCCATAGGCAAATGATGAGGCGATAACCGCAACGATCTCGCGATCGGCCGGGTCAGGGTAGTGATGACAGAATGAAAGAGGATCATTGCCCAGATGATGGTAAGAGCGGGACGCATAGAGCGCATCAAGCGTCGCCTTGATGTCAGACATCGGCCTCTCGCAGAAACTCGGCAGCATCTTCCGGCGAGGTTGGATTGATGTAAAATCCGGTGCCCCATTCGAATCCGGCCACCTGGGTCAGGCGTGGCACCAGCTCGATGTGCCAGTGGTAATCGTATTCCAGCGAGTTCCAATGATCAGGCTTGCCGGGACGGCGATGCATGGGAGGAGCCGTATGCAGAATAAAATTATACGGTGCATCGCGCAGCACTGTTTTGACCCGCAACAGCATATCCTTCAAGGCCACCGCCAGCTCGGCCAGCTGAGCATCGTTCATCAAAGCGAAATCGTGGCTGTGGCGTTTCGGATAGAGGCGCAGTTCAAACGGTGAGCAGGACGCATAGGGGGTCAGGGTTACAAAATTGGAAAATTCTTTGACGACACGTACCCCCTCACGCAATTCAAATTCAATGAGGTCGCAAAAAATGCAGCGTTCCTTGTCGCTGAAATAGGTACGGGACACTTTCAACAATGTACTTGCCACCGGAGGGAGCAACGGCACGGCTATAAGCTGGCTGTGAGAATGGGCAAGGGATGCTCCGGCGCGGGTCCCGTGGTTTTTGAACAGAACCATATAGCGGAATCTAAAGTCCTTGCGCAAATCAAGATAACGGTGGCGATAAGCAATCAGGACATCATTAATCTCGTTGACCGTCAAATCGGCCAACGTCTGGTTGTGGTCGGGAGTCTCGATGATTACTTCATGCGCGCCAATGCCGTTCATGACGTCATACATGCCATAGCCGCGGTTGTTGAGTTCCCCCTCCACCCGCAACGCCGGATACTTGTTGGGAATCACCCGTACCCGCCAATTTGCGGCATTGGGTAACCCGGCAGGCCGGATGGCAAAGATCTCAGGCGGAGTTTTGTCTTCATTTCCGTAACAAAACGGACAGGCGATCATGCCGCTCTGCTCAGGTTCCACCTGAAAATCACGCGGACGACGGCCACGCTCGGTGGCAATAATTACCCAGTGCAGCTTTATCGGGTCCCAGCGAAGTTCGGACATTTACATTCTCCTTAAAATCCACCTTCACCAGCTCCCTTTACCATGAAGGGAGAAAAGCTCCTCCCCTGAGAAGGGGAGGCGGGGGAGGGGTTATATCAGCCAGTTATCAAGTTCGATATCTGACCCGGCGTAATAGAGCATCAGCGACGCGTCGCTCGGCCAGCGCCCGGCTTCCTCATTTTCGCGAATCAGCGTCACCGAAACAAACAGCTTGCTTCCCGCCGTCAGTTTGATGCTGCTCAGGGGAATACTGACCTCGCATGTCTTGGCAATTTTCCAGCGGCAGTGGCTGCCGGTCGGCGTCCAGACGCCGTTCTCTTTGGCCAGCAACAACCCTTCGTCATTCTTCGTTTGCAAGGGGAGCCGATATTCCCGGTCATGGATCAGATGCAGGTACAGCACATCGTCATCCCTCAGCAGGCGGGAAAAATCCTGAACTCCGTCAATTCTGATAAAGAAGTTGGTCGCGTTATAACCATAATAGAGGCTCTGCAGCATCCGGTCGGACGAGTGCATGGCGGAACCCTGGCGGGTCAGGTCATACAGCCCGGCTGCCAGCCATTCAAAATAATCGCTGATCCTGCCGTTGATTTCCGGATCGATAAAAGCAGCCGGCTCCCGAATCAATCCGGCCGGATTCTTTTTCTTGATCGGCTCCAGCAATTCGCGGGGAGCATCCTGCCCCAGCAGCCGGTAAACGTTCATCAGATGCTGTCTGAAGAGGCGGTCGAAACGGTCACTGTGGGGAGAAAAATGATCATCCCCATACCACCAGAACCAGTCGCTCCCTTCAGCGGCGTACAGAGAGCGGCAGATCATCTCCGCAGCAACGTCCTCCGATGGTTCTCCGCTTTCAAGAGCTGAAGCAACCTGCGGGTTGTTTAAAACCGCACACTCTCGGGCCTTGGCCACCAGATCCCAGGCCAGATTTTCCTCGGGGTGCCCGATCCAGATCCCGTAGTTGCCGTTGATCCAGGAGCCGGGAAAAATGGAATGCAGGCGGCCGTCGAAACGTGTCTTTTTCAGGACGTCGCCACATGTCGTCAATCGAAGAGTGGCTGATTCGGCAATACCCCGGTACATCCCCTGCAGAAAATCATAGGCATTGTTCGTATAATATTCCCAGGCGTTTTCGCCATCCAGAATAATCGGCACAACACGGCCGCTCCCTCCGACCCGTGTCCTGATCGCATTCAGACGCCCGCACAGGTCAGTTACGGCGCGTTCCGCCTCCCACTGGGAATAGGTAAAACCGATCAGGTCGGAAAGCTGATGGTCCCGGAAAAAGGCGCCAACCTCTCCCTGGCTGCTGCTGTAGCGCCATGGCCGGTAGAGCCGTTCCTTGCCGGCGCCAAGCCCGCCGTCCATGCTTTTTTCCAGAATCTCCTCGTCAGTGGCTATCCAGCGGATACCGCTCCCGGCAATGATTGCCAATGCCTCGTTGCTGACCGAACCCTCCGACGGCCACATGCCGGTTGGAACAAAGCCGAATATTTCCTGAAAATAACTTATGCCGCGTTTGATCTGGGCACGGGCATCTTCAGGATGGCGGAAACCGGCCGCAGGAAGAGCAACCCGCGGCATGGCGGTCTGAGCAGTACGGATATCGCACAGAAGCGGCAGAATCGGGTGATAATACGGCGTAACCGACAACTCGATCCGCCCCTCGTCATGAAGACGCCGGTACAGCGGAATTATCGCCTGCAGCAGTTCCTGCTGCGTGGCAAAGAGCCGTTCCTTGTCCTCTGCAGTATAGTCCTCCCCCTTGGCGACCAGCTCGGCAAAAACGGGATAACGCCGCCTGGCTGCCTCTCCGGTCCAGGCCAGAAAAAACCAGACCTGCAGATCCAGCAGATCCTGATCACTGAAATGCCTGACCCGTTCGCGGGCACTTCCCGGTTTCCCCTCGCCAGCCATATAGAGGAGCTCCAGATACCGCCGGGAGGGTTCGATCATGTTTTGCCGGTTCGCCGAGAAGAAGTTCTCCAGCAGAAATATCCGGTCATCATGACTCAATTCGGACGGCGCCGCTTTTCCCTTGATCAGAAACTGATCGACGGCAGTCCCGGAAGCGTACTCCAGCAACTGCTCAATCAGTGACGGCACCAGATTGAAGACCGCCCTTGCTCCGGGCGTATCTTCAACAATAGCCGGCATGTCAAAATAATCCTTGATGCCATGCAGATATGTCCAGGGAAGGGCATATTCATTTTTAAGCGGATCTTTGTAGTACGGCTGATGCATGTGCCATACAATGACGACATCGAGAGGGGTAGCGGGCATACGTGTGGTTACACCATCTCCTTTTTCCACGCGATGACTTTCTTTTCGTACTCTCCCAGCAGCCGCTGCGCCGATTTCTGGTCCCTCGCCTCGGCAACGATATGCACCACCGGCAGATACTGGTCCGGCAGGAGCAGCACCCACTCTTCACCCAGGTGGACCTTGATACCGTCGATAAAACTGGCCTCTTTTTCCAGGCTGTCCTCGCTCATCTTGCGCATGATGCCCCCCTTCATTTCCCAGGGGCAGGGGAGGCTGGTCTGGAGAAATGCGGTGCGCGGAACATCCACAAGAGCCTGAGAAAGTGTTGTAGCGGCCGCCGCACTCAATTCCATCAGCTTGGCTATGGCAAACATGCCGTCAAAGGCCGATTGAAATCGGGGAAACGCAAAACGGCCGTCCGTCGTGCCGGTCAGGACAATTTCAGAAGAAAACGCGCCTTCCTGCATGGCCCGATCCGAACTTTTGGTGCGAATAACCTGGCATCCCTTCTGGGACGTCATCTGTTCGATAGTCGAAGGAGCCTGCACCGGCACGGCAATCGCTCCCTTCTGGCCGCTCTTCATCAACAATGCCACGGTCAGGGAAAGCAGTTCAACGCCGGTGCAGATTCGCCCGGTTTCATCAACCAGCGTAATCGACTCAGCCGAAGGATCGAGCCAGAACCCGGCCTGGGCGCCAAGAGAGGTGACAATCGCCGCAAGCTGGCCCAGTGCCTGATCTTTCTCCTTGGTCTGAACTCCACGCCCTTCATCAACGTAAGCGTTGAGAGCAATGACCGAAAAACCGAGTTCGTTCAACAGCTGCGGCAGCGTCTGGCTGGAGGGTGAAAAGTTGAAATCGACCACCACCGTGAATGACGATTTTTTCAGCAGCTCCCGGTCAAGCGTCCGCAGGAAACCTTCACGGTAAAACTCGCCGACGTTGTTGATATCCGTAATGACCCCCGGCTCGGTATGGTGGGCACGGCGGAAATTTTCCTTGAAAAAGGTGCGCTCCACGTTTTTCCCCATGTTGCTGGAAAAATCAAGGCCGTCACCATCCAGAAAAACAATTTCCATTGATGCAGGATCATCCTGGGCCTGACGGAACTGAACACCGCCGACCTCGCCAAACGTCTTCAATTTATAGCGAACCAGCGGCAGGGTCGTCATCTTCATGTCGCGCACGTTGATACCGGCCGAAAGCAGCCCCCCCATGAAACAGCGCTTGAGCATACGGGACGAGGGATTGGAATCGCGCCCTCCCAGTACGAAGCTTCCCTTGGGAAGCGAAGTGCCGTAGGCGCAGCCCAGCTTGGCGCAAAATTCCGGGGTGAGTTCCACATTGGAAAGCCCTTTGATGATGGCACCTTCAAAGAGCGCTTTTTTCCATTTCTCCCCCCAGATCATGTTGGAGGTCACCGTCGCGCCGGCCTCAATAGTTTTCTTCGGCCAGATTTTGACATCGGCCTTGATGACCGCTTCATCACCTATGGAGGTGTCGTCGGCAACAATAACTCCCTCTTCCAGGACAGCTCCCTGGCCGACACGCACGTTGGAACAGATCACGCTGTCGGTGATCTTCGCTCCTTTTTTGACGTACGAATTGTCCCAGATAACGCAGCGGTTGAGCCTGACACCCGCTTCGATGGTGCAGTTGCGGCCGATGACCGAATCCTTGATGCGCACATCACCCAGCACCTGGCTGTTGTCGCCAATGACCACGGTTCCTTCCAGACCTCCCGCGTTCTCAAGCTTCACATCGGCGCCGATCCGCAGATCCTTGCCGACGCGGTCCTGCTTCGGCTCGTCGATCTTCAGGTTGATCCTGCCTTTGAAAATATCATGATACGCTTCACGATAGGAGTCGGTGTTGCCGATATCCCGCCAGTATCCCTTTGCCGTCACCCCGTACAGCGCATCCTTCTTTTTGAGCATGAGCGGAAAGAGATCCTGTGAAAAATCGAAATTTTCCCCTTCCGGAATGTATTTGAGAATCTCCGGTTCCAGCACGTAAATTCCGGTGTTGATGGTATCGGAGATAACTTCGCCCCAGCCCGGCTTTTCCAGAAACTGGGTAATCCGTTTTTCCTTGTCCGTGATGACAACGCCGAACTGGAGCGGATCCTTGACCGATGTCAGCGTAATGGTGGCTTTGGCTTTGTTGTCGGTATGAAAATCAATGATTTTTTTGAGATTAAAGTCCGTCAGGAGGTCGCCGCTGATCACCAGAAAGCGTTCGTCAAGATACTTTTCCGCCGCCTTCACCGCTCCGGCGGTTCCCATATCGGCAATCGGGGTGACATAGGTAATCTTGACGCCAAAATCCGAACCGTCCCGAAAGAAGTTTTTGATATAAAACGGCTGGTGATAGAGCAGCATAACCAGTTCCGTGATCTCGTATTTTTTGAGCAGCTCTACGATATGAAGCATGATCGGACGATTAAAGAGCGGAATCATCGGTTTGGGCATGCTGCCGGTAAGCGGCTGAATGCGGGTGCCAAAGCCACCCGCCATAATGACGGCTTTCATGTGAATACTCCTTGGAATGTTCGAGGTAAGAGGTTAGAGGCAAAAGTTTCGAGGTTCGAGGTTCGAGCCTGAAAACTCCTCGCACCTCTCTCCTTCTTTTACGCCATTGCCGCTTTGATTTTCTGCGCCTTCTTGGCCAGCACCCGGGCAATTTCCTGTTTCAATTCGGTCAGGTCGCTCGACTTGACCACGTACCCGTCGGCAAGCCACGCCGAAAAATCGTCCTTGTAGCAGGAAAAGGCCGAACTGAGGATTACCGGCATGTCATGGCGCTCCTTGACCAGTTTCTGCAGCAGTTCGATACCGCTTTCGTTTTTCAGCTTGATATCCAGAACAGCCAGATCAAACGCGCCCACTTCCAGTTTTTCAACTGCTTCGGCACTGCTTGCCGCCGTTACGACTTCATACCCCTCGTCCTGCAGCTCCTCGGAATACAATAACCGGATATTCGCCTCATCATCTACTACCAGTAATCTGCTCATGGTTGATCCTCCTTGCGGGTGGGAAGTGTGATGGTATAGAGAATTCCTTCGTGCAGGTCACCCTGGGCAACAAACGGAATTCCCTGTTTATCCAGCATGGTCTTACATAACGCCAGCGCCAGTCCGGCCCCCAGGTCGCGGGTTTCGGAAAACGGCACGAGAATCCGGTCAAGCTCTGTCTGAGAGATGTGACGGCTGCGATCCTCGATGGTGAGAACAACGCAATCCGTTCCCTTCCGGGCACTGATCACAATGCTCCTCTCTTCTCCGAACCCGCTGATATCATTTTGAAGCGCGGTGCGAAGACAATAGGAGAGCTGTTTAAAGTCAATATATACCAGCGGCAGATCCTGTTCCGGAACATAACTGGTGGCGTATCCCTGGGACATCATGCTGTCCGCGGTGTCACGCAGGGCGGTTTCGACAAGCTGGTTGACATCCCAGAAATCTCGGGTCGGATAAAGCGAATCGGAATAATTGAGAATTTCATCCAGCACCCCTTCCAGCTGTCTGGTTTCGGCCACAATCGATTCGATGTAGGACCGGCGGGGGTCTGCCTCGGAACTGTTTTTGAGCATTGAGCGGGCAAACCCGCCGATAATCATCAGGGGATTGCGTACCGAGTGGGCAATACTTGAGGTTATGCGCCCGACCAGCGCCATATTTTCCATTCTGACGATGAGTTCCTGCTGCTCCCGCAGCTTTTTACCCGCTTCCGTAACCCGATTTAGTTCGACCTGCAGCTTGTCATACAGCGAGGCGCGTTCGATGGCAAAAGCGACCGGAAAACCGAATGTTTCCAGCGAATGCATATCTTCTTCGGTAATGGTGCGGTGCGTAATGCAGTTGTCGGCGATAATCATGCCGACCCGGCGGTTGCGCGAAATCAGAGGCATTAACAGGAACGTGTCAACTTCCAGCAACCGGGCCAGTTCGGGAGGAACATCCGGGTGCTGAAAAGCTCCTTCGACCATGAACGGTCGCTTGCCATCCAGCGCCTTGATGAGAATGTGATCTTTTTGTGAGAGCGGAACCGTCAGCTGTTCCAGGACATCGTGGAATTTTGCCCGTTCGGAGGAGAGTTTGTTCAAGCGGAAGTTCTGCGCCAGCGTTTTTAAATCCATGTCATTCTGGAGGATTTCGTTCCAGACCTGGCTGGCCTCTTCCATATTGCGGGGGCCGATCCCCAGATACCCCCTGAGCATCCCTGCTTCACGATCACAGAGCAGCAGAAAGGCCCGGTTCATACCAAACCCTTTACCTGCGGTAATCGCGGTCAGGGCTACGGAAAGAACCTCATCAAGATCAACCGAGCTTTGCAGGACATAGCCGAGTTCGTGGAGAAAGCGGATTTCAAGGGTTTTGTTATCGAGAAAACTTACCAGGGACTGGACCTGGGCCTTCTGACGGCGGTACTCCGCAAGAAAACCGGCCAGAATCGGAGCCAGGGGGTTGGCTTCGTCCTGCAAGCGTTTCAGATCATTGATGAAGGTTGGACACTCACCGCACTTCTCCAGATTGCGCTGTCGCTTTGAAGCGAGCAGATCCTCTTCTCCCTCACCAACATTCGGGCAGCCACCCTGCTCAATGTCATCCCTGTTCCAGCAGCAACACTCCCGATCCACACAAAACCTCTCAGTCGTTGTCGTACGTCAGCAATCGGCTTATCCGGAAAAACTTCTCCCGTAACGCACGTATCCTGGTTTCAGGGGTAGAGACAGTATAACAGGCAATATGAAGTATGCAACCCTTCGACTTCGCTCAGGGCGCCTGGAGCTGAGTGACCTGTGAAGTGCAGCCCCCGAAGGCTGAGCGGAGTCGAAGCCTACTTTACATTCCAGGTTGTTCCCTGCGCAGAATCCAGCAGCACGATTCCCTTTGCCAGCAGAAGGTCCCGAATCTCGTCGCCACGCTTGAAGTCTCTGGTTGCCCGAGCTTCGGCACGCTCGACAATCAACCGCTCGATCTCTTCGTGTGTAATATCGATCTGGCCGCTCTTGGCACTCTTGATCCGTTCCAGCCAGACGGACGGCTCGGAACCAAACAGTCCCAGGACACTCCCGGCCTCAACGAACAGATGGCGGACCGTGGCAACCAACTGTAACGAAAGCGGAGTAAGACCCTTCGTTTCCGCCAGGAAACGGTTGGTGGCTCGGACCGTTTCAAACAGGACACCAAGCGCCAGAGCTGCATTAAAATCATCGTCCATCGCTTCAACAAAGCGCGGCAAGAACTGGTCAACTTTTTCCTGCAGCTCCTGGCCAACCTGCGACAGAGTTTCAATAACAGCAACTTCATCAGAAGGAGCATGCCCTTGCAGAACATCGTCCACAGCAGCCAGGCAGCTGTAGATCCGCTCCAGTCCGGACTGGGCCTCATCAAGATTCTGATCCGAGAAATCAATCGGCGAGCGGTAATGAGCCGAAAGGATGAAAAAACGGAGTGTTTCCGGATCGTATTTTTTCAGCACCTCGCGAATGGTAAAAAAGTTGCCCAGCGACTTGCTCATCTTTTCGGCGTTGATATTGACGAAACCGTTATGCAGCCAGTAGCGCACAAACTGGCAGCCGTTGGCCGCTTCGGACTGGGCGATTTCATTCTCATGGTGAGGAAACACCAGGTCTTTCCCGCCGCCGTGAATGTCAAAGGTGGAGCCCAGAAACTCCATGCTCATGGCCGAGCATTCGATATGCCAGCCGGGACGGCCATTACCCCACGGCGATTGCCACCACGGTTCCCCCGGTTTCGATCCCTTCCAGAGGGCAAAATCCATCGGGTGGCGCTTCTTATCCCCCACCTCGACCCGGGCGCCCGCCTGCATATCCTCCAGATTGCGTCCAGAAAGCTTCAGATAGCCGGGAAACGTCTCCACGGCATAATACACATCGCCTTCGGAAACATACGCATGCCCCTTGGCGATCAGCGCCTCAATGATAGTAATGATGCCGCAGATGTGGTCCGTGGCCTTCGGTTCTACTGTCGGCTTGGCCAACCCGAGCAGCGCCATATCTTCATCAAACGCCTGAATATACCGGTCGGCAATCGTCCGGTAATCGGTCCCTTCCTGATTGGCGCGGTTGATGATTTTATCATCGATGTCGGTATAATTGCGCACGTAGGTGACATCGTACCCGGCATATTTCAGATAGCGAAAGACAATATCAAACACCACACCGGCACGGGCATGGCCGATATGGCAATAATCGTAGACCGTCACCCCGCAGACATACATGCCAACTTTGCCGGGGGTCAGGGGAACGAACAGCTCTTTTTCACCCGTCTGGGTGTTATACATACGCAATGCCATACGGTAAACTCCACGTGTAAAATGTGGGGCATTATGCCTGTTTGTGATAGTGAAGGCAAGGAGGGAAATAGGGGGATAGGCACCGCTCTGCTGTTGTTTTGCGGAGTTCTATAAATCCAGAACGAGCAGTTCACCTCACGCCAAGACGCAACGTAATCAAAATCTTTGATTAACCACAAAAATCAGTTAACCGCCGATGAACGCCGATATACGCCGACAAATCAAAGGCATGGAATACACGGATGGTTTAACCAAAAAAGTTGGCTGTATTTTTCTAGAAGCAAGGTTTCATCGGCGTTCCTCGGCGTGTTCGGCGGTTCAACAGCCGTTTCCAGGCCGGATTGCAGGTTTTCGACGTTTAAGCAGGTTAATCGAGCCCCAAACACACCCGGCCCCGACAAGATCCGCAGCAACATCACTCCACTCGGCTGATCTGCCGGTTGCCAATGAGCCTTGCAGCAGCTCTATCAAAACACCGAGAGCAATACCGTACAGAAATGCAGCCTGAGCAGCACGGCCCCGCTGTTGAAACGACAGGTATGCAAGCCATGTCACCACCCCAATTGCTCCGGCATGATTCAGCTTATCCCACCCCAGACCCGAAGGCGCAGAAACCGCCGGTATCAGTGCCAGCCAGAGGATCAGAAGCGTCAGAGCAGCACAGGCGAGGGCAGAAACTAATTTTGAATTATGAATTCTGGATTTTGGATTTTTCATGGGCTTACCGCCGACACACGCCGACAGAGGTATTACTGAAGTGCAGTTAAAGGAATACTGTTCCCTTTTATTATTCAAAATTCATAATCCAAAATTCAAAATTTCTTTCAAATCGCCTTCTTTCTCCGCAGCATCCCTTTCAACGTATCCTTCATATCAGTCATGATGGCACCATCCTCAGGCGACAGCTTGGCCAGATATTCCTTGATAAACACCAGAAAAATCGAGCCGAAAAAGGCTGTCACCGTAGCCAGAATTACGATCATGGAGCGCTTCGGCTTGCTCTTGCGGAGCGGCGCCACCGCGTCATCCAATACCTGTAGCGATGATGAATCGCGTGCTTCGCTGATCTTGGCCAGCTCATACTGTTTGGTGAGCTGCTCAAAAAGCGCTTCCTGCGTCTTCAGTTCCCGCAACCGGCGCACGTATTCGACGCCAATCCCGGGAGCACTGCCGACGGATGGAATGACGCCACCCCCGTCACCCGAACCGCTCATGCTAGCCAGCTGCTTTTTCAGCCGCGAAATTCCCGCCAGCAGCGTGCTGACTTCAGAGCTCTCATCGGTCATGGAATTACGCAATGCCGCCAGCTGTACCTCTTTGGAAACGATCTCCGCCCGCAGCCGGGCGATCCCCTCAATGGCCGCCGCCGCCTGGCTGTCGGCCTTGATGGTCTTGTTCTTCTCCTGAAAACTTCTCATCTCTTCTTCAGCCGTCTTCAGATCCTGCTTGACCACGGTCAGCCGCTTTTCCAGAAAACTCCGCTCGGTGCTGGCCTTGGTCAGATTCAGCTGCAGGCTTTTTTTCTGGAGCTCATCGATGAAGGTGTTGGCCAGCAGCGCCGCCTTGGCTGGATCCTTGTAATCGGCGGTGATGGTAATGATACCATTCTTTCCGGCCTGAAACTTGACCAAACCTTGCAGTCTTTTACGGGTGTTATCGGCATTCTTGGACTTCAGTTCGGTATGCAGGTCAAGCCGCTTGATCACCGCATCGGCAACGGAGCGGCTTTTCAGGATTTCAAGATACAAATCGGCCGACCCCCCCAAACCACCGGCCAACCCGGCCAGCCCCCCCCCCATGGAGGCGAGCAGCGCAGCCGCCCCGCCGCCGGAATCCTTCTGCGGCGGCAGCAGGGTTGCTTTTGCGGTATAGATGTTCTTGAGGCTCAGCGAATAAAGCACCGAGAGCAGCACAGCCCCCGCCGTGATCTTTGCAATCAACGGCAGGTTGCGAACCACCACCCGCAGCAGTTCCAGCAGGTTGATCTCTTCTTCCGCTTCGATTTCAGGACGAATGTTTTCTCTCTCGTTCATGGTCTCCCCTACCTCAAGCCGAGCAAAACGGTGCCCGTGGTAATGGCAACATTGGCGAGAATCTGCGTAATATCCTTGATTTCACGCATCCAGGCAATTTTTTCCAGTTTTTGTGGCACCACCAGCGTATCCCCTTGCTCCAGCGAACTGGAGAGAAAACTGCCGAAAAATGACTGCTGGCGGCTGAAGACCGTACCATCGGCCCGGATTATATACATCTCTGACTTCTCGGCATCGGCCACCGGACCGCCGGTTTTGTCGAGATACCATTCAGCATCATGGCCATTCTGATAGACAAAGGAGTTGGGGTTGTAGACATAGCCCATCACATTCACGACACTGGGACGGGGCGGCACATCCAGGGCATCGCCCCCTTCCAGGACAAGATCGTATTCGCTCTCGTTATATTCCTTATCGTTACTGAGCTTGATAACAATGCGCCCTTCCGCCTTCAGCAGTCTCAGTTTCTCCGTATTCTTCTGCAACGCCTCCAGAGCAGTCTTGGTCGCTTCCAGCTCCTCTTTCGACGTTGCCGTGGCGGTCAGGGTCGCCTGCTTCTGCATGATATCCCGCTCCGTCTTGACAAGTATCTCCTCCATACGCTTCTGCTGGATCTCTTTTACGGAACGCCGGGTAAACTTGGCGCCGCGCAGATACGCCTTCTCCGTGTAACCGCCCGCACGGGCAATCACCGAACTCAGTTTCTCGCCGCGCGCCACCGAATACACACCGGGGAAGCGCACCTCTCCGGTCAGGGTCACAAACTTGTCGGTGGCATCCTGCCAATCGATAATGCTGCGAACAATAAGAACATCGTCACTCTGCAGGGGGAGATTATGGGCGGCGTCACCGGCCAGCGCCTTGCCAAGATCAAGCTGGATCCTGTTTGACTGTGCCTTGTCACCTGAAACAACAACCCTGCTCAGCTCCGCCTGATCGAGAAAAGCATTCCTCTTGGCACTGCCGGCAGCGGTCACCAGATCCCGCACCGACATGCCGGGATAGTAAAGGTATGTACCAGGGTTGACCACAGCGCCATTAACGGCTACCTTTGGCTTTTCTTCCATCTCCCAGCGCGAGAAAACCTTGACCGTATCCTGTTCCTGTAAAACCAGATTGTCCGCCTGGTCACCCGCCAATGCGCGCCGCAGACTGACAGTTATCAATTCACGCTGATAGTCGGGTGGCGAGAAACGGGTGATCTCCACTGAATCGAGGTAAGATTCCGGCAGCAGGGCCTGGGTAGAGGGAATCAGATCCGTCAACCGCATTCCGGGTCGAAACTGATACTTTCCCGTCTGCTGCACATTGCCATTTAGTACCACCACCTGACGGACCGTGGCAGGCACAGGAAAAACCTTTACCATATCCTGGTCTCTCAATTCGACAGAAGCAAGAGCCATCTCTGGGTTTTCTTCTTTTGACTCATAGTCAAGAGCGATCCTTCTGCTGTTGTTTTCAAGGCGCTCCACCTGTATCCGCGCCAATGATCCGCTGGCAGATATGCCCCCAGCCATCTTCAGCACCTGTGACAGAGATGTTTTTCCCTTCAGCTCATAAATCGCCGGACGCCCGACTTCACCAGCAACGGCCACCACCGGTCCGATCACGGAGACAAAAATTGTGTCACCGTTCTGCAACCGTACATCCTTGCTACGATCCCCGCTCAACAACATATCGTATAAATCCACCGTCTCTATCAGCTGATTACCACGGGTTATCCGTATGCTGCGTAGCGATCCGTTGGCGGAAGGTCCACCAGCAGCAGCCAAAGCGTTAATAATAGTACCTTGTGCACTGACGTGATAACGCCCCGGTTTTGCAACCTCTCCAACAACATACACTTGAACGGAACGGAGTTTTTCAAGAGTAAGATTCATTTCATAGTTACGATACAGACGCTTAATTGCGTCGTTTATTGCCACTTTGGCTTTGTCGAAACTCACCCCCCAGACACGAACCAGTCCCACACGCGGAATCATCAGTTCACCATTACGATCAACCGTTAATTCCTGCCTAAGATCAACAGCACCCCATACACTTAGTTTGACGATGTCCCCAGGCCCAAGAATGTATTCAGAGCTATCTGGCAGAGTGTCAATAGCCTGAGAAAGCTGACCGGAATTTTCAAAAAAATCGTAGCCGAATTGCTTTAAATTTCGCTGCAACTCCTCTGGTTTTTGAATATCCAGCATAGTGGTATTTTGTTTAAGAAAGGCTTTCTCGAGCCGGGAAGGAATTCTGTCTACCAGTGGCGATGAAAGTTGCTGCTGTTTGGTGACGGGGTCTTTTTTAACTGTTTCCCCTGCGGCAGAGGGTACAGGTTTCGGTGGTTCATCTTTTGATGATTTTTGAGCTTGCTGTAGTGCAGTGTATTTTTGCAACTGTTCCGGTGTCAGATCTGACGGGTTCACGGTAGCGCCTTGTTGGGCAATGGTTTCAGATACCGCAAAAACAGCACTACAGCTAATCAGCAGGAATATAAGACTATTTGCCATTATTCTTAACATGTAAAAAAACTCCTTGTTACTTTTTGTGTAAGTTCAATCAAAGTTCAAAATAAAAAAATCTCAATAATAGATCCCGGCATTTTACAAAGAAGGTATCGGCCTTAAATGATACACCAAGCGATGGCGGGAATCTCTACGACATGATCAAAAGGTGCTTCAGCGGTTTAGATGTTCGTCAATACCGGACATCACATGACACACCTAGCGTACACCGACTTTTGTCCTGCCAACGCCCAAAACAATATCCCATAAGTTCAACTTCTGCATCAACATGCTCCTATGAGGCAAGTCGTGTATTTGTAACGTGTTAGAAACGGGGAATAATACGTCAGGAGAAGTGGGAACGTCAACATATTGATAAATTCACGCCAAAACAGGTGTTAGCTTGCTGACAAAGCCTTGTGCAAATTACGCACCCGCTGCCAGACCAGCGCTTTCGGAAGCGTCATGGCCATCGTCTGCATGCAGCGTTCAAGCCAGCCTTGACGCTGCTGAAGCCGGTGAATTGCTTTTTCCAAATCAACGCGGATAGCTTGCCCATAAGCATCCTCGGCTTTGGTAATGGCCTGGCGCAACAAGGGCAATCTGGTCTGCATCATAGCCAGATCAATCACATCTCGACTAAAAACCCCGTCGTCGGCCCAACGGTCGGAATTCGCCAAGAGCTTACTCACCGCCATGTCCAGAACCGTCAGAGTGGGAATGCCACAGACCACATCCTTCGCTGTTGGAGCGGCCAGTTCGATGCGCCCTTCCAGGATGATCTCGAATTTAATAGGCTGACCGGCCACCGAGAGCATTGTACGGATGCCATATTGATCAGCCCTTATGTCGCGCAACTGCGTCAAGGGCGGCTGCCCGGGCAGTAAAATGGCGTTGATAGCATCAGTGCCTGTCAGCAATTGACGCAAGCTTCGGTAGTGGGTCATATCCGACAGCAAAAAGTCGATGTCAACTGACTCGCGGTACTCGCCAAAGCGGAGCGCAATCACCGTTCCGCCACCGAACAGGCAACTGTGCTCTTTCAACAGTGCCCCATTCAAGGCACCGAGAACCTTGGCAATGCGTTGGTGGAGCGGACGCTCAAACATGGCTATCACCACCCCCAAACGCCAAACGCAACGCATCGATAAGTTGCCGTTCATGCACCGTAAGGGCTTGTTCGTCCATGTGACGCCAATTGCGATCGTAGATGCCCCAAGCCTCCGCGGGTGACAAGGTCACCGCACCCTGCACCTGCCAGGCGAGTAGCTTCAGCTGAGGATAATCCATCAAGCGAATGCGCGCGGGTATCCACCCTTCCCGGTTCACTGCATCATGCGATTCGATCGACTCAGCAGGCGCAACCAGTCCGAAGTTCAAGCCCAGCGCTGCCATGGCATTCACGTAGGCTCCCATGGTCACGGCCGGTTCGCCTTTTTCGATGCGGTGCACAGTTACCCGCGACATGCCCGCAGCTTCCGCTGCCGTGGTGGCGCTTATTCGTAGTGCCTTGCGATGAGCGCGAATCTGCTGCCCCAGAGCAATCAGCTGGTTTGCAGTAATGCAGGTGGTGATAGGTGCTTTAGCTGGCATAATGCTTCCCATTATATGCAACAAGCCCATAATGTCAAGAATGAGAACCGATTTCTTGTATTATCTAACAAGGAAAGTTACTCACGCGGAGTCGCGGAGCTCGCGGAGAAATTCAATACGTTGATACTTACACTAATCAGCTTACGACAGTTTCGATGTAATTACCTGACCCCACGTTCTCAGCGGCTTTGTGTGAGGCCGACTTTCTGCTTCTAATATTTGTATTTAATTTCAAACTTAACCAACTGGTTAGTCCGCTCAACCCCGTCTACAAGATTCAAGTTGTTGATGCTTTCAACCCCATAACCGAATTGCGCATCCAGTTCCGTAGAGAGCGGCAGATCCCAGAAAATCCGCCCCGCATGTTTCGACTCCATCACCTGGTTCGCCGTACGATACCAACGCCCCCGCTCGGTATAAAAATATTCTAGCGCCAGGCGGTTCCGCACATCAAACCAATGGGAATACCTGACAAAAACATCCTGCACCCCGGCGCCACCCTGTGAATGCCCCGGAGTCATGTCGTGATACACATACCCACGGGGAAACTGCCAGTCCCCGTACAGCATGACACTGCCGAAAAAATACTCAAAACGGAAGTCATCCCGGCACGAATCAGTCACGCAGGGCACAAACAGACCGGCCACGTAGCTTTCCACAATCGGCCAGACCCCACCCGCATTATCCTCACCCGAATATTCTCCGTACAGCTCGGTATTTCTCAAGGAGGGAATGCGCCAGCGCACATCAAAACCGGCAATCGAGTTTGAATGGTCATTTTGTCCGCCCCCCAAAAACGTATCCGGGGTGCCGGTAAAACCGGGGCCGCTCGTCTGCCTCACAAAATTGGCGCCATACTCGAACGAGCTGTTCGGTTTTATCGCCAGCTTGGCGCCGATAAAATAGGGGCGGCGGTGATCTATGGTTCCTACATCAGTTTCATCAAACCGCGCTACGCTCAGCGAATATTTGACATTGCCCAGCCACCGCCTGGCCCACTCAGCAGTTAAAGGTTCCGGGCTGGAAACCTTGACAAGGTCAAAGTTTTTGGCGTTATTCGTCAAGGTTGTCGTGCCACGATACCCCGGACCGAACCAGTTTTCGTCGCGGCCAACCTCAAGTTCTAAACCGCCGCCACCCAGCTTGACATACCCACGGTTAAGTTGAATCGAAGCCTCGTCTCCTGTTGCCAGAACAACCGGCTCAAGCAGCACCGCAGCCGCATCGCTCACATACCCCTCAGCCGTCCAGCGCAATTCTCCACTACTCCCGCGGTGATATATGATGCCATTGTTGTTCTCCAGCAACGGCGTCCCTTCCGTGCCGGTAACCCGAACCGGACCACCGTTACCCAGTGGCCTGAGATCGCCGCCAAAAATGCCAAAGGCCGACTGATGCGCAGGATCCCAAGAGGTTCGGTTATAATCTCGCGGAGCGCCGTCAACAAAAACGTAGCGCAGACGTAGGGATGATAGAGGGTTGTAGTCGAAGAGCGGTGGCTGTGTAGCAGGTTTATGTAGCGCCGATTGTTCACGCGGAATGCTTTCCTGTGTTTTTTTCACAAGCTCTCTCGCCAGTTCAGGCACGTTAACACTGGTAGACGCCAGGTTACGTTCCGCCTCCGCAACCAGGCGAGCTACCTCAGATTTACTGAAAGGCTTGAGGCCTTTGATGTCACTGGTGATAAAACCGAGCCCGGCCAGTTTTTCCAGATGGAGATACACCGGGCTGTCGAGGGGAATATTGGCGGAGGAGAGAGCATACAGGGGCGAAGAGGTTAACAACAGTGTGGATATGAAAACGAGAACAATGACTAATTCTGAATTGTGAATTATGAATTTTGTAATGTTTATTTTCACGGATCTTCCATTCAACATCCAGAGCATTAATTACCTCAAGAAGCTCCCCGACGTGCCACAACTACCCAGACGGTTTTCGCCAGCAGCTGAATATCCAACCAGAGCGACCACTCTTCAATGTAACGAATATCAAGTCTGACCACCTCGTCGAAGTCCTCTATCTGGTTACGGCCACTCACCTGCCAGAGGCCTGTAATGCCCGGCTTGATGCAGATCCGCTTTCTGTGCCAATTTTGGTATGTTGCCACCTCATCCGGCGTCGGCGGTCTCGTGCCAACCAGGCTCATTTCGCCGCAGAACACATTCCAGAACTGCGGCAGTTCATCAATACTGGTCTTGCGGATAAATTTCCCCACCCTGGTAACCCGCGGATCATCCTTGATTTTGAACATGGCACCATTCATCTCGTTCAGGCCCATCAGTTCTTTTTTGCGCTCCTCTGCGTCCACGAACATGGATCGAAGTTTCCAGCATTTGAAAATACGGCCATTCTCACCAACGCGATTCTGGCTGAAGAACAGCGGACCTTTCGATTCTATTCTGATCGCCAAGGCAATAAACGGCAGCAGCAAGCCCGTGATAAACAGCCCCACCAGGGAGCCGACAATATCCAGACAGCGTTTCAAAAAAAGCTGCTCAGAATCGAACGCCTTGCCATAAAAGGTAAGCATGGGAAGCTCATCATGGAAGAGGGTAATTTCTTTGCGGGCCGTTGGAATGTCGTAAAGGTCAATCACCATCCTGACAGTTACACCCATTTCCTGGAGTGAGGCTATATGGTCGTCAATCAGGGGCATCTGTTCAGTGGGGAGCGAAAAAACAACTTCATCAACCAGTCTCTGCTTGCATATGTCATTCAGGCTATCAATAGTACCTATTTTTATACAATCTTGAGTTGTTTCTTCTTTATTAACATCACAAAAGGGGATAAAGCCGATAACAGCCAGGCCCCAGTCGGCATGATCTTGCGCAAGCTGCGCAAAGTGGCGCGCCTTCTCGCCATTGCCAACAATAAGAATATTCCGGATGTTATACCCTTTTCTACGAAAATATTTTAGTACCTGCTTGACCGTGGCCTTGGTGGTAGCCATCAGGACAAGGGAGATGAGCATAAACGCTCCGATGAGCATCCTGCTGAATCCCTTTGAATCCAGCATATAGATAAAAGACGTCATAACCATGCCGCCAATCATGTGGACCTTGAACAGCTGCCCAAATATCTCGCCGAATCGTTTGGTGCGCATGGAACCATATATGCCGGAATAGGAGAGCAGTAACAGCCACGTTGGCAGAATAATAAGCAACGCCCAGGCATATTCGAGGATATCTTGTAACCGATCGTATGTAAGTTGGAGGAGAACATATGCAAGACAGAATGCCGTGACAAGCGTAGCAACGTCCAGAAGAACGGATATTTTTGTAAAAAGGCGAGCTTGTTGTTTCAGCATGGATTAGGTCCCGAAGAAAGTAAAATCGATTCCGAAGTCCCCCGTATACCACAAATTGAGACAAAGATAAAGGCGGGCATTAAAGACAAAACAGGCCGTGTAACATTCATCTTTACGTTACTGGCCCATTTTTGACGAAGTCAGTGTAAATAACTGCGGGTATCAATCTTATTTACCGCAAAGAGCGCAGAGAACGCCGAGAATCCCTAGATGTTGGACTAACCTTTTGATACCGTCTTTAAGTAATTGAGAGTGAAAATTGATTATCATTCCAAGGGAAACTGGCCTAGATCAATTTCACGGTGAACCTTTATTGCAGCCCTATGACTTTTCAGATAATTGGTCTACTCCCTGTGGTTCTCCTCTGCGTACTTCGCGTTCTCTGCGGTTATCACATTGTTCTTGTACTTCTTATTTACCGCAAAGAGCGCAGAGAACGCCGATAAACCCTAAAAGTTATGGACTAACCTCTTGATGCCGTCTTTAAGTAATTGTGAGTGAAAATTTATTATCAGACCAAGGGATATTCCTGAGAGTCTTAAATATGACAACAGTTGTGCTTCGTGTATGGGAAGAATTTTTTCTAACGCCTTTAATTCGAGAACAAGTTTCCCTTCAACAACAATGTCCATCCGATAGCCACAATCGAGCTTAACACCTCGATACACCACGGGAAGCGGCTTTTGAATCTCAATCATCAGCCCTGCGTTTTGCAGTTCATACGCAAGGCAAATTTCATAGGCCGATTCAAGAAGGCCCGGACCTAGTTCACGGTGTACCCTTATTGCAGCCCCTATGACTTTTTCAGATAATTGGTCCACTCCCTGTGGTTCTCCTCTGCGTTCTTCGCGTACTCTGCGGTTATCATTGTTCTTGTACTTCTTACTTACCGCAAAGAGCGCAGAGAACGCCGAGAATCCCTAAAAGTTATGAACTAACCTCTTGATGCCATCGAGTGAACATTGATTATCAGACCAAGGGAAGCTGGCCTGGATCAATTTCACGGTGAACCTTTATTGCAGCCCCTATGACTTTTTCAGATAATTGGTCCACTCCCTGTGGTTCTCCTCTGCGTTCTTCGCGTACTCTGCGGTGAATCAGCCCTCGATTTTCGACTTCTGCTCAGCATCAATTATCAACTCAATGACATCCCGCATTTTGCGTTTTGCCTGCCATCCCAACTTTTGCAGTGCCTTGGCTGGATTGCCCCTGCTTACCATAATTTCAGAAGGGCGAAGAAGCGACGGATCGCTGATAACATGCTCACACCAATTCAAACCAACAGCCTCGAACACCGCTGCAACAAAATCTTCCAGCGTATTGGTCTCACCGGTGGCGATGACAAAGTCTTCCGGCTGATCCTGCTGCAACATCAGCCACATCGCTTCGACATACTCCTCGGCACTCCCCCAGTCGCGGGCGATGGAGATATTGCCAAGATGCAGTTTTTCACTGCTTCCTGCTGCAATACGACAAGCTGCCTTGACGATCTTTTTTGTTACAAAGCGTTCAGGCCGTAATGGTGATTCATGATTGAAGAGAATTCCGGTGCAGGCGAAGAGGTTATAGGCCTCGCGGTAATTGGCTACTTCCCAAAAGGCTGTCGCCTTGGCAACAGCATAAGGGCTGCGGGGTCGAAAGGGGGTTTCTTCATCGGCCGGATGGCCGCCGGTATTACCGAAGCATTCGCTTGAACCCGCGTTGTACAGCTTTATGGATCTTCCGGTAAAACGGATCGCCTCCAGCAGGTTGAGCGTTCCGACGCTGATGCTTTCGAGCGTTTCCACCGGCTGATCGAAAGATAGACCCACCGAGCTCTGCCCGGCAAGGTTATATATCTCGTCCGGTTTTACCTTGTCCAATACCTGTAAAACACTCCTGAAGTCATTAAGCGCCATGGAATGAAAGGTAATCTGATCCTTGATGCCAATTAATTGAAGATTATAAAACGTGGACATCTGGGCGTCACGTGCCGTACCATGAACTTCATACCCTTTTTCGAGCAATAGTTTGGCCAGGTAAGCGCCATCCTGGCCCGATATGCCACTTATCAAAGCTTTCTTTTGTGCCATTATGTTGTTCCTCTGGTTCCTCAAAGCTTAAAATAATTCACTACAACAAAACTTCTAAAATTTCTCCGCCTCAGCAAATGACAACCCATGAGCGTCTTTCTTCGCCAGTGATGGCTCACCTTCAACAGGCCATTTAATAGCCAACTGCGGATCATTCCAGATAATGCTTCGCTCAAATTCGGGGTACCAGTAATCCGTAGTTTTATACAGAAACTCAGCTACGTCCGACACCACTACAAAGCCATGGGCAAAACCTTCGGGCACCCATAACTGACGCTTGTTCTCGGCAGAAAGAGTAACTCCAACCCATTGCCCAAACGTGGGCGACTTTTGGCGCATATCAACCGCCACATCATAAACTTCGCCAACCGTGGCCCGCACCAGTTTGCCCTGCGGGTTTTGGAGCTGATAATGCAAACCACGCAAAACGCTCTTACTGGAACGAGAATGATTGTCCTGAACAAACGTGGTATTCAAGCCAGTAGCTTCATGCCATTGTTTCTGATTGAAGCTCTCGTAAAAAAAACCACGATCATCACCATAAATGGCTGGCTCGATAATCAACACATCGGGAATATTGGTTGAAATTATTTTCATGATTGAATCCCGTCCTGTAATAAATTACTCAGATAGTGACCATAACCGTTTTTCGAAAGAGGTTGGGCAAGCTCCATTAACCTGGCATCGTCTATCCAGCCGTGGCGCCAGGCAATCTCTTCCGGACAGGCTACTTTAAGTCCTTGCCGCTTCTCCAACGTAGCTATGAACTGGCCCGCTTCCAGTAGACTTTCATGGGTGCCGGTATCTAGCCATGCATAGCCACGCCCCATGATTTCAACCGACAGGTTACCATTTTGAAGATATAGGCGATTCAGGTCGGTGATCTCCAGTTCACCGCGTGGTGAAGGCTTCAGTGCTTTGGCACGGTCGACAACTGTTTCGTCATAAAAATATAGACCGGTGACGGCATAATGGGATTTTGGCTTGCTTGGCTTTTCCTCCAGGCTTATTGCCATCCCTGCAGTATCAAATTCAACAACACCATAACGCTCGGGGTCGTGAACATGATAAGCAAACACGGTGGCACCCTGCTGACTATTCATTGCATTTTCAAGCAGGTGATGAAAATCATGGCCATAGAAAATGTTGTCGCCCAGCACAAGAGCAGAAGGCGAACCGTTCAGAAACGTTTCGCCAATGATAAAGGCCTGTGCAAGACCGTCAGGAGAGGCTTGCACAGCATACTGCAGCTTCATTCCCCATTGGCTGCCATCACCAAGTAGTTGCTCAAAACGCGGAGTATCCTGCGGCGTGGATATAATCAGTATTTCTTTAATTCCTGCCAGCATGAGTGTAGAGAGGGGGTAATAAATCATCGGTTTGTCAAAAACCGGCAACAATTGTTTTGAAACCGATAACGTCGCCGGGTGCAGTCGGGATCCGGTGCCGCCTGCCAAGACAATCCCTTTTCTACCCTTCATATCATGCACCTAACCTTTCAAGCTTGTAGTCGCCGCTGATGACCCGCTGCCACCATGCTTTGTTATCGAGATACCATTGCACTGTTTTACGCATACCGCTTTCAAATGTTTCCTGCGGAGTCCATCCCAGCTCTCGCTTAATATTACTGGCATCTATGGCATAGCGTGCATCGTGACCGGGCCTGTCTTTTACGAAAGTTATCAGGTCGCGATAGTTGACAAGGCCTGAAGCCTTGCGATCAGGCACTAACTCTTCAAGGAGTTCGCATATCGTATGAACCACATGAAGATTCGTCTGTTCATTATGCCCGCCAATGTTGTATGTTTCACCCACCTCACCTTTCATAAGAACCACAACTAAAGCGCGGGCATGATCTTCAACAAACAACCAGTCACGTACCTGCTCTCCGTTGCCATAGACCGGTAGCGGCTTACCATGCAGGGCGTTACAAGTATTTTTTTCTTCATTATATTTCGAGTTCCTTCGTAGAATCTTAGTATCAATTACTTCTCAAACATTCGCTGTTGTTTCAATCTTTCCAATATCCCTTATTCATACTCAATTTACGTTTTAGCCACAGCGGCATACTCCGCTCGCACTGGCCTAGTTTATATCCAATTAGCTTCATTCCAGTACGCACAATAGCTGATGGAATCAGCCACGGGGCATTTTGTGCTAAATATTTTAGTTCAGACAATACAAATTTTTTACCCTCTCCCTCCGCCTTCCCAAGTAACTCTAAATACCAATATTCACGGCCATGGAAAACCCCGATATCAAAATAGCGGCGAAACTCCTCTATCATGCTGTAATTGTGCGAGTGGTTACAGGTAGCATCTGCTGAATAGGCAAGCTTCCAACCGGCTAGTAACATTTTAGCTCCAACATAGGTATCTTCGCTTAGAATAACATTCGAAGGGAAACCACCTACATCCATAAGAGCTGTGCGTCGGTATGCCGAATAAGAGTTAGAAAGAAATGCTGCCTTTATACCAATTCGTGGAATATCATCTTTTGATTTGATTGATGAGTTGGCAGGATAGTTAAACAACCTTGCGTGGGCAGCAATTGGCATTGCATTCTCATGAGGCAACTGGCGGCCACAAACGGCTCCAATATTTTTGTCTTCAAATGGTGCCAGCAAATTTTTGATTGAGTGAGGACTTGTAAGTACAGCATCCTGAGTCATGTAGATAAATATGTCTGCATCTGGGCAAAGCGACAGGGCTAATTGGCGTGTAAAGCCATGGTTGAAGGAAGTGCGGGGTATTTGGTGAATGAGGAATTCATTACTTTTAAAGAGATCCAACGTATTGTCATCTGACGATGAGTCTATTGCTAGTAAAGTATCTGGTTTTATCGATTGTTTTTTAAGAGCGTTGAAAAAATTGTCTGTAGTTTTCCCCGCATTAAGAGTGGGGCAAATTAAAGCCACATTCATCTAGCGACCTCATTCAACACTTTCCAAGTAAGGTCTGCAGTTCTGTCCCAGCTAAACATTTGCGCTCTTTTTAAACCTGCTTGTCTTAGATTAGCACGCAACTCATTGTCTTCTGTTAGTAGTTTTAACCCATTTGCTATTTCCTCTATATCCAAAGGGTCAACCAACAAGGCGGCATCACCCACAACTTCAGGTATTGATGTAACGTTTGAAGCAATCACAGGGATTCCACATGCCATTGCTTCTAATGGTGGCAATCCAAAACCTTCATAAAGTGATATGTACGCAACAGCAAGTGCACCGCGATATACAGCAGGTAAATCCTCTTCTTTGATTTTGCCAAGAAAAACAATTCTATTATCCATCTTGGCTCTTTTAGCTAAAGCCAAAAGTTCTGGATCTTCCATCCCAGAAAGAACAAGTTTTACTTCAGGGTTAGCACACCCTAACCCGAACGCCTCAATCAAGCGATGAATGTTTTTATAATTTCTCCTGTTACCAACATATAATATGTATGGAAAACCAGGGCGATATGCGATCCCGCTATAACAAAAATCAGCACCAACTGCATTATAAGTGACAACGACTTTTTCTGGAGAAAGACCCGACCAATTAAGCAATTCAGTTCGTGAATATTCAGAGACTGTCAAAACCGATGCTGCATTATGCAATAGTCTACGTATGATTTGATTGTAATAAAACCGGTGAAGAGAGCTGCCATAGTGAAGATGAATCAAATCGTGAACGGTTATTACGTAAGGAATCAGACCACAAGCTGGTGGCATGAAACCGGGACTCCAGAACAAGTCGGTTTTACTGGAATTTATATCCATAGCAAGTAACCAAGGCGACACAGGATTTTTTATTTTCCAATGTCGCTTGAGATACGTAACTTCTATTTCATCAGGTTTACGTTTAATAATTTCATGTGCGTAACGTCCAATTCCAGTCTCTCCGAACCATCTATTATCTATAAGTAGCTTCATAAATATCCAATTAATTATTAGCCATACAATAAACTCTAATTTTTAATTCTAGTCGCCACATTAATCAAATGTAGTTGAGAGTTTGCTGCATATAGCAGACCTATCGTCATATATGAATATACAAGGTAAAATTCATATCCTCCAATAATCGCAAGTACAAGTAAAAGCACTTGAGAAATTGCTGTGCCAATTGCATACGTTATGACTGGATTAGAATTTAATAGAATATCTGAGGGTATATTTTTTAACAATTTCATCGTACGAATTATTGGTTGAATAGCGAATATCGTAAAGGCTGATAAACCTACAATGCCTACATTCGCAAGTAAACAAACTATGAGATCATAGCTAGTTACAAAATTCCACCCAGCTCCGATTATTGGATATTTCTCAAAATAAGGCCAAGCATATGCTAATGAAGCTAATCGTACAAACATTGAGCCCGACTCTTGCTTATTAAATAGTGTTTCACTCAAAATACTATTTATTGTTTCTGGCATCAACATATACGCACATAAAAATCCGACGACTATCACTAGAGAAATAATACAGATTATCCGAAAAGCTAATAATTTATTCCCAGAAAACATAAGAACTGCCACGCTCAACCCAAAAACTATTGGCAATCCAATATATCCTGACGATGCCGTCGATAATAAAATCATAACAGCCATAAATACCAAAAAATAAAGATCCAAAGACCTGCTAAACAGCCTTGTACGAGTAAATAATCCATACAATAACAAAGGAAGAATTACTAATAATTGCTTGGCGAACATCGAAGGTTCACGTGATGCCGATGCAATTCTATTTATTCCACTTTCGGTCATCTGTAGATAACCTTGCGTAGTAGTAAGCTCTGAGGTGTTGAAAACGAAACTTGGATAGGGCAAATGTAGCACATTTGAACACAAAAACTGAACCATTCCCCAAGCTGCAAGAAATACGCCGGATAAAACATAAACACGAAGTGTATTTCGTAATTTCATGGCATTTGCATTTTCCATAGCGATTGTAGTCGCGAACAATATGCCAAAAAGAACCGGTACCGGATATTTTGCAGTTTCCCAAGTCAACTCAATTGGAACCCAGACTGAACTATATGAAGGTTCACCAAAAATTACTGAATCTTTGCCCCTTATTAAGTAAGGCATGATCATGGAGGCAGTAACAACTACCCCAAAAAACCATAGCCAAAATGGTGCAAAACTTTCCTTGTTAATTCGCAATGTTGGAATCTGAATCAACCGCATTCCTCGAGTTATCCAGTAACGAATCATCCAGAGCATACCGAGATATTGCACTGCAAACTTTGAAGACTCCGAGCCAGAATTTAAAAGTGCAGTCGCCGAAAAAGGTATCGAAAATACCGTCAGGTAATATAGCCATCGAGGTGATAGGAATGCGAGTAGTAGCCCCAAAGGAAGTATTATCAGCCCTATCCACGTAACTTCCATTATTTACTGTCCTAGCGACCAGATCGGTATTATAAGCATCGACACACACATGAAATAAATATGTTAACCGCCATCAACAACATGGGATGTATCCTTACACGTAAAATTGTTGAACTTTAGTTCTTCATAAACAGCTACATGCTTCATGGCAATTGTTATCCAAGACTGCACTGAATCAACTGAGGATGTGCTGCGGCAGCCAGCATATTGATTTAGAGCAGCTCGCATTGCAGCGCAATCTCCAGGCAGTACATAGAATACATTTTCCCCATCATCATATCCCTGCCTATGTAGTGCAGTGGTCAACGTAAACGTACCTTGGAGCTTGGCCGCTAAAACAGATGTATTTCTCATCCCGACCCCTTCAACAAACGGAAAAACAGCAGCATCCGCAATTCGAAGCAAATTCGCCACATTCTCCGGCTCCAAAAAACCTGTAATAACAGTTCTAGTTGACCATGAAGATGATGCGATATAAGCCAACAGCTTACGATGGTAGGCATTATCTGAATCCAGCGAGCAAATTAGAATAATTATATCTCTCTTGAGGTCCGCTACTTCGAAGATTTGCTCTATTCCCTTGTTAGGTATAGCAAAACCAAAATAAACCAAAATGCGCTCATCTGGCGATGCATAGCTTGCCCGCAACTCGCTGCTTTCAGCCACACTTATTGTAGCACTTGGAATGCTAGGCGCCAAAGGAATGTAACGTATGCGCTGTGTAATCAGTGGGCGGTAATAGAAACGCACGCGCATTACATAGTCAGGTTCTACAACAATGATGGGCTGTCTGCCGGATAAGGAATTTGGTAAACAACGAAAACGCGTTGGTTCATGCCAAGTTTCCACAACACGAACCCCAACAATACGCAGTAAAAATGGCACAAACTGGATCCCCCAAGCAGTGCCATACCCAGCGGTAGGGTATTGAATATGAACAATATCTGGGTTTTGTTCATGCACAAGTCGCAGTAAATGCGCAACACCGCGCCAAGTCCAGTCCTTCACACAAGGAAGCACAGTAACTCCGGCTGGAGGTGTATTTAATGCCGCCCTTTGGTCGGTTAGAACAATTACAGATAGATCACCACGCGCAGCAAGGGCGCCCGCAAGCTTCGCGCTATAATCACCAACACCACATGGCATTGGCGGAAATGACCCCGTGATCATAAGTAGTTTCATTATTATCGCCACAGCTCGCACCAAAGGGTCCTAAACATACGAGGGTCGTACTCCCTTTTTAATACTAGCCTCATATAACGGTATAAAAATCGAAGAATAGTCATACGATACGCGATATTTGCAGATTCCTTGAGCCTTTTTTTATGGGATAAAATCACTAATCCCGTATGACGTAGCATACGCTTTGCTTGCCGAGAAAGATTATCGCTGTGCATTCGGTAGCTCGCAAGACACTCATTCAAATAGCACACGCGTAACCTATAAAAAGATACTCGTAACCATAAATCGTAGTCACAGGTCAGAAGCCTTCGCCGAAAGAGATTCCCATTATGGCTTAATTGATGTATTGCATTCCGACTAAACAAGGTAAAGTTAATCGAGAACGGATTGTTTTTAAGCACCAAGTGAGCAAAATAGGCATACTCACCAGCTGGCACTAGCTGTGGGCGTGGGTCACGCTTTCCATTGCGCAGATAATAATGATTTGTAGTTACGATATCCGTATCACATTCGGCAAACATTTTTAAACATCGGGTTAAAAATTCAGCATCTAGTGTATCATCGGCACTTAGTAGTAGTAAATACTCGCCTTGCGCACGACTTGTTACAATATTCCAGTTTGTTGCCATACCGTAGTTGCGGGGATTACATTGGATAGAAACGTTTGAATAATTACGAACATACTCTTGAAGCAGTTTCCATGTGCCATCAGTAGACGCGTTGTCTTGGATTAGAATTTCAATATTTGTGTAATTTTGGTCCAATACTGATTGTATAGTCTCGCCAATATATTTTTCGCCATTGTACACTGGAATACAGACTGAAACGAGTTTACTCATTTTACCGAACATCTCGACTCCACAAAAATATACTTTTAGAATAATTAGCAAAAGATAGTTTCTGTATTTTCAGTGACAAGTAAATGGGGTACCAGTTATTGAATGCTGCCTGTACAAATAATTGTGAGAGTACGGCACCATAAACTCCCCAATATTGTACTGAAAAATAACCTGCTACAATGATTGCTACACCGGAATATATCGCCGGCATCATGAATGGAATGTGGTTTGACGACATGTAAATACCTGCGTGTATAGCATGGTGCATTTCCAGCAAATACATTACTAACATGATGAGCAAAATATCGCCATTCAACAGTTGTGATTTAGCCTTAATAAGATTAAGCATATCTGCTGAAAAAATGTAAATCAGCACACCACCAATTAGGTACATTGCAAAAGAGTATCTCACAATTTTCAAAGTGAGATTGTTTACAACAGTCAAATCACCTCTAGACATCGCAGCTGCAATCTGAGGCTGATAAACTAAAGACGGTGATGTAGAAAAACGATATAGCAGCGTCACAACCTGAAATGTCAGTAAATAAGAGGCAATCTGCTTTGCATCAGGTATTTGAGATATCACAAGCGAACTGCCATAATAGATAAGGTAAGCCCCCCAACAAATCACACCCATTCTCCAAGTTGCTGGCCAAAGCCTCTTAAGCATTTCGGCGTCATATATTTCGTATTCTTTATGCACTCCATTTTCAAGGGAGATTTGGCGAACAGCCATTCTTGTAAGGATTAGATTAAGAACTGATGCCGCAATCATAACAGAAACGACACCAAGAACGCCAAAACCGGCAAGCAGAGCAGATGCGGTACCACTTAATTTGATTACACCAACAACAAGCTCTATACGCTTTGCACGTGCAACTTCATTTAGCCCCTGAAGGATTGAAGACCAACGTGATACCTGCAATATGATAAAGGAGAGTATTATGAGAAGAGAATATGTAATCCAAGCATATAATTGGTTTTTTTGCTGAGATACTATGTTTAAAGCTGCACCTACACCGAAAGTGGAAAGAAGAACCGTTGCGGCGAGCCCTATTATAATGTAGATGCGATTGCTCGTCGCAATCAGCCGACCAATCGCTTGCCAGTTTGGCATATTTTGTGTTTCAGCAAGCGAGAGTTCTGTTACCCGTTCGGGGATTTCCATAGCACCGGCTTTGAAATAGGCAGTACATCGCACAATTGTTTGCGAAAATCCGCTGTCTGCTAAAAATGAAAGTGCCATGAGCGTGCTAATGAACAGGTAGTATGCAAGCTCGGCGTTTTCAAGCTTTTTCAACGCAACAGGTAATACTATTATAGTAATACCATATCTGACAACCATCTCAAAACAGGTCATCAACAAAGCATTTCTAGATATTTTGCGTATTATATTATCGGTACTGATCATGAAACATAGGAAATGCAATATGATGAAACACTTCTAATACCGTCTTCTAGTCGAATTTCAGGAGACCATCCTGCTAAAATGGATAAAGATGTGCATGTCACCATTACTTCTCTATCCCGATACGGTCTCCCACCCCACTCGATCGGTAGTTGGCTACCAATCATACAGCCATATAATTCAACCAGTTCCTTAAGTGGCATTGGCTTTTCAGAAGACACTCCATATTTTTCATGCCCTGATGCTTCTCCGGCCATCAACCTCTCAGCAGCCATCACAAATGCCCGCACAATATCATCAATATGAACCAGATCTATCATCTGCTCACCTGGCGACATAGCGAGGGTCGTACCTTCTCTGGCAATCTTATCCAGCAAATGAAACAGCTTTGGCCGAGGATCGTTTGGGCCGTAGGTGTCAAACAATTTCAAGGTAATGGCTTGTACATCTCTTGCTTCAACATAATACTGCAAAATATCCTCAAAAGCCTGCTTCGTCGCAGCGTACAGATTTACCGGTGAATACGGCTTGTTCTCATAATGCTGCCATGATGTACCGGTATTGACTATTTTTGCAACTCCCTGGGCGGCCATTGCTTCGAGCAACTGAGTGCCAAAGAGAACATTGCTACTGACAAGCCTGGTAATATCTGCTGGCGTGTGTTCAGAGAGAAACAGTGATGCCAGGTGAAAGACAACATCAGGCTGTGCTTCAGCCACTATCGCATGCATTCTATCTGTACTGCCGTCGTGAACATACAGCTTCACCTGATCGGCAAAATCTTTAATCTGATCAAGATTGTCATTGGGTATGGTGATGATGCCAACCTGCCAACCATCACGAACAAGTCTCCGAGCGAGATTGGAACCGACAAAGCCGGTTCCACCAGTTATCAATGCTTTATGAATTGTCATGGGGAATACTTACCTGTAGGTGAATGGATTTGTCGTAAACTCTGCAAAGGACGGAAAAGCTTTATCCCGATCTGACATTGTCGGATTTACATCCGGCCACGGAATGCCGGCCGAATTCCAAAGCAGTCCGGCGTCGTGAGCTGGAGCATACACGGTACTGACCTTGTACATCATGGTCGCTTGTTCGCTCACGGTATAAAACCCATGAGCACACCCTTTGGGAATATAGACCATATGAGCATCTTTCGCATTGAGTTGAAACATCGCATGAGTGCCGTATGAAGGGGAATCAATACGCAAGTCAAGCACAACATCCAACACTTCACCGGACGTGCAGTACACCAACTTGGCATGATCATGGGGTGGTAGCTGAAAGTGAAGCCCCCGTAAAACCCCTTGGTAGGAGGTCGAGTAATATTCCTCCCGCCAGTCGGTCTCTAACCCCTGCTGCTCAAACAGATCCCGGTGAAAGGTCTTTACAAAGCTGCCCCTATTGTCGGTAAAAACTTTCGGGATTATCTGAAAACAGCCGAAGATAACAGTCGATTCAATATTCATCATGACCTACGTGACAACCATTTCTATGATAGTTTTTGCCATGTATCCCACCATCTCCTCTGTCATCCCTGGGTAAACGCCCACCCAGAACGTGTCATTCATAATCCTGTCAGTGGTGTTGAGATCTCCAACAACCCGGTAACCCCTTCCTTCCCGACGCATTTCGTCAAAACAGGGATGCTTGATCAGGTTACCGGCAAAGAGCATGCGGGTCTGGATTCCTTTGCTCTCAAGTCTATTTACGATTTTGTCACGCGTAAGGCCGCTTCCCTCCCTCACCGTCAACAGGAACCCAAACCATGAAGGATCGGAGTTTTCAGTCGCTTCCGGCAAGATGAATTTATCTTCCAGCCCGGCAAGCCCTTCACGCAGCAGCTTCCAGTTCTTTTTCCTCGCCTCGATAAATCCGGGTAACTTCTCCAACTGGGCGCAGCCGATGGCGGCCTGCATGTCGGTGACTTTCAGATTATAGCCGAAGTGCGAATAGACATATTTGTGATCGTAACCGAACGGCAGTTCACCGAACTGTTGGCCGAAACGGTTGCTGCACGTGTTGTCCTTGCCGGAAGGACACCAGCAGTCGCGACCCCAATCACGGAACGATTCCACCAGCCGTTTGAGCAGGGTATCGTCAGTGTACACCGCACCCCCTTCCCCCATGGTCATGTGATGAGGAGGATAAAAACTGGAGGTGCCGATGTGACCGATGGTACCGGTATTTTTCCAGGAACCGTTGTACAGATAGCGCGAACCCAGGGCATCGCAGTTATCCTCGATCAGCCAGAGGTTGTGCTTGTCGCAAAAGGCCTTGACTGCGGCCAGGTCAAACGGGTTGCCCAGGGTGTGAGCAACCATGACCGTTTTGGTTTTTTCGGAGAGGGCGGCATCCAGTTGGGTAACATCAATATTGTACGTGGGCAGGCTAACATCGACAAATACCGGCACGGCGCCGTACTGAATTATGGGTGCTACGGTTGTCGGGAATGCAGCAGCAACACTTATAACCTCATCACCGGGTTTGATGCGGCGCTCTCCCAGCTTAGGGGAGGTGAGCGCCATAAAGGCGAGCAGATTGGCAGATGAACCGGAGTTGGTAAGCGAGCAGTGCTGAGTACCAAGAAAGCCGGCAAATTCTTTTTCAAACTGCTCGGCATACCGTCCGGTCGTAAGCCAGAAATCGAGAGAGGAATCAATGAGGTTGGTTATTTCTGCTTCATCAAAAACGCGTCCGGCATACGGAATTCTATCGCCCGGAGCAAATGTTTTTTTGGGGCCGTGGGCGTGCTGATAATAGGCAATGGCCGCCTCAATGGCCTGTTTACGCAGTTGTTTTTCGAGTTCATTTTTCACAGTGTCTCCTGTTGAAGCTTTTCATAGGTTTCAATCTGTTCCAGGCAGCACCTTCGCAGGTCACCTGAAGAGCTGTACACATTAACCCACTCTATGATGCTATGCAACGCTTTTTCAAGATTCCAGCGCGGGTTCCAGCCAAGGCGCATCTGAGCTTTTGAGCAATCAAGCTTGAGATAATGGGCCTCATGGGGATGATCACCGGCATCAATCTCGTATCGGGCATCTTTGCCCCAGAACGAGCACATCTGCTGCACGATCCACTCTACCGGCTTTGCATCATTATCCGCAGGGCCGAAGTTCCACCCTTCCGCAAATTCCGCACCTGACTCGTACAGCCGTTGGGCAAGGGTCAGGTAGCCGCTAAGAGGTTCAAGCACATGCTGCCAGGGACGAATTGAATTAGGGTTGCGAATACGGATAGGATTTCCAGCAAGTAATGCATTTATACAGTCGGGTATCAGCCTGTCTGTTGCCCAGTCCCCTCCGCCGATAACGTTTCCAGCCCGTGCGGTGGCTACTGCTGCGCCGTGTTGAGGAGTTGAGGAGTTGAACTGTTGAGATGTTGAGGCGTTGAAAAATGATTGCCGGTAGGCGGCGGTTACCAGTTCGGAACAGCCTTTACTGTTGGAGTATGGATCAAAACCGCCCATCGGCTCGTTCTCACGGTAGCCCCAGACCCATTCACGGTTTTCGTAGCATTTGTCGGTGGTAACATTGACCACGGCTTTTACGGTAGGACACCGGCGCACCGCCTCCAGCAGGTGAACGGTTCCCATGACATTGACGGCATATGTCTCTACCGGAATCTTGTAGGAATCACGCACCAAGGGCTGAGCAGCCATGTGGATGACAATCTCCGGCTGTGCCTGTTCCATGGCTTCTGCCAGAGCGGCGGCATCACGCATATCTGCAATCCGGTGTGAGCAGAGCAGTTCGGAAACCTTCGCCAGTTCAAACAGGCTCGGTGTTGTCGGTGGCTCAAGGGCGTAGCCATGCACCTCTGCCCCAAGTTTGTGGAGCCATAGGCAAAGCCAGCTCCCTTTGAAACCGGTGTGGCCGGTTAGGAAAACTTTTTTACCTCGGTAAAAGTCGTCGTTGAATTGTTGAATTGTTGAATTGTTGAACACTATCTATACCTCTTTTAGTTGTGATCGACGTAACGCGTTAATTTTTGACTACAGCTCGAGAATTTGCTCCCTGATCCGTTGAAATGATTCAAGAGCACAATAACCAAGTTCATGGGCGAGTTGTATTTGACAGGCGACTTCCATCAGTGAACTGTAAGCTATCTGAGAAAAATGGGCCTGATCTTTTTTGCTCGTGCGGGCACTCCCTTCGGCGAGGTTAGACATCACCGAAACGGCTGCGCGATTCATCTGATTGGTCAAACCAAATCGCTCATCCGGAGGAAAACTTTTGGTTATACCATAGATGTTTATTGTAAAGTCCTTCGCCGAATGCCAGACAAGAAGCTTCTCAAATGGCAACTTATGATCCTGACTTTCAGCCATTTAAACCCCTTAACGGTCCCTTTTGAATCGTTGAAAGGTTGAATCAAACAAATCCGTTGAATTGTTGAACAAAACAAATTCAATCCCTCAACTTCTCAACGCATCACCTTCAACGTTTCAACTGACTTACCACACCTTCCACGGCACATTTTCTGACTTCCAGAGATCATCCAGATAATTCTTATCCCGCAGAGTATCCATCGGTTGCCAGAATCCGGAATGTTTATAGGCAACAAGCTGCTGATCCTTTGCCAGGCCCTCCAGAGGCTCTTTTTCCAGTATAGTAGAGTCTCCGGAAATGTAGTTCAAAACCTCAGGCTCCAAGACAAAAAAACCACCGTTAATCCACGCTCCATCACCCTTGGGCTTTTCCTGGAAACCGTGGACAAGGTCTTGGCTGTCCAGATCCAAAGCACCAAATCGACCCGCCGGCTGAATGGATGTAACCGTTGCGAGTTTGCCATGAGATTTATGAAAGGCGACAAGTTCTGCAATATTGACATCTGCAACACCGTCACCATAGGTCAGCAGAAACGGCTCATTGCCGATATATTCCTGTACCCGTTTGACCCGTCCGCCTGTCATGGTCTCACCACCGGTGTTGACGAGTGTTACTGACCAGGGCTCAGCGGAATGGTGGTGAACCATTCGTTCATTATGGTTCTTGAAGTCGAAGGTAACATCTGATTCATGCAGAAAATAATGGGCAAAATATTCCTTGATGCAGTACCCCTTATAGCCAAGGCAGATAATGAAATCATTGAATCCATAGCTGGAATAGATTTTCATGATATGCCACAGAATCGGACGCTCACCAATTTCTATCATCGGCTTCGGTTTCAAATGTGATTCTTCACTTATACGCGTACCAAACCCGCCGGCTAAAATTACAACTTTCATAATAACTTCCCCTTTAGAATTAATACCTGCTCAGTCCCGCATCTATTGTAGCGAATACAACAACCCGGCATTATTAGAATAATTCCGCCTGCGAAAGCAGTACGACGGTAATTAGGGACACTCCCCAGTTATCGCTGGAATAAAATCAGTAGCATACATCGTGGCCGCTAATTTCAATAAAATATACAGCCTCATCTTCAATTATCTTGAAAACGATCCTGTCAAATTTACGTGGTTATGTAGTTTGAGGTTCGTCTTGCAATGAAACCAGTTTGAATCGGTCAGATAAAGCCTTAAACCCCTTGCTTCATGCCTTCTCTGCGTGTATCTGCGCTCATCTGCGGTTGCATAAAGTCTTTCCGGCGGTTAACCCTGATGCGGGGTTCAGCTAATAGCTGCTCAAGGCTCTTTACGATGGATGGTTTTGACTCGTGACAAGTGTTTCTTGTCGTAAGAATATATATCCTTTATCCCCTGTTTTTCCATCAGGGCCGCGATATACGCATCCACAAAGTCAATATTCTGTAATTCATACATAACAAGAGCTTTGCCGACAATATCCCCGTTTATAACTTCCATCCCCGGCGTAGCCAGAATACCGCGTATTAACGGTGCTATTTGGACATGGTTTAAATGATATGAAGATTCAAGCACCCAGACTGCTTCGGCCATTACCAGCTCAGTGGTCACAAGCTGCGCAGATCCGGCTGCAGCGTCATCCAGCAACTGTTCCACCCGATCTGCCAGAATGGGATCGTCGTTTGTAAAATAGCGAATGAAAAGATTGGTATCGACAAAACATCTGTTCACGAGTTTTCTCCGGCAACCCGCTCTGCAACCACGCGTTTTGCCTCTTCGCGCTCTGTATTAAAGTCGCCTGAGCCCGCTGCGGCAACAGAGCCTCTCAGTTGTTTGAGCGTTCTGACAGGGGTGATGATAATCCGTTCGCCATCAACAAAAAAGTCAACTCTATCGTTTGGCCTGATATGAAAGCGGGTTCGTATTTCCGCCGGAATGGTAATCTGACCTTTTGTTGTTACATTTGAGAGCATGCTGATCTCCTGCCGCACTTTAGTGGCGATGTAATACCGCACACTGATAGTAATACATGCTTGTATTTTATTCAACAAATCAAATGCCATACCATGGGGGAAAATGCGGGACACTCCCCGTATTTCCAATCTCAACTTGATTCAGCGATTCAGCTTCTGAATTTACTCCGCAAAACTACCACACATCAAGTCTTGATTCCTATGTCAAAGGGCAATCTTCCTTATGGCAAGTTCATATATTTCAACAGCCATTCGTAGAGCTTCTTCAGCTTCATCCTGCTCAGGCTCAACATAATCACCAGGATAACGGGCATCAACTGCGTATGAATTCAATATCAAGGCGTAACTCCTGACGGAATTGAAATCTGGATCATCAAGAAGTGATAGTAACACATCGAGATCATGAACCTTCTTAAAACAGATCGGGCAGAACCAAGATCATGTTCCGCCTTGCGTAAAAACTCCAGTGCAAGTTCATTGTCTATGGTCATAGAGCACCCTCCCGTCCAGGAATGCTTCCGTCACAATATGATTGGTTGCCCCATTCCATTTTTTTACTTCATCAGGTGTATAGACAAGAATATCCATCGCGCATGGAGCGGGGTTGAACATCAATCGGATAGGCACAGAACGCTTATTTCTTGGTTGATCCGTTTTCATCACCACCAAAAAATCCAAATCACTTTCTGGGGTAGCGGTGCCAGTGGCGTAGGAACCAAAGAGTACTATTTTTTCAGGATGGAAATTTTCGGCAATAACTTTTGCAACAGCATCAATAGTTTCTGGTGCGATCAATTCACCGTACTGTTGCTGCTTTAAATTGACTGTTGCCATATTTTACCTCCATCACAATCTTGCAAAGGACTTCTGGTTCGTCCTAAGGGAGTAATTAGAGAAATTGAGGCCTCTGAGGGAGACAGGCTACTTTAGCCCCCAACTCCTCTCCTCCATAGCATCACTCATGAATTACAATCCCAGCACAAGACGTAACCCAGATTCGATCTTCTGCAACTTAATCGTTTGGCGACCGGACGCAGTTTAGTGGCATGCTTACGCTCCTTTTGTGCCTCTATCAAGCGGCGAGCAACATCCCTCGCTATTTCCATTGTCTCTGAAACAGTTCGCCCCTGAGCGACAAGCCCTTGGATGTCATCGGATGTGGCTAAATAGTAACCTTCAGGCAGTTTTTCTATATGCAGATTTATAATGCGTTCCATACCGTTAATCTCCGTTTACTTAGTAAACACTCTGCTTTATTAAAGATAGTAGATATTTCCCATACCCATTCTTTGCCAAGGGACTGGCAAGCCGGTTGAGTTGCTCATCATCAATCCATCCATGCCGCCAGGCAATTTCCTCCGGACAGGCAACTTTCAACCCCTGACGGTTTTCCAGCGTGGCAACGAACTGGCTGGCTTCCAGCAGGCTTTCGTGTGTGCCGGTGTCGAGCCAGGCATAACCACGCCCCATAATCTCAACAGAAAGATTGCCTTGCTGGAGATACAGCCGGTTCAGGTCGGTAATTTCCAGTTCACCTCGTGGCGATGGTTTAAGGTTTTTTGCCAGTTCGACAACTTGGCTGTCGTAGAAGTACAGCCCGGTGACTGCATAGTTGGATTTAGGCTGTTCCGGCTTTTCTTCGAGGGTAAGAACCTTGCCTGTGGAATCAAACTCGGCAACCCCGTAACGCTCCGGATCCTGTACGTGATAGGCAAACACGCTGGCACCTTGCTCTCGCTGGCAGGCATTAGCCAAAAGGTGATGAAAGTCATGGCCATAAAAAATGTTGTCTCCCAGCACCAACGCACAACGATCCTGACCAATGAAATTCTCACCAATGATGAAAGCCTGGGCCAAGCCATCCGGACTGGGCTGAATGGCATAGCTTAGAGCAAGTCCCCATTGAGTGCCATCCCCAAGCAGTTGTTGAAAACGGGGGGTATCCTGCGG
>MGZJ01000043.1:0-14006 GCA_001802645.1 Geobacteraceae bacterium GWC2_53_11 | reverse complement strand
CTTATCAAAAACAGGCAATAGCTGCTTTGATACGGCAAGAGTCGCCGGGTGAAGACGCGAGCCGGTTCCACCAGCGAGAATAATTCCTTTTATAGCCATGTTATTGCCCAATCCTTTCCAGTTTATAAGCACCACTCAGCACACGCTGCCACCAGCTCTCGTTGTCCAGATACCACCGTACTGTCTTACGCATGCCACTTTCAAAGGTCTCTTGAGGCTTCCAGCCAAGCTCGCGCTCAATTTTGCTTGCGTCAATTGCATAGCGGGCATCGTGGCCGGGGCGATCTTTAACAAAGGTGATCAGATCGCGATAGAAGGAAATATCTGGTGATTTTCGTTCCGGCGCCAACTCTTCCAGCAAATCGCAGATCGTATGCACCACCGTCAGGTTGCGCTGCTCATTGTGACCACCAATGTTGTAGGTTTCACCGACCTGCCCTTTGGTGACAACTTCGACCAAGGCACGGGCATGGTCTTCAACATACAGCCAATCACGAATCTGCTGACCATCGCCATACACAGGGAGGGGCTTTCCGTGAAGGGCATTCAGAATTATATGCGGAATAAGTTTTTCAGGAAAATGATACGGGCCATAATTGTTTGAACAGTTTGTAATCAGAGTGGGAAGACCATACGTACGTTGCCACGCTCGTACCAAGTGATCGCTGGCTGCTTTGCTCGCTGAATAAGGAGAGCTGGGAGCGTATGGTGTCGTCTCCGTGAAGAGGTCTTCCGTACCATGCAGGTCTCCATAAACTTCATCAGTACTTATGTGGTGAAAGCGGAAATCGGCTTTATCCGAATCATTCAGTTTGCTCCAATAAGCACGGACAGCTTCCAGCAGAGTGAATGTTCCGACCATGTTTGTATGTATAAAGTCACCGGGGCCATCAATAGAGCGGTCAACATGGCTTTCCGCAGCCAGATGCATGACTGCGTTGGGCTGATGCAGAGACAGGATACGATCAAGTGCGGGACGGTCGATTATATCTGCTTGCTCAAAAACGTAACGTGGGTTGTCCGACACTTCAGCAAGCGACTCAAGGTTACCAGCATAGGTGAGTTTATCGAGATTCACTACCACACATTCTGTGCAATTGATAAGCTGGCGGACTACGGCTGAGCCAATGAACCCCGCACCACCAGTAACTAATAATTTTTTTATTTTCATAATGGATTCCTATTTGGCTGTTCAAGAAACAAACGGTACGCAACACGCAAGCCATCTTCCAAGCCGGTTGTCGCCTTCCAGCCCCGGCTGCTGATCAAACTTACATCCAGAAGCTTTTCCATCGTCCCGTCCGGCTTGCTGGGATCAAAGACCATTTTGCCGGTGTAGCCGACCACCTTGCATATCGTTTCTGCAAGCTCGGCAATGGTTATATCCTCACCGGTCCCGATGTTTATCAACGGTGGAGTCGTGTCATTCAGGAAGAAATCATACTCATCCGGTGAAAGCATCATCAGGTACACACAGGCTTCCGCCATGTCTTCACAGTAGAGAAACTCCCGGCGCGGCGTGCCGGTACCCCAGATGACGACTACGTCGTCGGGTGAAGAGAGAGGGGTGAGGGGTGAGGGGGTAACGGATTGTTGTTCCTCACCCCTAACTCCTGACTCCTCACACCTCACCTGTTTCACTTTTGCCTCGTGAATCCGTCGGATCAAGGCAGGAATGACGTGGCTGTTTTCCGGGTGGTAGTTGTCGCCGGGACCGTACAGGTTGGTGGGCATCACCGCCAGGTATTTGGTACCATACTGCCGGTTGTAGCTCCAGCACATTTCGATGCCGCTTATTTTTGCCACGGCATACGGCTGGTTGGTCGGCTCCAAAGGACCGGTCAGCAGGTATTCTTCTTTCAGCGGCTGCGGCGCCAGCTTGGGATAGATACAGCTTGATCCCAGAAACATCAACCGCTTCACCCCATGCACGTAGGCGGCATGGATCACGTTGTTCTGGATCATCATGTTCTGGTAGATAAATTCACCACGGTAGGTATTGTTGGCAAGAATGCCGCCAACCTTCGCCGCAGCCAGGAAAACGTACTCCGGTTTTTCGGTTTCAAAAAACAAGTTCACTGCCGCCTGGCTGGTCAAATCCAGTTCGTCACGACTGCGCGTAAGGATATTTGTATATCCCAAAGCGTTCAGCCGCCGGACAAGTGCACTCCCTACCATGCCGCGGTGGCCGGCTACGTAAATTTTGGCGTCAAGCGATATATGCTGATGTAAGTTTTTCATATCAATATCCAAAAAAAATATTTAACCGCCGAACACGCTGACACACGCCGATAAAGGCGGAAAAAACACGAGAAATCTTAAAGTTTTCGGGGTTAAACCATAAATCCTTTGTTCTTAACCTTCTCGGCGTTCATCTGCGTGCATCGGCGGTTCCAATCAGAAGTTATTCACAATACGTCTCACTTCAAGTTTCGGTGAACCAAAGTTTATCAAAAGACATACAGTGTGACCTGTTGCTTTAAGATAGTTCATACATTGCGCCCGATGAATATCATCAATTGCCTTAATTGCCTTTAGTTCTATCAAAACTTGGTCTTCTACAAGTAAATCGGCAATGTAGTCTCCAACCTCTATACCATCATAATGTACCTTGATCGTGTGTTGCTGCAGTACCGTTAAACTGCATTTTTTCAATTCATGAACAAACGCATTTTCGTACACTTTTTCAAGAAAACCACTACCAAGTGTAGACATTACGGTATAAGCACAGCCAATAATAGCTTCTGTAATTTTGTCCAGGTTTTTTCGGCGTTCTTCTTCTTGCATAGGCGATCCACAATTCAAAGTCTCTTTTACCGCCAAACACGCCGACATAGAGAAAGAAAAAATCTTTATTCTTTTGGGTACACCGAATGCTTTAAAACCAGAAAGACTTGTTTGGTTTTCTCGGCGTTCATCTGCGTGCATCGGCGGTTCCATGATTCTAATTCTTAATGCTCCGTGCTTACGGCCACACTGAAGCCGTGAGATTTCAGTACGGCGTGACGCTGGGCATCTTCCAAATCGTTGGCAACCATTTCCGCGCACATTTCCTGAACGGTTATTTCCGGTACCCAGCCAAGTTTTTGCTTGGCCTTGGAGGGATCACCCAGCAGGGTTTCAACTTCCGAGGGGCGGAAGTACCGTGGATCGATCCGCATCACAATATCGCCTACCTTTACCGCAGGGGCCTTCGTTCCTTCAACTGAGACCACCGTGCCGATCTCGTCTACTCCGTGGCCTTCGAACTTCAGGGTAATGCCCAATTCAGCCGCTGCCCAGGTAATAAACTGGCGCACCGTATATTGCACACCGGTGGCAATGACAAAATCTTCCGGATGATCCTGCTGCAGCATCATCCACTGCATCTTCACGTAATCCTTGGCATGACCCCAGTCACGCAGGGAATCAATATTCCCCATGTACAGGCACTGTTCCAGCCCTTGCGAGATATTGGCGAGTCCACGGGTAATTTTGCGGGTTACGAAGGTTTCGCCACGGCGCGGTGACTCGTGATTGAACAGGATGCCGTTGCAGGCATACATGCCGTACGCTTCGCGGTAGTTGACCGTAATCCAGTAGGCATACATTTTTGCAACCGCGTAGGGGGAGCGTGGATAGAATGGCGTGGTTTCTTTTTGGGGGGTTTCCTGAACCAGGCCGTACAGTTCGGAGGTTGATGCCTGGTAGAAGCGGGTCTTTTTCTCAAGTCCCAATAAACGTATCGCTTCAAGAAGACGCAACGTTCCGGTAGCATCAACGTCACAGGTATATTCCGGTGACTCGAAGCTGACCGCAACATGGGACTGCGCGCCCAGGTTGTAGACTTCATCCGGCTGAACTTCCTGGATGATGCGGGTTAAGTTGGACGAGTCGGTCAGATCACCGTAATGCAGCCTGAAATGGGCATCCTTGATATGCGGATCCTGATAGATATGATCAACCCGCTGGGTGTTAAACGACGAAGCGCGGCGCTTGATGCCATGCACTTCATACCCTTTTTCCAGAAGCAGTTCCGCCAGGTAAGATCCGTCCTGCCCGGTAATTCCGGTGATGATTGCTTTTTTCATGTGGTTTGAAACTCCTTGATAATTTTTTCTATTTCGTCAAGATGCCGCCCGACTGCCGCAGCATCACCTCTTGTTTCGATATTCAAGCGCAGCAACGGCTCCGTGTTGGAACTGCGCATATTGAAGCGCCATTCCGCAAATTCCATGCTGATGCCGTCAGTGTAGTCGATTGCAGGCTGATCAGAGGAAAAATGCTTCATTACACATTCTGTTACGCCTTGTACATCGGCAACCCGGTAATTGATTTCACCACTGCAGGGGTAGGCGGCCATGCGCTGGTCCACCAGCTGTGCCAGGCTTTCGCCCGTGCGTGACATGAGCTCCGTAATCAGCAGCCAGGGAATCATGCCGCTGTCGCAATAGGCAAAGTCGCGGAAGTAATGATGGGCGCTCATCTCGCCGCCGTACACCGCGTCTTCCGCCCGCATCCTCTCCTTGATGAAGGCATGGCCGGTCTTGGACTGCACCGGTGTACCGCCTGCCAGCCGTACCTGGTCAATCGTGTTCCAGGTCAGGCGGGGATCGTGGATAATCTTTGCCCCCGGACTCTGTGCCAGCAGTACCTCTGCCAGCAGGCCTACCAGATAGTATCCCTCGATGAAACGCCCCTGGGCATCAAACAGGAAACAGCGGTCAAAATCACCATCCCAGGCGATGCCCAGGTCCGCTTTGTTGTCGATCACCGCCTGCGCCGTTGCGGCCCTGTTTTCCGGAAGGAGCGGATTGGGGATGCCGTTCGGGAAGGTGCCGTCCGGCTCTTCCTGAATCAGGATAAACTCGAAGGGGAGCTGCTTTTGCAGCGCTCTGATAATCGTACCGGCCCCGCCGTTGCCCGGATTGGCGACGATTCGCAGCGGTTTGAGATTCGATGGAGTCACATAGCCAAGCAGATGGCTGATGTAGCCACCCTTGGCAGGGCCGGATACCGTCTTCCCCGTGACACTCTTTTCGGCAAAACGGTTCTCCCGTATCCGGTCGCGCAACGCAAACAGCCCGCTGTCGCCACTGATGGGACGGGATCCCTCGCGCACCAGCTTCATGCCGTTGTACCCTTTGGGGTTATGGCTGGCGGTGATCATGATGCCGCCATCCACCTGCCGGTGAAAGGTCTGAAAGTAGACCTCTTCCGTACCGCACAGGCCGATGTCGATGACATCCGTGCCGCCATCATTGAGCCCGCGGCAGAGCGCCGCCGACAATGCCGGGCTCTCCAGCCGGACATCCCGGCCGACTATCACGGTGCGCGACGAAAATTCATCGGCAAAAGCACGACCGAGGCGGTAGGCGATGTCATCGTTCAGTTCATCCGGCACGTTGCCGCGAATGTCATAAGCTTTAAAACAGTTCAAGCTATCAACTCCGGCCATAAACGTCCTCGAAGCGCACAATATCATCTTCGCCCAGGTAACTTCCGGACTGGACTTCGATCAGTTCCAGCGGAATGACGCCCGGGTTTTCCAGGCGATGGGTCACACCGAGCGGGATATAGGTGGACTGGTTTTCGGAGAGGATGGTTTCCTTGTCCCCCGTAACCACCTTTGCCGTTCCACTCACCACAATCCAGTGTTCCGCCCGGTGGTGGTGCATCTGCAGGGAGAGGCTGGCACCCGGTTTGACCGTAATGCGCTTGACCTGGAAGCGCTCGGCAGCATCGATGGATTGGTACGATCCCCATGGACGGTAGACGGTTTGATGAGTAATGGCCTCCGGACGATTGTCTCGCTTCAGGATAGTGACAATCTGTTTGACATCCTGAACCTGATCCTTGTCCGCCACCAGCACCGCATCGGGAGTTTCCACGATAACGCAGTTATTCATTCCCACCACGGCGACCAGACGGCTCCCCGCGGAAACGAAGCAATTGCCGGCGTTATGCAGAATAACATCGCCCTTCGAGCTGTTGCCCGCATCGTCATGACCGGCAATTTCCCACAGTGCCGACCAGGAACCGACATCGCTCCACCCTGCGTCAAGCGGGATGACCGCTGCCGAATCGGTTTTTTCCATAACCGCGTAATCAATGGAATCGCTCGGGCAAAGCGCAAAAGCCTCGGCATCAAGTCTCAGAAAATCCTGGTCCTTGGCTGCTTTAGTATGAGCGGTACGGCAGGCGGCAACCATCCCGGGAGCAAATTTCTGGAGCTCATCCAGATACCGCTGGGCTGAGAACAGAAACATGCCGCTATTCCAGAGGTAGGAACCTGTTTGGAGATACTGCTCAGCCGTCTGCTGGTCAGGTTTTTCGACAAAACGCTCCACGCCGAAGGCCGGCGCAATGGCGCCTGCGAGGGGAATCAGCGCGCCTTTCTGGATATAGCCGTAACCGGTTTCGGCAGCATGGGGGGTAATGCCGAAAGTAACCAGTTTACCCTGCAGCGCATAGGCGGTCGCAGCCAGACAGGCCTGCTGGAAGGCTGCAACATCCGTTATGACGTGATCGGCGGGGAGGATCAACAATAAGGGGTCGGTATGTGCCGTCAAGACTTCCAGCGCGGCAAGCGCCACCGCCGGTGCCGTGTTTCTGCCGAAGGGTTCCAGCATGATGACGGAGGCATCGCTCCCGATACTGCGCAACTGCTCGGCAACCATGAAACGATGGTCTTCGTTGCAGACTACAACGGGATCTGCACAGTCACCGATCCCCCGCAGCCGCACAACGGTCTCCTGCAGCATGGTCGATTGGCCGACCAGCGGCAGCAGCTGTTTGGGATACATCTCGCGGGAAACAGGCCACAAGCGGCTTCCGGAACCGCCGGATAGAATAACGGGAATGATCATAGTAACCTCAATAAGGTTTTAGATTTCAAACCAAAAAAAATGCTACGGCTTCACAGCCCCACTCGCCAATTTCGATTCCCAGCGCCAGGCATCTTCCACAATTGTTTTCAATGAAGCAAAGCGCGGCTGCCAGCCGGTCAGCTGACCGATTTTTTCAGCGTTGGCAATCAGGCAGGCGGGATCGCCGGGACGGCGCTCCGATTCAACGACCGTAAAGTCAACGCCACTGACCTGCTGCACCATGGCCAGGACTTCTCTCACGCTGCTGCCGCGACCGTAGCCGACATTCATGGCTGTAGACTGGCCGCCTTTATTCAGGTAATCAAGCGCAGCCAGATGAGCCGCAGCCAGATCTTCGATGTGGATATAGTCTCGTATACCGGTACCATCCGGGGTGGGATAATCGGTGCCGTAGATCGCGGCCTGGCCGCGCTGCCCGAGAGCTGCCTGACAGGCAACCTTGATAAGATGGGTGGCTTCTGGGGTACGCTGACCGGTGCGGGCCTGGGGATCAGCACCGGCTACGTTGAAGTAGCGGAGAGCCACGTACGACATGCCGTGGGCGGCAGCCGTATCGCGCAGCATCCATTCACTCATCAGCTTGGAGGTGCCATAGGGATTGATCGGCGTGAGAGGCGATCCTTCAGATGCAACGCCTCCCTCGGGAAGACCGTACACGGCCGCCGTGCTGGAGAAGATAAAGCGGGACACCCCGAACGTGACGCAGGTTTCCAGCAACCCCAGGGTATTGCGGGTGTTATTGCCGTAATATTTGAGGGGGAGGCTGACTGATTCGGGGGCCACTATTGAGGCGGCAAAATGAAGCACCGTGGTAAAACCATGGCGGCGAAACGCTTCTTCCAGTGCCGCGCGGTCTGACAGATCGGCTTCAATCAGTTCTTCACCGTGCAGCAGGGCGTCACGAAAGCCGGTGGAGAGATTGTCATACACCACAACCTGATACCCCGCCTCTGCCAGCTGGCGCACCACGTGACTTCCGATGTAGCCGCAACCGCCGGTTACAAGAATTTTTTCTGACATAGGATCATTTTTCCTTCGAGATAAATATGACCAGTTCTATTTGTATTTATTTCCCCAATAAAGGGCTCATAACCTGGTAAACCAGGTAGGCAACCAGCGCCGAAGCCGGAATGGTCAGGACCCATGCTATCAAAATCCGCTTGGCAACATTCCAGTTTACCGCGTTAAGTCTTTTGGAAAGGCCTACACCCAGAATGGTCGATGTTATGACATGAGTGGTACTGGTCGGCATACCGAAAGCCGAGGCGCCCAGAATAACGCCGGCAGATGCGGTCTCCACACAGAATCCATGAACCGGCTGCAGCTTGACAAAATCACTGCCGACGGTCTTGATGATACGCCAGCCGCCAGCCGCCGTGCCAAAAGCCATGGCCGTGGCGCAAGCTACCATGACCTCCCACGGTACGGCGAACGTTTTCAGCGTTCCATAGCTTACCAGGGCCAGAGTGATGACACCCATTGACTTCTGCGCATCCGCGGTTCCATGGGAAAAGGCCATGAGGGCAGCAGAAACAACCTGCAACCGGCGAAAATTTTTGTTAAGCATCGAAGGAGCACTGTTGCGGAAGACCTGGTAAATGATGAGCATGAATATGAAACCAATTGCCGTTCCCAGTACCGGTGAAAGAATCAATGCAAGGACGATCTTGTTCAAACCTGCCCATTTGATGGCACCAAGACCGGCATGGGCGAACACAGCCCCGATAATGCCGCCGATGATGGCGTGCGAGGATGAGGAGGGGAGACCGTAGTACCAGGTAACGAGATCCCAGACAATAGCACCGATAATGCCTGCAAGCACAACCATTTGGGTAATATTTGAGCCGTCAACAATTCCCTTACCGATCGTAGCGGCAACCTTTGTAGAAATCATCGCTCCGACAAAGTTAAGTGTAGCAGCCATGACTATGGCGGACCTGACTGACAGGGCCCGGGTCGAAACACAAGTGGCAATGGCGTTGGCAGTATCGTGGAAGCCGTTAATGTAATCGAAAAGAAGCGCCGCCAGGACAACCAGACAGAGCATCACAAGGGCTGCATCAACCATTCTTTACCACCACGCTTTCAAGAATATTGGATGCATCTTCGCACTTGTCGGTTGCTTTTTCGAGGGTCTCGTAAATTTCTTTCCACTTGATCAACTGGATCGGATCCTTCTCTTCGTCAAACAATCGGCTGATTGCCTCACGTGAAACCCGGTCCGCCTCGTTTTCCAGCGAGTTGATCTCGACGCATGCCTCGAAGATCTGCTCGTTGGTTTTTTTGCCCAGCATGGCCATTGCCTTATCGACCGCATAGCACGACTGGAGGATGATGAAACCGAGTGATTTAGCTTCGGGCGGGATTGATTCCACGTTGTACATGATCACCCGCTGTGCCGAAGCGTCGATCAGGTCGAGAATGTCGTCAAGTTTGGAAGCAAGGGCATAGATATCTTCACGGTCAAGGGGGGTGATAAAGGTTTTGTTCAGGGTCTGGATAATTTCATGGGTAATCGAATCACCCTTGTGCTCGATATCCTTGATCCGGCGCTGGCTTTCAAGCGGATTTTCAAAATTATCGAGCATCTCTTTGAGCAGTTTGGCTCCGACAATGATGTTTTCTGTCATATCTTTAAAAAGCTTGAAGAACTTCTCTTCCTTGGGAATGAATCCGAACATGTGTGTGCGCCTCCGGTAAATTTCGTGCTGACTGCATTTAAAAACTTTTGACTAATAGCATACTTTACACTCTGATTACAGCGTAAATTTAGCCGCATCCGGTGCCAACAACGCAACATGAATTGCCTTTGCCGATAAGTTGCAGTATCCTTCGCTCCTTCCATTTAAAGGAGTTTTTCATGAATTTGTTACATGCCGCTGTCCTTGGTGCCCTGCAAGGCTTTGCCGAGGTTCTCCCCATCAGCAGTTCAGCTCACCTGATTCTGGTCCCTTGGCTGTTTGGCTGGCCCGAATCGGGCCTGACCTTTGACGTTGCGCTGCATCTGGGAACTTTTCTGGCATTGTCCCTCTACTTCTGGCGCGACATCATCGAGCTGGCGGTTTCGTTCTTCGATGCCATCGCCTCACGCAGGCTGAACACTCCCGCCCGTAGGCTGCCGTTTCTGATCATCGCCGCCACCGTTCCGGCCGCCGTGGCCGGCAAACTGTTCGAGCACCAGCTCGAGGAAATGTTCCGCTCCAACCCGCTGCTGATCGCCTCATTTCTGATCCTGTTCGGCCTGATACTGGGGGTGGCGGATTACCTGGGACGCAAGCGCCTGGTGCTGGATGACATTAAACCTGCCAGCGCTCTGGCCATCGGTCTGATGCAATGCCTGGCGCTCATTCCGGGAGTGTCCCGGTCCGGTATTACCATCACCGCCGGGCTGATGCTCGGCTTTACCCGCGAGAGCGCCGCACGCTTTTCCTTCCTCATGTCGCTCCCCATTGTCGTCGGTGCAGCCCTGCTTAAAAGCATACATCTGCTCAAACATGGCATTCCGGCTGGTGAAGGTCTGCCGATGCTGGTCGGCATCGCCGTTTCGGCAGTTACCGGCTATATCAGCGTGGCGTTTCTGCTCCGTTTCGTACAGAAACGTACACTTGCACCGTTTGTCTGGTACCGGGTTATCGTTGGAGCCGGCTTGATTATCGCCATATTGTCAGGTTTCAAGGGATAGTAACGCAGTATCGGGGGAGGCTTCATGAGTGGTGGGATCAAGGAGTGGCCGGAGGACGAACGTCCGCGTGAAAAGATGCTCAAACAGGGTGCGGCAACCCTCACTGAAGCTGAATTGCTGGCGCTGATCATAAGGAGTGGCGATCCGGGCAGCAAACAGAGCGCGATTGATCTCGGGCGGGGGCTCATCAAACACTTCAGCGGGAACTTGCGGGAATTGGGAAGCGCCGACCTCGGGGAACTATGCGCAATCAAAGGGGTCGGACTGGCCAAGGCTACCAGTATCAAGGCCGCCTTTGCCCTGGCGTCACGCTTTCAGGCTCGCAAACTTGAACGCCTCGACCGCTTTACCTCACCCCAGCAGGTCTTCGACTATTTCCATCACGAATTCCGCGACAGCCGCAAGGAGTATTTTCTGATCCTGCTGCTGGACGGTAAAAACCGCATCATCAGGCGCGTACAGGTTTCCGAGGGAAGTCTCAACCAAAGTATCGTTCATCCGCGCGAGGTGTTCAGCCCGGCGGTCAAGGAATCAGCCGCCGCCGTGATCCTGGTCCACAATCACCCCACCGGCGACCCCGCTCCCAGCAGCGAGGATATCGCCATCACCCGACGCCTGAAAGAAGCCGGCGAAATCATGGGGATCAAGGTGCTGGATCACATCATTGTGGGAGATGGGGAGTATCTGAGTTTTGTAGAGCGTGGTCTGCTGTAGATGAATCGGCCAATATCCGTTCTTGAGCGTTTTTAAGCGCCTTGCGCCGCTTCCTGCCGCCAAGAAACGTTTCCTCGATGATAATCGCGACAAAGCAGAGGATGAACAGAGCAAAAAGGACTCCCAGCGCTATGCGCATACTCGCACCGATACTGAAGAGATTTTCATAGGTCATAGAGGTTCCCTGCGATTATATACACTGCAACGCCTCGTCAGCCGCGCGCTCAGCCGCTGCCACACAATCATTCAGCCCGATGCCGCGATAGGAATTGCCGGTCAGAATCAGACCCGGATGCGCTTTGAGCGACTCTTCCAGCGCCTGCAGCCGCTTGCCGTGTCCGACTGTGTATTGCGGAATCGCCTGGTGATGGCGGAAAACCCTGACAAATTCCGGCGCGGCATCGATTCCCATGGTCAGCCCCAGATCCTTCCTCACCCGTGCCACTACTTCATCGTCACTCAGCGCGACATAATCCGGAAAACAGGCTCCCCCCATCATGCTGCGCAGCAAAACTTTTCCCTCCGGCGCCCGGTTCTCGAACATGCTTGAATCCCACAGGGTACCGAGGGTGTTGCGCCCCTCTTTTTTCGGAATCAGATAGCCGAAACCATCCAAAGAGCGCCCGATCTGACCGCGATCATAGCCGAAACAGACCACCGTCATACTGGCGTAGGGAATCTGGCAGAGCACCGAAGTCATGGCCGGGTCGAGGCTGTCCAGCATCCCGGCGGCGGCAAAAGCCGGGGATGCAATGATGACGATATCCGCTTCCAGATCATCCCCCTGCTCGCATTTGACGCGATAGGAAGAGGAATGGCTTTTCTCCACGGCGACCACATGCTGTCCCTGCCTGACTATATCGCCCAACGAAGCGGACAGAGCGTCAGTCAGGTATTGGATCCCCTCGCGGAACGAGGTCAGCACCCCTCCCGGCCCCGCTGCGCTGGAGACAACCTTCCCCTCGGCCTGATCCTGCTTTTTCTTCTTGGCCAGCATGATCATGGCCCGGATCAGCCCGCCGTATTCCCGCTCAAGCTCGGCAATGCGCGGAAAACAGGAGACCAGCGACATGGTTTCCGGATCACCGGCGAAGATGCCGGACACCATTGGCGCAATCAGCTTGTCCAGCGCCTCTTTCCCCAGGCGGCGCCGCCCGAAGGCAGCCAGCGTTTCATCCACGCCAACAGGCGCAGGTGCAATGAACGGCGTCGGCTCCATGGCCAGACGCAGCTTGCCCGGCCAAGAGATCAGATGACTGCGCAGAAACGCCGGGCCGCCATCAGGCAGCTGGTGCAGTTCACCTCCGGAAAAGATAAAGCGTTTGCGGGCATTGTCGTTGCTGCGATGCAGATTACTCTCCACGCCGATCGCCTTGCACAGCTCCAACGTCTGCGGCTTACTGTCGAGAAACCCGTTCGGCCCCCATTCGCACGTATAGCCGTCCGCCTTGATACTCTTTATTTTGCCACCCGCCCGCTCTTCCTTCTCCAGCAGGGTTATGTCCAGCTCTTTTCCGGCAGAATGAGCCTTGTCCCGCAGCAACCAGGCCGTTGCCAGGCCCGATATGCCGCCGCCGACGATGATAATTTTTTTCATGGGAGTGTCCCCCAAACAGTTAAAGTGTGATGTCGAATGATAGTACGTGCGGTAACCTGACCTGTCAAGCCATACACCGCTGACAGAGTTGACACATCTTAGCGGAGCGCTTACATTGTGCTCAAATAACGGAATGGAGAAATTTTATGGCGCAGGCTGATTATTACAAGGTTCTCGGGCTCGAAAAAGGGGCCACGGCAGACGATATCAAGAAGGCGTTCCGTAAACTGGCGGTCAAGTACCACCCGGATCGCAACCCGAACGACAAAACCGCGGAAGACAAGTTCAAGGAGATCAACGAAGCGTATGCTGTCCTCTCCGATCCGGAGAAAAAACAGCAGTACGATACCTTCGGCTCGAACGGCTTCCGCCAGCAGTACAGCCAGGAGGATATTTTCCGCGGCTTCGACTTCGGCAATGCCTACAAAGATATGGGGGGCGGTTTCGGCGGAGGAGGTTCAGAGGACCTGTTCTCGCGCCTGTTCGGCGGTGCCTTCGGGCGTGGCGGCGGTGGCCGGGGCGGATTCCGGCAGGGGCCGCAGCGGGGTGGCGACCACGAGATGGAGCTTACCGTCACCTTTCGCGATGCTGCCCAAGGGGCTGAAAAGCAGATTGCGTTCCGCAGAAACGGCCAGCGGGAGGAGTTGAAGGTCAAGATTCCGGCCGGTGTCGATAACGGCAGCAAGATCCGCATTGCCGGCAAAGGCGCACAGGGGGAAGGGGGCGGTTCCGCCGGTGACCTTTTCCTGATCATCCATGTCCTGCCTGACCCGGTCTTTACCCGCGACGGCGGCGATCTGTTCGTTGACCGCTCCATTCCGTTCAGCGCCGCCTGCCTGGGCGTCTCCCTCGACGTTCCGACCCTGGAAGGTGACAAGCGGATAAAGGTACCGGCCGGCATGCAGCCCGGCACCAAGATCAGGCTGAAAGGATGCGGCGTCAAGGCGCTCGGCTCTAATGCCAAAGGGGATCTGTACGTCAAGATCGGGGTACATATTCCGGAAACGCTGAACAGCGAACAGAAGAAACTGGTGGAGGAACTGGCGGGGAAGGGTCTGTAACTTTTTCGTACATCGAACAAATAAAAGCTCCGGAGGATTTCCCCGGAGCTTTTATTTTGCAGTTGGTTATGCGAGTATCATCA
>MGZJ01000042.1 GCA_001802645.1 Geobacteraceae bacterium GWC2_53_11 | reverse complement strand
CCTTTCACCCTTACCTGCCGAGGCAGGCGGACTTCTCTCTGTGGCACTTTTCCCTGGGGTCACCCCCGCTGGACGTTATCCAGCGTCACGCCCTATGGAGCCCGGACTTTCCTCCACCGGATAAACCGGCAGCGACCATCTGGACTACTTCAACCAAATCAGCGGCCTGAGAACCCACCACAGATGATGAGTTTCAAGCCAAACCGTGTGCCGTCTTACTGCTGCTGCAATTTGAGGATCAGAATCCGCTGACAGTGAGGACAGGTCATGATTTCCTCGTATTTGTACAGACTGTTATAGAGCTGTGGCGGCAACTGCATATTGCACCCGACACAGTAGCCATCACGGGCAATGGCAAGTGCCTGTCCCCGGCGTTGTTCGCGAAGGATCGTGAACCTTTTCACCAGACTGGCCGGTATCCCCTTGACGACACTTTCCCGGCGCACAACATCAGCATCAATTTCAGACTGAATCTTGTCGATTTCCGCCTGTTTTGCCGCAACATGCTGGGAAGAGTTTTCAACGAGTTCTTCAAGGCGGCTTTTTTTCGTGGCCAACTCTGCGGTAAGCTCGTCTATCTGGCCAATTTTCTGTAACAACAGTTCTTCAATATCCGTTACCTGTTTTCGCGCAGCGGTTATTTCGCGACCAACTGCCTGAAACTCTTTATTGGTCTTGATTTCCTTCATGTTTGTTTCAGATCTGGTAATATTCTCCAACTCCGCTGCATGAGTAGCTTCCAGCTCTTTCTTTTCTGCTTCACGCAGGGCCAGATTCCCTTCAACTACAGCAACATCTTCCCGTGCACTGTCCACGCCCTGATTGATACCACTCATTTCAGCCTGTAACCCTCCCTGGGTTGCCTTAAGTGAATCAATCTGTTGATCAACATCCTGCAACTCTTCCAACAATTCCAGTTTCTTTTTCAAAGCAGTCTCCCTTGCAACAAATTTTGTTCTTATTCCCGACTATATTCTAAACGGATCCAATTCCGTTCGGCACGCTTCTACCTGAAAATCCGTATACCCGGCCATTACAAGCGACTGATCAAGCCGTTCCGTTATTTCCTGTACCATAATGATTTCCGTAGGGAAGTGACCGGCATCGATCACAGCCAGACCGAGGTCTTCCGCATCCCGGGCCTCATGATATTTCACATCGCCGGTCACCAGCACATCCGCACCGGCGCGAACAGCGTCATGCAATAACGATGCGCCGCTGCCGCTGCAAAGTGCAACCTTTGAAATCCTGGCAGCAGGGTCTCCCACATAGCGTAGCGTTGGGGCATTCAAGGCACCCCGCAGTTGCCCGGCATAATCCGCCAGGGTTACCGGTCCGGACAAACGCCCGATTCTCCCGAGTCCAAGCCTGGCGCCTTCATTCAACAGAGGATAGATATCAAACGCCGGCTCTTCATAAGGGTGCGCTGCCAGCAGCGCCTTCACGGCCCGGGCCAGATCAGCGCGTTCAAGCAACAATTCCAGTCGCTCCTCAGCCACTTTTGATAGGTCTCCCACCGTTCCGGTAAACGGCTTCGCGCCATCAAGCGGGGTGAATGTTCCCGTGCCAGCCGCCGCAAAGGAACAATCGCGATAGGCGCCAAGAGATGCGGCAAACGGGAACAGCGCACTTCTCACCTGTTCAAGCTGTTCCACCGGTACAAAGACAATAAGCTTGACCAACTCGCGGACTGTTGTCACCTTCAGCGGTACACAACTCGCAAGGCCGATTTTACGTGCCAGCAGATCATTCAGGCCGCCATCGGCAATATCATAGTTGGTGTGGAGAGAAACAATCGAAAGACCAGCCTTGATTGCCTTGTGAATGAGAGAACCGTGCGGGGTTGCCGTTGAGATGGACTTGAGCGGTTTGAATATCAGAGGATGGTGCGTGACGAGCAGTTGACAGGAAGCTTTGAGAGCTGAGTTGATGACATCTGGTGTCGGATCAAGTGCAACCATGATGCGGGAGGCTTCAGCAGCAGGGTCACCAATCTGCAGACCGGGGTTATCCCATGATTCCGCCAACGCTGTCGGAGCTATTTTGTTAATAATTCCGGCTATGTCTGACGTTTTTGGGATTTTCATCGGCTGTAATTAAAAAGAGTGCAACCTTGCGGTGTGCACTCTCGTTGTGAGGTATGGTAACGGGGCGTTCCCAAATATCTGGCCGACATTCGGCGTATATCCCTCGATGTATGAAATGGTGGGCCCACCAGGACTCGAACCTGGGACCAACCGGTTATGAGCCGGTGGCTCTAGCCAACTGAGCTATAGGCCCTTAGGGGAGTTGCATAATAGAGGACACAGACACCCCTGTCAAGTAGTTTAGAATAATTTTCAGATGTTATGCCCGTGAAAGAAAACGGCCGTCCCGTGTATCAACTTTCACTTTCTCACCGGCTTCAAGATACGGAGGAACCCTGATTTTCAGACCGGTTTCCAGAATCGCTTCCTTGGTCTCGGCGGTGGCAGTGGCATTTTTCATAACCGGCGGCGTTTCCGAAACGGTCAACTCGACCGTCATCGGCAGATCAACCGTAACCAGACGCCCTTCAAACAGCCCCAAAACGACCTCGGTGCCGTCAAGCAGATAGAGGGAAAGCGGCTCGAACTCATCGGCAGGCATCTCGAACTGTTCATAGTTTTCCAGATCCATGAACACTCCGCTGCCGCCGTCAGCATACAGGAACTGTCCCTTATGGCGCTCAAAATCTGCCTCGTCAACCTTGTCGCCGGAGCGGAAGGTTTTTTCCAGCACCTGCCCGGTAATCAGGTTGCGGTATTTGGTCCTGACCATGGTGTTGGCGCCGCGGGCGGTGGGTGAACTGATGGTGATATCGACGATCAGACAGGGCGCGCCGTCCAGTTGAATGACAAGACCTTTTTTGAAATCGGATGTTGAAAACATGACTTATGATTCTCCTTCTCAGTATGTATAAGGAATAGCCGGAGGCTATTTCTTGCGGTATTCAGCAGTCGGCCAGAACGGAATGCCGCCGCGCGGCGTAAACTCTCCACGCACCGTCAGACAAACTGGCTGAAGCAGTTGCACCAGGTCGTTGCAGATGCGGTTGACGCAGGACTCATGGAATTCGCCATGCATCCGGAACGAGCCGAGATACAGCTTCAGGCTCTTACTCTCGACGCAAAGCCCGTCAGGCTGATAATCGATCACGATTTTGGCGAAATCCGGCTGGCCGGTCAGCGGGCAAAGGCTGGTGAACTCGGGACATTCAATATGGATGGTACCGACAGCCCCCACCGGATTCAGCTCTGCCTTGGCAAAAGGATTGGGAAACGCTTCCAGTAACGCCGCATCCGGCTTGTCATAACGGTAGGAGGTTTCTCCGGAACCGAGAGATTTCAGTTGATCGTGCAGACCCATGTAATTCACTTCCCGTAAGGAGATAGTAGACAAAACGGCGGTAGCATATCAACGATGGGTGCCGCGGGCAATCTTTTTCACGCCGCCACCGGCAGCACGCTCCCCGCCTCCGGCATAAGATAATAGCGCCACCCCTCTGGAAGCAAATCCAGCGCCAGCAACAGCGCTTCATCCAGCGTATGGGCGGGAATCATCCCCATTTCTTCAACCTGATGCCCCGGAAACTGCGATACCAGAACAATCCGGAAACGCTGTGCTTTCTGAAGCAGCGAATAAGCGGTCTGGCCGTTGATCTCGTACTGTGCCCGCAGCGCCGCTTCAAAATCATCCAGTTTTTTATGGCGAAACCAGTTGAAGAACGTGCCGTTACCGAAGCCGTCGCGACACTCTGCCAGCAGAACCATCACCCCACCGTCTTTCAGGGCCTGCACCCCGTACTCCATAGACTTGTGGGCCTGAATCAGGTTGATATCCTTGGGAAAACCGCCGCAGGAGGCAATCACCAGATCGCCTTTTTCCGTGAGCGGATAGGCAAAGTGTTCGCGATAATACCGGCACCCCGCTTCATGTGCTTCACGCCAGTCTCCGGCAAAAGCCGCAACGATACGCTTGTCAGCAGCCAGTACGGTATTAAGAATGAAGGCGGGTTGTGCCAGCGCGCACCCTTCAACCATTGCCTGGTGAACCGGATTCCCTTCAAGGTTGCCGGTGACCGCCAGGGGGTTTTTGCCGCTCCCTTCACCGGGATTCAGCACGGTGAAGTGGCTTGCCATGCAGGCCTTGCGGCTGGCTATTCCCGGCAGGACACTTTTGCGCCCTCCCCCAAATCCGGCAAAATAGTGAAAGCCGATGGTACCGGTCAGGATCAGGTGATCCGCCTCCACCGCCTTGCGGTTGATGCTGACCTTGATACCGTTCGAAGTCGTGCCGATCAGGGTCAGAGCGTCGTGGTCGTCGCATTCGTGGTCCGAAACCCTGATTCTGCCATAAAGCGAGCCGAGTATTTTTTGATGTTCATGGTCAGTCTGCTTACGATGGATGCCGAGCGCAATCAGGATTTCGATATCGCAGTCGGCAACCCCCTGCCGATTGAGACGCTCAACCAGCATCGGCAGATAGATCTCACTGCCGGTATAACGGGTGATGTCCGAAGTAACTATTACAATCTTCTCGCCGGTCCGGAACGTAGAGAGAACACTCCGGCAATCATCCAAGGCAGCAGCAATTATGTGTTCAGGGGATTCATCGGCAACGACATGCGCAGGAACAACAACTCCCGCCAGACGTTCCGGCGGGAGGTCGAGAAAAAACGAGGTTGAACCGTATTTCAGCTCCATAAAGAGTTCACCGCTTTCTTTCAGATCAAGCAGGTCTTAGATCCAGGCATCGCCGCCATCGTACTCGTAACCGGCGCCTTTGGTTTTCGGAGAGACCTTGAATTTTGCCTCACGGGCAAGACGCTTCATACGCTCGGCGGCGGTTTCACCCAAGTCGGAAAGCTTGCCGCGAATCTCACGCCCCGGAGCAGGGGCCAGAAGCAGGGCAGCAGCGGCGCCGATAACGGCACCGGAAACAAAAGCGATCACAGCAGCAGCGGCATTATCATTGTTGGTTGACATGACAGACTCCTTTTTGCGGATGTTCAGGTAATAACGCAACGTGGCTTTGTTTCTAGCACAACAGTTTCTCTCGATAAAGCAAAAATTACAACACCCGCGCCAGATGACGCCGGATCATATCCTCGAAATCCGCGTCGCGACTGCCGCTGTAGACCAGGGACGATCCGATCTCGGCCGCCAGGATTGCGCAGAGGTATTTCTGCGGCAGCTTCCTGATCCGCTGGCGATATGCCGGAGTTTCCCGAAGCATGCGCGGCAGGTGGCTCAGAATAGCCTGGCGGAACGGTGGCTGCAGACAGAGTTCCGGCCTGGCCGAGAAAAACTCGAACAGACGTGCATAGAAACTGTTGATGTTCTGACTGATGGTTTCGGATATTTCGCTGTACAGCAGCGTCCCGCCCGATTCCAGCCGCCGCCGCAGAATCAGGCGCGCCTCGTCGGCGGCCCGTTTTTCCAGGATGGCCAGCACATCCCCCGTATAGCGTTCCTTCTGCTCCATGAATTCACGCTCGGACAGCAGCAGATTGGCGATAATCTCGTAGGACGACGAGATCACGCCGCACTTGTTGGCCGAAGCATCCCTCATCAGCACCACGCCGCTCTTTTGCAGATGAACCCGCGCCTCCGGAGTGATGTAGGAGTTGGCTCCTTCGATGATGACTCCGGAGGATGGTACTCCGTCTTCATCCAGAAATGATTGCCAGTTCTGGCTGTCAATCGTTTCGGGACGGCCACCGGCAGGAATGAAAAGGTCAGCCTTCACCGTAAAGACCAAGCTGTTGTAAAGACGATTGAAGTCATCAATATCCAGCCATTCCTCAACGAGTCCGGCCGCCGCACGCGAAACCCGGAGATGCGATTCCTTCAGTCCGTCCACGCGCCGGCCGGTCCGGTACACGATGCAGCCCCCCTCCCCGAGAAATTCCGGATTAAAAGCATCCAGATCACGGGCAAGGACGATGCGGCGCAATTCGTCATGGCTGATGCCGTTCGGATCGTACAGCGCCGCCGTGCCGTCCAGGATCAACCGGACCTGCACGCCGGGGCAGCGTTCCAGTAGAATGCGCAACGCATTACCGGCGACGTCGCCATTGGGTCCGCCGGTCATCTTGAGCGAAAAACGATCACGGCGCATGTCGATCCCCGCGGTTTCTGCCATGGTAATCTCGGCAAAGGCCACTACGCCGGTGGAGGTAACGCCATACTCCTTGTGGTTGATGCCGAAGCGCTTGCTGGACATGATGCCGACGCCAAGGATATAGCCCCGTTTTTTCGACAGCGCGGCGATGGCCTCGATCATGCCGTCATGCATGTTCTCGTCAGGGCCGATCTCGATCGGCTCATCGTCACCGTAATAATCGACGACCCGGCGGTCTTTGGCCTTCCCGTTTTCGGTGATGAAAATATCGAGAAAGGCATTGGCAATCCCATATTGCAACTTGTACAGCCGGAAGTTTTCGGCATCGCTCCCCGCCTGTTCCAGATCCGAGGCATCCAGAACCACCGCCAGCTTGGAGCCCCCCTCGTAGATATCCTTGTTCTTGAGCTGTTGGGTATTTGCCAGCACATAGACCTCACGGAAAATGCTGTTGGCCGAGGTGATGTAATCGTCTGCGCTGCGGGCGATGACGGTACGCCAACCGCCCCGGGCAATATCGGAGAAACCGACATGATACCCGGCGCCGAAACGGCTGAAGAAAAAGGTAACGCGGAACGGCAGTGCTTCCGGAAGATCGGCGGTGAACTCCTTCCCGAGCTGGCGCAGATACCCCGGATCAAGCCGGAACGCCAGCGCCTGCTTTTCAATCACAAAAAAGTTGGTTTTCAGTGTGTGGGTAACCAGCAGCAGGCAGCAGCGGTAGACCGCACGGCGGATATCGTCCAGCCAGCGATGACCGGTGTTGTACCCTTCCACGGCATCCTGCGCCTCAGCCAGGGCGACGGCATAAGGAGCCTCCCGCTCGATCAGCTCCGGATCAAAGCGTACCCGGAACAACCGGATCAAGAGCTGTGCCATTTCCGGATGATCGTAAAAGGCCCCCTGCACATCCTCAAGCCCGAAGCGCTCCGGCAGACCGTGAGCCAGGCTGGTGTGACAGAAAGCGATAAAGGCGTTGACCAGCGCGGCATCCTCGCCGGAGAGAAGCCCCTCGACCACATAGTCACGATAGGCCGGCGATGATATGGAAAGAATCTGGGTCGTACAGAGCTCCCGTTTCAGGCGTGCGGCCAACGGGCTGTCACGATGAATCTCCTCTCCCTGGTGGGTAACCACAAAAAAGGAACCGAGGAAATAGGGATGAATCCCGTTGGAAATGGTCTGGCAGTAGGCCCTGCGGATACCGACACCCAGGCGGTTAAACACTTCCAGCAGTTGCAGCAGGAAATCTTCCTGCGGCGGGTTGCCGACGGCAAGCAGGATACGGCTCTCGTAACGCCCGTCACGCTCAACCTTGGTGATATCCAGGAACAGCCCCCCCGAGGCATTGCCGTTGTCAAACAGCCAGACCAGATAGGCGATCCGTGACGGCGGCGACATGCGGATATACTCCGGGTTATTGAGCCAGAGAATTTTCAGCAGGCGATCAAGTTTTTTCAGGTCAAAGTCAGGAAACGACGCGCGCAGCTCTACCCGAACCTTGTGCACCAGAGCTGCCGGGATAGTAACCGGTTGATTCAGGTCAATATCACTATTCTGGCGGCGATCAAACTCGAAGCGCTGGATTTCAAGCTCACGATCAAGACCCGGCATCGTGGCGTTGGAATGGGAAAACATGGCATAGGATATTTCCTGTTCTCCCACGCGGCGCAGCGTAGCGTAGAGTGAACCGGGGCGGTCAACGCAGGCGATGACCAGCCGTTTTTCCTGATCGGTCAGGATCAGGTGGCGGTTATGCCGCAAGCGTCCCATTTCTCTGGAAAGCAGCAACAGCGCTTCCTCTTCGTCGGCCATGACCTGAAAGAAATAGGGGCTCATATGCTGCTGGAGCCAGGCGGCGTTTTCTTCTGCGGAAAGACGTGATGTACGGGCGCTGCGACGGACAAGCGTAGGAAGATGCATGGTCGGTTCTCCTCAGAGAAGGTTGCGTTGTCGCAGTATAACGCCATATTTGTATTCGGCAACGTTTTCCTGCCGTTTTTTACTATCAATAAAATAGCAGCAAAGCTTTTCTTGACCGTATACGCTTTGAATTGCTATAGTCGCGCACATTTTATTCCATGGCAAACAGGATCTATACCGTGCCTGAAAGACTTTCTGCGACTCACACAAATAGTAACGGGATAGTTACCCTGACTATCCCCGGCAGCGCCGCTGCCTCTGCCGAAGAGTTGCTGGAGGCCCTTCGCCGCCAGATCCACGCTCTTGCCGGCAAGGATGATGTCAAAGGCGTGCTGCTGACCGGTCCGGAGAGCGGTTTCTGCCGCTGCCTGCCTGTTGGCGGTTCCTCCACCAGTGCCGCAGCTTCATTATCCAACCTCGGCCAACAGATCATGTTCAGCCTTGAGAAAATCGGCAAGCCCTGCATTGCAGTTATCGAGAGTGAATGTTCCGGAATTGGACTGGAGATCGCCCTGACCTGCGATTTTATCGTCGCGGGACAAGCGGCACACTTCGGACTGCCCGGCATCGCTTCCGGACTGCTCCCCTTCTGCGGCGGCAGCCAGCGCCTTGCCCGTCTGGTCGGCAAATCAAAGGCGAAAGAACTTATCTACAGCGGCGACCTGATTGACGCCGAAGAAGCCTACCGCATCGGCCTGATAAACCGCCTGTACCCCAATAGCGAAGCACTGGCACACGCTGAACAGCTGCTGACACATATCTGCACTCGCAGCCCCAACGCCATCCGCATCGGCGGCGAAATCGTCAACGCCGGGTACGATATCGACCTGCAAACGGCCTGCATGATGGAGCGGGACGCCTTTGCCCTCTGCTTTGCCAGCTTTGACCAGCGCGAGGGGATGCAGGCTTTTCTTGACAAGCGTCCGCCGCAGTTCAAGGGGGAATAAACATGCCGCTAGAACGGGGATGCGTACAGGTCTATACCGGTAACGGCAAGGGAAAAACGACTGCAGCCCTCGGTCTTGCATTGCGCGCGGTGGGGCGCGGCCTCAAGGTCTGCATGTTCCAGTTCATCAAAGGGGGGGGCAAGTACGGCGAACATCTGGCCGCCGAAAAGCTGGCGCCGCTGCTGACCATCATCCAGACAGGCCGACCGGGATGGGTCAATACCAAGGACATCACCGAGGATCGCCGCACCGCCCAGGAAGCGCTGGTTCAGGCTAAAGAGCTGTTGACCTCCGGCGAATATGACCTGTTCATTTGCGACGAAATCAACGGTTCGGTCGGCTTCGGGCTGATTGACGTGGAACAGGTGCTGGACCTGATTAGCTGCAAACCAGAAAAAACGGAACTGGTACTGACCGGTCGCAACGCCCACGAGCGGGTGATCGAGGCGGCTGACCTGGTGACCGAAATGCGGGAGATCAAGCATTATTATAAGGCGGCAGTTCCAGCGAGGACGGGTATAGAGATGTAGGCTGACATAACGCCCCCTAGCCCCCTCTTAACTTAAGAGGGGGAACGTAACGTGCTCCTCCCCTTAGGTAAGGGGAGGCTGGGAGGGGTTAGAATTGCGCTATTGAAACAGGAATAGAGTTTACCATTATACAATACAGGAGGAATTTACCATGGCTGAAAGAACATTACGCGTACTCGTAGGAAAACCAGGGCTTGACGGCCACGACCGCGGCGCCAAGATCATTGCCCGCGCCTTTCGCGACGCCGGTTTCGAGGTTATCTATACCGGCCTGCACCAGACACCGGAACAGATCGTCTCGGCGGCAATCCAGGAGGATGTTGACTGCGTCGGACTGTCAATCCTGTCCGGCGCCCACAACACCCTGCTCCCCAAGGTAACCCAGCTGTTCAAGGAAAAGAATGCAAGCGACATCAAGGTGTTCGGCGGCGGCGTCATCCCTGAAGACGATATCCCCGGCCTGAAAGCCGCCGGTATCTGCGAAGTGTTCACCCCCGGCACCTCCACGGAGGCTATCGTCGCCTGGGTAAAAAACAACGTCCAGCCACGGGCCTGATGCCGTTCAAAAAGCTCCGCATAGAGATCACGAACCGGGTCGGGTATATTCTGCTCGACGCCGGTTCGCGCTTCAACAAACTCTCCATCACCACCATCCGTGAACTGAAACGCGCGCTCACCCAAATCGAGGAAGATGCGGCGGTAAATGTCATCGTTCTCAGCGGTTATCCGGGGGAATCCTTTGCCGCCGGGGCCGACATCGGCCAGATGGTGCACTTCGCTCCCGGCGACGCCTTCCACTTTGCCGAACTGGGCCAGTCCCTGTTCGAACAGATCGAGTCAAGCGCCAAGCCGGTCATCGGTGCCCTGAACGGCATCACCATGGGGGGAGGCTGCGACCTGGCCATGGCCTGCGACATTCGCATTGCCACGGAAGGGTTACGCATCGGCCATACCGGAGCAAAACTCGGCATCATCACCGGTTTCTGCGGCACCCATAAACTGCCCCGCATCGTCGGTAAAAACTACGCCCGTGAAATTTTCATGACCTCGGAGATTTACGGCGCAGCAGAAGCGCTGCACATGGGGTTGGTGGACCGGGTATATTGCGAGACTGAATTCTGGCCTGAGGTTTGTTCCTTTGCCGAGCGGATCGCCAGCCACCCGCTCTCTGCACTTTCAGCCGCCAAGCGACTGATCAACGCCGCCGAAGATACCGACCTGCGCACCGGCTGCCTGCTGGAGCGGGAGATGGCAACCCATATAAACATACATCTTTAACGACTCTCACTCCGCCTGCTGTTGAATCTTTTCACTCCTTTTATCAACCTCTTTCTGCGCGACGCCGCTCTCCTCTTTTATTTTCGCAAAGGCATCGGCAATTTTTTCGGAAAACCCCTTGGTCAGGAAGACGCCGATAGCGGCGATCATGGCAATTTTGATGACTATCGCCAGCGAACGGGGCGCGAGGGAAGAGACAACCCTGCCCGCGACGACAAAGCCGGCCATCAGAAGTGCAATGACGCCGATGACCTTCAGCATCGGCATCTGGCGGGACAACCAGTTCGTTGTGCCGGTTGCGACAGGTAGAGCGGCTTCTTTCTGAGGTGTTGAAACAGAGAGCGAGGATTCCGCTGTTACGCTTTGAGCAGGTGCTGCCTGTTGCGGCGGTTGGTTCAGCCGCTGCCCCTGCACCACCCTGCTGCTTTCACTCCGTTCCTGCCGGTCACGCGTCCTTGCCTTCTTCTCCAGCTGCTTATCCGTCGTGACCGTAACGCTGGCGCGATAGCGCTCCGGAATACTCTTGTAATCGTTGGTCACGTTGACGCCGCCGTTTTCGTCATAATAGCGATAGAAATCAGCGAAAGAGACAGCTGGGAACAGGGATAGAATCGCAAGCGACAGCAGTGCGGCAATGATGTTCATCTCTGGCCTCGCAGGGTGAAACAGGATGCGGCACTATAACAGATTATTAATTTTTTGCAACCCTTCCAGAGCCCCGCACGACAGTGAAATATGGGGTGCTTTGATCTCCGCTTCGCGGGGATTGATGCGAATCACCGTGGCATGTTCATGGTTCCAGCCGATCCGCTCCGAGGTAGCCCGGATCGTGGGGATGGCGCTCCCGGCACCCATCTCTATCACCGCAATACGCCGATCGGCATGAGTTGTCAGGAATCGCTCAAAGGCATGTTCCTGAATACGGGTGCGATCCTGCAGCCATGACCAGTCGCCGAACATGAGAATGTTGGGACGGCTGACCTCGCCGCAGCCGGAACATCGGGGAAGTGGCGGGCGGGCACGCATGACGGCTTCGTCAATGTCCAGAACTTCATCATTGTGCCAGATGTCACTGCCGCAGGGTGTCTGGCACTGCAGCCAGTGAATGGAACCGTGCACCTCCACAATCCGGTCACCGGCATAGCCGGCTTTCTGAAACTGGCCATCCACATTGGAGGTGACGACGAAATATTCGGCACTGTTCCGTGCGATCCACTGCCTGATGAGATGAAAGCCCTCATGGGGAACCGTATCGCGATAGAGATTGGTTCGGTGGCCATAGAAGCCCCAGCCAAAGGAGGGATCATCTAAAAAGTGCTGCGGATTGGCGCACTCGACAAAGGAAAGTCCGAGCCGGGCATAGGCCGGGTAAGCCTTCCAGAAGCCGTGGTCGCCTCGGAAATCCGGCAGACCGGAATCCACTCCCATCCCCGCACCGGCGGTGATGATAAACACTTCAGCAGTCCTGATTACGTTCGCAGCCTGCTCAAACATGGCAGCCTCCTCCATTCCGATGCCCTCCGGATGAGTACTATACCAACAAGGCACGCGAAGAGACAAGCTGTTAGAGTCGCAAACAAAATGGATATCCTGTTAATTTACAACAGCAATCCTCCTTGACACTGCAAGGGAGCGCGTGGTATCTCATCAGTGCACGAATACCAGATGCATGTTGACTGACAACTGAATAACGGATCACGGTGCCCGAAAGGGCTTGATAGGGAAGAGGGGTGCAGCTTTAAGTGGAGCCATTCCCCCGCGGACCCGCCGCTGTAAGCGAGGACAATGGGCATTACGTCACTGGTCGCAAGACCGGGAAGGCGCCCGGAGAATGAATCGCGAGCCAGAAGACCTGCCATGATCTCAGCACTCAACTAATCCCCGTGGTAAGGGAGAGTGAAACACGTGAAAATTGTGACTTTGAATACGAAAAGTCCGCATGCTGCTCAAGCAGATGCGGACTTTTTTTGTTTGACGGAGATGACGTTATGCACATCATGGAAGGTTTTCTGCCGGTTGCTCATGCGGCCTCGTGGGGAGCGGTATCAACCGTCTGCGTCGGTTTCGGACTCCGTTCCATCGCCGCAGCGGTAAAAGACAAACCGGAACTCAAGATGCTCCTCGGAGTATCGGCGGCCTTCACTTTTATCCTGTCGGCGCTGAAGCTTCCTTCCGTCACCGGGAGCTGCTCCCACCCGACCGGCACCGGCCTGGGGGCAATCCTGTTCGGACCGCTGGCCATGGCGCCGCTGGCGGCAATTGTCCTGCTGTTTCAGGCAATCCTGCTGGCCCATGGCGGCCTGACAACGCTGGGCGCCAACATCTTTTCCATGGGCGTCGTCGGCCCGCTGGCAGGCTACACGGTCTATAACCTGGCCAGAAAATGCAGCATACCTGCAAGCCTGTCCATATTTATGGCGGCATCCCTGGCCGATCTGACCACCTACGCCACCACGGCGGCACAGCTGGCATTCGCCTTTCCGGACCCGCTCGGCGGTTTCGGCGCTTCACTGGTCAAGTTTCTCGGTATCTTTGCCGTTACCCAGATCCCGCTGGCAATCAGCGAGGGACTGCTGACGGTGCTGATCTATTCCTTTATCCAGAAGCACAGCAGCGACGAACTTGCCAGCCTCGGTTTCAACCTGCCCGGCGAAGAAGAGCGGATATGAGCGGACGGCTCAAAACCGGCATCCTGATTTCGACGGTTGCGGCGCTGGTATTTCTCCCGTTGCTGTTCGTCAAGCAGCCTGCACCCGGGCCTGACGGCAGCAGAGCTGAACTGTTCAAAGGTTCGGATGACCAGGCTTCGGCGGCAATCAAGAAACTGGCTCCCGCATACCAGCCGTGGTTTTCTTCCGTATTCAGATCTCGTGGCCCTGAGATCGACTCCCTGTTGTTTGCGCTCCAGGCCGCCATCGGAGCGGGTTTTATCGGCTATTACATTGGCTATTCACGCGGGCGGGCCAAAAACAGCAACCGGACATCGGACACCGATCGTGTACATTGACACCTACGCCTACAGCAACCGCTGGCGCAAGGTGCATCCCGGGGAAAAGGGGCTCTTTGCCCTGCTCTGCCTGACCTCCGCACTGCTCAGCCGGACAGCCCTGCTGCCGCTTGCCGTTGCCGCTATCACCATCACCATGACCGTGCTGGGCGCCGGGATTCCCTGGCGCAACTATCTGCGCCTGGCGCTGCTCCCCGCACTGTTCCTGCTCTGGAGCTGCCTGGCGCTGGCAGTCAGCTTCTCCGGCGGTGAAATCCACCTTGCCGAAATCCCCTTCCTGCACCTGACAATAAGTCTCAGCAGACAGGGCATAGACCAGGCAGAACTGGCGCTGGCACGGTCGCTGGGGGCATCACTCAGCCTCCTGTTTCTGGCCTTGACCACTCCGATGACTGAAATCATGGGACTGCTCCGCTCGCTCGGCGCGCCCCGGCTCATGATTGAATTGATGACCATTGCCTACCGGCAGATCTTTGTATTTCTGGAGATTACCGGGCAGATACGTGCCGCCCAGGAAGCGCGCCTTGGCTATGCTTCTCCCCGGCTAGCCATGAAATCCCTGGCCGGCCTGACCGGCAACATCCTGCTGCGCAGCCTCAGCCGCGCACGCCAGAATCATCAGGCACTGCTCGCCCGTGGCTACGACAGCAAACTGCGCTTTCTCTCCCCGCCTCACAACTGGTCGCCCCGCAACCTGGCTGCTGCCGTAGCAGCGGGGATAACCCTGAATATCCTCGCTCTGGCCATTCACCCATGACGACGCCCGTTCTTGAACTGCACGAGGTTTCGTTCACCTATCCGGGCGGCGTTACCGCCCTGGACGGTTTTTCGGCCGGCATTACGCGCGGACGCCGCACCGCCGTACTGGGCCGCAACGGTTCGGGAAAGACTACGCTGTTTTCATTACTGAACGGCCTGAAAAGACCGCAAAAAGGAGTGATCAAGCTTAATGGCGAACCGCTCCGCTATGATCGCCAGGGCCTGCTGAAGCTCCGCCAGGCGGTCGGCATGGTGTTCCAGGATCCGGACAGCCAGCTCTTTTCCGCCTGCATCTATGAAGACATCTCTTTTGGCCCCCTCAACCTGGGACTCCCCGAAGCAGAGATCCGGAACCGTGTTGACAAGGCGCTGACCCAGATGAAGCTGACCGACGTGGCAAACCGTCCGACCCACGCACTGTCGTTCGGGCAGAAAAAACGGGCCTGTATTGCCGGAGTATTGGCCATGCAACCTCACGTACTGATTCTTGACGAACCGTTTGCCGGGCTTGATCCGGTCATGGCAAAAGAGTTCATGGTCGTTCTTGACCAGCTTCATCAGGACGGCACCAGCCTGATTATTGCCACCCATGATCTCGACCTTGCCTACGCATGGGCTGACGACGTCATAATTCTTCAGGACGGGCACCTGCTGACACAGGGGAAAGCATCGGAACAGCTCGTACTGCCATCGGTACATAACGAGCTCGGTGCGGCGCCGCTTGTCGCCGAACTAGGGCGGGTCCTCGCCTTGACCGGAACCGACGTATATGGTAATGGATATCATCCGCGTACCGGTACCGAGCTCGTACAGGCGCTCATACATCAGAGTAGACAGGAGATTGACCCATGATAATTGTAACCGGAGGAGCAGGCCTGATCGGCAGCGCCGTGGTTCAGCATTTAAATACGCTTGGCAGGGAAGATATCCTGATCGTAGATCACCTTGGCACCACCGGTAAATGGCGCAACCTGACGCCGCTCCGTTTCATGGATTACCTGGAGAAGGATGCCTTTGAAAAGATTCTGGATGACGGTTCGTTAGCCGGGCGTTTATCCGGCAGCAACGGACTGGACGCCGTCATTCATCTGGGTGCCTGTTCAGCAACGACCGAACCGGATGCCACCTACCTGATCCGGAACAACTTTGAATACTCCCGCAAACTGGCGTTGACGGCACTGGCCGCCGATGCCCGTTTCATCTACGCCTCCAGCGCCGCAACCTACGGCGACGGCGAGCACGGCTTTGTCGATGACGACAGCCAGCTGGCGCTGCTCCGGCCGATGAACATGTACGGCTACTCGAAGCAGCTGTTCGATCTGTGGGCAATGCGGCAAGGCATCCTCAACAAGATCGTCGGCATCAAATACTTCAACGTCTACGGCCCCAACGAACAGCATAAAGGGGAGATGCGCTCCCTCGTTCTCAAGGCACACGAGCAGATCGGCGCGACCGGCACACTGAAGCTGTTCAAATCGCATCGCCCCGAGTACGGCGATGGCGAACAACTGCGCGACTTTATCTACGTCAAGGACGCAGCTGCCATGACCCTTCATTTCCTGAACAACAGGAGCGCGGGGGGTGTCTTTAACGTCGGCGGCGGCACCACCGTCAGCTGGAATCGCCTTGCGCGCGCCGTTTTCAGCGCCATGGGAAAACCGGTCAACATCGAATATATCGACATGCCGGAATCGATCCGCACCACCTACCAGTACCTGACCTGCGCCGAGACGGCAAAGATCCACGCCGCCGGATATTCGGCACCTGTCACCAATGTAGAAGAGGCTGTTGCCGATTATATCAGGAATTATCTTGTACCCGGCAAACGGTTGGGTGACTGAGAATACTTCTTCACGTGCCCTGAACCGCTACTCTTACCAGCTGTCAACGTTTTTGCACGTATTTCACTTCAGAGCAGGTATCCCATGTCTCTTGCAGAACTGGTTTTGGAAGGCAACATTCGCGCCGCCGCACGGCTGATGCGCGATATTGACGACTGTCGCCCCCAGGCGATTGACGAGTTGAAGCAACTTTATTCACGCACCGGCAACGCCTACATCATCGGCATCACCGGCCCTCCGGGCGCCGGCAAATCAACCCTGGTCGATCAGCTGACCGCTTCGTTCCGCACGCGCGGCAAAAAAGTCGGCGTCGTCGCCATCGACCCCACCAGTCCGTTTACCGGCGGGGCGATCCTGGGTGACCGCATCCGCATGAATCGTCACTCGTGCGACGAAGGTGTCTTTATCCGCAGCCTGGCCACCCGTGGCGCACTGGGAGGACTGTCGCGTTCGACCTCCGACGTAGCGCTGGTCATGGATGCCCTCGGCATGGACATCGTTATCATCGAAACCGTCGGCGTCGGTCAGGATGAGGTTGATATCGTCAAGGAAGCGCACACCACCTGTGTCGTTATGGTGCCGGGACTCGGCGATGACATTCAGGCGATCAAGGCCGGCATTCTCGAAATCGGCGATATTTTTGTCGTCAACAAGGCCGACCGGGACGGCGCCGACCGCACCGCCCGCGAACTGAGCACCATGCTGGAAATGCGCCAGGCAACGGCAGGACAATGGAATCCGCAGGTCATGAAAACCGAGGCGCAACGCGGTACCGGCATTGAAGAGCTGACGGACGAAATCCTGGCCCACCGCGATTCCCTCCTGTCAAGCGGCAGCATCAGCAACTTCCTGCGCGAGCGCAACCAACGCCACTTCATGGATGTGTTGCGGGACACTCTGTTCAAAAAGGCTCTGGCATATATGGCTACCGACGACACCCTCGAACGCGTCGTAACCGGTATGGGCGAGCGGCGCACCGACCCGTACTCTGCCGTGGAAGAGCTTGTCTCGAAATTAATGCCGGTTTAGACGTTGAATTTTTCCCCAATTACTCTATACTTCGCCTGAAGAGCATTCGATTATTCACGCGTGGAGAACAAAAGATGTCACTTATTGAAATCACCCTGATTATCATGGTTGTAGCGCTCATCATTCTCGTTCTGGCCATGGTCCCGACGCTCCTGACCATCAAGCGGACTGCTGCCTCGGTCGGCGAACTGGCGCAGATGATCGAAGTCGAGCTGAAACCGGCACTGCACGAGTTGACCGGCGTACTGGCAGAGCTGAAAACCGTTGGCGGCGGCATATCGGAGCACACCGACGATGTCAGGCGCTTCATGTCGGCCCTGGGCGAAACCGGCGACAACCTGAGCACGATCAACCGCTCGGTAAGTGTCGTTACCAGCGTCCTGAACACCACCTCAGTCTGGGCAACCGGAGCGAAGGTTGCAGGAAAATATGTAGTTGAACGGTATCTTAAAAAACGGGGAGGTATGTAATTATGTCTGACAAATGTGATGTTTCAGCGGGAACTGTGTTGGTATCGTTTATAGCCGGAGCAGCAATTGGAGCCGGCCTGGCACTGCTGTATGCCCCCAAAAGCGGACGCGAAATGCGGGAGGATATCCTTGATCTGACCGAAGATGCGGTAGACAAAATCAAGGAATACGCCAAAGAAGCTCAGGAAAAAATCAAAACCGCTGTTGAAGACGGCAAGGAAGCATTTGTAGATAAAAAGTCAGTGCTGGCGTCTGCCATCGAGGCAGGCCGCGAGGCAATGCAGAGAGAGCGGAATTCGGCGCCGTAAACTGACAGGATTTATCCACTTCAAAGCCCACTCCGGTGGGCTTTTTTGTTTTTATTCCGCACGCACCTGCCCCAGTCCGCGCCGCGTCCCGATGCGCCACGCATCCACAACACACTGTTTTACAAGAGGTTTAGTGTCGTTGACTTTCATGACCGCTTCCATTATAATTCATCACCCATGATAAAACGTAAGCTCCTTACATACACGGCTATCGCGTGCGCCGTTCTGCTGCATGCCCTGCCTGTCTGTGCAACAGAGCCGGTTCAGCCGCTTCTGGCCGAACTGACCAGACCGAATGCACCGTTGCTCGGCCCATCCGAGACTCCGGCACTGGTTCCCGCCGACGAGCTTTCTCCGGTCGAACCAGCGGATAGTACCCCTGTTGCATCACTGTTTTCTCTTGAAGAGCTGCGGGACACCACTAATGAGGAAGACGATCTGGCGCTCCCCGATGTCAACCTCCCGCTCTCCGATATCCCGCTGGCGCTGAACAGCAAGGTCGAATACTTTCTCTATTACTTCCAGACGAGCGGCAAGCCCTCTTTTTCACGCTGGCTCTCGCGCTCATCCCGCTATATTCCGATGATGAAGGATATTTTGAAACGCGAAGGAATGCCGGAAGATCTTGTCTATGTTGCCATGATCGAGAGCGGTTTCCAGATGCATGCACGTTCCTGGGCCAGTGCGGTCGGCCCGTGGCAGTTCATGTCGGAAACCGGCCGCCGTTATTCCCTGCGGATCGATCAATGGATCGATGAGCGCAAGAATCCGGTCAAAGCAACAACCGCCGCGGCACTGTACCTGAAAGAGCTGTATGGCATGTTCAAAGGCGACTGGTATCTGGCAACGGCCGGTTACAACGCCGGTGAGAATAAAATCATGCGCGCCATCAGCATGTACAACACCAGCGACTTCTGGGAAATTTCCCGCGGCTCATATCTGAAGCGGGAAACAAAAGAGTATGTCCCGAAACTTCTGGCCGCTGCCATTATTGCCAAAGATCCGGCCCGTTACGGTTTTACGGATATTGCGTATCTCACGCCGATTGAGTACGATACGGTCACCATTCCGTCTCGCACCAACCTTGACCTGGTGGCAAAGCTGACCGGGACGACGTATGAATCGATCAAGGAGCTGAATCCTGATCTGCGGCACTGGTGCACCCCCCCCAACTACCCGGACTATCTGCTTAAAATCCCCAAAGGGAGCAAGCAGCAGTTTGAGACCGAGTATGTCAAGATTCCGGAAGATCAGCGCTTCACCGAGCGGGTTCTGTACAGTCGCTACCAGGCACGCAAAAAGGATTCACTCAAAAGCGTTGCCCGTCGCTTCGGCACTTCGCCCGCGACCCTGGCCGAGTTAAACGGCCTGACCGTGAAAAGCCGCATTGCCGGGAAGTCTTTGCTGGTACCGGTCAAGCAGACGGTCGATTTCAGCCACGAAGGCCGGACAGCCCATTCAACAGCGGCAAAAGGAAGCTTTGCCAAATACTACACGGTAAAGCATGGCGACACCATCAGCTCACTGGCAAAACGCTTCAATGTCTCACCCAAACTGCTCTCCGCCTGGAACAACCTGAAAGCAAAGGTTGCCCTTAAGCCGGGCCGCCGTATTATTATCGCCAAATTCACCGAAAAGAACGGCAAGATGGCTCCTGCTGCATCAAAGAGCTGACTGCCGTTTATCCCACTGCCTCAACGTATGAAAGGAATTACCGATGTATAACATTCTTATCTCTGCAGCTGCTGCTGTAGCCGTGCTGCTGATAATGGTTTTTGTCCTCAAGCTGGCCTGGTGGGGTTCACTGATTGTGGCGCTGATCGTTTTCGGCCTTATTTTCGTACTGTTTTCCCGCATCACGATGAAAAAAGTTATGGCTTCCATAGAAACCGCCGGCAAGGACCTGCAAGCCCAGCCGCCCCGTTTTGAAAAAGCGATACGTGAGCTGAAGGACGCCCTGCAGTACAGCAACTGGCAGCTCTATGTGGAGGGGCAGCTGCACTCACAGATCGGCATGATCTACTACATGAAACGTGACTTTTCGAACGCCTTTCCCCATCTGGAAAAATCCTTCTTTAAGAATTGGGCCGCAACGGCCATGCTAGCGGTCTCTTATATGAAACGCCAGAAGAAGGATAAAATGATCAGCACGTTTGAAAAAGCCGTCCAGTGGAACGGCAAAGAATCTCTGCTCTGGAGCCTGTATGCCTATTGTATGAACGAGAGCGGTGAATCGGTAAAAGCCAAGGAAATCCTGGCAAAAGGGTTAAAAAAGCTCCCCGGCGATGAAAAGCTGAAGGACAATCTGGATTGTCTCGAAAAAGGCAAGAAGATGAATATGCGGGCGTATGGCGACTTGTGGTTCCAATTCCACCTGGAAAGTCTTGGCGCTCTCCAGAGACACCAGATGGCTTCCATGGGTGGACGGATGCAGCGGCGCATGACTGTCAAACGATAGACGGGTGATTCTTTGCGATGCATGCAACATGATCGGCTGTAGCAGTTCTTGACAATGAAGAGTACCGTGATACAACGATTCAGGACGGTTATTGATACTATTTACAGGAGAACACCATGTCCACACAAGCCTTGGTAAAAGTAGATGATACCGCAGCAAAACATGACGAATTGATCCAATTAGTCAGCTTCATGCTGGCAGATGAAGAGTATGGAGTCGAAGTCCTGAAAGTGCGCGAAATCATTCGCATGCCCACCATCACCAAGATGCCCAACGTACCGCAACATGTCGAAGGGATCATCAACCTGCGCGGCAAGGTTATTCCGATCATCTCCATGCGACGACGTTTTGGCTTGATGGAAAACGAAAACAACCTCCAGACCCGCATCATCATCATGGATGTTGCCGGCAGCCTGACCGGATTCGTTGTCGATGCGGTTTCGGAAGTTATCCGCATTCACAGCAGCGAAATACAGCCCCCCCCTTCCATGGTACTCTCCGGAGGAATCGGCCAGGAATTCATTACCGGCGTTTTTAACCATGCCGACAGGCTGCTGATTATCATGGACGTTGACCGTATGTTCACAGATGACGAGCGGGAGAGTTTCGGGACGCTATAGAAATGAACCATGGTTCTGATACACACATGAGAGGGGGAGCCGGACAGCTCTCCCTTTTGTTTTGCCGCTTCCCCTTGCGATTCCCCCATTGTGTGTTATATGGAGACAGGTCGTACAGCCGATAACTCTATTCAAAACAGCAGGATTGATACGGAGGTAGTATATGAAGTACCCGGGATTTATCCTGACTTTGCCGGTACTGTTTTCCATGATGATCTGTACAGCCTGCGACCGTTCTGACCCTCCACCCGTGATACCGCTTACTGCCCAAAAGACCACCATGGAAACGCCGGCGCCACCAAAACAGAATCCGCTTCGAATCGGTATGGGGGCGATGATCACTCCCAAAGAGGGGTACGTATACTACCAGCAGCTTCAGGGCTACATACAAAAAAAACTGGGCCGACCAGTACAGCTGGTTGATCGCGAGAATTACGACGAAATGAACGATCTGCTCGAATCATCAGGAGTTGATGTCGCCTTTGTCTGTGCGGGCCCGTATGTCGAAGGAAAATCCAAATTCAATCTTGAGCTGCTTGCTATGCCGCTGGTAAAAGGTCAGCCGCTCTATTACTCCTACATCCTGGTCCACAAAGACAGTACGATCAACAGCTTCAAGGAATTGCGCGGCAAAACCTTTGCTTTTACCGATCCTAAATCGAATTCCGGCAAACTGGTACCGACCTATATGCTGACAAAAATGAAAGAGACCCCGGAACGCTATTTCTCCCGCGTCGAATTCACTTATGGCCATGACAAGTCGATCAGAGCTGTCGCGGACAAGATTGTCGATGGCGCGGCCGTTGACAGCCTTATTTGGGAGTACACAGCCCTTAAAAGACCTGAGATCACCAATCAGACAAAAATTATTGCGAAGTCTGCTCCCTACGGGATTCCGCCTATGGTCGTCCGCGCAGGGCTTGACCCTGAACTTAAAAGAAAAATAAAGGATATTTTACTGGGAGCGGCTAACGACCCCGAGGGGAGAGAAATTTTAAAGGGTATGATGATCGACGCGTTTGTTGCCGGCGATGACAAAAACTATGACACCATCCGGACAATGAACACCTGGGTTGCAGGACAACGAAAGCGCTAACGTGATAGCCATCCCTCTGAAAACACAGTATATTTTTGGCATTTGCGGACTCATACTCTTTGTTTCGGCGACGTTGTTGCTGTTTGTCCGGGTTGAGTTCAACAAGCAACTTGATAACGAACTGCAAAAACGGGGCATATCAATAGCCCGGAATCTTGCCGAAGCCTCGATTAAGCCGCTCATCACTGAAAATCATGTTGCCTTGCAGCTTATGATTAACGACCTGAAGCAAAGAGAGGAGGATATACACTACATCTATATCATTACAAATCAGCAGCAGATCGTAGCGCACACGTTCGGGCTTACTTTTCCTCCCGGCCTTCTTAGTTTTGACCGCACTGATATGCGTGCCGGAAAACATATAGTCCAGCCGCTTCAGCTCGGACAGGAGCAGTTGGAGGATGTATCCGTAGGTATTCAAGGGGGGGATTTCGGGCGCGTCCATATCGGCATTTCTGAGAAATTGTTGAAAGCTGAGCAACAAAAAATGCTCCTTAACAATACCCCCTTTTTGGCATTGATACTTCTGATGGGTGCTGGTGGTGGCTGGTGGTTTGCCGCAAAAATAACAAAGCCGATCATTGCTCTCTCGAACAGTGTCAAAATGGTTGCCAAAGGGCGGCTGGATATCGTGATCCCGGTAACCACACACGACGAACTTGGCGAACTGACTGCGGCGTTCAATTCAATGACGGATGACTTACGGAAAAGAACCGAGCTTCAGCAACTAACCGAGAATGAGCTCAGACAGAAAGCCGCAATGCTGGAAGATGAAATTGCGGAGCGCCAGATGGCTCAGGAGGAGTTGGCATACCAGCAGTGCCAGCTTGAAGCATTCAACCGCACGCTGGAAGATCGCGTCAAAAATGCGTTGGCTCAGCTGCGCATTAAAGACCGGGTGATGCTGGCCCAGGGACGTCAGGCAGCCATCGGAGAAATGATTAACAATATCGCCCATCAGTGGCGGCAACCACTCAACAATCTTGGCCTTATCGTCCAGAACATCAAAGCGGATTACGACTGCGGCACACTGACCGCCGAAGCTATGACTCAGGATGTGAACAAAATGATGGATACGATCATGTTCATGTCACATACGATCAACGATTTCAGCAGTTTTTTCAGTCCCGACAAGAAAATGACTATTTTCAACATTTCACAGGGACTCGCCAAAGTAATTGCCATGATTGAAGCCAGCCTGTCAAAACAGGACATTCAAATTGTTATTACGCACGGCGATACGGATGTTGCGGTAGAAGGGAATTTTAACGAATATAATCAGGTCTTGCTCAACCTTCTCAATAACGCTAAAGATGCGCTCGTGGAGCGATGCGTGGAGCATCCTGTAATTTCCGTTTATATTACCCGCGAAGAAGGGCAGGCAGTGGTGCGGGTACGTGACAATGCCGGAGGGATTCCGGACACTATTATTGAACAGGTTTTTGATCCCTACTTCACAACCAAAGAGCTGGATAAGGGGAGCGGAATCGGGCTGTACATGTCAAAAACCATCATTAAAGAGCATTTCAACGGTTCCATTACCGCAGCTAATGTAGCTGACGGCGCCGAATTCACAATTTCAACTCCTCACGCCCGCACCTGACCAGAAACCGATTTACTGAAGGAACGCAGAGCACGGTAACATCCTGCCGGAGTTGAATCAAAAACACACACCGGACTTCCAATCCGCTGCTGCAACTCTCCGAGCGACACATTGTCCAGAAACAGACCCTCGCCTTCCTTGAGCATAACATCCGGAACGAGCAGACACGCCCCGACGGACTTTCCCGCAACAGCCGCCACGATGTCATTACCGGTTACCAGCCCGCTAACCGTTATACTCGGGCCAAACAACTTGTTTTCAACAGCAAGCGGCACAATGTCGAGGCCACTCCTGTCAGCCAGCTGGACGAGAAATTCCCTGACAAAATCATACGATGACACACCGGTAACAATCGTTACCCGAAATGTCCCGATCTGTCGAATACGCCGCAGCACCTGACCAGCTTCCCGCAAAAAAAGCGGCACCATGCCGACACCGTTTTCGATCTGAGGGAAATCGCCATACTCTCTGAGGGGGGGAAACGGCAGATCAGCCTTGAGGAAGAATTCATCCGCCAGAAACAGAAACGGCTGGCGCAGTTTTTTCCGCAGGGACTCGGCATACGGCTGCCACACGGTGACAAATTTCCTGGCGTATTCCCGATCTACCGGCACTAACGGAGGCAGGTTCTGGCGGTGGTCTGTCAGCCCCAGCGGCACAACCGCAACCGATTGCACTGCCGGATACAGTTCGGCCAGTTCGGTCACTGTGCGCTGCAGTTCTTCTCCGTCATTCAGACCTGGGCAGAGCACGACCTGGGTTTGCAAGACAATCCGGGCTGCTGCCAGGCGCCGAAGCTGCTCCATAATGCGGGGAATCCGGGGCTTGCCGAGCAGGTGTTCACGAAGTTCAGGGTTGGTAGCGTGAACGGAAATATAGAGCGGCGAGAGCCGCTGTTCAATGATACGGCTCAGCTCGGAGGCTTTCAGGTTGGCCAGCGTGACATAGTTTCCGTTCAAAAAGGAGAGACGGTAATCCTCATCCTTTACGTACAACGGTTTGCGCAGACCTTTCGGGAGCTGGTGGACAAAACAGAACAGGCAGTTATTGGAGCAACGGGCGGGAGCTGGCGCAGAAAACGTCAACCCGAGTGACTCACCCGCATGGCGTTCAACTTCCAGCTCCCACAACTCACCATTCGTTTTTTCCACTTCCAGTACCATCTCTTCTTCGGAAGCGGTGTAGTAGCTGTAGTCAATCAGATCACGCAACGGTTGCTCGTTTATGGCCACAAGCCGGTCACCTGCAACCACCTCCAACTCGTCGGCAATCGAGCCGGGCATGACATACTCAATCAGAAGCCCGGTCATCAACCCTCCCGGTAAAAATCGGAATTACGGTAGTAGTCGGACAGCGAGCGAAGAAATACCTGTGTCACGGCGGTGACCGGTACCGCCAGCAACATACCCATAATTCCAAAAAGCTGGCCGCCTATCAGCAAGGCTACAATAGCAACGAGCGGATGCAGCCCGACCGTATCGCCGACAATTTTAGGTGTAATAAATGAGCCCTCCAGCAACTGGACAAAACCAAACCACCCCAGACAGAGCAGCGGATGAAGGATGTCATTATATTTGAGCAAAGCCATGACAACCGAAAGACAGATACCGATAATCGTACCGACATAGGGAATAATAAAGGTGATTCCCGCCAGTGTACCGATGGCAATGGCCAGATCAATACCGATGACATACAGACCAATGCTGTAAAGGACAGCCAGAATTGCGCACACCAACAGTTGTCCCCGGACAAAACCGGATAGAACTGCATCAATCTCCGCCAGCTTTGCCGTGTATACCGGTCGGAATCGCTCCGGAATATAGGATTCGATGAACGCTTTAAGCTGAGGAAGATCAAACAGCAGATAAAACAGGTACACCGGAATAATAAGGTAGCCAAGCAGTGTAAGGAGTACACCTACAGTCGAGGAGAGGGCCTTCTGAAGAAACGCCATGACCGGCTTAAGCAGGTCAGGAGCGGCGCCACGAGCCTGCTGAAGCAGCTCATTAAGGCGCAAGGCAAGCTTGTCGGCTGTTTCGATGCCAAGATACCCCTTAACGGGTGTAGGAGTAATATCGTACAGATGGTGTACATATTCCGGAAGGTTGAGCTGGATACTTGATAATTCACCTGATATCGATACGACAAGAAAGAGTGCAAAACCTCCGCAGACCAGCACGGTGAGACAGAAAACAATGAGAATGCCGTACGGCCGTCTGATGCTATAGCGCTCAAGAAACTCTACGGTCGGATTGAGTACATAGGCCAGAGCAAACGCGATGAAAAGCTGGAGAAAAACCGCAGATGAAAAATAGAGCACCGTGACGGTGAGCATAGTGAGGAAAAGAAATATAGCGAGAAGAATTTTTGTGCTTTTTGACATGGGATCGATTCAGGGAACCCCTCCCGCACATACCGTCACAAGAGGGGTTGTTTGTTGGCTACTGATGTAATCGGAAGGATCCATCCGCGGAAGTAAGGGTAGAGATGGCATGTTTGTAGATGAGTATGTCACCGCCCGAGTCGAGAAGGACCGAAAAGTTATCAAAAGACTTTATATAACCTTCCAGCTTATCTCCGGACATCATGACTACAACGACCTTTACCCGCTCTTTGCGGGCCTGATTGAGGTACTGGTCCTGAATATTGAAGGGTGCTTTGGACATTGCGTTACGCCTCCCGTCATTCAAAAAATTCAATTGCATGTTGTTGTATGGTACCAAACTTCTCAGGATATTCAAACCACAATATATCCGGGTCCGCCTTGAACCAGGTAAGCTGACGCTTTGCGTAGTGACGTGTATTACGTTTAATCAGGCGTATGGCCTCTTCAAGGGGAATCTCTCCGAGCAGGTATGCGGCAATTTCCTTGTAGCCGATAGAGCGGAGCGCCTTGAGATCCCGGCTATAACCTGCATGCAACAGACGAGTAACTTCGTTGATCAAGCCGCCTGACAACATCTGTTCCACCCGTTCATCTATCCTCTGATACAATATTCTCCGATCAGCCGAAATACCGATGTGAAGCGTATCGTAACGGCGTTGGGCAAATGCATGTTGTTTTTGAAAGTTTGACAGTGGAATTCCGGTCAACCGGTAAACTTCAAGCGCACGTATGATGCGTACCAGATTGTTGGGATGCAGTGTCGCCGCCAGTTCAGGATCAACCAGCTGCAGTTTTTCCAGCATGGCAGCGTTACCTGACCTTTCAGCCTCCTCTTGCAGGGATTGGCGAATCTCCCCCCCTCCGCCGGGAGAATCGACAAGTCCATGCACAAGTGCGCGGATATATAGTCCGGTACCGCCGACAATAACAACACGTTTTCCTCGAAGCTGAATGTCGCGGATGGCTTCATCAGCGGCAACGGAATAATCAGCGGCAGAAAATTGCTGATCAGGATCGATTACATCGATAAGGTGGTGACGTATCTGGCACTGCTGCTCCAGGGACGGCTTTGCTGTGCCGATAGTAAGCCCGCGGTAAATTTGCATTGAATCCGCATTGACAATTTCGGCATCAAGAACCTGGGCCAGGCGCACCGCCAGGTTACTTTTGCCGGAAGCGGTCGGACCACAAATAACCAGAATTTTACTGATATCTGCCTGGCTCATATCCGCTTGAATATTTTTTGCAATTCAGCCAACGTCACGACATGAGAGACAGGGCGACCATGCGGACAACTGGCCGCAAAGTCAGTCTTATCCATACTATGCAACAGTTCCTCTATCTGCCGCTGTCCAAGGTTATGGGTACCACGAACCACAGAGTGGCAGGCAACACGGGAAAGCAGACTTTCCAGAGCATCATTAAAGGCTGCACTGGTGGCAAAGCGCTCCAGATCAGCCAGAATATCGCGAATTAATTGAACGGCATTTTGTTGAGCTATAAGACGGGGGACCGCTGAAACCATTATGGTCGAACCTCCGAACGGCTCCATCTCAAAACCGATTCGCATCAGCTCCTGATTAAATCTGCTCGCAGCAGCGACTTCTCCGAATGACAGTTCCACCGTTTCGGGAAAAAGCAGCCGCTGAGATTCAACCACACCGCTGCTGCACTGCTGTTTAAGAAGCTGAAACGCTACCCGTTCACTGGCTGCATGTTGATCAATTATTACCAGTTCCGATTCTGACTGACACAAAATATACTCGCTGTGGAACTGGCCGATTACCGACAGCGATGAGAAGTAGCCGAGCTGTTCAGGGAGAAAGGAGGGGGCTGGATCACGTACGATGGTTGGCTGATCAAGTTTGACTGTCGGTGCTGCTGCCGCAATGGGATCCGGCGCAGCAGATGACCAATACGTTGATTGTGGCGGTAATACCAATGAAGCTTGTGCCGCAGCTGCAATTCGATCTCGATAGGCCTGACCGGTCGCCCTGCTCTGTTCCTGGCCTGTAGGAGCTTGAGGAGCTACCAGCCATGGCGACCTGCGCAGCACATTTTCAATCGCCGACTGGATAGCATCATGGACAGCAGCCTGTCGTCTGAAACGGACCTCGTGCTTGGTGGGATGGACGTTTACATCCACTTCACCGGGGGGCAGTTCGATATTTATGGTCACAACCGGATAGCGGCCACGATCAATAACACCTCTATAGGCCTGCATTACTGCGTGCTGCACCACTTTATCGCGTATAAAGCGCCCATTTATGTACGTATATATTGCCTGTGTTCCTGAACGTACAAGAGCCGGAGCGGAGATGAATCCCGCAATTGCTATTCCATCGGACTCCTGTTTGACAGGATAAAGATGCTGTGCGCTTTCCCGTCCAACAACCTGCACCAGCCTGCGCTGAAGGTCACTACGCTGCAAACGCAGTAGTTCCCGATCATCACTGACACAGGAAAAGGCAACATCAGGACGGGATACGGCCATTCGGGCGACGACATCGGCAACGTGTCCGGCTTCGGTTTCAGCACTTTTTAAGAACTTCAGACGAGCCGGCAGATTGAAGAATATCTGTTCGACGCTGATGACCGTTCCGGAGGGCATGCCACACGCCCTGACATCCCGGATGCGCCCCCCCTCAACGACAACTTCAGTTCCCTCGGAAGATGCCGTCTCACGGCTTGCCAGGGTAAAGCGGGACACTGAAGCTATTGAAGGAAGAGCTTCACCTCGAAAGCCAAGTGTAAGTATCCGGTCCAAATCGTCGTCTACCCTTATTTTGCTGGTCGCATGGCGCTCAAGCGAAAGAAGTGCATCCTCGCGGGACATGCCATGGCCGTTATCGGTAATCCGGATTTTCCGTTTACCACCACCAACGATTTCTACAGAAATATCCGTAGCACCCGCATCAAGGGAATTTTCAATCAATTCCTTGATAACAGAAGCCGGTCGCTCGACAACTTCACCAGCGGCAATTTTGTTGGTAAGAGTTTCCGGTAAAATAGTAATATGGTGGGCCATGACTACTCTCTTGTACGAAAAAAGAGCGGGGTGGCCCGCTCTTTCCGTTACAAACCTGTTAATAAATGCAATTACTTTTCAGATGGTTCTTTCGTTTCTCCAAACAGTGAATCAAAATCATCCGCAGAGGCAGCAGCCTCGGGGGTTGAAGAAGAAACAGGAGTTTCATCCCATGAGAAACTTTCGAGATCAAATTCTCCAGGGCTCGAGGAAACATCAGCTTCCTTGGCAGGAGTAGCTGAAGCTGCTGCCGGCGCCGCCGCAAAGGGAGATTCGTCAGCCTGTGAAGTTGATTCAAGAAGATCGGCAAAGACATCATCGTCAGACTTCCCGCTGCTTACGTTGCTTGCATCTGCAGCAGGCTCATCAAAGTTAAAAGGATCATCGTTACGGGAAACAGAGGATGTTCCAGAATCTTCAGGGAGATCAAACGAAAAGATGTCACCATGAGCTTCAGCAGACTCGCCAATTTCATCAGCTGAACTATCTGCAGAACGAAACTCTGCAGCAAGCCTTTCCTTTACTTCCTGAGGAAAAACCATTGATGTGATCGAGTATGTCTGCTTGTAGCCAGTCAGGTCGCTGGAACATTTTGAGCAGCTATCGTAATATTCGAAACTATTGTATCCGCATTTTGGGCATTTCATGTGCGGCTCCTTAACTGCCAACGATCACATATCACCCCAAATATACTGCATTATTGCAAGAATAGCAACACTTGCCGTCTCAGTTCTCAGTATCCTTGAACCAAGGGTCACCGGCTTAAATCCGTGTTGAGAAAAGTGCCTGACCTCCAGAGGATCAAAGCCGCCTTCAGGACCGATTGAAACAATCACTGAGGAAGGTTTTCCGCCGTTTGTAAGTGCATCTTTCAGTGAATGTTCGCGCTCCCCCTCCCAAAGAATCAAGCGCAATTCCTGACTTGAATCATTACCAGCCTCGACTGCACTCGGCCGCCACGTAACCTCCGGTATATCGGAACGGCCGCACTGCCGTGAAGCCTCAGCAGTGATTCGGTTCCAACGCTCCAGTTTGCTGTTTTGCTGATCCTCACGAACTTTGGCGACAGAACGTCGTCCTCCAAATATCCAGAAATCGTGGGCACCAAGCTCAGTCCCTTTTTGTAATATCAGGTCAATTTTATCGCCTTTTGGAAGCGCCTGACAAATGGTTATACGGGGAGCAGTGGAATCATTTTGAACAGCCGGGCAGGATGATGTTATCTTAACCGCCACCCACTCCTTCGCAACCTGATTGATTATCCCGAAATGAATAAAACCTTTCTCGTCCGCAAGCTCAACGGCATCACCCGTTCCCAGCCGGAGCACTCGAACCATGTGATTGTAGATATCACCGTCAAAGGAGGCATACCCATCGCGAATAGTGCGCGAATTTATCATGAATCGGCGGGCACTCATATCAAGCTTCATTCCGGTACAGCATGGCGACCCATTCGCCGGCACTCAGAGTCTGTTGGTACGTGAGCGGCTGAGAAGCAAATCCTGCGCGGACAAGCGGTTCCTTTTCCGCCAGAATCCCGGAAAGAATCAATGAACCACCGGGGTTGAGCCGCTCAGTCAGATGCGGTGCCAGCCTCACCAGTTCTTCGGCCAGAATATTGGCAAGAATGATATCAAACCGTTCCGTAAGAAATTCAAGCGGGTCCGTGCCGCATTCTACCTGATCAGTAAGCTGGTTAAGAGCGAGATTTTCACGGGCCACGTCAATTGCGTCCGGGTCAATATCAAGTGCAAGTATCCGCCCCGCGCCAAGAAGACTTGCCGCCATGGCTAGAATTCCCGATCCGGTGCCCAAATCAAGCAGCGAGGGTGTCGTCAATAACGGGCCGTTCTCCATAACTGATTCCAACAGTTCCAGACAAAGTCGGGTAGTCTCATGACCGCCGGTCCCGAACGCCATCCCAGGATCAATACGGATGACAAGATCATCCTGTAATGGCGCAGCTTCCTCCCATGTAGGAACAATGAGAAGTCGTTTTCCAACACGAAGCGGCTTAAAATGAACTTTCCAGCTATTGCTCCAATCCTCAGTTTTAACAGCACTAAGTACGGGAGTACCGAATGAAGCGTCTGGATACTGCCTGGAGAGCTCTGCGATAAATGCCTCGACATCATGTAGCCGCGGCTTATAATCACTATCGGCAGGCAGGTAAGCCTTGATCACTACTCGTACCGAATCCGGAATTTCACTTGGCGAGAAGGCATCAACGGACAAGTTATCAACGCAGACACCTGTGCCTGACAGCTGTGTCAAGTAATCCGCAACAACCTCAGAAAACTCTTCCGGAACATCACATGCAATTTCAATCCAAGAATCATTCATATCAATACCTGTTGTGTCCAAATTGTTTTTGGAAAAGTACCAGATGGCCCTTAACCTGACAATAAAAAAAGCCCGTTTTACATTTATAACAGCAAAAGCCCCACTTCCTTGATGGAAGTGGGGCTTTTGTGTAAATAATTCCCGGCGGCGACCTACTTTCCCACACAGCTACCCGTGCAGTATCATCGGCCCTGAGGGGCTTAACTTCCGTGTTCGGGA
>MGZJ01000041.1:75475-150206 GCA_001802645.1 Geobacteraceae bacterium GWC2_53_11 | reverse complement strand
TTGACGGGGCTCGAACCCGCGACTTCCAGCGTGACAGGCTGGCACTCTAACCAACTGAGCTACAACCCCTCAGCACTTTTAGAAAATTACTTCTTTTTCTTCGGTGCGACGTTAACGGCTTCTTTCAGAGTTTTACCTGGTTTGAACTTAGGAATAGTTGCAGCAGGGATATCAATTTTCTTGCCGGTCTGTGGGTTCTGACCTTTACGTGCAGCGCGTTTTGCAGTGGAGAATGTACCGAAGCCGACAAGGCTGAGTTTATCTCCGCTTTTCAGAGCAGCAGTTACGCTGGCGATAAATGCAGCAACAGCTTTTTCAGCTTCTACTTTTTTCAGGCCGGCCTGTTCTGCTACTGAACTGATCAATTCTGCTTTTGTCACGTTACACCTCCAAGATTTTTGATTATTAATTGCAAAGCGAATCACTGTTTATCAGATGTTCTTGAATTGTGTCAAGTGTTTTTTCTTGCAAACATGCATGTTCTGGGCGGTTGAGTAGGTTGTAGAAAATAATAAAAAATTAAATAATACAAACTAATCATGTAACATGCTGAAATAAAAAGCAAATCATGCCGCTTCTTTTAGTTCGTGATCATATACAATGATCGGCTTTTCTTTGTGATAGATAACATCTTCACTGATAACAACTTCCTGAACATTCGGTTGAGACGGGACTTCGTACATAATATCGAGCATGGAATTTTCCATAATTGCCCGCAAGCCACGAGCGCCGGTATTACGTTTCAGGGCTTCTTTGGCAATTGCGATCAACGACCCGTCAGTGAAACGGAGTCGGACGTTTTCAAGATCAAAAAGCTTCTGATACTGTTTTACCAGAGAATTCTTAGGTTCTTTTAAGATCTGTACCAGTGCCTCTTCATCCAGTTCAGCCAGAGTTGCAAGCATCGGAAGGCGCCCAATAAACTCGGGGATATAACCGTACTTCAGAAGGTCTTCCGGAGTCAGACTTTTAAGCAGCTCACCCAATTTTTTCTCTTCGCGTTTCTTGATGTCAGCACCAAAACCGAGCGATTTTTTGCCGATGCGTTGCTGAATAACTGTTTCCAGTCCGGCAAAGGCGCCTCCGCAGATAAAGAGGATGTTAGTGGTGTCCACCTTCATGAACTCTTGTTGCGGGTGTTTTCTGCCCCCTTTGGGAGGGATACTGGCTACGGTGCCTTCGATGATTTTGAGGAGCGCCTGCTGAACGCCTTCACCGGAAACATCTCGAGTGATCGAAGGCGAATCGGACTTGCGGGCAATTTTGTCAATCTCGTCAATATAGACAATGCCTTTCTGGGCGCGTTCTACGTCATAATCAGCCGCCTGTAGGAGCGTGAGGATGATGTTTTCAACATCCTCACCAACATAGCCAGCTTCGGTAAGATTGGTGGCATCCGCCATAGCAAACGGAACCTTGAGAATACGGGCCAGCGTCTGGGCAAGAAGCGTCTTGCCTGACCCGGTCGGTCCGAGCAGCAGTATATTACTCTTCTGCATTTCAACTTCGCCTGGTTTGCCGCCGGACTCAATCCGCTTGTAGTGGTTGTAGACCGCTACGGAAAGAACCTTTTTGGCCATTTCCTGGCCGATGACGTATTCATCAAGGATGTCTTTGATTTCACGCGGCTTCGGGAGTTTGTTCAGATCCGGACCGGTTGTTTCTTCCAGCTTCATCTCTTCGGCAATGATGTCATTACATAACTCTATGCACTCATCGCATATAAATACGGCCGGGCCAGCAATCAGCTTTTTAACATCTTCCTGACTCTTTCCGCAGAAAGAACAGGTGAGATTTTCCTGCGTTGTGCCACGACGACTCATAGCGTGTCTCCAGTGAGCGGTTTACGGGTGAATATTGCATCAATTAAACCATACTCTTTTGCGTCTTCGGCGGACATAAAAAAGTCTCGTTCAGTGTCAGCTTCAACCTTCTCTTTTTTCTGGCCGGACATTTCAGCCAGAAGTTCATTAAGTTCATCCTTCATGCGCAGGATTTCTCTGGCATGAATGCTGATATCTGTCGCCTGCCCTTGGAAACCTCCCAGCGGCTGGTGAATCATGATTCTTGAGTGGCTGAGGCTGTAGCGTTTGCCTTTTTCGCCTGCCGTAAGCAGGAACGCGCCCATTGAGGCTGCCTGTCCGACACAAATAGTGGAAACAGGAGCCTTGATATAGCGCATGGTGTCAAAGATGGCCATGCCGGCTGTCACAACACCGCCCGGAGAATTTATATACAGATGAATGTCCTTGTCAGGATCCTCTGCCTCAAGGAAGAGCAGTTGGGCGATGATGAGGTTTGCCACATTGTCGTCAATTGCTCCGCCGAGAAAAAGTATGCGTTCTTTGAGGAGCCGGGAATAAATATCATATGCCCGTTCACCCCTGCCGCTCTGCTCTACAACCATCGGGATATACATGTGTGAAACTCTCCTTAGGCTGCTTTTAACTGCTCTGCGTCGACTTCGGTGACCACGGCGTTCTCGATGAGGATCGCTATGGCTTTATCCTCTTTTATTTCCGAGATGATTGAGTTTTTGGCGTTCGGGTTTGCTGTATAGTATTCTTTGATACGATCGAGCATTTCCGCGTTTCCTGCTGCAATTTTCTCGTAATGGGCTGTCAGGTCTTCATCGGATACGGAGATGTTTTCCTTTTCCACGAGAGCCATCAGCAACAGGCCGCCTCTTACCTTGTCGATCGCATCATCGCGGAAACGGGCGCGGAAACCTTCAGCGTCGAGTCCCATCATTTCCAGAGACATCTGCTGGCTCTTCAGGCGGTTTTTCAGGTTCTCAAACATGTGATCCAATTGACGCTTTACCATTGATTCGGGAACATCTAACGGATTTCTTTTGATCAGATCCTGGATGACGCGTTCTTTAAACTCGTTCTCTATGCGATCTTTCTCATGCTTCTCGTGATACTCTACCATTTTGGCCCGCAGGTCTTCGATGGTGTCGTACTCGCCGAACTGCTGTGCGAAATCGTTATCCAGTTCTGGAAGTTCCTTGCGCTTGATCTCTTTAACGGTAACGCTGAAAATGCCTTTTTTTGCAGCCTCTTCCGAAGCTTCGTCTCCTGCCGGAAGATCGAGGGTGAACTCCTTGGAGTCGCCGGCTTTCAGGCCGATCAATTGCTCTTCAAAGCCTGGCAGCAGACGGTTGGAGCCAACTTCAACCTCAGCACTCTGATTGCCGCTGTTTTCTTCAGGTGAACCTTCGACGGTAATAGAATAATCGACAGAAACAGTGTGGCCATTTTCAATAGCGGCGCCTTCATCAAGCGGAATCAATTGCGCCATATTTTCCTGCATACGTTTCAGTTCTGCATCGACGTTTTCCGGTTTCGGGGCAAACTTTTCTTTGTTTGCGACAAGGCCGGTATATTCATTCAGCAGGATCTGCGGCATGACTTCGCACAGAGCGCTGTATTTGAACGGAACGCCTGGTTCAAGGATATCGCTCTCGATAACGGGAGAATCAATCGGCTCTACCTTGTGGTCATCAAGCGCCTTGTAGAGCGTCTGCTGATAGAGGCGGCGCATGACGTCGTCACGCATGGCATCGGCGTAGGTGCGCTTGATGAGTTGCATCGGTGCCTTGCCGGGGCGGAAACCCTGGAGCTTGGCTTTTTTCTGGATTGCGGCATACGCCTTGTCAATTTCTTCGTTAACCTGTGCAACGGGAATTTCGATGGTAACTTTCTTCTGAACCGAACTGATGTCTTCGACGTGAACCTGCATGATGGCTATCCTCTTCTATGGTGAAATGTAATGTTTGCATGTGAAGAACTTACGAAACAAACATCGGGAAATTTGGATGGTGCGAGAGAGGAGACTTGAACTCCTATACCGTGAGGTGCCAGATCCTAAGTCTGGTGCGTCTGCCAATTCCGCCACTCTCGCATCTGTCGTGAACCATGAAACGATTGATCATGGTTTTAGCTTGCCTGGATAAAAAGATTTATAAAGATAGGTGATAATCTTTAATAGGTCAAGGAATTATTAAATAATATGCGGTATACCTATCCGCCTGCCAGCTTTACCTTGAAACCGCACGCCTGTAGTTCTGCCGCAATCGTATCGCGATGATCGCCCTGGATTTCGATAATGCCGTCCTTGACCGTGCCGCCGCAACCGCACTTTTTCTTGAGCGTTCCTGCAAGTTCCTTAAGCTCATGCGCCGGAAGCATTATGCCGTTAATGACGATTACGGTGCCGCCGCCGCGCCCTTTAACTTCGCGGCGCAGCCGGACAAAACCGTCATTTATCTGGGGCGCCGGTTTTGCTGCGGAACTGTTCTGTTTCTGTTTTATTCGCCCAGATTCTGTTGAATAAACGGGGATGCTGTCGGCCCAATTTGTCATTTGCCCCAATCCCTCGCATATCTGAAATCGCGGTCGATCGTGCGGTTTGACACCTTGGCGATGACCGGCAGGCGTCGCTTGAAATGTGAATTCTGAATCTTGTCGTAGATCGACTCGACAAACTCGCTCTCGAAACCGCCGGCAACCAGCTCCGCCTTTGTCCAGCGTTGATCCACCATGCGGTAGAGCAGTTCATCCACCTGGCGGTATGAAAAGCCAAGCTCTTCTTCGTCGGTCTGCCCGGCCCAGAGGTCGGCGGAGGGCTTCTTGTCGATCACTTCCTGCGGAACGCCCATGGCTTCCGAAAGCTGCCAAACCTGGCTTTTGTAGATGTCGCCGATCGGGTTCAAAGCTGAGGCCATATCGCCATAGAGCGTGCCGTAGCCCAGCAGCAGTTCCGTTTTGTTGCTGGTGCCAAGCACCAGGGCGCGCAGCAGCGCCGAATGATCGAACAGGATCGTCATCCGCTCACGGGCCATCTTGTTGCCGCGCCGCATGTTGTTGGCGTCGGAGAACAGGTCGAAATAGGCGTCCACCATCGGCGTGATCGGCACTACCGAAAAATTGACCCCGCATGCCTTGGCCACCAGCCGCGCATGCGCCTCGCTCTCCGGGTTGCTGGACTTGTAGGGCATGCAGATGGCATGGACGTTGTCCGGCCCCAGTGCCTCGGCGGCGATGAACGCCACCAGGGCGGAATCAATCCCGCCGGACAGTCCCAGTACCACGTTGCTGACGCCGACTTTGCGCACTTCATCCCGCACAAAGCCGACCAGCAGTTTTCTCAGTAAATCCGTATTGGCAACCAGTGCGGACATCAGCGCCCCCTTTCACGGGCGATGCGCCCCAGTTCCTGCATCGTCACGAACAGGTTCTCGTCCCGCATCATCGGCGAAAAAATCCGTTCCCGGCGCAGTGCACCCTCATTGACGGATGCAGTGACCTGGTCTGTTTCCATCAGTGCGCCGCGCACGACCGATTCTCCCGATGGGGCGATATATTCCGAGCCTCCCCAGAAATTGACGCCATCCTCGAAACCGACCCGGTTGCAGTAGAGCACCCGGCAGTTGAGGAACAGGGCGGTGGTCGAGGTCAGCTTTTGCCACGCCGAAGCCGAACCGAGCGAGTCCCCTTCGATGCCGCGCGCCGGGCTGCTGGAGAGGCAGAGCAGCGTCGTTGCGCCGTCCATGGCCAGGATATAGGAGGCGGACAGGTGCCACATGTCCTCGCAGATCAGCATGCCGAAACGGCCGAATTTGGTGTCAAATGCCCGGAACGCTTCGCCACGGGCCAGGTAGCGCTGCTCGTCGAACAACCCGTAGGTTGGCAGGTATACCTTGCGGTGCAGGTGGCGGATGGCGCCGTCTTCCAGGTAGAGAGCCGAGTTGAAAAAGTGATAGTCATCGGTCTCTTCGACAAAACCGATGGCGATGGAAATGTCTTTGGAAAGCTCGATCAGCCGGAGGATTTCGGGGGCATCGATGCGCCGGGCAACCTCGGGTACCAGGTCTTTCAGGAAATAGCCGGACAGAGCCAGTTCCGGGAAAACGATCAGGTCTGCTCCCGCTGCTTGCGCCGAGGCGATCTCTTCTTCGATGAGCGCCAGATTGTCGGCAACGCAGCCGAGCTTGGGTTTGATTTGCGCCAGAACGGCGGTGAAATCCATGACAACTCCTAAAATTGTAATACATTACCTGAAACTAATCGCATATTCTTCGTACTTAGTTATCGTTCTGGGTGTCCTCAATGACGCTAAACTCGGCATTAACTTTCATGCTTTCAGTCCGCACTTTCTGGCTGATTTCCATGATCAGTTTTCTGCGACTTTTGGCAACAATCGATGAGTTCATCTGTTTCAAGGGATCAAGCACAACTACATGAGTGGTTTGCGCCTTCATAAAACAACCTCTCGTCAATATGCCAAGTCAAAAGCGTTTTTGATATGGTCGATGGCGTGCTGGCCGCCAGTATGCAACAGAATAGCGATAACGTCAAACCGTGCGTTGGTGTCATGCAGCTTCTTTTTCGAGAGCCAGGTCAGCGCCGCCTTGGAAATCTGGCGCTGTTTGAACGGGGTCACCGCCAGCTGCGGCACGCCGTAGGACAGCCCGGTGCGGGCCTTGACCTCGACGAAGACCAGGCTCTTGTCCCCCGGATCACTGGCAATGATGTCAACCTCGCCCCCCTTGCAGCGGAAGTTGCGCTCCACGATCCGGTAGCCGCGCGCGATCAGGAAATTTGTCGCAACCTCTTCGCCCAGTTCGCCGGTACCTTTGTTGCCAGAGGTTGCGGGGGGAGGGGAGGGGGCTTTTGAGAGGAGGTTTTTAAAAGGGTTCACTGGGGTGCCTTATGCACAGATTCTTTCTGGCGTTAGTGTCGTCTTTCATGCGTCACATACTGCTTTGTGCATACAACAGTGTTGGTGACATCCAATTCATAAACAAAGGAGTGCACTCGTCGCCCGACAAAATCGTCGGTATGCTCTCCATAAGCTCCTTTTTCACCGGCGATAATCCATACCGGAGATAAGCTTTCTTTCTCCAACAGTTCAATAAATGCTGCCTTATCTATCAACGCTGCGCTTGGCCCCAGTTCATGAATCGAAGGGTCTTTAAATAGCGTCAAGCCTGAATGATTGGCAAAACACAATTCCCGCCCATCTACGAGTTGCATGCCGAGCTTTTGTATAATCCATGGTGCTGGAAGATAAAAACTTAGATTTTGCTCCAGAGAATAGTCATACCCTCCAGTCCCCTTCTCAATTTCCGAAACTGTTGGCAATACTTTGCCACTATATCCGGTGTGCCAGTCGGTGGTTTTCCATTCGTCCTCAATTGAGCACGCTGGATGCCAAGGATACTCACCAACAAAGGAGTCTCCCAGGTGGACTGCTGTAGGCAATGCATGAGTATCAATCAAAGTCTGTTTAGCAATTGCAGCAATAAATCGCTTCGTTTGATTTTTCGGAAGCACAATACACCAGATACGACACCAAGAGTCGATGTGCGAGCCCATATCGTATGGCGTACCATAATGCTTGAATCCTTTCAGCACCAGCCAGCGTTGATCGCTCAATGGTTCAGTTACATCAATGAATGAAGCGCAGTTGAGTTGATCTGAATCGTTGTCCAGCCAAAGCTGCTGTTCGCTTTTATTCAAGTGTTTCAACCGAAGCGACACCGGCGACCACCACACTGCCGGATGCTTCTTCCAACCATCATCTTGAGTTTTTTTGATCAATAAAGAGGGGTCAATATTTCGTTCCGAAATTTGCCAAGATCCTTTATATGCTTCAGCTTCATCACTGAAACTGGATTTGTAGATCAGGTTGTCAGCCATTCGAGCCAGCAATTCATATAATGCGAGCCACTGGTATTTCTTGCCGATGCGCTCTATATGCTTGTCATTGCGGCCTCTCCCAGTGCCAATTCGTTTATCAAATTCTCCAAAAAACTCATTTGACCAGCCATATTCATGAGCCCGCTTGCATACCCATCGTTGTGCCAATAACACATCAAATGAATCAGGTCTATCACTCGTATAACCGTTTATCAACCCTGATAGATAATGCCGTGCGCACGTTTGATAATTGTACTGAAAATTATTATCAAGGACATCGAGTAGCGCGTTTTCAAGCTCTTTGAACCGCTCTTCATTCTCCTTTCTACGCTGCCAATAGTCGTCACTTTTTGAGACAAACCTGATTTTTATGGGAGTAGATATATCCGACTTATCACTTTCGTCGTCAGAATTATCTTTCAGATCTTCTTTAAAACACTTCCTACAAAATTCGAGGAGATCGGAGAGATGTTGTCGCTGGGCATCTGTCCCATTTTCTGAAACATATTCTGTAAATTTTATGAAAGCCTCGAACGGGGACAATGCAGCGCTATTGCCAAGGGGGGTTGCCGTCCAGTGGCTGACAACCGGGGCAATATATACTTGGCAAAATCTCCGGTCCATTCACTGCCAGCTGATTGAACAATTTCATCTCTGTAGGCATCACGACTATCTGTATATTTTTCCAGCTCTTTTTCTGAAACATACTCAATTGGCCAATCGCTGCTATATGGTGGACGAATCAGCTCCAGTTCAATGCCAGCAGGTAACACACCCAAATAGTTTGCATATTCGGCAATGCCACGAGCATAGTCGCGTAACAGTACATGAGCAGGCGGTTTACCATCTGCAAATTGCCAGTCATAAACCGCCGTTGCTAGTACAGCTACCCCGTCATGAGATTTAGCCTGTAGAGCCGCACCATAAATGGCAGCCAACATTCGCTCAATGACGTAAAGGTCATCAACAAGTCGAAAGCGCTCAATCAGAGTGAATGCCAATGCCAAACGCGGCGCGAGCAATGCTGACAGTGATTTTGTGGCTCGATCCCGAATAGTTCGGTGTGATGTTGAGAACAACCATGTTAAGGCAATTGCCGATAACTCAGCGCGTACTGGTTCAATATCGTCAAAACCTGATTCCAATGCCCAGCAAAGCAGTATGTCGAGTGGAGAACCCTCTTCCAGGCCGAGCTCTGCTATTGGCACAGACCAGTAGGCATCTCGTTCCGGCATAGTGAGCGGTGCCAGTTTGTCATGAAGATAACGGCTGTTAAAAGGGTTGTCCGGTCCTGTGGTTACTGCAATTAACGTTGTCAGCCAATGGTTCTGGTGTCTATTTGAATACTGTATTACGAGATTTTTTGTTTTCTCCGTGAACTTATCCTGTCGGCGCAAAAGCAGGCTATTCAAAAAAGCTTCTTCAATAACCCAATTACAGTCTTCTTCCGAAAATAGCTCAGGGAACTCGATATCCGCTTGTTCTGGCAGGATAACCGCCAATGCGTCAACAATACCAGCGAAGCGATAAATATCGTCCCTTTCCAAAAAGAGCTGTAGCGGGCTGGTGGCTTCCAGCGGTCGCAAAGAATGGCAATTTTGAAGATGGGTCTGAAGCAAATATGAGGCAATCTGAAAGTCGCTGAAACGTTCAAAGGTAAAACGCACCTGCTCTTCAAGCTGATTTGTTCCAGTATATACAGGCTCAATCGTTATGATGCCTTCATGCTCAAGCTCACTCACCAAGCTTCGATCCTGTTGCCCCATTGACGGCAACACGGTTTCCAAACAGGAGATTGCATCATCTAAAGGGAGATATGAAGAGCATGTTGATAGCATGCGTTGGGTCAGCCCGTCCAATGCACGTTGGACAATTTTCTGGTACTTATCCAATCTCATCCGTGTTTCAATTGCCTTGGTCAAGGACTGCAGATAAAAGCTGAAATACTGTGATATCCCTTGTACGCCTCGTGGAAACTCCTTTAAACCCTGGTTATCCAGGCTGTCACAGCATGTTTTGAGAAATAGTGGATTATTGAATTCAGGTAATAAGTTTGGAGCACTCGGGCGCACGACGTTCCGTTGGGCCAAATACGCACGCGCAGCACGTCCACCATCGTCGGAAAATCCATGATGTTCAATGCGTGGTAGGCTTTCGCAGAGTGGAGAATCCGCAGGAAACAGTGCATTTAGATAGGTGGATCGACATGAAACGATCAGCGAAACATGTGGGAACCGCTTCACTTCACTAATTAGTGTCGCAAGATGCTCGCTCCACAATTCAATGCCGTATCGTTCGTTCAACGCATCAATCATAATCACAGCACGTTGTCCCGCAGCCTGGCCTGCGGCATCCAAGGCACCAAGAAAAGCATCAAACGTCAATCCGCGCATATCCAAATGCTCTAAAATCTGGGTACGGGGGTCTTGTGGAAAGAACTGGCTGCTGATCAGCAAAATGGCGGGACACCCGTTTTTAATGGTGTCGGCAGCTATATCAGCCAACAGATGCGACTTCCCAACTCCGGCATCGCCAAAAACTAATACTGCATGCTCGTTTGCCAGTTTCCAGGCTTTGCTATGAAGAACCTCGTTGAGGTCACTAACTGAATTCTTGAATTCGAATAACGAGTTGAGAGCCGTACGACTCGTTTTCCTTATGGAGTCGTCAACATCCTCCTTGTCAAGTGGCCATAGGAACTCGAAACATTCACGAACCACATTATTCAAATCATCAACCAATGACCTCCACTCTGTTAGCGGGAAATCCTCTGCAACTGAAAAATGTCCCCTCATGGATTCAATAAATTTTTGCCCATGCTCATTCAGTGACTGAAGTGTTGTTTGCGGCAATGGTGTACTGATCAGAGTCGTTTTTAACGACTTAAACTTCTTGTGAAGTTGTTGAACTAACACTGTACGCTGGTCGTCAAGTGCTACATCACGCATAATTCCCAAAAAGGATTGCCTGATCGGTAACGAAACATGAAATTGCGGGGTATAGCGTGCTCCTAGAACATCACAGGAAATTCTGAATTTGCTGAGAAACCATTCAGTTGAAAAATGCAACTCATCAAAGAAAAACTGCATTCTTCCAGAATAATACGGGTCTTGACGGTATAGTCTCTCCCGGATATTTGTTGCTTGCCAAAGCTCAATATCTACCGTGCGACCTAGCTTTGTTATTTCTTTAAGACGAGCAGCTTTCCAATCTTCCCAGCGCTGTCCTTCCGATTTCTCTTTTCCGGTTCGCCCATCTTTGAGATCGATTGGCAAACAAACAATGTATCTTATTAATCTTGGATGTTTTTCAATGGCGTGGGAAAATGATTCCGTTAATTGAGAGGCTTGTCCTGATGTGAAACCATCGAAAAACTTTGCCTGCCAACCAATCTCGGTATTGTCTGCGTTATGAAGAAAACACTCAACTCCGGCGTCGGCACCAGAACCTTTACGTACAAACGACGTTCCTGGCTGCCTTGCTTCCAATGAGGCCAACTGGCAACATAGCTCCTCGAATGAGTAATGTTTGCTTCCATTCAATGCTCTGATTTTCAAAAGGTCGGCTGCAGCCATGTAAAAGCCTTCTACTAGACAAATTCGTTATTATGAGCCATTCGCGCTGTGTTTGCCGCCACCTGTGCTACAGATAGCTTTATCGCTCAGCCTCCAAGCACCTTCGCCGTCGCAGCAATCACCTTCCTGAACTCCTCACTTGACCCCGCCCACTCAACAAGATCAACCTGAAACGGCAGGTCACTGTCTTCATACACAGTGATAGGTGAGCAGCTAATCTGCTACATCTTCACCACGACCTTGCGTATTTCCTTCATTGGATAATGTTTGCCATTACCTGTTGCCAGCGTTGCTCCTGTACAAAACGCGGTTGCCGCAATCAGGCAATCATCCAGTTCCAGGGCATGGCTTTTTGTTGTCCCTTTAAAACTCCCTGCCTTCTCCGCTATTGTCCGGTTTATCTCGACAATCTTGAGCGAGTCCACCAGCCTCCTCGTTGCCTGCTCTTCATGCGGACGCATACCGGTCCAGATCTCCGCAATGGAAATCACCGAACAACACAGCTCATGCTCTTCCAGACTGTCCGCAAGAAAATCCCGAGCCGCCACATTGCCGCGCAGCAGGTTGATAAGGATATCGGTATCCAGAAGCAGGCTGCTCATGTGGTACGATCCAGACGGGTAGATTTGCGTTGGCTCCGGACATAGTGGTCAACGCCATCTTTCAGCTCAGGATGGTCTTCATCTTTCCATGCGCCAAAACTATTCTTCAAGGCATTCTTCATCTTTTCGCGCTGAAGCTCCTTGCGTATTGCCTCCGCAACAAACCGGCTTTGCTGACGCATGCCAACCAGTTGTTTTAGATCATTCAAAAGGTCATCGGGAATCATGAAATTTGCCTGACGCGCTAAAACCGTCATATAGGCTCCTTTCTATTATTTATTATAGGATATTTTATAGAATGTGCAGGTGGGAGTCAATACGTCTTTGCGTCAAAGCAGATTCACGGCTGCCCTGCCAAAAAATCACCATCATCAAAGCAGCCATCACCATTCAATCCGCGAATGCGATAGTACTTGTCCAGCTCTTCCTCGAAACGCACCCGGTCAATGGGATGGATATCGATCTCGTCGCCGCTGCTCCCGGCCTCCGAGAAAAACCGCTCCGGCAACATATCGTCTTTGCGCGAGAAACCGTTGGCGCAGTTGTAAAAGCGCTCGGTCAGCACGATGCGTTTGCCGATCTCCTTCAGACGCTGCGGCGAATAGGCGATGCCGGTGACGGCGGTCAGCAGCTCGGCGTACTCTTCCAGGCTGGCGCCGAAGAAGGCGAATTTGCAGGCGACCAGACTGTCAACGGCGGCGTTGGTGTCCTCGGCGATGCTGATGATACGGGCTTTGCCCGAGAAGGAGAAACGGTCGGTCGGCACCGGTTTGCGCAGGATTTCGTGGGAGATGGGGTAGGCGCGCAGGTGGCAGCCGCCCCGGTTGCTGGTGCAGTAGGCCAGCGCCATGCCGTAGGCGCCGCGCGGGTCGTAGGCCGGCAGTTCCAGCGATTTGACGCTCATGGAAAGTTCCGGGTGCCCCAGTTGCTCCGACAGACGGCGCGAGCCGAGCGCCAGCAGTTCGCCATCTCCCTGCCGGTTGGCGATGTCGTTCAGCAGCCCCGGCAGCTCTTCGGCGGTCGGAAACACGCCCCTGATTTCCCCCCACGCCGAAAGGGTGGCTGCTGCCGTGATGGTGTCCATGCCCAGTTCGTTGCACAGGTCATTCGATTTAATAATGCTGTGCAGGGCGTCAATGTTGTTCAGCGCGCCGAAATGGGAAACGGTTTCGTATTCCGGCAGCGCCTTGCCTGCTCCGGATGATTTTTTGCACTGGATCGGACAGCCGTAGCAGCCGTCTTTTTTTGCTCCGCAGGCTTCTTTTATCGTCGGGCCGGAATAGTTGCCGGAATTTTCGAAGAAGGTCTTGCGGAAGTTTGCCGTCGGGGCCATGCGGCGCTGTGCCATCAGATCGACCAGCACCGGAGTGCCGAACTCGGAAATTCCCAGGGGCCCGAAGATCACCGGCGATGCCTTGAACAGGCGCATGATGTCCTGGCGGGCCTTGTCAAACAGTACCGGGTCGGCAATGTTGGTTTTCTGCTCGCCGGTTACCGTTACCGCCTTCAGGTTCTTGATCCCCATGACCGCGCCCATGCCGCCGCGGCCGACCGAGTTCCCTTCCCCCATCATGATATTGGCAAAGAGGACGCCGTTTTCTCCGGCCGGGCCGATGGCCGCCACGCTGCCCCGTTCCTTCAGCGCGGCAAAGGTGTCAGGAAGGTCGCATCCCCACAGTGCCACCGCAGGGATTATCTCGACGTTGCCGGGGGCAATGGCGAGCATGACCGGCCAGGGGCTTCTGCCGGTGATCATCAGAGCATCAATGCCGGATGCCTTCAGGCGCCAGGCAAAGCGACCTCCGGCGGAACAGTCGTAAATGGTGCCGGTCAGCGGTGAACGGGAGACAACGGACAAACGGGCTGAGGTAGGGGAAGGGGTGCCGCACAAGGGTCCGACGGCGAAGATCAGCGGCATGTCGGGATCGAACGGGTCGAGGTGGTAGTAGTCGCGCATCAGCCGTACGCCGAGGCCGCGCCCCCCCAGGTATTCTTCCAGCAGGGTGCGGGGGATTTCCTCGATGTGCGAGGTGCCGGTCGTCAGGTCAACCTTGAGTATTCTGCCGTGCCAGCCGTTCATCGCGGTACACCGCACGCCGCAATTGCTGCCTGCAGTTCCAGCGGGGTATGGACAAAGCAGTCGGCCCCGGCCAGTTCGTCCCGGTTGCCATAGCCCCAGGTGCAGGCGATCGCGGTGATGTTGGCCCGCTTGCCGGCTTCGATGTCGTTGATGCTGTCGCCGACCATGACGCACTCGAATGGCGCGTACCCCAGTTTTTCCGCTTCTTTGAGCAGGGGGAGGGGAGACGGTTTGCACTCCGGGTAGGTATTGCCGCCGCAGATGTTTTCGAACCGGTCATGGATGCCGAGCTCGCGGAGGATCAGCCTGCTCAACTCTTCATGCTTGTTGGAGATGACCACCATCCTGATGTCGCGGGCGGCCAGCTCGTGGAGCGTTTCCGGAATACCGGGATAGAGGCGGCTTTTGTCGGCAATGTGCTGCCCGTTGTACTCCAGAAACAGGTCAAGCGCACGGCTGATATCAGGGGCGGCATGGCCGGGCAGAACCTGCTCGATCAGATTGCGGGCCCCTTTGCCGACTTTCAGGCGCACTTCGCCCTCGCTCAGCGGTGCCAGGGAAAAGGCGCCCCTGATATGGTTGACGGCATCGGTCAGATCCTGTAGCGAGTCAACCAGGGTGCCGTCAAGATCGAAGAAGGCGGCCCGGATGATCATGCTGCCGGTGATTTTTTGGCGGTGTCGGGTTTGGGGAAAACGATCACGGGTGTTTTGGCGGCACGGTAGAGGAGGAAGGTCTTGCCCAAAATCTGCGCGACCTCGGCCTGGCATGCTTCGGCCAGGGCATCGGACGCCTCGTGTTTGTCCAGCATGCAGCTCTCAAGGAGCTTGACCTTGATCAGTTCGTGGTGATCGAGTGAAACATTGACTTCGGCGATCAAAGCCTCTTCAATCTCTTTTTTGCCGATCTGGATGAGTGGTTTCAGCTTGTGCCCGAGGGCGCGCAGATGGCGTTTCTGTTTTCCGGTCAGCATAAATGTGTAAACTCCTGATGAGGCAAAATAATAGCTGTTGAAAGCTATATCATATCGGGTGAGTAGCTGGCAAATTACATTTCCAAGTGTGTCAGCCATATGCCAAAACCGTCAAGCAATTCGCGCCATCACTGGTTTTTATGGTTTAAGAAGCCGTTCAAGTTCATCCGGCGTGGAAATCGCAGGGTAGCAGGTGCCCGGCACGCAGAGCGAGAGGACGGGGAGGCCGCTTGATTCTTCACACCGGATTACCATATTGTTGATGGAATGACGGTGAAGCGCGGTATTGAGCGCACATGCTGCCGGAGTGCCGGTCGCGCCACTGAAAGTGGCAATGGCCGGCTCAGAGTCAATCCGCGCCAGTACCTGCAATGCTCCCAGATGACCGAGCGGATTACGTTGCAGGTCGTCAGAAATGCCACCCAGCGCCGCCCGGGCGGCATCAAGCAGTTCCGGCGTGTCGTCAATCCAGGCCAGTCGATAGAGGGCATGGGCGGCACGGGAAAGGGCCGACGGGGTCACGCCGTCATGATCGGATGATACTCGTGCGGGCATCTGCTCGGCGTCGTGGCCGGTCAGAGTGAATTCGCCGGAGGCGGAATCGCGGAAAAGGCGCTGCATATCATTCGCAAGAATACGCGCTTCGTTCAGCCATTGAGCGTCAAGCGTTGCCTCATACAGATCCAGCAGACCTCCGGTCAAAAATGCGTAATCCTCCAGGAAAGCGGGAATTTCCGAAGCGCCGTTCAGATAGCTGCGCAGCAGCCTGCCGTCGGGCCGGCGCAGATTGGCGAGGATGAACGATGCCGCCCGGTCGGCAGCGGAGATGTATTCCGGGTTGTTGAATGCGATCCCGGCAGTGGCAAGTGCGGACAGCATCAGGCCGTTCCACGAGGTGATGATCTTGTCGTCCCTGAGCGGCCGGATGCGCCTTTCGCGCCGCTCCAGAAGAAGGGAACGGCATCGGCTGAGGATTTCTGCAGTTTCCTCGAAATTCAGCCCATTGAGTCGGCAGAACTCTTCCAGAACGACCGGAGCGGTCAGGATGGCGCGTTCTTCAAAGTTCCCTTCCTCGGTTACGGCATGGAAGCGGCAGAACAGCCCGGCATCCCGGCCAAGGCAGGCGTTAATCTCCTTTTTGGTCCAGAGGTAGAAGGTCCCCTCGACCCCCTCGGAATCCGCATCAAGAGCGGCGCAGAACGCCCCTTGCGGGGATATAAGCTCCCGCAGGGCAAACGCGAAGATATCCTCGCTCATGGCCCGGAAAAAGTTGTCGCCGGTGGCCAGCCAGGCGTCAACCGCCACCCGTGCCAGCATGGCCTGATCATAGAGCATCTTCTCAAAGTGGGGTGCCAGCCAGTATTGATCAACCGAATAGCGGTGCAGCCCGCCTCCCAGCTGATCCCAGATGCCGCCGGAGCGCATCCGGCGCAGGGTGTGCAGCGCCATCCCCAACGCCGCTTCCCCTCCCTGTTCAATCAGCCAGCTCAGATAGATCGGCATGGGAAATTGGGGTGCCCCGCCGAATCCGCCGTACTTGGGATCGTAGATTTTCTGCAACTGGGTCAGTGCTGTGTCGGTCAAAGCTGCAATATCAAGCGACTCCTGCCGGTCCGGCTGCTTGCGCGAACCCTCCAGCGCTTCCATGATCCCCTGACAATTTTTCTCGATCATGTCCGGCCGTTGCCGCCAGAGGGTGGCAATGTTGGCCAGCAGTTCTATCAGGCCGCTCATACCGGACCGCCCCCGCTTGGGGAGGTAGGTGATGGCCATGAACGGGCGCTTGTCCGGGGTCATGAAGATATTGAGCGGCCAGCCGCCGCTTCCGGTCAGAGCCTGCGACACAGCCATGTAAAAATCGTCGATGTCGGGGCGCTCCTCCCGGTCAACCTTGATGCAGACGAAATGCCGGTTGAGCAGTGCGGCAACCTCGGCATCTTCGAACGATTCATGGGCCATGACGTGGCACCAGTGGCAGGTGGCATAGCCGATGGAGAGCAGGATCGGCAGGCTCTCGATGCGGGCCCTGTCAAAGGCGGCCGGGCCCCATTCGTACCAGGCGACCGGGTTTTCGGCGTGCTGCAGCAGGTAGGGGGAGCGGGCGAAGATGAGGCGGTTGAAGCGCTCCCCGCCGTCGGCGGGGAGGGTGGATTTGTCAATGGCCATCAGGGATGCGACGTACGCGGCGGTGTCGAGAGAGGAGGTCATACTGTTCTCCTTGATGAGGGTGGCTCAGTCTCCGAAACATATCCCGAGATCACGGGCTGTCAACACGGTGTCACCGTCGATCCGGACACGTTTCTGCACACCCAGGGCTTCTTCCAGCGGAACCAGGGCGATATCCGGCGAATGCAGCGCCACCATGTGATCGAACTTGCCCAGTTCGATGGCGCGCACGGCAGCGGCGCCAAAACGGAGGGACAGCAGGCGGTCAAAGGTCGTGGGGGAACCGCCGCGCTGCAGGTGCCCCAGTACCATGGAGCGTGTGTCCTTGCCGGTGCGCTTGGTGATCTCCTTGGCAACATATTCGGCGATGCCGCCCAGAACCACGTGCTGTCGGCCGGCCTCTCCGGAACCCTTGGTTATGACGTCACCACCTTTTGGGAGCGCCCCTTCAGCCACGACCACGATGCCGTATTTATGGCCGTGCAGCTCGTTGTCCATCAGCTTGTCGCAGACCTTGTCGATGTCGAACGGTATCTCCGGAATAAGAATGACATCGGCGTTGCCGGAAATACCGCTGTTGAGAGCAATAAACCCGGCATTGCGCCCCATCAGCTCAACCACCATGATGCGGTCGTGGGACTTGGCCGTTGAGTGGAGCCGGTCAATCGCCTCGGTGGCAATGCTGACGGCCGTATCGAAACCGAAGGTGATGACGGTGCCCCCCATGTCGTTGTCGATGGTCTTGGGAACCCCGATCACCGGCATACCCTTGGCGGCAAAACGGTGGGCGATCTCAAGGCTCCCGTCTCCGCCGACCGCGACGAGGGCATCGAAACGGAGGCGGTTAAAGTTTTCCATGACCCTGTCCGAAACGTCCCGCTGTTCGCATTCGCCCGCCGCATTGCATACCGGCATCATGAAAGGGTTGCCCTTGTTGGTTGTTCCCAGAATAGTGCCGCCGACGCTGGCAATGCCGTCGACTTTCTCCGGAGTCAGGGTGATGATCTCGTCGGTGTTCAGGAGGCCGGTATAGCCGCATTTGATGCCGTAGACCTCCCATTGACGGGTGTAGGCAGCCATGGTGACCGCCTCGATGACGGCATTCAGGCCGGGCGCGTCACCCCCGCCGGTATTGATGCAAATCTTCATTCTCTTTGACATACGGCACCTCCTGAGTTGGAATTTGCGGCTGGTTAGTCTGGTTTTTGCAAACGCTCATTATAAATTTACTGCAACTTCCCATAAACTTCTGATCGGTACGGCAAACAGACTTTCACCAAATGATACGGTTGATTCTCCATCGTATAGCACCACCCCAGTGGCAAAACGCTCTCCAGTTGCTTCCTTCAGTTTGCGCAGTCCCTTGAAATCAGCCGGTGTGACCGTGGCCGAAGCTTTTACCTCTACCCCGGCCAGACGCTGCCCATCTCCCTCAAGAACAATATCAACCTCAACACCGTCCTTGTCCCGGAAGTGATAGAACGTCACCGGTTCTTCATGCCAGCTTGCCTGACGGCGCAGTTCCTGAAAGACAAAGCTTTCCAGAAGTTGTCCCAAAAGCGTCCGGTCGCTGGCCAGTGTTTCAGCATTCAAGCCCAATAGTGCACAGGCAACGCCTGTGTCACCGAGGTGTAGTTTTGGGGTCTTAATCAAACGGCTCAAGCGGTTGCTATGCCAAGGGGGAAGTTCTTCTAGCAGAAAGAGGCGGGAGAGCAGGGTAACATATTCGCGGATGGTTGGGCGGCTGAGTTGAAACGGTGCGCTCAGATCGGCTACATTCAGCAATCTGGCGGTCTGTCCAGCAGCCAAGGTAAGTAGGCGGGGCAGCGTATCCATAGCGCTGATACGAGCCAAATGCCGGGCATCCCGCTGCACCAAGGTCTCGATATAGTCGCGATACCAGGCGGTTCTGCGGCGGGATGATGAGCGCGTCAATGCTGATGGGTACCCCCCTGCCACAATCCGCTCAGCAAGCTCTCTGCCCAGCCGTTGATGAGCTGCCGCCTTGAAACCACCATGAAACAAAGTATCCAGAAAACCGGGCAGATTTCCTGCCAGTTCCGTCTGCGCCAGTGGATGCAGGCGTAAAATATCCATTCGACCGGCCAGTGAATCGGCCAGGTTGGGCAATAGAAGGACATTGGCCGAACCGGTAAGGATAAAGCGCCCCGGTGTGCGGTCGCGGTCAACCGCCGCCTTGATGGAGGTAAACAGCCCGGGAACACGCTGTACCTCATCAAGGATAACCCTGCTGCCAAGATCGCCGGTAAACCCGACCGGATCTGCCGTGGCAGCAGCACGCAATACGTCGTCATCAAAGGTAATATAGGTATACCCGGCGCCATCACCCACGGTTCGTGCCAGTGTGCTCTTGCCGCACTGGCGGGGGCCATGCACCAGTACAACCGGGCTGTCTGCCAATGCCTCAAGTAGCCGTGGCTGAATATGGCGGGGATATAAAGGAATGTTTATCATGCGGATAAATGTAAATTATTTGTCGTCTGATTGAAAGAGTTATATGCGTCCAAATGAAAATTTAGATTACGATTATGTCGAACCTCTACTCCCCCAGCATCCGGGCAAAGAAATCCGCCGCCAGGTCAACCGGCTCCGCAGCATCTCCCTCGCTGCCGCCGACAGAGCCATTCAACAGATGCTCCGGAATTTCAGCCAGAAAGCGGCTCGGTTTCTGCCCCTCCACCGCGCCGTACTTGCGGCGAGTCATGCAGCGGGAGATGGTCAGATATCTTCGGGCTCTGGTAATGCCGACGTAGCAGAGTCGGCGCTCTTCGGCCACGGTCGGGTCTTCCTCGATTGAGCGCTTGTGCGGCAGAAGGTTTTCCTCCATCCCCACCAGCCAGACGTGGCTGAATTCCAGCCCTTTGCTGGAGTGGAGCGACATCAGGGTGACCGCGTTGGTGCCGTGTTCCTTGCCGTCCTCAGCCGGCTTGTCCTCATCCATCAGCGATAACCGTTCAAGGAACGCCGACAGGGTGGCGCGGGGAGTCTGTGCCTCATAGGCGGCCAGCGAGTTGACCACCTGCTCGATATTCTCGATCCGTTTACGCGCCTGTTTGGCATCGTTCAGGGTGCGGTACAATTCGTCCTCGATCCGGAGCTTGTTAAACAGTGTGTTGACCTGAGTTCCCATGTTGAGGGAGGTAAAACCGGCCATGACCTCTTTCATCATGGCATGAAAGCCGAGTACCGTTTTCCGGCATGACGGGGAAACCTCCTCAATTTCATTCACCCGGCCAAGCGTTTCGAAGAGCGGCACGTTATGTTTCATCGACCACTGGTTGAGCTTGATCAGGGTCGTGTCACCGATCCCCCGGCGGGGAAAGTTGATGATGCGCAGCAGTGACGCTTCGTCGTCCGGGTTGTCGATCACCTTGAGATAGGCGATGGCGTCCTTGACCTCCTTGCGCTCGTAGAACTGCTGGCCGCCGATTACCACGTACGGTATCTGCTCCATGCGCAGTTTCTCTTCGAAGGCCCGGCTCTGGGCGTTGGAGCGGTACAGGATCGCCAGGTCGGACCAGCTCAACTTGTCGCGGTACTGCTCCATGATCATTTGTTCGACGACTTTCGCCGCCTCGTCCTCTTCGCTGTCTGCCACGATCAGGTCTATTTCCCTCCCCTTGCCGCCGGAGGTCCAGAGTGCCTTGTCAGTGCGCACCGGATTGTTCCTGATGACGCTGTTGGCGGCTTCCAGGATCGCGCCGGTGGAACGGTAGTTCTGCTCCAGCTTGATGGTGACACAGCCGGGATGGTCCTGGGCGAAGTTAAGGATGTTCTGTACTTCGGCGCCCCGCCAGCCGTAGATGGACTGGTCGTCGTCGCCGACGACGCAGATATTGCCGTGCTTTTTGGACAACAGCGAAATCATCAGGTATTGGGAGGCGTTGGTATCCTGATATTCGTCCACCATGATGTAGCGGAACTGCTCCTGCCAGTGGGTCAGGATGGCCGGGGTGTTCTGGAGCATTCGCACCGAGAGCATGATGATGTCGTCGAAGTCGATGGCGTTGAATCCCTTCAGCAGCTCCTGGTAACGGGGGTAGACGGCGGCGACGGCGATCTCCAGCGGATCGTTCCGGTCCGGGGTGAACTCTTTCGGTCCGATCAGGCGGTTTTTCAGTCCGGATATTTTCCAGAGGATCTGGTCCGGATCGATTTTTTTCGGGTCGATGTCCCGCTCGCGCACCGCCTGGCGGATTACTCCCGCCTGGTCCGACGTCGTGTAGATGGAAAAATTCGGCTTGAAGCCGAGTGCCCGGATGTCACGGCGCAGGATGCGGACGCCGAGGGAGTGGAAGGTTGAAATGACGATTCCCTTGGCCAGCTGACCGGCCATGCCGAGCACGCGTGCGTTCATCTCCTTGGCGGCCTTGTTGGTAAAGGTGACCGCCAGGATGTTGTCGGCCGGGACGTGCAGGTCTTTGAGCAGGTGGACGATGCGGGTGGTTATGACCTGGGTCTTGCCGGAGCCGGCTCCGGCCAGGAGCAGCAGGGCGCCTTCGGTGGTGTTGACGGCGCGTTGTTGTGGGGGATTCAGTTTTTTCATAGTAGGTAGGGTGTACCACGGATGACAGCTGTGATGCAATTCGCGCGCATTGATTTTTTTTGCTGTTGCGTGTACAACCGCTCGGACGGAAATTAAAAACAAAAGGAGATTGATCGTGAAAAAAATCGTTATGGCAGTACTGGCAGCAACATTGTTTCTGGGCATCGGAATTCAGAATGCATCTGCGGATAACAGTTTGAAACAGGGGGCTTTGAGTCTTGGAGTTGCTGTTGCAGCTCCTGTGTCAAATTCAATAACGGCGTCTATTTCTGCCGTTCCTGTCCTTCAAGGAAAGTATATGTTGGCAAACGATTTAGGTCTCCTGGCCGGTTTGGGTTTCGGTGCCAAGGGCGGTGATCTTGATGGAACCGATTTAGAGATGCTTGTAGGTGTAAGAAAATATTTAAAAGTTGCAGATGTAGCTCCTTTTGCAGGTGCAAAGCTGATGTATGATTCGAGAGATGACGGAACTACTGAAATCAGTTACGTTACTGTTGCTGTCGAAGTAGGTGCCGAAGCATTTCTTCTCAAACAATTCAGTATTGAAGGGAGTGTTGGTTTTGGTTACCTTACCGGAAATACCAAGACAGCCGGCGTAAAAAAGGATGGCTCAAACTTTGGAACTACATCTGCTGGTGTTAGCGTAAACTACTATTTCTAAATGTGGGTCGCAATTATTGAATAAGCGATAAGCATGGCCGGCAATGCCGTGCTGCCTCCAGAAACAACAAACCCCGCCTTTTCAGGCGGGGTTTGTTGTTTCTGGAACTATGAAACTCTGATTTCTGTGCGATGTCGGCCGATACCTATCTCAAGCTTATGGTGATCCCTGAAACCGTGGCTGCGGTGGTGTAATCCTTGCCCTGGGTCGAGGAGATGGCGAAATCTGCGGCCGACACCGTAACGCCGGTCGTAACGTCAAAGATGATTCCGGCAAACTCGCCGTTGCCAAAACCGGCGGCAGGGCTGATGACATCGAACGTCAGCTGACGGGTGGTGCTGTCGAATTTGCCGATGATTTGAGGTGACCCGGCGGAGATGCCTGGAGTTGTCGAGATCAGTCCATCCAGCACCTGGGCGGTGGCATAGGTGCGCATGCTGACGCCAACCGGAACGGTAATCACTCCATGAACCGCTCCCAGTTGCGATCCGTTCGGCACACCGGCAGCGTCGACGGCCAGCTTCAAGGACGTTGTTCCGGCGTTGCGGAGTTGGGCTGCTGCCATATCAAACCCCGGCAGCATGGCTGTTGATACCGTCATAAGAGCGGTGTTGAAGGCCGCCATGTTCTGGGAACCAAGGCCGCTCGTGCTTGACGTATTCATGTCGGCCTTGAATGAATCCATAATTGTCTGGATCTGGCTGTATGAAGGGCCGATGCCTCCCGTTGCATCTTTGGCCATTTGCGAAAGCGTGACAAGCGCCATGGTGTAGGTTTTCTGCTCGGCGTCACCCTTTCCCATGCCGGTCATGTCGGGCAGTACCGGCAGGGTGCCGACAATGTCCTTCACCTTGAACATATCTCCCACCCGGCCGTTTGCTGTGGTAATGGCGGTTGTTGTGTAGGTGGTGCCCATTATGCCGCAGGCCAGGCTGGTCAGGGGGGTGACGGCGATTTTCCGGTTGTTGTTGACGCTGGTGTCCACTAGAACTACGGCCGTCCGCAGGGGTGCGTTTGCCGGGATAACAACCGTATTACCGGTCGCTTCATCGGTATAGTCGCCATACGCTTCGATAACCAGCGCCCCGCTGTAACTCCCCAGGTTTGCGCTATACCCGCCGTTTGCATCGGTCTGCACCGTGGCCAGCGGCGAAGAACTCTTTGTCCCGGCTGCATCCACTCCGTAGATTATCACGGTGCCGTTTTTGAGCGGCCCCTTGGATGCGATGCCGGACACCGACGTCGAGGGAGGAGCGCTGCCGCCTCCGCTACCTCCGCCACACCCCCCGAGCTGCAACATTCCTGCAGCGATCAGTAAGTTGGTCAGTATGATTATCAGTCTGTTCATGTTCATTGGGCACCACCTTTTTGATGTGTTGTCGTTACCACGTTGTCAGGGCGAGGACACGTTTAAGAATGATCAGGACATCCCCGCTGTCGATGACCCCGTCAGGGCTCGGTTTGCCTGCCGCCAATGGGGCAACGTCGCCCCTGACCCGCTCGCTCACGTTTGGCTGGAAGAGTCCGACGCTGATCTGCAATGCCCGCAGGGCATCCGCCAGGCTGACAACCGTATCGCCGTTCAGGTCTCCGATCGGCGTGGTTGCCGCCGCTACGGAAAGAGTGATTTCGGCGCTGTACGGAGCGTACACCGTTCCGGTACCGTCCTTGAACCGGACATACACGGTTTTTATCCCGTCGCCGCCGTTCAGGGACCATGCCCTGGTTGTGGCATATGGTTCGAAAGGCGTATAGGACACGCCGTCATTGGATAATTGCATTTCGGTAACCGTTGCCGGATCAGTCGCTCCGAGAGTGAGAGTCGTATATGCAGTGGCGGTATAGGGCGAACCGCCATTGATGAGAATACTGCCTACCAGGTCATTGACATGCACGGTGTAGGTTGTGCTCTTGACGGATTCGGCATTGCCCGCCCGGTCAATGGCCAGATATTTGACGGTAAAGTCAGTGGTCGCGCCCGGAGAAAAGGTAAGTGGCCCGGTGTAGACGGCAGGCCCGGGCGTTGCGCCCACTACGGGATTGGTGCCGTCGGTCGTGTAGTAGATCGTTGACGCTTCACTGGCATTCAGCACGACGGACACACTGTTGCTGTAGGTTCCTGCCGCCGGGCTGACCGAAGTGACCGGCGTGGTGGTGTCGAGGGTTATCTGGGCATTTATCGACGGATACCAGTTGCCGAGGCCATCCCTGAACTTTGCCAGTATTGTCTTGAGCCCGTCTCCGCTTGTCAGGGCGCACGTCCTGGTCACGGCATACGGCTCGGCTGCCGCATAGTTTGTTCCGTCACACGCCACCTGCATTTCGGTTACGCCGGTGGGGTCAGTGGCGGAGAGCGATAGTGTCACGCTCGGGGAGGTGGTCAATGACGCACCGCCGTTGATTGTCATGGTCGCCGACAGGTCCGGTTGATGGATGGTGTAATTCACAGTTTGTACCGCCGAGGCGTTTCCGGACGGGTCAACAGCCATGAACGCAAGTGACAGGACAGCTGTTGCCGGAGAGCCGAGCTGAATCGGCGCAGTGTAGACGGATGATGCGGTGGTCGGAGCAGAGCCGTTCGTGGTGTAATAGATTGTTGCCGATTCATTTGAAGCAAGTTCTACGCTGACCGCACCGGCATAAACACCAGTGCCCGGCGTAGCAGAAACAACCGGTTGCGTCGTATCAAGGGTGATCTGGGCCGTGACCGGTGCATAAACGGTTCCGACACCGTCGATGAATTTTACCGCCACGGTCTTGAGGCCGTCCCCGGTGGGCAAGGTGCAGGCCTTGCCGGTTGCATAGGGCTCTGTGGCCCCAAAGGTTGTGCCGTCACAGGCAACCTGCATGCTCGGCACTCCTGCCGGATCGGTGGCGGCAAGATTCAGGGTGATGTTGGCGGAATTGGTGAGCTGAGCACCGTTGTTGATTTTCACTCCGGCAGTCAGATCGGCTACATGCACCGTGAAGCCGGCGGTATTGACAGCTTCACTATTTCCGGCCTGGTCTGCGGCGAAATAGAGCAGCGTATAGGTTGTTGTGGCTGCCGCGCTGAGAGCGATCGGGCCGGTATACACCGGCGACGCCGTGGTTGGTGTGGTGCCGTTGGTCGTGTAGTAAATGGTGCTGCCAACTTTGTTGGAAGTGAGGGAAACGGTCACATTCCCGGTGAAGGTGCCCGCTGCGGGAGATACCGTGGTGACCGGCTGCACCGTATCAAGGGTGATGCTGCGGACTCTGGTGACCTGATTACCCGCATTGTCAGTGGCAATGACGGTGATCGTATTTGCTCCGCCGGCGAGGGTGACGTCCCGGCTGAATGAACCTCCCGCTCCGACCGCAGTTGCTGTGCCATTAACCGTGACCGACTGGATGCCGTTTTTGTCGCTGACAGTTCCGGTCACGGTTACCGTGGGAGTGTTGACCAGGGTACTGGTGGGGGTCGCTACGGTCAGGGCCGGGGCCGTGAGGTCAAGGGTGATCTGGGCCGTGACCGGAGCGTAGACCGTGCCGACGCTGTCGATGAATTTGACTGCTACGTTTTTCACACCGTCACTGCCAGGGAGCGTACAGGCACGGGTTATGTCGTATGGCTCAACTGCACTGAAATTGGTGCCGTCGCAGGCAATCTGCATACTTGTGACCCCCAGAGGGTCGGTAGCGGACAGGGCCAATGTTACTGCGGTTGATTTGGTCAGCGCTGAACCGTTGTTGATCTTGACGCTGGCGGTCAGGTCTGACACATGAACGGTGAAGGTAACGGACTTTACGGACTCGTTATTACCCGCCGGATCAATAGCGAAATACTGCACACTGTAGGTTGTGGTTGCTGTTGCAGCGAGAACAATAGGCCCCGAATAGACAGCCGAAGCGGTGGTGGGGGACGAGCCGTCGGTGGTGTAGTAGATTGTGCTTCCCGCTTTATTGGCTGAAAGAGTTACGGAGACACTGCCACTGTAGGTTCCGCCTGAAGGAGTAGCGGTGGTGACCGGTTTCACCGTGTCGAGGGTGATACTTCGCGCCACAACCGTCTGGTTTCCTGCTTGGTCGGTGGCGGCAATCGTAAGGGTGTTAACTCCGGAAACGAGCGAAACGGTGGTGATGAATGCTCCTTCTGATCCGATTGACACAGAAGAACCGTTGACTGTCAGCGACTGGATGCCGCTCTGATCGCTGACGGTCCCGGCAACCGCCTGCGTTGCGGCGTTTACCAAGGTGTTGGTGGGGTCGGTTATGGTCAGGACTGGTAGTGTGGTGTCGATGATTACCTGCTTGCTGTTAGACAGGTTCGTCCCGGATGGTACCGACAGGGCAGAAACCGGATTGCCGACCGCATCAGTGACCGTGCCGGTGATGGCGGTGATATCAAGATTCTGACCCGGCAGGGTGTTTTGACCGGATGCAACGGTGTAGGTACCTTTAAAACTGGATACATTGGTCAGCCGACCGGTGGAAAAAGTCGCACCGCTATTGAGAGTAATGGTCAGGCCATTGGTAGAGGATATAGCCTGATTGAAGATAAGGGTCACGTTGACCTTGGCCCCGCTTCGATACATTCCGGATGCAGTGGTTGATGTGACCCCAGAGATCTCAGGTCCTGTAACTATATAATTGAGACTGGACGATTTTACCTTGTTGCTGGAAGTAATCGGCCCCAAACCCTTGGCGTTTACGTTTACAGTATAGGTTCCGGGAATGGATGGGGGCGTCCAGTCAGCTTGTCTCGACATGAAATATCCGGCGGTGGTGCCGACCATCGGCGTCATGTTGGCTGGTATCGACGGCTGGGTCACGGAGACACCGGAGGGTGGAGTGACCGTGAACTGGTACTCAAAGCCGCCGGTCTCGGCGTAACCGGGGATGGTGGTGAGTGCCGAGGCGGTGAAGGTTACCGGTGCGACCGATCCGGACATTTGTGATGTGGTTGCCGTGGATGCCGTTAGATTGACCGATCCGGCCGGAGTCGTGACAACCATCGGACGCATCATGTCGTGCTCTTCATGGGACAGGATGTGGCAGTGCCATACGTAGAGTCCCGGGATGTCGAACTTGGCCTTGACCCTGGTAACATAACCCGGCGGACACTCAATGGTATCCTTCCAGCCCTGTTCCCAGGGGGCAGGAGGGATCGGCGCGATAGCCGGGTCCGCAACGTAAGAGGGCGGGGTAAAGCTATAGGCCATGGGGTCGTCTGCGGGAGGGGTAAAGCCTGTTGACAGCCCGGTGACCGGATCAAGGGTTGCCGGCAGCGCCACCCTGTCGATGAGTTGGAATGAAACCAGATGCAAATGCATCGGATGGGAATCCACCGTAGAGTTGATGATGTCCCACTGTTCCGTGTCGCCCAGCTTAATCACCTCGGTGATCGGCACCCCCATCGGCATGAAGCCTCGGCTGTCGATGGTCGGCATGGTTCTGCCGTACTGGTCGGTGATTTCTATCAGGGAAACGTTCCTCACCGGCAATTGGGACGTAAGCGGCAGAGCGGGAGGGAATGTCGCTGATGCGTCAAGTGGACGCAGGTTGATGGTTGTATCTACGTAACCATCCAGTGCGCCTGCAGGTGCGGCCGGTTTTTTGGCTATCTCGGGAATACCGGATGCAGCAGGCAAGGGGGCGGGAACACTGAACTCCATGATTTCCGGGATGTCCATTGAACGGGACGCCGGAGGAAGTCCGGTCAGCATTAATTCACTGCCGTACGGCATGTCGGAACCGAGATTGGCCATTACGACCTTCTGTCCGGCTGTGAGGGCGCTGAAATCGACCAATACGTCGAGCCGTTCTCCCGGCATCAGGACCATCTGGTTGCGCATGATCGGATTCTTCACAAAACCCTGTTCGGTAGCGATCTGCCAGAACGGGATTACCGTGTCCGGCACCGGGGGAACGGCTGCGGGATTTCCCGTGCCGCGTACCTGAAGCTGCATGATCCAGGCGCGGGAGTCGGCGCCGCCGATGAAACGCATCCGGTACACGCGGGGTTCGATAGCGTACGTGCCGAACACGACGCCGTTGACAACCGGGATGTTGCCGAAATATTCAAGTGTGCCGCTCGAAGCGGTGAATGGCCCGGGGACTGGTGCAGTTGGGCTGTAGGCGATCAGGTGACCGTCCGCAGCCTTTGAAAACGGCACTTCCGGGCAGGTGTCAGGAATAACGCCGCCGTTGACCAGGTCCGGAGTGCAGGCGGCAAAAGGTCGGCCGGTGGCGGTAAAAGGTCCGCGCCGGGCAGGGGTGGTAATGGTTGCGTTATAGGGGATCAGGGCGCCAAGAGCGTCCTTGGAAAAGGGGACCGCCGGACAGGCCGGATTGATGACATTTGTCGTCGGATTGATCGAACAGTTGACACTGTCGGCCAGCAGGTTATAGATCAGCAGGTCCGGCATAGCCAACGAGCCGTCGGGCCAGAAGTTGCGGTCCTGAAGAGCAAAACCCAATTCGTACTGTCCGGTAGGGAGAAGCTTCGGCCCAGGGTTGACAGTAATCCCGGTCGGCAATGATGTGGTGGGAACGGTGAGTCCCTGAAGGTACTTTTCGTTGTCGTCGGTGATCGGGAAAAAACCGGCCATGCCCTGGTTCGTATTGAGATGGGTGGAACCCATGGCATGATCATGGTACCAGATGGTTCCGGCCTCCTGGGTGTTTTCGTAGCGGTAGGTGCCCGGAGGTCCGTATTTGCTCGGTTGGTAGTCGGGACCCGCCGCTATCGGAACGTTGGTGACGGGATCGAGCGGAGAGTACCAGGCCGTGGCATTACCGTCACTGTCGTCCGCCACATGCGCCCCGTGGACATGAGTCACTATCCGGTTGTAGGGGTAACAGTCAGGCGCGTTGGGGCCGCAGTCGTATGTTGGGTCGAAGCCGGCCGGCTGTGTGTTGGGCAGTTCATTGGCCCAGATAATCCGGGCCGGTTTGTTGCTGGTATTTCTGAACGTGGGGGCGGGGAAATTCCAGACGCCTGCGGTAAATGGGCCGACGGCGGGAGCGTTGCTTGCCGAACCATAGCCCCAGACGGAGGTGAGCAGGGGAGTGCCTGCCGAAACGCCGGGAACATAACTTCCCTCAACCTTAAGTCCCAGGTCCTGCTGGAACTGGCGCACCGAAATCGCGTAGCAGTCCTCCTGGGGTTGCCCTGCCCATGGTCCGGACTGGATGGTGCCGTTACCGCACACCCCGCTCGGGAAGCCGACCGCAACGGCAGCGGAGTCGGAGTCAAACGGGGTAAAGGTGAAGTAGTCGGCCAGGGCGTTCGGTATGCCGGTCACCCAGTGTGGTTGGGTGGCCGGGTCGAGGATCGGCTTCGAGTATTCCGGGTGGATGATGGCGGCGTTTGCCACGCTCCCGGTCAAAACAGTTGCCGTGAGAAAGATAGCGAACGATATTCCCAGCCTCGCTGAAATGGTTCCGTTTCGCATTCGCATACTATGTCTCCTTTTCCCCTGTGAACTGAATCCTGCTCGGCTCTGTTGTGTTCCACGTTCATCATCCCGGCTTATGTGAAAACCGTATGTCAAAACAGAAGAACTGCGTGACATCAGTGAGCACTGTTTGTGCCATATTTGATGTTGAACGTTTGTAAGTAAATACAGACAGTTATGGTAAATGGCAGGATTGAGGTCGTATGATGTGCTAGCAACATATCTTGCAGTGATGGAGAGTGTTACTGGTACGGAACCTTGCATGAGTTCATCTGAAAGGTTGCAACTACTATTGATATGATGCAATAGGAGTTGCAGCTTGAAGCTGATTGGCAATGGCGAAACCGCTCGCGTGCGGCCTGTATGTTACCTTTTTAACGTCACGATTCATCAAACCGGTTGCAGGCTGGCTCAAAGTAAGTACAATTCAAACTATGATATGAAAATGTTGCTGAACATGGAGAGTATGTGAAAACAGTCCTATCTAAAAAGAAACAGTCATCCAAGAAAACAAGAGTTGAGCCGGAAGCCGTTGTTTCGGGCAAACCGGCCAAAACCAAAAAAACAAAAAACATCAAATCGGCGGATCGTATCGAACCTCTGCAAGGACAGCCTCCGGTTGCTCCTGCATTCGATCTGCACGACAGCCAGTGGTTCCTGAATCGGGAACTGACCTGGTTGGCGTTCAACCGTCGCGTGCTGCATGAGGCCGAGGACGAGCGCACCCCGCTGCTGGAACGTCTCAAGTTCATTGCCATTGTCAGCAGCAATCTGGACGAATTCTTTATGAAACGCATCGGCGGCCTGAAACAGCAGATCGGGGCCGGGATGCGTGAACTGACGCTCGACGGTCGCACCGCCCGTCAGCAGGTGACTGAGTGCTACGCCGAGGTTCGTGCCCTCGAAGCGGACAAGGAACGGCTGTTCCACGAAGTCTGTGCACTGCTGGAAGAGAAAAATATCCTGATCGAGTGCTATGTTGAGCTGACCCCCAAGGAAAAGAAGCTGCTGAGGGAGTTCTACTATACGAATATTTTTCCGCTCCTGACCCCCCAGTCAATCGACCCTGCCCATCCCTTTCCGTTCATCTCCAACCTGTCGCTCAACCTGCTGGTGTCACTGCGTTATCCGAAGACCAAGCATAGCTCGCTGGTACGGATCAAGGTTCCGGTAGATGCCGGGACGCCGCGCTTTATCAGGGTCGGCAAGGGGGAGCATTTTATTCGGCTCGAAGAGGTTATGATGAACAACCTGGATATGCTGTTTCCGGGGATGGAAATCGTGTCGTGCGAGCTGTTCCGGGTCACCAGAAACGCCAATACGGAAAAGGATGAAGATGAAGCCGACGACCTGATGGAGATGATCGAATCGGAGCTAAAGGAGCGGAAATTTGCCCCGATTGTGCGTCTTGAGATCGGCGGCGGCATGGAACCATTACACAAGGGGCGATTGGCGGCGGAGCTGGAGCTGGATGAAGCGACCGATGTGTTTGAAGTCCCCGGTTTGCTGGCGATGCGTGATCTGTTTGAGTTGACGAAGCTGGACTTTCCCCGTCTGCATGACGCGCCGCATCATCCGGTCGATCATCCGCAGTTGCAGACCCAGCGCAATATCTTCCACATCATCCGTGATGCCGGTGCGATCCTGCTGCAGCACCCCTATGAGTCGTTTTCCACATCGGTAGAACGTTTTCTGCGCGAGGCGGCGACCGACCCCAAGGTGCGCGGCATCAAGATGACGCTCTACCGCACCTCGCGGCAGAGCCGCATAATCGACGCCCTGATTCTGGCCGCGCACAACGGCAAGCAGGTTGCCGTTGTGGTTGAATTGAAGGCCCGTTTTGACGAGGCGACCAACATCAGCCTGGCGGAGCGGATGGAGGAGGCGGGTATCCACGTCACCTACGGCGTTGTCGGTCTGAAAACCCACTGCAAGGTCATCATGGTAGTGCGCCAGGATTATAACGGCCTGCGGCGCTATCTTCATATCGGCACCGGCAATTATCATGCGGAGACCGCCCGGTTGTACAGCGACGTCGGTATGCTCACCTGTGATCAGGTCGTTGCGGAGGATGTCACGGAGCTGTTCAATTTTCTTACTACCGGCTTCATGCTGAAACGGAAGTATTCGAAGCTGGCCATTGCGCCCCGGATGCTGAAAAAAACGCTGCTCGACAAGATTGAGCGGGAGATTGCGCTGCATCAGGTCTCCGGCGGCGGAGCGATTCAGTTCAAGGTAAACGCTCTGGAAGATGGCGATGTGGTGCGGGCGCTGTACCGGGCTTCAATGGCCGGGGTGAAGATTGATCTGGTTGTGCGGGATACCTGCCGACTGCGTCCCGGCATTCCGGGGCTGTCCGACACTATCCGGGTGGTCAGCGTGGTGGGGCGGTTTCTGGAGCATGCCCGCATCTATTATTTCCACAACGGCGGGGCCGAAGAGTATTTCATCGCCTCGGCCGATGCCATGAAACGCAACCTGGAGGCGCGGGTCGAGATTCTCTGTCCGGTTGAATTGCCTGAATTGACCAGGGAGCTGAAGGTGATCTTTGATACGCATCTGGCCGATCAGCGCTCAGCCTGGGATATGCAGCCGGACGGCAGTTATGTTCAGCGCGGGGCCGACGGGCAGGGGGAGGGGAGTCATCAGCTGCTGATCGCCCGAACCAAATGGCGCCAGAAGGAATCCCTCAAGCAGAAGAAAAAATCGAAGAAGAAGTAGGAATACACAAAACCCAACCACCCCCAGCCCCTCCTTTGTAAGGAGGGGAGCTAAAATCCCCCTCCTATTTTAGGAGGGGTTAGGGGTGGTAAGGTTTGGTACTTAAGTTTGGTTGTTCCTGCTGTTCTGCGGTACGTTGTTAGCCTTGATACGTGCCTTTATCTCCCTTCCTTTAAGTCCGTATTTCTCCAACAGACGGTAGAACGTTCTGCGCGGGATGTCCGCCCGCTGGGCCGCCTGCGACACGTGTCCGTGCGCTTCGGCCAGATATTGTTGGATAAGGTCTTTTTCCACCGTGCTCACATGCCGCTCGCGAGCAGCCAGGAATGATGTCCGGGGCGCGGATGTGCCGCCACTTTCCACGGGATGATATTCGGAAAAGGAATGGGGCAGGTGTTCCAGCCGGATGGTGTCGTCGAGCGTGAGTACCGCAGCCCGTTCAATAACATTCTGCATCTCCCGGATATTGCCGGACCAGGGGTAGTGGGACATGGCCTGGATCGCCCTCTTTTCTATGCTGACGATCTTCTTGTTAAGCTTGGCGCCGGCCTTTTCCAGGAAATGTTGGGCAAGCAGTGGAATGGACTCGACCCTGCTGCGCAGGGGAGGGGTTGTAATGGTAAAGACGTTCAGACGGTAATAAAGGTCTTCTCGGAACCATCCCTGGGTAATCCCTTCTTCCAGATTTTTGTTGGTCGCCGCAATCAGGCGTACATCCACTTTTTTTGAACTTGTCCCGCCAACCGGCCGCACTTCGCCGCTGTCCAGCACCCGCAGCAGTTCCGCCTGGAGCTTCGGGGTGATGTCGCCGATTTCGTCGAGGAAAATGGTGCCGCCGTCCGCCGCCTCGAACAGTCCTATCTTGTGGGCGTCCGCCCCCGTAAACGCCCCTTTCCGATGGCCGAACAGTTCGCTTTCCAGCAGGGAATCCGTGATGGTAGTACAGTTGACCGTGACGAGCGGTTTGTCATTTTTTTTGCTGTAGCGATGGATGGCCCGGGCAATAAGCTCCTTGCCGGTGCCCGATTCGCCGCGAATCAGCACGGTTGTCGGCGTCGGGCCGACCTGCTTGATCAGGTCGAGCACTTCCCGGGTCTTTTTGTCGTTGCCGATGATGAACTCGTCACCGTACTCCCGGTTCAGTTCCCGCTGGGCCAGTTCGTATTTCTGCATGAGCCGTCCCCGGTCTTCTTCAAGTTGCTGGAGGTTGTACGGCAGGCACATTTCCAGATTGGCCAGCCCCTGATGCACTGCCACCGAGTATTCGCGGCAGGTTTTGTAGCCGCAGGCGCTGCAGTTCAACTCATCCTTCTGAGTGTACTTGCTGGTGGCGTTGAGTATTTTGGTGATGTCGCCTGCTTTGGTAGCATTAAGTTTGACGAACCGGTTGGAAAAAGAGCGCGCCAGGTGCGGGGTTATCTTCATGTCCAGGTAATGGGAAGCGGTCTGGTACGGGACATCGCTCCGGAAATGGGATATGACCAGATTGCGCTTGAAGAAGCTGGTCAGTTCCTGGCTCATGCCGGGACCGCCGATGCAGCCGTTGTAGCAGAAGCGGATGTCGGCGATCTGCGGCGTAATGCGCCCCTGTGCCAGGTCGCTGATGATCTCCATGACATTGACTTCTCCCGTGGCGGTGACAATCTTGCCGTCCAGCAGGTCGGTGACGATGGGAAGGACCCGGAAGGAGCCTTCGGTGATCGGGAAGAGGCGTCCCAGGTAGGGTTCGATGCCGTCGAAGGAACCTTCTTCCATGGTGGCGATGTCGAGGGAACGGCTTTTGAACAGGCTGCTCAGTTCCCGCCAGGTCAGTACGATGTCGATGGCGCCCCGGACCTCCTCAGACTCGATCTCCAGCTTTGCGCCGTTGCAGGAGCTGATGTAGGCCACCTTCACTTCGGCGCCCAGAACTCCCTTCAGGAACCGCCCCATGGCTACCATGGGCGAGACAACTTCGATGAGGTTGTTGATGAGTTTCGGGTAGTGCCGCTCGATGAGATCGACAATGGCGGGGCAGTGGGATGAGATGAGCGGGGTGGTGGCAACCTCGATGGCGCTGGCATACTCGACGGCCACCAGTTCGACACCGTAGGCTCCTTCGTGGACTTCGGCAAAACCGAGCTGTTTCAGCCCGGCCACCAGCTGTCCCGGAGAAGCATTATGGAAAAACGCCGGGAAATCACCCCCCAGCACGGCCACAACCAGTTGCCCCGATGCCAGCAGGCGTTCCATGGAGGCAACCTTGTCGTTAAACACCTTGGCCTTTTGCGGGCAGTTATTAACACACTTGCCGCAGCCGATGCAGCGCTCGTAGATGACTTCTGTATGGGTCGTCTTTCCCTTGATTGCCTTGACCGGGCAATTCCGGACACAGGTGTAGCATTTCCGGCATTTATCCTTGAGTGTCACTATTGATGCCATATCACCTCACGTGTTCTCGCCTCAGATGGGGACTGATATCCTTGTTTGTGCATATTGTGGCACAACCGGCATGTATTGCGCCTGATGTGGCACAACGTGGCAGGGCTGATGCCGCGCCCTTGTCCTGTAGTGTGCTTGCAGATCGATGTTCAAAACTATGTCACATAATAAACGGCAAGTTGTCAAATTGTACAATATGCTGATTTTATAAGCTGTATTTATCGCCATGTCGGACGTATTGAATCTTTAATGCAGTTGAGTACGATATCTGTTATGGAAATAATAGTAGTTGTAGAACGCTTTTTCTGCAAGTAATTTGCGATATACAGATTTGGTGGTAGTCTACATATATTCTGGTGAAGATTGTCCTGTTTTTCTGAAAAGATGGTGCTATTGCCTGATTGGTACACTGAAATTTAGCAATTGTAGTGACGTGGCTGGGATGTGATGTGTCTGAGGGGTTTATGTGATGCAACTATACAAAATAACTAGTGTTAATTGAATAGTGTGGAGGCGTTCCGTTTATTGGTGCGCGTGTCTGGCCGGTGTGAATACGTGATTTTTGTGTCAGTATTGGCTCAAAAGAAACTCTGTGGTGGTTTCAGAATATTTAAAAATTTGTTTGTTATTATAAAATATATCACAAATACAAAGCGTTATAATTAGGGTGATCACGCTTTACGGCTGTAGTAGTGTTGGCATGCTTCGTGCTTTTATAAAAACGTTTTAGTATTCGAATGTGTACGTGCAGATACCGGACGGTTGTCATGGAATCAGGTGCAAACGGCAGCTAACCCATACGAAAGGGAGGTCTTGGATGAGCAAACAAAAAGTGGACACCGAAGTTGATTCGGTCAAGCAACGCGGCGACGTAAGCCAGGATTCTGAACAGCAGGAGTACTCCGTCGGAGAAATTCTCAAACAGCGCGGGGTGTCCCGGCGTGACTTCCTCAAGTTCTGTTCCGCCATGACAGCGGCAATGTCGCTGCCGGCGTCGTTTGCGCCTTCGGTGGCGCAGGCGCTGGACGAGGTCAAGCGTCCGACCCTGGTCTGGCTGAACTTCCAGGACTGCACCGGCGACAGCGAGGCGCTGCTGCGCGCGGCCAACCCGACCGTCGGCGAAATCATCCTCGATATCCTGTCGGTGGATTATCATGAGACGATTATGGCCGCCGCCGGACACCAGGCTGACGAGGCGCTGGAAAGCACCATCACCAAGTACAAAGGCAAATACCTCTGTGTCGTCGAAGGTTCAATCTCCATGAAGGATGGCGGTATTTACGGCTGCACCAGCGGCAAGACGCATCTGGAAATTGCCCGCCGGGTCTGCGGCAGCGCCCTGGCAACCATTGCCATCGGTACCTGCGCATCGTACGGCGGTATTGCCGCCGGAACCCCCAACCCGACCGGCGCTGTCGGCGTCATGGAAGCGGTGCCGGGGGCTACGGTCATCAACCTGCCCGGCTGTCCGTGCAACGCCGACAACCTGACCGCCACGGTGGTCCATTACCTGGTGTTCGGCAAGATTCCGGCCATGGACAGCAAGGGGCGTCCGCTGTTCGCCTACGGCAAGCGTATTCACGACAACTGCGAGCGCCGTCCGCACTTCGATGCCGGCCAGTATGTGGAGCACTGGGGCGACGACGCCCATCGCAAAGGATTCTGCCTCTACAAGATGGGGTGCAAGGGGCCGGCTACGTTCCACAACTGCCCGACCCAGCGCTATAACGAGAAAACCAGCTGGCCGGTGGCATCCGGCCACGGCTGTGCCGGTTGTTCCGAGCCGGACTTCTGGGATACCATGGGGCCGATGTATCACCGTCTGCCCAATGTTCCCGGCTTCGGCATCGAGGCTACCGCCGACAAGATCGGTCTCGGCCTGGTGGCTGGTGCCGCTGCGGCCTTCGCTGTTCATGGCGCTCTGAATGCGCTGCGCAAGGATAAAGAACCCCAAGAACCCAAGGAGGGATAACATATGGCCAGGATTGTTGTAGATCCGATTACCCGCATAGAAGGACACCTGCGCATCGAAGCCGAGATCGAGGGGGGCAGGATAAAAGACGCCTGGAGCTCCGCTACCATGTTTCGCGGCATCGAGAAAATCCTCAAGGGGCGAGATCCCCGTGACGCCTGGTTCTGGACGCAGCGCTTCTGCGGCGTCTGCACCACCGTGCACTCAATTGCTTCCATCCGGGCCGTTGAGGATGCCCTCAAGATTAAAATCCCGCCCAATGCCCAGCTGATCCGCAACATCATCATGGGCATCCAGAACGTGCAGGATCACGTCATCCACTTCTATCACCTGCACGCCCTCGACTGGGTTGACATCACCTCCGGCCTGAAAGCCGACCCGGCCAAAACGGCGGCGTTGGCGGCGTCGCTGTCCGACTGGCCGAACAATTCGGCCACCTATTTCAAGGGTGTGCAGGACAAGGTCAAGGCCTTTGTCGCCTCCGGCCGTCTCGGCCCCTTTGCCAACGCCTACTGGGGGCATCCCGCCTACAAGCTGCCCCCCGAAGCCAACCTGATGGCGACTGCCCATTACCTTGAAGCGCTGGAGTGGCAGAAGGACGTCATCAAGATTCACGCCATCCTGGGGAGCAAGAACCCGCATCCCCAGACCTTCCTGGTGGGCGGCATGTCGATTCCCATCGACCCCGATTCCCAGAACGCCCTCAACGCTGACAAGCTGATTGAAATAAAGCGTCTGCTGAAGAAAGCCCAGGATTTTGTGGAGAAGGTCTACATCCCGGACCTGCTGGCCGTTGCCTCGTTCTACAAGGAGTGGGCCGGAATAGGCGAGGGGGTCGGCAATTATCTCTCCTACGGCGAGTTCCCGGATGCCGGTGGCAACCAGTGGTTCCCGGCCGGAGCAATTCTGAACAAGGATCTGTCCAAGGTTATTCCGGTCGATCAGGGCAAAATTGCCGAATACGTCGATCACTCCTGGTTCGACAATAGTGCCGGAGCCGGAAAAGGTCTGCATCCGTTCGAAGGTGAGACCGAAGTCCGTTATACCGGGCCGAAGCCGCCGTACAAGAATCTCGACACCGATGCGAAATATTCATTCGTAAAATCGCCGCGCTACGAAGAAAAGTCCATGGAAGTCGGCCCGCTGGCTCGCATTCTGGTGGCTTATGCATCGGGCCACAAGGAAACCAAGGCGGTGGTTGATCTGGTGCTCGGCAAGCTGGGGGTCGGTGCTCCGGCGCTGTTCTCCACACTTGGCCGCACTGCGGCCCGAGGGATCGATTGCCTGCTGGTGGCCCAACAGACGCCAAAGTGGCTCGATGAACTGATCGGCAACATCTCCAAGGGCGATTACCGCATCCACAATGGGGAAAGCTGGGATCCGTCCACCTGGCCGGCTGAAGCCAAGGGGTACGGCTTCCACGAGGCTCCCCGTGGTGCGCTCGGGCACTGGATCAAGATCAAGGACCAGAAAATCCTCAACTATCAGGCGGTGGTGCCGTCCACCTGGAACGCCTCGCCCCGCGACGCCAAGGGGCAGCGCGGCCCGTACGAAGCCGCTCTGGTGGGTACGCCGGTGGCGGATATCAACAAGCCGCTGGAAATCCTGCGCACCATCCACTCCTTCGACCCCTGCCTTGCCTGTGCCGTCCACGTGATGGATGTCAACGGCAATGAGGTGGTCAAGGTCAAGGTATCCTAGGGGAGGCAGACATGAGTGATTCCTGCAAATTCAAGTGTTACATCTGGGAGCTGCCGGTACGCTGGTGCCACTGGATCAACGTGGTGTCCATCGTTACCCTGGCGGTGACCGGATTCTTTATCGGCACACCGGTGTCGTTTGCCGGCTCGGCCTCCGATTTCACCATGGGGTGGATACGCTTCGTTCACTTCACCGCCGCCTACGCGTTTGCGGTCAGTGTGCTGTCGCGCATGGTCTGGTCGCTGATCGGCAACAAGTATGCCGGCTGGAAGGAGTTCTTCCCCTATGCGACGGCGGCGGGCAGGGAAAAAATGAACAAGATGCTCCGCTACTACATGTTCGTGGACAAGGAGGTTCCGGAAACGATCGGTCACAATCCCCTGGCGACCACCGCCTACTTTGCCCTGTTTCTGCTCTATATCCTGATGATCCTGACCGGCTTTTCGCTGTATGCGCAGCATGCGCCGCAGGGTGTCATGCACAAGTCGCTCGGCTTCATGTACGCCCTGTTCTCCGACCAAGGAATGCGCCTTACCCACCATTTCAGCATGTGGCTGATCTTCGGCTTCATCATCAACCACATCTACAGCGCCTGGCTGATGGACATCAAGGAGCATGGCAGCGAGATTTCCAGTATGTTCAGCGGGTATAAGTTTACGGTGAAAAAAGAGAAGTAGATGTAGTGGAGGGATCGTAATAACGGAGCGGGGCGTGCCATGAGGTATGCCCCGCTTCATTTTTGCAGCACGAGTGGAAGGATATCTATCAGGCGAGCGGGCTGTGGAAAAACCTGCTACGCACCATGTTTATTCAAACTGCGCCTTAAACTCTGCCATCTGCTGCTGTAATACGGCTACTTCAGACCGGAGTGCGGCAACCTCTTCTTCCAGCTTCGTCACACGCTCATTTTCCGCCAGCACCCTTTGCCGGGCCGCCTCGGGGCGTGCTTCGGAACTTTCTTCAGTGATTTCAGGAATACCGGAAAACAGCTGTGCATAGCGCCCCTCTTTGCGGCCCGGTTGGCGGGGCAGCAGGGCGACGAACGGTTGCTCGCGTTCCATCAGCTCCTTTAAAACCTCTTCCACGGCAGTCAGGTCGCCAAACGGATGCATTCTCTCGCCACGCGTCCGCAACTCACCAACGGTCTGCGGGCCGCGCACCAGCAGTTCGCAGAGAATGGCCTGCTCAGCAGAAACCAACCCCATCTTTTCAGCCAGCAGATGGCGGTACTTCGGGACACGTCCCCCATCTGCCGACAGCACTGCCAGCTGTTTGAAGCGGAGGGAGTCAAGAGCCCGCACCACGTCTTCTTCCGCCAGGGCCATCACCGGGTCACGATTGGATTTCTGGTTACAGGCGTTGGTGAGGGAATTGAGTGACAGCGGGTAGTATTCCGGCGTGGTCAGCTCTTTTTCAATCAGGCTGCCCAGCACGCGTACTTCAATATCGTTAAGAGTGATTTCCACGGTCAACTCCGCTTAGTGAAAGGTCGGCATTTTTTCCTGAAACAGCACATAGGGGCTGACGATCAGCATGGCGAATTTCTTATGCTGATCCTCCTCCCATGTACGGATTTTCGAGTCGGACGGCTTGCCGATCATCCCGTCTTCGACCAGCTGCTGGATGATTTCCACATTGTCGGCGGCTACTTTATAGGCGGTATCGGCTAGGTCGAGCGAGTCATCTACCAGAATCAGCCCGCCACGATGCAGGTGGGCCCGCAGGCAGCTCCAGTCCGCCTCGTCAATGGTCAGGGCCAGTTCTTCTTTGCTTGGTAACATCATGTATCTCCTTCAACAGGTAACTGAAATCGACCCGTTTTTTATCATGCGACGCAGACAAAGTCCACGCCTTCCTGCCAGCCGCTTTTTTCCGCAACCTTCCTGAACTGTTCACGTGCGCCGCGTACACCGATGGCAACAAGCATTTTTCTGCCGTCAAGCCGGAGCTGATCGGGGGATATGACCGGTGCGTTGTGCAGGATGCGACCGATCTTGCGCGGATCAACATCAAGCCAACTTGATACGGTGACGTCGGCCGCCGTCAGCAGGCGCTGCCATGCCCTGGCTTCCTGCCCGGCACCGGCAATAACGACATCGGAGCACGAGTGCAGAAAACTGCGTATCAGATAGTGGCACTTGCAGGAACGGAAGGCGTCGGTGGCATACTCATCCATGGTGCGGGTGGCGCGTTCAGGGTGGTCCCGCCAGAACAGAAGCGGCTGCGTCAATCGAGAAAACTGTACACCCGCAGCTGCCATGCGCAGCCAGAGATCGTAGTCCTCGGGCCAGTTGTTGTCTTGGTACCCGCCCATTTCAGTCATGAGTGATCGGCGTGTCATGATGGAGGGGTGGACAAAAGGGGATTCTACAAACAGATCCCTGATGACGAGGTCGTGTTCGGTCAGCCCGTTTTGCCACACTTCATAATCAATCATTCCCTGTTTGAGGCCGGTGCGGGGAAAATGACGGAAATTGCTGGCTATGAGCCCCGTTTCAGGATGTGCTACCAGCCAGGCGGCTTGTAGTTCCAGGCGCCGGGGGTGGCAGATGTCATCGCCATCGATCCGTGCCAGCAGGGGAGCGCGACAATGTTCCAGTCCGGCGTTGAGCGCAGCCACCAGTCCGCCCCCTTCGCGGCGGATGAGCTTTACGCGGCGGTCCTTTTGTGCGGCATGGGCAAGGATCGCCGGGGTCTGGTCGCAGGAACCGTCGTCAACCGCAACCAGTTCCCACTCTTTGCAGGTCTGGCGATAAAGGGAGTCAAGCGTCGCCTGAAGGTAGCGTTCTTCATTGCGGACCGGCATGAGGATCGAAATGGAAGGCATGGGTAGTGATGTATCACTTAATGAGGTTTAGTGGCAAGAGGTGGTGATAGTAATGTTTAAAACCAAACTTGATATTTGTGGTCACGGGCGCCCGGCTTAAGCGGCGAACGACTGCATCTGGAACGACACGGAGCGGCGGCGTTCGTGTCCCTGATATGCTCCCCTTCTGGCTGCCCGGATCGGATCGCGGCCAACCACTACCCATCCTGTCGAACGTTCAAAGGCGTGGACCTCGCCGCAGGCGAGCATGCGATCCAATACGTACGAAGGAACTGAATCCGGTTCTTTGCAGGAAGTTATGATCGGAATAAGCATGGTTTCTCCCCATTCGGTGATGAAGGATTTAGTAATAAAGTTTTTTTGGCAAGCTGCGCTGGATGGTTTGTAAGTATACCCGGGAGTCATCGTTCCGGTCGCTGGCCGGATGCGCCATCAGAAGCTCGTCGGTGCGATAGGGTGTTGTTGAAGCCCACAAACCATCGCTGCTGGTATTGCAGGCCCCTTTCCAAGGATCAACCGGACGGTACATGGTCCCTTCGGCTTTGTAAACTCCAAAATGGAGGTGCGGAATCTGCGAGTTTCCGGAACTGGCAACGTCGCCGAGGTGTTGACCACGTACAACTTTCTGTCCTTGGGCTACGGTCAGGGAGCCCTTGCGGAGGTGGGCGTACAGGGTCAGATAGCGTATGGAGCCGAGTGTGTGTTCAACGACCACGAAATTTCCGGCATTAAAACCCAGCGTTGCACCTGTGCCGCGACCATTTGATAAATCACTCTTTTCCTGCTCATCGCAATCATGCTCAGTATCGTTGGGACAGTGATCAAAGCGTCCGTCAGCGGTCCAACGTACTACACCGTCTGCTGCTGCCAGTGCGTGTATGCCCTGTTCGACAGATGAAACAACGATATCGGTGCCCTGATGGCCAAGATAGCCGGGTTTGCTGCACGCGTAAGAAAGGCCGGTGCCCCCGACATCCGGGTAGCCGATGCGAAAGTGGGTGCCGGCACAGTCAACTCCCGGGACACAGGAAATCGGCCAGCTGAAGCCGGTGTCCTCCGCCGCTGCGACGGAGATGCCGCCCAGCATCACAAGAAGTAGTAAAAAAATGGTCTTGAAAGAAACCATGGTGATCCGTCAGTCCGCCTCAAAATAATATTTCGTACGGAAAAGTCTTTCAGCTGAAGTGTGGTAAAATAACTGCTCTAAATGGCGTACAATCTCATGTCCGTTCTGTTCGGGTTTCGAGGGGAATGGGCATGGATGAAGACCTGCACGAAGCAATGCAGTTCTGCCCTCGGAGTTAAACCGCATAAAAATAGCAACAATTATGCCGATGACACTGTGAGTTCAAAAGTAAATTGTACTTGACGGAAACGGGTGTTATGAAGAGGATGTGACAATATTCACATAGCAAGGATTACATCGGCATGAACAATAGAGAACAGAACGGTTTCCCGACATTTGAGCATATTTCTGAACGGCTGGCATGCCGGGAAAGCGGAACGGAATTCCCCGGTGCTGATCGCACTCGGGCAGCCGTGGCCATGATACTGCATCAGTCTGATCGTGGGCACGAAATCCTGTTTATTCAGCGTGCGGCACATGATCTTGATCCCTGGTCCGGCCACATCGCCTTTCCGGGGGGGAAGCTGGAAGAAGGCGAGCAGGAGTGTGAGGCGGCGTGCCGGGAAACCCTGGAGGAAATCGGCGTTGACCTGGAGCAGGCGCACTATTTGGGGAGGCTTTCCGATATTGTCGGGGCCAACCTGCCGGTGAGGGTCTCCTGCTGTCTGTTCGGCGTGGACCGGACCGGTTATCGGCCGGTGTTGAATGACGAGGTGCGGGATCTGTTCTGGGTCACGCTTTCTGACCTGCGTGATCCGGAGCGGCATGTGCAGACTTCGGTGGCTTTCGGGGAGAAACGCTTTGATGTGCCGGCCATCCGTCTCCCGGTCGATGACAAGCCGGTGCTGTGGGGGATAACCTATCGGCTGGTGATGCAGTTCCTGGATGTTCTGGATAACGATACTGCCCCGGGGGCAGAATGCAGCAGACTACCTGATATGGTAGAAATTGACGAGGAGGTAGAGATATGAGTGAAAAAACAGGAATTATTACGTTTAAAGGGAATCCGATGACATTGCTGGGGCCCGAACTCAAGGTCGGTGATGCGGCACCGGACTTTGCCGTGGTTGACAACGGCCTGGCGGCTACGTCGCTCGCCAGCTACGCCGGTAAAATCAAGATCATCAGTGCGGTGCCGTCACTTGATACTCCCGTATGCGACACGGAAACCCGTCGCTTCAATCAGGAAGCGGCTTCATTGCCGGGGAATGTCGTTGTGCTGACTATCAGCCTTGATCTTCCTTTTGCTCAGAAACGGTGGTGCGGCGCAGCCGGCATCGACAAGGTGGTTACTCTCTCCGATTACCGTGAGCGTTCCTTCGGACTTGGCTACGGGGTGCTGATCAAGGAGCTGCTGCTGCTGAGCCGTGCCGTTTTTGTCGTTGATGCCGCCAATGTCATCCGCTACATCCAGATCGTTCCGGAAGTGACCGGCGAGCCTGATTATGCAGCGGCAATCGCTGCGGCAAAGGCTTTGCTGTAGTTTTGTCCTCCTCAGGGCGCCCCTGAACGGAGCGTCCTGAGGTTTCCGCTAAGCGGTGATCTTCTTGAGCAGCCACGCCATGTTTTCCCCCAGCACCCTCATGGTGCCCATCCCCTCTTCATCCTGAAGCACATCGCCGATGTTGCGCCCCACACCGATATTCCAGTAATTGGAGGCCGGGATGATCATCTGGCCGATGCTGAAAAAGTGGTTAATGGTGTCGAATACGTTGATGGCTCCGGCGCGCCGCACTGCGACGACTGCCGCCCCGGCCTTGCGTTTGAGCATGTCGCCGTTGGCCCGCGATACCATGCCGCAGCGGTCGATCAGCGCCTTGGTTTCCGGGGTCAGTGCGGCAAAATAGGTCGGCGAACCGATGATGATGCCGTCGGATGCCAGCATCTTTTCAATGCAGGAATTGGCGATGTCATCAGTGACGGCGCAGCGGTGATCCTTGCGGGAAAAGCACTGGTAGCAGGCGATGCACCCCTTGAGCTTTTCTCCGCCGACCTGAACCACCTCGGTTTCGATTCCTTCCCTGTTCAGCGCATCGCACGCCTGTTTGATCAGCAGCGAGGTGTTGCCTTCGCGGCGCGGGCTACCGTTAAATGCGGTAACTTTCATGGTGAACCTCCATGGAAAAATATTGCATTGATGTAGCATGTTCCCGCAGGTGAGACAACATTGATTATTGTCAGCGTCTACGCTACACTCCGGTCACGGTTTCACTATAAATGATCGGGAGAAATAACCATGACAATCAGGGACACTTTTTTTCTGGAGCGGGACAGGGCGGTGCTGGTGGTGATCGATGTGCAGGAGAAGTTGTGTGTTGCCATGGACGACCATGTGCTCAAAAAACTGACGAAGAATATCGGCATTCTGCTGGAAAGCGCTGCCGAACTGGATGTACCGGTGCTGGTGACCGAGCAGTATGTCAAGGGGTTGGGTGCGACTCTGCCGGAATTGCAGGAAAAAGCTGACAAAGCGGCAAATTTTGAAAAGATGACCTTCAGTTGTTGCGGTTGCACCGATTTTATTGCTGCGCTCAAGGCAACCGGCAGGACGCAGGTGATCATTACCGGTATGGAAGCCCACGTATGCGTTCTCCAGACAGTGATCGAACTGCGGGAAGCCGGTTTTAACGTTCACATTGTCAAGGATGCTGTCATGAGCCGCAGCAAGCAGAACTGGCAGACGGCGCTCCAGGCTATGACACTGGCCGGAGCCGTGCCAACCAGCACGGAGTCGGTCCTGTTTCAGCTGCTGAAAATTGCCGGGACGGATGAATTCAAAAAGTTGTCGAAACTGGTGAGATAAAGGGCGGCATTCTGTATTTAAGGCTCCGAGGTCTAATAATCCCGGAGCCTTTCAATTTTCAGAAGATGTATTGAACGATTTCGGAGTGATGCTGGATACGGGCCAGTGCCGGTAGCTGAGATTTGTAGGAGATGAAGGGAACGCCGGCTTCTTTGGCTGCCAGCATATCGACCTCGCCATCGCCTACAAAGAGGGCTTCCCACGGAGCGATGTTAAAGTAGTCAAGTACCTTCAAAAGCGGTTCCGGGTGTGGTTTGGGGTGGGTTACCTGCGACGCCGTCATGACATATTCGAAATAACCGTTCAATCCGAAGTCCTCAATAATCATCTCCATTGATGTTGCCCGGTTGGTGCATATTGCCAGGGATGCATGTCCTTTCAATTGATTCAGCGTGCTGACAAAGCCGTCCTCCATTTTCATGTAAGGCATAAGATCGCGATAGTGAATGGTCTTGGCAAAACTGAGGGCCGCTTCATGTTGGGGGTCTTCACCAAAAAAATATTCCATCACGTCCTTAAACGAATACGTGTGAAGAACTCTTCTGGCATCTTCGTTATCTCTGTTAATCTCGTCCCTGCCGAGAAATTCCATGACCCGGTTGTAGAAAATGTAGTTGGATTCGACTGAATCAAGAATGACTCCATCACAATCGTAAATGATAACTTTATAGCGGCTTTTTACGTTATTCACTGGTTGGCTCCGGCGTCGGACGGCTGTTCTTGTCCAGGTATTCTTCCCACTCAATCGGGAGCAGATATTTTTTTCGGCTGTTGCACTCCTTGCAGGCCGGGACTACGTTGTTACGTGATGCCTTGCCCCCACGTGAAACCGGGACCAGATGGTCCATGGTCAGCTCTTCAGGAGCAAATATTTCGCCGCAATAGTGGCAGCGCCCCAGGGCCACGCGGTTTTTCCACCAGCGGCTTTTGCGAAGCTCCCGCGACTTTTCCCGCTCCCGCTTTACGTCTGCTTCGCTTATTTCAATGATAAAATGATCCATAAATCAAAGCCTTTGTAACATAAGTTGCTATTCAACATGAGTGCGAGGATATCTGAAAACGGCACTATTTGGTAGTGATATTAGTTGAGAAATGTCTGAATTTGCATTATTGGTCAAAAAAATAGTTGATATATTATTTCCGGTGAGGTATAAAGCCAATTCCTAACGCGCTTGTAGCTCAGCTGGATAGAGCAACGGACTACGAATCCGTAGGTCGGGCGTTCGAATCGCTCCAGGCGCACCAAAAAAATCAAGGACTTACGTTAATTCGTAGGTCCTTTTTTATTTTTCCATAATCTTTTGTTCTTGACAAGGTTTATAGGCAAGGATAGTTTGAAACCCTAAAAATAAGAACTACCTCTTTGTAAAAGGCAAACTCAGGGTGACCTGGGGACGCAAAGCTACGAGTCCTGTAAAGGATAGTCGGGTTACCAAATAGAGGGCGATTGTCAGCCCTTCTTTCAACAGAGAAGGGCTTTTTTTGTGATTAATTGGTGGTAATTTATTATTTCAAATTATATGGAGCGGTGTGAAATTCGTTTTGCTGAGACTAACTTACATAACGAGGTGTGTTGATGGATCGGTTCACGAAAAAAACATTTTCACGCAATCTGAAAATTGTAAGAGAAATGCTTGGCCAGACGCAGGGGGAATTTGCCGAAAAGATCGATATGACACCCGCTGCCGTCAGCGCCTGGGAAAAGGGCAGTTCTTTTCCTTCAGATAAAACGCTTGATAAGATTATAGATATTCACAGGATCGATAGAGATTTCTTGCTGTATGGAGAAGGAAATATGTTTTAGCCCCATTGCCAAATGCTACGGGTTTGTTACGATAATGAGGTCTGTTTGACTTCGAATGACTAATACAGGCTTCCGGCCTGAGTTCGTAGTGTTAGTGCTAGAGTAACCTACTGAATACGGGAATACCATGAAGGATAGCTCATATTTAATAGGTAGACAGCCGATTCTGGACCGGCTTGAAAAAATCACATTTTACGAACTCTTGTTCAGGTCACAGGAGTCTCCAGGTTCCGCCAATATAAAAAGTTCTCTCCAGGCCACTTCACAAGTAGTCGTCAATTCGCTCTCCGGGTTTAAAATAGAGGATGTTCTTGGAACGTATTGTGGACTCATTAATGTAGACGGCGAAATGCTGATGAGTGATTCGATCGAGTTACTGCCTGCCGGAGTATTGGGGTTGGAGTTACTTAATTCAATCGAATTTACACCTGAAGTAATTACTCGTTGTCGTGAATTAAAATCTCTCGGTTACGTTCTTGCGCTTGATGACCATGTATATTCGAGTGAATATGAGGAGTTATATAAAGGTATCATAGATATAATCAAGATTGATCTCATCAAGACACCGCTTGAACGGGTATACCAGACGGTTGACAGTCTGAAGCGTTACCCGCTCAAGTTGCTGGCGGAAAATGTTGAAACACGTCACGTCTATCTTCGGAGCCGCAGCATGGGTTTCGAGTTGTTTCAGGGATTTTTCTTTTCACGTCCTTCAACGCTACAGAAAAAAAAGATTTCAGATTCAACGCATACCTTTTTCAAATTAATGCAGCAGTTAATTGACGATTCAGATATTGCCAAAATCGAGCGCACATTCAAGCTAAGTCCAGCTTTGACCTATAAACTCCTTCTTCTTGTAAATTCTGTTTCCGTCGGGCGCCGCGAAAAAATTCGCACGGTTACTCACGCCATAACGCTTTTAGGGCTGGAACAGCTTAAACGCTGGGTGCAACTGGCTCTTTTTGCCAATGACGACAGCCAGGAACTGGATAACCCGTTGATGGATATGGTCGCGGTACGTGCCGCTTTTTTGGAAAAACTGGCACTGCTGCATCCCGGCACCTGCACATTGCCTGACGCTCCAGCAGAAGCGTTTATGGTAGGGACCCTTTCTCTTTTGGGAGATTGTTTTGGCTTCACAATTGACGAAATGATCGAGGGGCTCAATCTGTCCGAAGAAATCCAAAACGCTTTGGTCCGTCGTGAAGGCGCTCTGGGAGAGCTGCTTACTATCGCCGAACTGATTGAGCGTCTTGAGTTGGATGAAGCAACGAAACTTCTCAATCAAGCCGGTATCCCACTCATAAAAGTTCTTGGTTGCCAGAGCAAGGCTTTCGGTTGGCGTGATGCCTTTTGTTGAAACGCGTATACATGAATAAGTTAGTCACATGCTGTTTGTGCATAAAATTAAACACGTAACGAGGAAAATATTATGAACTTTATATTAGATCCGTATCGTCGCCTGAAAGTACGGACACGTATAATACTGCTCAGCGCTTGCTATAGTTTTTGTATCATTTTTGCGGTTGTGGCAAGTCGCATTCTTCCCATGTCGATGGTCATAGTTTCAACGGCGGTTTTCGTGCTTCTCGGGATTGTGTTCAGTGCCCTGTTGTTCTTATCAATCAAGGATGCCCTTGATCGCATCATTGGTTACTTGGAGATGTTGACCACCGGTGATCTGACGCAACCGATTGTTGCCAAGCGCAATAATGAAATCAGCGCTATTATTCGTGCCATCAACAGCCTTCAGACGACCATGCGTGATGTCATTGCCCAGATTTCCCAGACATCAGAGCAGGTAGCGATGGCTTCACAACATCTGCACAGTAACGCTGAGCAGATAGCAAGCGGCTCCGAGCATGTTGCTTCTCAGACGAATGCGGTTGCGGTGGCCAGCGAAGAGATGGCGGCCACATCCAGCGAAATATCACATAATTGTCTGAGTGCAGCTGAAAATTCCGGTCGCGCCAGCGATGCCGCACAAATTGGGGCAGACATCGTTCGCCAGACAACAGATGGCATGGAACGTATCGCCATACGCGTCAAAGGTACCGCTAAAACAATTCTCGAATTAGGTGTGCGTTCTGACCAGATCGGCCAAATAATTGGTACTATTGAAGATATAGCCGACCAAACCAACCTGCTGGCACTTAATGCTGCAATTGAAGCAGCAAGAGCCGGTGAGCAAGGCCGTGGTTTTGCAGTCGTCGCCGATGAAGTGCGGGCTTTGGCCGAGCGCACAACGCGCGCAACCCGTGAGATTGGTGTAATGATCAAGTCCATACAAAGCGAAACTAAAGCGGCTGTTGATGCAATCGAAGATGGCGTGGCAGAGGTGGAAAAGGGAACGGAATCGTCGTTGAGGTCGGGGCAGGCATTGGAACAAATTCTGGATCAGATTAAAAATGTTACCATGCAGGTAAATCAAATCGCTACTGCCGCAGAGCAACAGACCGCAACCACTGGCGAGATTACCAATACCATTCAGCAAATTACCAACATAGTGCAGCAAACCGCACATGGAGCAACAGGTACCGCTTCAGCGGCGGCAGTTCTATCTCAACAATCCGGAGAACTCCAGCATCTGGTGAGTAAATTCAAACTGTGACCGTTCAGAATTGAACGTAGGATGTACACCAAAAATGAGGGCTGCAGCTTTTGCTGTAGCCCTCATTTTATTATGCCAAAATGTGCCTTTATTCCGGCTAGAGCTTGAACTTGCCGACCAGACTTTGAAGCATGTCTGCTTCCCTTGAGAGTTCCGATGATGCGGTTGCCGTCTGTGTTGCGCCCTGAGCCGTCTGGCGGACCACTGTGGTTATCTGCTGGATGTTTGAGGTAATTTCCCCCGTTGTCGCCGTCTGTTCTTCAGCGGCGGTGGCAATCTGATTTACCTGCATGGTCACGTCATTTATCTGGCTCAGGATCTCTTCAAGGGCCTGTCCGGACTTCACGGAAGATTCGGTACCTTTTGCGACCTCGGCCACACCCTCTTCAATGGCAATAACCGCTCCCCTGGTTTCATTTTGAATAGCCTTGATCATGTCGCTGATTTCCCGGGTAGCTCTGGTCGTTCGCTCTGCCAGTGCGCGGACCTCATCGGCGACAACTGCAAAGCCGCGCCCCTGTTCTCCCGCTCGGGCAGCTTCAATGGCGGCATTGAGCGCCAGCAGGTTGGTCTGGTCGGCAATGTCCTCAATTGTTCCTATGATTTCACCGATCTGCTCTGACCGGGCTCCCAAACCCTCTACGGTAGATGACGCCAGTTTTACCCGCTCTGCAATGCGTTCCATTCCTGTGATAGTCTGCCGGACAACGTCTGAGCCGGAACGGGCGGTCTCGCTGGCATGGTTTGATGCATCAGCTGCGCTCAGGCAATTGTGGGCAATGCTGCTCGATGTTGATGCCATCGCTTCGCTTGCTATCGCGACCGAATTGGTCTGGGTCGCCACGTGATCGGTACCTGTTGCTATCTGGGTAGCGTTGCTGTGAAGGTTCCGGGAGGAGACTGCAACCTGATTTGATGTTTGTGAAATCTGGGTTACGATGTCGCGAATGGTATTTTGCAGCGAGTCGATAGCACGAATGATGGTGCTGATCTCGTTATTACGTTTGGCGGAGATCTTTTGTGTCAGGTCGCCGTTGGCCATAAGGGTGAGATAGCCGATAATGCGTTTGAGTGCGTCATTGACAGACCAGAACAGCAGGCCGCTGAAAAAACCGCCGAGCAGGACAAATATGGCCGTTGACATGATTGATATTGTTGAAGAAAGCATTCTGCCTGCCACAACCGCAAAAATAATGCAGAAACTGTAGCAAACGGAAAGCAGAATGATGCGAGTCCGTATTTTCAGATGCATGTAAAGATCGATAAATAAATTCATGTCTGCTCCCTAACAAGCTTGTTGATATATTTTAATAAACACATGGATGCTTGCCGCGAGATATGGCAACATGCCGATTTATCAATGTATATTGAATTGATAACATGGAATGAGCGGTAAGGTAAACCAAATTTGAAAGAAAAAAACCATCTGTGGAAACATGGTTTGATGTATCAAGGCATCGGTTTTTTGCTTTTGCAACCTCACATACTAAAAAAGGTCCCCGCATACGTGCGGAGACCTTTTAGCAGTCCGGGACCTGGGTGTTCCGGACTCTTTCATCTTCAATTCGGCCTTGCGGTAATTATTCCTTGAGGTGCTTTTTGCCTTCCGTCTTGATGAAGTTGATCAGAAGTTTGACCGGAGCTGACGGTTCTCCCTTGGTAATCAGCAGGATCGGGCTGTTGGCTTCAGGCGACGGTTTGATCGCTTTGACGGACTCGTCAACCATGCCGAGTGGATCGATGCCGATCGCTTCCGGGTTGGTTGACACCGTGTCCTTGATGCCCTTGTAGTCGGTTGTCTCCAGGTTTTCGGCAACTATCTTCTCACCGTCCAGAATCAACTTGGTGAAAAGAGCATTCTGGCCGGGGGAATTTTTACCCCATACAACGAGCACCGGTGCATCCTTCCCACCCACATCTTTCCAGTTGGTGATTTTGCCGGTGAAGAGCCCCTTCATCTGGTCCTTGGTCAGTGTGGTGACCGGGTTGGAGGGGTGCAGGAGGACGACCGTCTTGTTGATTCCGATCTCCAGCGTCTGCAGGGAGGACTTGTCGATGACGACCCCGTCCTTGGCTGCTCCGGCAATCATGCCATCCAGGCCGACAGCGGTTACGGCAACTTCCAGATCGCCTTTCCACAGCTGCTTGAGACCATCCTTCGGAGTGCTCTGCAGGATGATCAGGTTGTTGCCGGTGGCTTTTTCAAAAGGGGCTTTGACCGGGTTGAATACCGTGGCGACTGATGCTCCGCCTCCGCCCAGCTTGATTTCGGCGGCGGTGGCCATTACTGTGGAGAGGGCCAGGGTTGCTGCTGTCAGAACGGTGATGCGTTTGTACATGAGTATTGCCTCCTTATGAGTGGATGATGCAAAACAACCTTCAGGAGTCTTTCCTGAAGTCTCGGATTATTTGATGTATTTTGCCCCTTCGCCAAGGATGAAATCGGCCAGTTTTTGAACCTTGGGCAAAGGTTTGCCGATGGTGAGCATGATAATCGGACTTGATTTCATCGGGAGAGTTTCAACCGCTTTTACCGAGGCATCAATCATGGCAGCCGGAAGATAGCCGATGGCGTCAGAGTTTGTTGAGATGTTCTGGAGCAGGTCGGCGGCATTTGAGGCATCCAGCGTGTCAATGGCGATCTTCTTCCCGCCGAGGAACGTCTTGGCAAAAACGTCATTGCTGCCGGGGCTCAGGTTGCTGACCACGCAAAGGATCGGCGCGTCCTTGCCGCCCACTTCGTTCCAGTTGCTGATCTTGCCGCTAAAGATGCCAGCCAGCTGATCTTTGGAGAGCTTCGCCACCGGATTGGCAGGATTGATGATTACGGAGTAGGATGCCGGCTGGGCAAGCTGGATGACGTTCAGTTTTTCGACCGGGTTTTTCAGGGCAATATTGGATGACTTGATGTTGCCGAGCAGCTCTTCAAATGTGTGGCCGGCAGTTGCTACATCTGCTTCACCGGCGTCAAGTTTCTGCAGGGCTATTTTTGAGCCGGCGGCAGTGGCGTTGAGGGTGATGCCCGTAGTCTTTTCAAAGGCCCCCTTCACCGGGTTGATAACCGTTGATATTGAGGTTGAGCCGCCAATCAGGGTAATGCTTTCGGCGAGAGCCATGCCAGACGTTGCTGCAAGTACCGCGGTAATACCGATTGCTGCTATCACTTTCTTCATCAGTGTGACCTCCTCTGTGGTAATTGCTCTGTGTCTATTTCCGGGTGGAGATAAACTCCAGAAGCTTTCTGACTTTTTCGGTCGGCTTGCCTTTGGTAATGAGGGTGATCGGGCGTGCAACCTCAGGAGTTTCCGGCGAGCGTACGGTGCTGTTAACGATCGCCTGAGGTCCGATGCCGATTGCTTCGGGGTTGGATGCCACGTTGTGGCGAATGTCCTCGGCTGTGGTTGCGGCTATTACTTCATCAGTAGGTTTTGTTCCGCCCATGATGTGTTTGACGAACATCGAATTAGTTCCCTGGGTTAATGCACCCCACACAACCAGAATCGGCGCATCCTTGCCGCCCACATCCTTCCAGTTGGTAATCTTGCCGGAAAAAATCCCGGTTAATTGTTCTCTACTCAGTTTTGACACAGGGTTGTCCTTGTGAACAATGACAATAACCTTGTCTTTACCGATGACAACCGCCTGGTATGCTTTGGGATCAGCCACGGAAACACCTTCTTTTTTCAGAAGCGCCATCCAGTCGTCAAAGGAAAGCCCCGCTGCCGCAGCATCAACAGTGCCTCGTTCAAGGTCAATAAAGGCCTGTTTGGGGCCGCTGGAAACTATCGACAGATCCAGGCCGGATGCCTTTTCAAATGCCGCTTCAGCCGGTTTGAAAATATTTTCGGTTGGTGCTGCTCCGGCGCCTATCTTCACTACATCAGCCATTACTTCTGTTGCCAGGAGGGAAACCAAAACAGCGCACAATGTCATAATTCTCAGCATGGGGAGACTCCTTTCAAGATGGAATACATTTACAGTCTGAACCAGCCGACCATCTGCTGCAGGTCACCTGCCAGACGGGCAAAATTCTCGGATGTTCCCTTGATCTCCTCTACCGATACGGTCAGCTGGCGGGTAACATCATTGATTCCCACCATGGTGCGGTTGACATCTTCGGCGGTTGCCGATTGCTCTTCGGTGGCGGTGGCTATGGTTTGGACCATGCCGAAAACCTGTTCGACATGCTTTACGATGTCCCCCATTGAAGCGAGCGTGCCGTCGATGTGCCGAATGATTCCTTCGATCGCTACGCGCTCTTTCTGCATAATTAACACAGAAGCATCGACCTCGTCATGCATATCCTTGACGGTGCGTCCGATTTCGTCGGACGATTCGATCGTGCGATGCGCCAGCTGGCGGACGCTGTCGGCCACCACGGCAAAGCCGCGCCCCATATCACCTGCACGGGCAGCTTCGATGGAAGCGTTCAGCGCCAGCAGGTTGGTCTGGTCGGCAATATCCTTGATCATAGTAACGATTTCGTTGATTGCCTCGGACTTGGCTCCAAGCGCTTCGGTCTTTTCAGCCGACTGGCGCACGATGTCGGCAAAGGCGTAGAGTTCTTTCGAGGTGGTGTCCAGTGATTTTTGTCCGTCCAGTGCGATCTGTTTCATTCGCCCGGCAGAATCGGAGGTGTTAATGGCGTTGCCGGATACGTCCTGAATGGTTTGCACCATTTCGGTCATGGCGGTAACCGTGGTCTCTATGCCGCTGGTCTGGGTCTGGGAATTGCGCTCCAGTTTGCCTGCGGTTGAGGCAAGTTCCTGGGAACTGCTGGCAACCGTAGCGGTGGTGTCGGTGATACGCCCGACCATGTCACGAAGGTTATGCACCATCTTGTCCATTGCATCCTGTACCTGGCCAAACTCGTCATTGCTTTTCTGAATATCACGGACGTGAAGATTGCCATCGGCAACGCTCGATGCAACGCCGACCAGGGTAGTCAGCGGCCGGATCACGGAGCGGAAGCTCCATACCCCGAAGAAGGTGCCGATGAGGGCCGCAACGGAACCGATGGCGATCAGCAGGACGATGCTGTTTCGTACCATTTTATTGACCGCGCCGATCGCCTTTTCCTGCTCCCCCTTGGCGGTGCTGACGCTTTCTTTGCCTTTTTCCGCCTGTTTGAGTACTACCGCGCGCAGCTTGTCTCCGGCCTTTATGGCCTGGTCAGTCGCTGCCAGGTGTTTCTTGAGCGTGTTCATGATCCCGTCGGCGGAGTAGAGGTCGTTACGAATGCTCCCCAGAGACGCCACCACACCCTTGAGGATTCTCAGTTCATCCCTGGCGCCCTGTTTACCCAGTGCCTTTTCCACCGCACCGGCACGTTCGGTGATTTTGGCGAAAAGAGTGCGGATTTCCGGGTCAATCTTATCAATCTCAGCGGTAGACTCCAGCGTGAACAGCCGGTTGGTCTGTCCTTCAACCATCAATCCCAGTGCCACCAGCTCTGAGTTGTCCAGCAGGATTGAATTGGCGGCATTGGATTGCCCGTAGATGCTTCCCTGCTTCTGGGTTTCTATGCCCACTTTTTCACCCGCAAGGGTTGCTTCCTGATCGAGGTTCAGATAGAGAGCATTCAGCTTTTCAGAAAGATCCTTGCCGGATTCCGATGCTTTTGCCTTTGTTTCATCGTCCTTGGCTGAGAGGGCGGCTGTCTGCAGTTTGATGTACTCCGTCAGTTTGTCCGAGACAACCTTGGTATCTTTTGCGATGGTCTCGTTGCCGTTATGGTAATCATTCTTGGCGATACGTCCCAGCGCCGAGTTGATCTTTCCCTTGGCTATCAGTACGGCGGTGCTCTTCTGGGCGTTTTGCACGGTGATAAAGATCATCTGCAGATCCTTGATCAGATTGCGAAGCTCTTCAACGCTGCGGAGGCGGGAGGTGTAGCCGCCGGTATCCTTGAGCGCCGTGGCAAACGAATTGGCCCGGCCGGTCTGGAGGATGCGGATTCTTTTGTCCAACTCTTTCAGGCGGGCCGACGACTCTTTCATTCTCACGGCAACCCTGCTGTTTGCCTCGGCAGCAGCTTTGTCGGTGGTAATGCGCGCCGCAGCGGCAGTGAAGAGCTCCTCGGCAATCTGGGACAGTTCTTCGGCGGTGCCCATCTTGCTGTTGCTCATCTCTTCGAGCGACTGTTGGGCCGTTTTAACCGTGGCCAGCGATTTGTCGGCCTCACCCTTGAACAGTTTGTACTCTTCCGCCGTATTGGCGGCATTGAGTTTGACCAGATCGGTAATTGCTCCCTGCAGTTCCTTCTGGAGTTCCACCGTTCTGATCTGGTAAGGGGTGCTCTTCTGGGTCAGGTAGGAAAGTTTGTTCTTGATAAAGGTGAGGCCGAAAACGCTGGTGATAACGATTGACCAGACGGCGACCGCACCGATGACCATGTTGAGAATGAGTTTGGTTTTAATTTTCACTGGTACCATCCTGAAAAGTAGTCTGCTATAGTATCTGAGTCGTTGGTTTTAATGAGAGATGCTAGCACGCTTTCGCGCAATTGCAAAAAAGAATCAAACAAGTATTTTATATGGGGGACATGAACCGATGGACATATTTGGTTACACGACAGCGCAATTCAGCCAGGAGGGGGGCAGGTATGGAAGAAAGAATAAATGAACTTGAGTTGCGCTATATGCAGCAGGAACACACCATTCAGGAACTGAATGAGATCGTCTGCCGTCAAGAGGTGGCTATTGAATCGCTGAAGCGTGATTTATCAACGCTGAAGGAGCAGTTGATGGCCATGTCGCCATCAGTTTCGCGCGATCCCGATCAGGAGGAACCGCCGCCGCATTATTGATACTTTGCCATGGCTCGATAGGCATATTTTCTTTTTGACTTTCATCTCTTCCGTCTGCTACATACGACGTCACAATTGTTTCACCACACGGTTTTGGTGCTGTGCCCCGCAAGGCACAGGTAAAAGGGAAGAAGGTTAGAATCCTTCGCTGTCCCGCAACTGTAACAGGTGATGAACGCCGCTACGTAAGCCACTGGAAATATCCGGGAAGGCGCGGTTAGTAAGATGACCCTGAAGCCAGGAAACCTGCCACTCCGTTTAAGTTTTGGGACCTCCGTGGAACGAGGGGCCGAAGCCTGATCGTATCTGTTTTCCGGTTTTCGAGCCCCAGTCCCTTTTTGCGGACCGGGGCTTTTTTGTTTTAAAAAATTTGGAGGATATTCATGGCAAAAACGATTTTCATCACCGGCGGTGCGCGAAGCGGTAAAAGTGTTTACGCTGAAAAGAGGGCTCGTGAGTTCGGATCGCCGCTCGGCTATCTGGCTACATCCCAGACGCTGGATGCGGAAATGACCGACCGTGTGCGGCGCCATCGGGACCGGCGCGGGGCTGACTGGACCACGGTTGAGGAGCCGATTCATCTGTCCCAGGCGCTGGCGCGCTGCGACGGGGAGTTTCAGGTCATTCTGGTGGACTGTGCGACGCTCTGGCTTTCAAATCTGCTGTTCAAATACGAAGAGAGCGGAGAGCCGATTGAGCAGCGGATTGCCGAGGATGTTCAGCGGCTGAAAAATACGCTGCACGGCATGGTCACGCCGGTGGTTCTGGTCAGCAATGAAGTCGGCATGGGGATCGTGCCGGATAACAGCCTTGCGCGGCTGTTTCGTGATATTGCCGGTTCGACGAATCAGATTCTGGCTTCTGCGGCAGACGAGGTACAGGTTGTTATCAGCGGAATGCCGTTAAAACTGAAATAACGTATCAAAAAAAGTTAAGGAGATTACCAGTGGATATCATCAACAACACACTCGCACAGATCAAACCGGTCAGTCAGGAACTGCTGCAGCAGGCTCAGACAAGACTCGACAACAAAACCAAACCGCTTGGTTCACTGGGCCGGCTTGAGGAATTTGCCCGACGCATTGCTGCCATCAGCGGCAACCAGAATCCTGATATTTCAAAAAAAGTAGTCTTCACCTTTGCCGGTGACCACGGTGTTACGGAAGAGGGGGTCTCCCTGTTTCCGCGCGAAGTTACTCCGCAGATGGTGCTGAATTTCCTTGCCGGCGGCGCCGGGATCAACGTGCTGGCCCGCCATGTCGGCGCCGATGTGCGGGTTGTTGACGTGGGGGTCGATTACGATTTTGCCGAAACGCCCGGTCTGATACAAAAGAAGGTTGCCCGGGGCACGAAAAACTTTGCCAAAGGCCCTGCCATGAGTCGCGAAGAAATGATTGCCGCCTTGACGGTCGGCATCGAGCTGGCGCAGCAGTGCCGTGCCGAAGGGATCGGTCTGGTAGGCACCGGTGAAATGGGGATCGGCAACACGACGCCGTCATCGGCCATCATCGCCGCTCTTTCCGGCAAAACCGTGGCCGAAGTGACCCATCGCGGCACCGGCATCGGCGACGCGGCGCTGCTCAACAAGGTTCGCGTCATCGAGCAGGGGCTGGCGCTCAACAAGCCCGACCCGAACGATCCGCTGGATGTGCTGGCCAAAGTCGGCGGCCTGGAAATTGCGGCTATCGCCGGCCTGGTTCTTGGCTGTGCTGCCAATTCGATCCCGGTGGTGATTGACGGTTTCATTTCCACCGCCGGTGCATTGATCGCCTCGGAACTGCACCCCAATGTGCGTGACTACATCTTCGCTGCCCACGAATCCGTGGAAATCGGTCATAGCTTCATGCTGGAACGGATCGGTGTTGAACCTATTCTCGATCTCAAATTCCGTCTGGGGGAAGGGACCGGGGCAGCGCTGGCCATGACGCTGATAGAAGCGGGCGTAAAAATATTGAAAGAGATGGCGACCTTTGAACAGGCCGGGGTCTCGCAGGGGTAATGAGATTCTACATCATCACATTGCAGTTTTTGACGATCATTCCGCTCCCTTTTTCCGTGCGGTGCGAAAAAGAGGATCTGGGCCGGTCAACCGCGCTCTTTCCGTTGGCAGGGTTAACGATCGGCGCGCTGCTGGCCGGGATGAACTGGCTGCTTGCCCCGTGGCTGGCACGCCCGCTGTGCGACGCCCTGCTGGTTACCGCGCTGGCCGCGCTGACCGGCGGTCTGCATCTGGATGGTCTGGCCGATGTGTGCGACGGATTGGCGGCACGCGGCGGCCGGGAACGTTTCCTGGCGGTCATGAAGGATTCGCAGGTAGGTGCTGTGGGCGCAGTCGGGCTGGTGCTTGGGCTGCTGCTCAAATGGCAGGCGCTGGTGGCGGTGCCGCTTGAATACAAGTGGCAGGCTCTGTTGCTCTTTCCGGCGCTGGCCCGTTTCGGTCAGGTGCTGACGCTGACCGGTGCCCGTCATGCCCGTCAGGATGGTTTGGGGGCGGCGTTTGTTCAGGGAGCGGGTACGGTGCCGCTGGTGGTGGCACTTGCGACTGCTGCCGGTGCCGCCTTCTGGCTTTTCGGCGCTGCCGGGTTTATCCCCCTTGCCGCGGTTTGTCTGCTGACGGTCGCGGGGCGGATGTTCTTCCAGCGCCGGCTGGGGGGATTGACCGGCGATACGGTCGGTTGCATCAGCGAACTTAACGAAATACTGGTGCTTATCGTTTTATCGGCACTTCCGTAGTGCCCTTCGACTCCGCTCAGGGAACGGCGCTATCACCGCTGGCTGAGCGGAGCCGGTAATCGTTGGCTGAGCGAAGTCGAAGCCACATCATCTCACACAAGGAATCCATTACATGCAAACCCAGATCGAACAGGCCCGTCAGGGCATCATCACCCCACAGATTGCCGCCGTTGCCCTCAAGGAAGAACTGACCCCGGAATACGTAATGCAGATGGTTGCCGAAGGGAAAATCGTCATTCCCTGGAACCATAACCGCAAACCGCAGGCAGTCGGTATCGGCAAAGGGCTGTCCACCAAGGTCAACGCCTCCATCGGCACCTCCTCGGACATCATCGACTACGATGCCGAAGTGCGCAAGGCGCGGATCGCTCAGGAGTCGGGGGCCGATACCCTGATGGAGCTGTCCGTCGGCGGCGATCTGGACCGGGTCCGGCGCGAAGTCATTGCCGCCGTTGATCTGCCGGTCGGCAACGTGCCGCTCTACCAGGCGTTCTGCGAAGCGGCGCGGAAATACGGCGACCCGAACAAGCTGGACGAGGAGATGCTGTTCGACATCATCGAACGGCAGTGTGCCGACGGCATGGCCTTCATGGCGGTGCATTGCGGCATCAACCTCTGCACGGTCGAGCGGTTGCGCAAGCAGGGGTACCGGTACGGCGGGCTGGTCAGCAAGGGTGGCGTATCCATGGTCGCCTGGATGATTGCCAATAACCGTGAAAACCCGCTCTACGAACACTTTGACCGGGTGGTCTCGATCCTGAAAAAGTACGATACGGTGCTCTCGCTCGGCAACGGACTCAGGGCAGGGGCGATCCACGACTCTTCCGACCGGGCCCAGATCCAGGAGCTTCTCTTTAACTGCGAACTGGCCGAGATCGGGCGCGACATGGGGTGCCAGATGCTGGTGGAGGGGCCGGGGCATGTGCCGCTGGACGAGATTGAAGGGAATATTCAATTGCAGAAACGGATGAGCGGCGGCGCGCCCTACTACATGCTCGGGCCTATTGCCACCGACGTTGCTCCCGGTTTCGACCATATCACCGCCGCCATCGGCGCGGCCCAGTCGAGCCGTTTCGGGGCCGACCTGATCTGCTACATCACTCCGGCCGAACATCTGGCACTCCCCAACGAGGAAGATGTGCGGATGGGAGTCAAGGCGGCCAAGATTGCGGCCTACATCGGCGACATGAACAAGTACCCGGAAAAAGGGCGGCAGCGCGACAAGGAGATGTCAAAGGCCCGCCGCGACCTGAACTGGGAGAAACAGTTCCAGCTGGCGCTCTACCCGGAGGATGCCCGTGCCATCCGCGCCAGCCGCACCCCGGAGGACGAGGCTACCTGTACCATGTGCGGCGACTTCTGCGCATCGCGCGGGGCGGGGAAGCTGTTCGCCTGCGATCTACGAGGGGACAAGATTTAGTGATATTTCCCCTCCCTTGACGGGAGGGGATTAAGGGGTGGGTGAATCTGGCAATTGAGCGAATGTGGCAAACTCCCCCACCCCCTGACCCCCTCCCGCAAGGGGAGGGGGGACTTCCGTTCATTTGTGAAAGTTGCCACTCACCATGAAAATTCTCCCCTCCGACAATTCCTACCGCACCTTCTGTGACCTGACAAGCGGCTACCGCATGTTCTGCGTCATTGCTGAGGCAGTCAGTTCGGGCATCATCGACCTGTTGGATGAAGGAGCGCGCACTCTTGATGAACTGCAGGTAGCGACCGGGCTGAAAACGGAGGAAGGGGGGCGTTTCATCGACCTGCTGGTGAATGCCGGGCTGCTGGAACGGTATGAAGGGCAACTCTTTCTCTCGCGCTTCAGCAGGAGCTATCTCGGCCGGTCTAGCGCCACCAGCCAGCGGCATGTCATCGAGTTCGAACCGATACTGATGGAACACTGGCGCAAGCTGGGAACCGTTCTTCATGAAGGGCAGGGGGCCTTGATCCGCGAGCAGTCAACCGCTGAATACCGGGAGCGGTTGCAGCTCTTCCAGCAGGCCATGGCCGAGGCGGCGCAGGTCCGCTGCCTGGAGTTGTGGGATGCCGTCACCCTGGTGCCGGAACGGGGCACCATCATCGACATCGGTGCCGGGGACGGCACCTATCTGCGTGAATTTCTGGCGCGGCATCCGCTCTGGCAGGGGATTGCCTGCGACCTGCCGGACGTCTGTTCACGGGTTGCAGTTGATGCAATCCCTGATAACCTGCTCTTTTATCCCTGCAACATCCTGGACCGGCAGGAGTTGGCCGCTCTGGTAGCCGGTTACCATGCCCAAGCAGATCTCCTGCTGTTCTCCAACATCTGCCACTGCTACGACACGGCCGAAAACGAGGCCTTGCTGCTGCAGGCCGGAGAGCTGCTAGCGGATGACGGCCTGCTGATTGTCCATGACTTCTTCCGCGATGCCAATAGTTTCGGCGCACTGTACGACCTGCACATGCTGGTCAATACCTGGAACGGACGCAGCTACACCACAGCCGAAACCGCAGGGATGCTGCACAGCGCCGGATTCGGACATCATGTGGCCATCGAACTTCCCTCCGCTTCTCTTGCCATCATCGCCACACGCAGCACCCCCTATCAGTCGGCTTCACTCTTTGCCCTGAAAAGTCACGCCCTGTCCCATGGCTTCTATGCCGCCGTCGAGCTGGACCCGGCCCGCATCCGCAGCGAGGCGTGGGTTCGGGCCAAATGTGCCTACGGCTGTTCGCAGTACGGCACGCGTTGGAGTTGTCCCCCCCACGCGATGGATCAGGGCGGTTTCGAGGAGCTGTTGGGGTGTTACTCACGGGCGTTGCTGGTGGCCGGACAGCCGCCGCTGCGCGATTTTCAGGAAAATCTGCTGGGGTTGGAACGGGAGGCGTTTCTGGGCGGGTTCAAGAAGGCGCTGGTTTTCAGCGGCGGTCCCTGCAGCTGGTGCGAGAGCTGTGATGACACACGGTGCCGCTTCCCGGAAAAGAGGAGGCCGTCACTTGAGTCGTGCGGTTGCGATGTCTTTGCCTTGGCGGAGAGCTGCGGCATTCCGCTCGCGCCGCTGCGTAACAGCGATGATTTTGTGCAGTATGTCGGCTTGGTGCTGGTGGACTAAACCATGAAAATCGTCATTGTCGAAAATCCCCGCCCCCTGACGGTGGAGCATTACAACGACGTGGCCAATGCGCCGCTGTCGGCCAGCCTGAATAGCGGCTATGCGCTGGCCGTTGCCCGCCGGGCCGGGTGGGACACGGCTTATCTGGATTTCAGCTCCGGGAGCGATGACGCAGCTGCCATCGCAGCCCGTATCCGGTCCGAGGCCGCCGATATCGTCCTGTTCCACTGGGTCTACTCCTGGGGGCATGAAGAGCGGGTCCGCACGGTTCTCGAACTGCTGCGCCGGGAAAATGCCGCCTCGCTCGGCGCCTTCGGCCTGTTTCCCACTCTTTCCCGTAATCGCCTCCTGCAGTTCGCCCCGCAGCTTGACTTCATCCTTGCGGGAGAATTTGAGGGCACGCTGGCGGAGCTATTGACCCTGTTTGTGGCGCGGCGCTCGATTACGGCGCAGCCGGGTGTCGCCCTGCGTGATGAGAAGTTTGTGCCCCGCCGGCTGATCGCCGATCTTTCCCGCCTTCCCGTGCCGGACGATGTCGGCGCCAACTGCGATTACCCGACCCTGAACATTGCCGCCAGCCGCGGCTGCTACGGCACGTGCAGCTTCTGCTTCATTCACCGCTACTACGGCTGCAGTAGCCGCCGGACTCGCGATGTTGTTTCGCTGGAGCGGGAGCTGGAAACCCGCCTGTCGCGACGCGACATCAAGAGCCTCTACTTTATCGATCCGACCTTCATCGGCCAGGGAGACAAGGAACGGGAGCGGGTCGGGGCCATTGGCCTGATGGCAGCGCGCGTCGGGCTTCCCTTCGGTTTCGAAACAAGGGTGGACAGTCTTGATGAACGTCTGATGACGACTCTGACCGGCAACGGCGCAACCTCGGTTTTTCTCGGCATCGAGTCCGGCTCCGGCAGCGTGCTTGAGCGGATCGGCAAACGGATCAGCACGGAACAGATCCGCCGTGGGGTGCGCATCGTCCGGGAAAGCGGGATGAGGCTGAATATCGGCTTCATCATGTTCGAACCTGATACCACCCTTGATGAGCTGAAAGAAAACTTCTCCTTTCTTGACGGACTGGGGCTGCTGACCGACCATGACTTGACCGCCAACCTGCTCTATCACAATCAGATCGTACTGCACGGTTCGGCGGCTTGGCAACGCTTCGAGCAGGAGGGACGCTTGCTGGTGGAAGGGCATCTTCCCTTCGAGGCCGGTTACCGGTTTCGGGACGAGCGGGTAGGGCTGGTCTGCAAGGCTATGGGACGACTGACATCCGAATACTTTACGCGAATGGCTGCGATCCGGCGGGATGGCTCCGGCATCGGAGGCGGTCCGGCTAATCCGGGAACTCCAAAACTGTTCAGCCGGGAAGAGGTCAATATTATTCTGAAAGAGGCCTTCATGGCGTTCTGCTCTGCAGCCGAAAATCGGCTTCCTCAACAGTTTGCCGTGGTGGAAAACTCCTGTATAGTGCAGCTGCGAAGCATCCTTGCCTGAAATATAATTCCAACAGGAGAACTGAACCCATGACCCCGCATACCCGCATTTACCTCATACGCCACGGCCAGGTGGCCGGTTATGACCAGCCCCGCTACAACGGCCAGACCGACGTGGCGCTCACCGATTACGGCGTTGAACAGTATCATCTGCTGAAAGATCGCCTGGCTGATACAAAAATATCGGCGTGCTATACGAGCGACCTGACCCGCTGCACGACAGGCGCGGGCATTATCTGCGAATCGTTCGGCATCGAGCCGACCCGCCGTCGTGAACTGCGCGAGCTGAACATCGGCGAATGGGAGGGGTTGACCTGGCAGGAAATAAAGGCGTCCTGGCCGGAAGGCTGGCAGGCACGTCTGAACGACCTGGTCAACTACCGGGTGCCGGGAGGGGAAAACCTGCTGGACGTTGAAGCGCGGGTCATGCCGGTTATCGCCGAGATCGTCGAGCGTCACAAGGGGCAGGAAGTCCTGGTGGTCGGGCATGGCGGCGTCAACCGCATCGTGCTGCTGAATGCCATCGGTGCGCCGCTGGCGGGGATGTTCAATATTGAACAGACTTACGGCTGTTTGAATATCATCGACTATTATGCCGACGGCCGGGCCACGGTGAAGCTGCTGAACGGGTAGCTGCTCAGCCATACGGAGCAATCATAGAATGTACCAGAAGGCTTGCTGTCATCCGATAGTGAGCCTTTTTTTATTCATGAGGGCGCTATTCGAGAAGAATAGAGTGTTGTTGTTTTGTGAGCGCGCTCACTTTTGTGTTGCCTTTGTCTTTGAGTGGTTGTTATAGTGAACATGCTCATATTAATGGAGGGAATTGATGCGCATCAGCGAACAAGCCAAGATAGAAACCCGTGCCCGCATCCTGGATAAAGCTGCGGAGATCTTTACCCTCAAGGGTTTCGAGGACACCACGACCCGTGACATTGCTCTGGCTGCAGGATTGGCAACCGGCACCCTGTTCAATTATTTCCCGAGCAAAGAGACCCTGGCGATGAGCATGATCGCAGAGGCGTTCCGCGAGGGGAGTACGGATTTCCTGCGTCGCCGCAACGGAAAAGAAGATCTTGCCGAGGAACTTTTTCTGTTTATCGCTTCCGGTCTGCGCCGGCTCCGGCCCCTGCGTCCATTTCTCGGTCCGGTTTTGGAGCGCTCCTTGAGTCCGTTCCCAAGAAAAAATATTTGTCAGGAGGGGGAAACGGCCCGTCTGGGGCATCTTGACGCGGTTCAAAAGATCATCGCCGGCCATGGCTTTACCGAGGCTCCGGATTATGTCGCCATGACCATGTACTGGTCCCTGTATCTGGGTATCCTCGCCTTCTGGACCAACGATGAATCCCCCAACCAGGAAGAATCCCAGTCGTTGATCGACTATTCAATCCGCATGTTCGTGCAGGTAATTTCCGGTGACGTACCGGACAAAGGAGAAGTTCATGCAGGTTGAGGATGCCGGGAAAGTTGATTCCGTTGAGATGAAAATGCTGCTGGATGCCTTGCCGAAGGGGAGTGTCTCCGATCCGTCTGCGCAGCGTCTGGCGCATTTTATTTCCAGCATATCCAACAATAAAGTGCCGGTAAGTTCATTGTCCCGGATCTGGACCCTTGGTTCGCTCCAGGCCAGGGTAACCGCCGGATATTTCGCGTATTGGCTGCGCAGCCGGTTCAGCGATGCGGAAGAAAAAGATCGTCTCAAGAGAGAGGCCCATCTTGCCGCTGCCTTGAAGCTCTTTGGTACCATGGGCTATTTGCGCGGTGCAGTGATGAAGATTGGTCAGATGCTGGCCAATCTCCCCGAGGTGGTGCCGGAGGAGTTTGCAGAGGTCCTCTCCGCGCTGCACTTTGAGGCTCCTCCCATGCACTATTCACTGGTGCGGGAAGTCTTTCTGGATGAATTCGATCGCGAGCCGGAGGAAATGTTTGCCTCCTTCGACCAACAGGCTTTTGCCGCCGCATCACTGGGGCAGGTGCACCGCGCCCGGTTGCACAGCGGTGAGGAGGTGGCGGTAAAAATACAGTATCCCGGTATTGCCCGAACGATAAAAGCCGACCTGCGCAACCTCCGCCTCCTGCTCCAGCCGCTTTGTCTGGCCATCGACTGGCAGGACACTCTCGCCAAACTGGCCGACATCGAGCGCATGCTCCTTATGGAGACCGATTATGCGCAGGAGGCCGTTTTCGGTAAGCTGGCGCGGAGTACATTTACTGCCTCGGATCGGGTGGTTGTGCCACAGGTCTATGTGGAGTTCTCCACCAAACGGGTACTGACCACCGAGTACCTGCAGGGTTGTCATCTCGACGAATATCTGGCCGGAAATCCGGCCCAGGCGGAGCGTGATCATTTCACCCACCTGCTGACGGTGGCTACTTATCGGCTCTATTACCGCCTGCACTGGCTCCCGGCCGACCCGCACCCCGGCAACTTCATCTTCATGGCGGATGGCCGCCTCGGAATAATCGACTTCGGCTGTACCCTGGCCTTAAGCGACGAGGATTGGATCTTTTCAAATGAGGCAATCCAGGCGGCACTCGACCGCGATCTTCCCGGTTTGAATCGCTCAATAGCCAAGGCATGCCGCTTCGATGACCCCGACGACATGGAGCCTGATCATCTGGACGTTATCCGCCAGGGATTCTACTGGTTCATGGAACCGTGGCAGCAGGAAGGGATATTCGATTTCGGGGACCGGGACTTCTTCCTGCGTGGCATTAACAACGTTATTGAAGCGACTCGCAAAGGCTACACCAGAAGCGTACCCATGACTATCTGGTCGAACCGGTTCACCTTTGGCGGGAGAGCCTTTTGTTACAAGCTGAAGGGGCGCTGCGAGTTCAGGAAGATTTTTTTGCAGGAGTGGCAACATCAATAATCGTAGGGGCGCGGCCTTGGCCCGCCCCGCCGTCATATCAGTCACCTCGGCATTAGCAGCGAGGGCGGGGCAAGCCCACGCCCCTACATGCACCATCAAAGGAGATTCACAATGCTCAAACTCCACGATGTAACCAAAACCTACGCAGGAAAATCCGAGGTAAACGCCCTCGCCGGGATCAATATATCCATCGGGGCGGGCGAAATGGTGGCGGTCATGGGACCGTCCGGCTCCGGAAAATCGACGTTGCTCAACCTGCTGGGGGGACTCGACGTGCCGACTTCGGGGCAGGTGGTTGTGGCGGGGACGGATCTGGCCGGGGAAAACGAAAAGGAGCGCTCCCTGTTTCGCCGTTCAAAAATATCCTACATATTTCAGGCCTATCACCTGATGCCGACCTTGAAGGTGAGCCAGAATGTGGCGCTTCCGCTGCATCTGGCCGGAATGGCGACCGGAGAGATCGACCGGAAGGTCGCCCGGGCACTTAAAGATGTCGGGCTTGAGGCGCGGGGCAACCATCTCCCGGACGAACTCTCCGGCGGCGAGCGCCAGCGGGTCGCCATTGCCAGGGCACTGGTCACCGACGCGCCGCTGCTGCTGGCCGACGAGCCGACCGGTAACCTGGATTCGGCCCGTGGCGCGGAAATACTGGAACTGCTCACGGCGATCAACCGGGAGCGGGGAACCACCATCGTTATCGTTACCCACGACCATAACGCCGCCTCCGCCTGCGCCCGGCTGATCAAACTGCGGGACGGCCGGGTGGAGGGAGACTCTGGCGTGGCCGGAGGTGGGGCATGAGGTTTCTGCTCCGTACCCTTTCGCTCTCCTACGTCAGGCGTCACCTGGCCAAGACGATCCTTACCCTGCTTGGCGTCGTGGTCGGCGTGGCCACCTTCAGCTCCATCGAGAGCGCCAAGGAAACTCTGGTCAAGGGGATCCGTTCCACGGTTGACCGGGTTGCCGGCAAGGCCCAGCTGCAGATCACCATGGAGGGTGGCGTACCTGAGGGAGTGCAGGAACAGATACGTGCGCTCCCCGGAATCCGGGCCACTTCGCCGGTCATCGAACAGATCGTCACCCCGGAAAAGGGTGAACTCGGCAGCCTGATGGTGATCGGCATCGACCTGCTGGGGGACCGGGAGATGCGGGATTACGGCTTCGAGGGGGATGATGCCGATCTGGACGATCCGCTCCTCTTTCTCGCCCAGCCCGATTCGGCCATCTTTACCCGCCAGTTCTCCGAAAAGGCCGGATTGAAAAGCGGCGGCAGCATTGCGCTCAAGGTTCCCAAGGGGGTAAAAAAGGTCACGGCGCGGGGAGTGCTCACTCCCAAGGGGTTTGCCGAGGCTTTCGGCGGCAACCTGATGGTGGTGGATGTGTATGCCGCCCAGGATCTCTTCGGCCGGGGACGGCGCTTCGACCGGATTGACGTGCGGCTTGACGAGGGAACCAGCATCGCCCAGGGGACCTCAGTTCTGGAGAAGGCGCTCGGTCCTGCCTACCGGGTGGAAACTCCGGGGAAACGGGGGGAGCAGATCGAGAAAATCGTCGCCAATTTCGTTGCCGGTTTCAACGTCTCCAGCGGCTTCGCCCTTGCCATCGGCATTTTCCTGATTTTCAACGCCTTCAACGTGGCGGTGAACCGGCGGCGGCGCGATATCGGCACCCTGCGGGCTCTGGGGGCAACTCCCCGTCAGGTACAGCTGCTCTTTCTCGCCGAGGCGCTGGTCATCGGTCTTGCCGGCGGCCTGCTGGGGACTCTGGCCGGTACCACCTTTTCCCAGGCGTTCCTGAAGATGATGGGGCAGACGTCCGAGACATTGTATGGCGTTACCAGTTCGGGGGTAGTGCGGCTGCCGCCGGTTGTTGTCTTGCAGTCGATGTTGCTCGGCATTGTCGCCTCGCTGATCGGCGCCTGGGGACCGGCGCTGACCGCTTCCCGCATTTCACCCACCGAGGCGTTCGCCAAGGGGGCTTTTCAGGCCCGCCCTCCGGGCAACCCAGCCATGAGGATTATAGCCGGTGTGGCCACACTTGGCAGTGCCGTCCTCATGGCTATCAAACCACCGTTCGGGGGCAATCCGTTCATCTTCGCCGAGCTGTTGCTGGGGGGCGCCGGGATCATGCTCCTGGTGGGGCCGCTCGCGCGGCTGCTGCTCATCTGTCTCGTCCCGCTGGTCACACGCTGTGCACCGGTGGCGGGACGGCTCGCCGGCGACACCCTTCTCGGCAACGCCCGCAGAACGTCCGGCACCATCATGGCCATGGCCCTCTCGCTCACCTTTGTGCTCGGTCTCGGCGGATACATGGGATCGACCAAAAAGGCTCTTGAACGCTGGATGAACGACTCCCTGACCTGCGACCTGTTCGTGCGGGCCTCGGCCAATTTCAACCGCCCCGATTTCCTTTTTCCCGGCGGGCTGCGCGATGAACTGCTGCAACTGCCGGGGGTAAAGAGCGTGGAGAGTTTTCGCGCGACCCGCCCGCTTTACCAGGGGCATCAGATCCAGGTTACCTCCATCGAGATCGCTCCTTTGCTTGAACGGATGAAATACGACTTTACCCAGGGGAGTGTGGAAACGATGCGCCGTGGGCTGACCATGGAGGGAAAGTGCGCGGTCTCGGACAATTTCTCCCGGCGTTTCAAGCTGAGGGTCGGGCAGAGTGTAGAGCTTGCTACTCCCGAAGGGAAAGTGAGTTTTCAGATTGCCGCCGTGATGCGGGACTACGGTTCCGACCAGGGGACCGTGCTGCTGGACCGGAGTCAGTTCCTCCGCTACTGGCAGGATGACCGTGTCGATATCTACGACGTTTCCGTACTCCCCGGCACTCCGGTGGGGCAGGTACGTGACCTTATCCGCGTCATGCTATCCGGCCGTTATCCGGCGCTGGTCTCCACCCGCCAGGAGTTTATTGCCGAGATTTCCAAGGCCATCGACGCCTTTTACGCCCTGACGCGGGTTACACTCTTTCTGGCCCTGCTGGTTGCTTTCCTCGGCATCGTCACCGCGCTCCTCATCTCGGTTGCCGAGCGGACCAGGGAAATCGGGATACTCAAGGCTCTGGGCGCTCTCCCGGCCCAACTTGCCCGGGGCATCGTGCAGGAGGCGCTGCTTCTCGCACTTGTGGGGCTGGTACTGGCGCTCCCGGCCGGCAATCTCTTCGCCTCCTTCATGGAGGGGCCGCTTGCGGAACTGTTCACCGGCTGGATCATGCCGCACCTTTATCCGTGGGATATTCTGGTCCAGCTTCTCGTCGCCCTGCCGCTGATCTCGGCCCTGGCCGCATGGATCCCGGCCCGGCAGGCGGGACGGATGAAAATTGTCGAGGCGATTGAGTATGAGTGAATCGAGCAATTCCGAAGGCAACCCCCCTCAATCCCCCCTTATCAGGGGGGAGGTTTAAAAGCTCTCCCCTGATAAGGGGAGCGGGGAGGGGTTGACTTTGTGCTCATATGGCAATGTGACAAACTAGCATGATCTTTGGAGGTAATTGATGTTCTTCATCAGAATAGTAAGACACCTTTGGTTCCACCTAGCTCTGGTATTCCTCCTGTCCATCATCTGCACAGCACTGTCCTGGGCAAGTCCCGACGCCCGCGCGTTCCTCAAGGAATCGGAGCAGCGCCACCGCACCCGGACCCAGCAGTACGCCGGGGAACTGACGGTGGTGAACAAGGATGGCAAGGTGCGGAAGAAGGGGTGGAAGAGTTTCCGGGAAGGGTATGCCGGGGATGCCAGGAACCTGATCCGTTTTGTTGATCCGCCTGAAGTGAAGGGGGTCGGGTTTCTGTCATTGGCAAAGCCGGGCGGGCAGAATCCGGATCAGTGGCTCTACCTCCCCTCCATGAAGCGGGAGCGGCGGATCGCCGCCCAGGACCGGGACAGTTCTTTTGTCGGCACCGACTTCAGCTATGAGGATATGGAAGAGTTCGACCATGAAAAATACAAGGTGGCGCTGCAGGGGGAGCAGACGTTTGAAAGTTTTCCCTGTTACGTCATTGAGGCTGTTCCCCTTGAGAAAAAGGGGAAATCGGTCTATGGCAAGCTGATTCTCTATCTGCGTAAGGATAATCTCTATCTGCTTCGGGAAGATCTGTACCGCAAAGGGGAAAAGGAACCGGGCAAACGAATGATCCTCTCCGATCTTCAGCAGATTGGCGGCCACTGGGTGGCGCGGAAGATGGAAATGACAGACCTGAAAAAGGGGAGCAAAACGACGGTGCTCCTCAAGGAGATCGTATTTGACAAGCCGCAGCCGGTCAGCCGTTTTACCTTGCAGAACCTGAACCGTGAGGGTGGGGAGTGATTAGGAACGGTTCTCAACTCTACATTTTACTGTTATTCCTGCTCCTCCCGTTGCCGGTCCTGGCCGGGGAGATTTCAGGATATGTTGAGGCAAAAGGATTCGCGTATGCGGAGCGGTGGTCCGGTCGCGACAGCCGGGGGCTCGGGTGGGGAACGCTCTTCACCAAGTGGGAGGAAAAGCTTGGTGAAACGCAGCTTTCCGCTTCGCTGCGCGGAGAGGGAATCACTTCGGGTGAGAATGGTGCGCTCGACTTCGATCCGGCCGACAGGAAGCTCAGGCGATCTCCCGTTTCCGTGCGGGATCTGTGGCTGCGAATCCCCCTCAATACGACCCATGACCTCCAGCTGGGGCGTTTCCAGCTCGGCTGGGGGAAGACCGACGGTTACTCGCCTGCGGATGCCTTTCTCCCCCGCGACCTTACCGATCCGTTTGCCGACGAAAAACTGCCGCTCTGGGCTCTGCGTCTGAATGGTTATGGCGGAACACTCCGCTACGAAGTCGTCGCCGCCCCCGTAACAACACCCTGGCGTCTGCCGCCGCTCGGCAGTCGCAATGCCCCGCTCAAAGTGGATGCATTGCCGGCGGGGACCGTTTTCAACGAGGTTGAATCTTCTCCTCCCGGCATCGGTTTTGCCGCCGTGCGGCTCCTGTCATCCTTCGGGGATTGGGAACTGGGGGGATGGGGGAGAGCAGGTGTGCGTCCCGCGCCGCTTCTCAATTTCAGGGTCGATCAAATGACCGCCACTTCCGCAGGTTTCAGCCTTCCGGTCGAGAGGCGCTACGCCATGGAGGAAGCGGCCGGGATTGAACTTTCCCGGATTATCGGCTCCTGGATCGTGCGCGGGGAAGGAGCCGCTCTCTTTTCCCGTGATCGCGACCTCGGCAATGCTCTCATCGGTGCCGTCAGTGTCGAAAAGAGTTTTGGAGACGGCACCTTCCTGGTCACTCTGGCGGGAAACGCAATTTCTCCGCCGGTCGATTCAGCGCAGCTCTTTGACCGCGCAATCCTTCCCGTCATCATCACCGCCTGGAACCGGACCGAGGAGTGGGGAGAATGGAAGCTGGTCTGGAGTGCGGGGCTCAAGCACGGTGACGGCATGTTCAAGGGGGAGGCAGGGTACAATCTTTCCGACACCTGGAAACTCACCCTTGGCGGTGAACTTCCGTACGGTTCGGAGGAAGGCGCTATTGGTGCTCTTCAGACGGCACGGCGGGTGTCTGTTGCATTGCGGCGAAGCTGGTGATAACTTCATAATTCGTAAAAATCAGTTAACCGCAGATTGAACATTCAACCAGGAGGTACATAGATGGCTGAGAGGAGAACAAAAATTTTGATTCTGCTGTGTGGGATGCTCATCTCCGTAGCATCCACGCTCTGCCACGCCCAGGAAACGGGAAAACAGTTTGAGGTGAAAATGCCGCAGGAAACGGTAGCGCCGGTTTTAGTTCCGGAGCCGGCAGTTCCTCCCGATCTGATAACGGAACCAGCAAAACCTGCCAGGGAAGTCCCGGAAAAGTCGTGGTTCTGGCGACTTCTGGAGGGGACTGCAATTGGTGCCGCAACGTATAACACGGAAAAGCAAAGTGATGGCCGCCCACCCGTCAATACATACAAGGCAAGGCCATGAATACAGTCCTCTACTACTACACCGGCACCGGCAATTCCCTCTGGACGGCGCGTGCCCTTGCTGAGAAGCTTGGCGATACGGAACTCGTACAGATGCACCGGATGACTCACGGCACGCACGGCAGCGAAACCCATGCCATCGGCCTCGTCTTTCCGGTCCACATCTGGGGCGTCCCCAGCCTTGTGCGTAATTTCCTGCAAACAATGGAAAAACGACCCGGTGCCTATTATTTTGCCGTCGCGGTCAATGGCGGGCAGGTATCGCGCACCCTCATTCAGCTGCAGGAACTCATGGCCGAGGACAACCTCACCCTTTCCGCCGGGTTCGACATCGCCTTTCCAAGCAACTATATCCCCTGGGGCGGACCGGGACCGGTGGAGAGACAGCGGAAGTTCTTCGCCGAGGCGGCGGAAAAAATCAGCAGCGCTGCTGAGTATATTTCAAGCCGTAAATCAGGGCTCATAGAGAAGGGCCCCTTGTGGCAAAGGGTACTTTTTACCGGATTTTACAAGATGTCTTACAATAGTGTGAAAACGTTGGACAAGAACTTTCATATCGACGGCACGTGCAGTTCTTGCGGCATCTGCGAGCGGGTCTGCCCCGTGAAGAACATCACTCTGGAAGCGGGAAGACCGGTCTGGCACGGCAACTGTGAGCAGTGCCTCGCCTGCATCCAGTGGTGCCCCGAACAATGCATTCAGTATGGAAAGAAGACAAAGGGGTACGAACGGTATCACCACCCGGAGGTGAAGGTGAAGGATCTGTTCCGTGAGCCCCTGCTGTAGGCGATTGACAAAATGACCTCGACACTCATTGTTCCCTAGTGGTTCTGAGGACAGGATAGCAGCTTGTCCTCCTGCCTAACTCCTTCCTTAAACGGCAATGCCGTCCGCAAGACCACACCAGCTCCCGCAATCGCAATAATTCTTGACACAAAGAAATGCAGAGAATATTGTTCTGTCATTATGGATATTATAAGAACGATAGATGATATTGACCTTCTGATACTGAATATTCTTCAGGAAAAAGCACGCATCCCCAATGCCGAGGTTGCCCGCCAGGTCGGGATGGCACCGTCAGCGGTACTGGAACGCATCCGCAAGCTGGAGGAGCGCGGCATCATTGAGGGGTACGAGGTCCGCCTCAACCCGGCGGCTTTTGCCCAGGGACTGGCGGCATTCCTCTTCATCGAAGCGGATTCTTCTGCCAACGACCAGCTCGGTGAACGTCTCGCCCAAGTTGCCGGAGTGCAGGAGGTCCACCAGGTTGCCGGTCCGGACGGCTATCTGGTCAAGCTGCGCGCCGCCGATCCGTTGGATCTTGGCCGTATTCTGCGCGAAGAAATCCAACGCCTGCCCGGCGTCCGCGCCACCCGCACCCAAATCGTCCTCAACACGATCAAGGAAACGCGGCGGATCAATCTGGATGCAAAAGAAGGATGAACCGGCAGGTTCGTCCCGTTCGACAACGCTTTCAACTCCCCTGAACTCACGGAGATTACCACCATGCCGATGTCCCAATCCTTCAAGGACCGACTTTTTCCGCTTCTGCCGCAGCTTGCCTCCCACTACGGCACCCCCTTCCACATATACGACGAAACCGGAATCCGGGCCACCGGCGAAGAACTGAACCGGGCCTTTTCCGGCATCCCCGGTTTCCGTGAGTACTTCGCGGTGAAGGCGCTTCCCAATCGCCGCATTCTGGAGGTGCTGTTCGATCTCGGCTTCGGCTTTGACTGCTCGTCAATCCCCGAATTGATCCTCTCCCGCCAGGTAGGTGCTCGCGGCGAGGAGATCATGTTCACCTCAAACAACACCAACCAGGAGGAGTACGCCTTTGCCGCGGCAGACGGAGGTTCTGTCCTTAATCTCGATGACATCAGCCTGATCGCCAAGGTGCCGGAATTCCCCGAACTGATCTGCTTCCGCTACAATCCCGGCCCGCGCCGCACCGGCAACATCATCATCGGTAACCCGGTCGAGGCCAAGTACGGCGTCACCCACGAGCAGCTGGTTGATGCGTACCGCCTTTCCCGCGAACGCGGGGCCACACGCTT
>MGZJ01000041.1:37892-75458 GCA_001802645.1 Geobacteraceae bacterium GWC2_53_11 | reverse complement strand
GGCACGGATGCTCCTCGAACTGACCGCCCTGCTCAAGAAGGAACTCGGCATTGAACTCGAATTCGTCAACATCGGCGGCGGCCTCGGCATCCCGTACCGCCCAGAGCACGAAGGTCTTAACCTCGCCGCCATGGCTACGGAGATCACTGCCCTCTTCGACGCCTTCCGGAGCGCCAACGGTTTTGCGCCGAAGATGCTGATGGAGAGCGGCCGCTTTATCACCGGACCGCATGGCTGCCTGGTAACGACGGCAATCAACGCCAAGCAGACCTACCGCAACTACATCGGTGTTGACGCCTGCATGACCGCCTTGATGCGCCCGGCACTCTACGACGCCTACCACCACATCGATGTCCTCGGCAAGGAAGACCTGCCGCAGAGCGAAACCTACGACGTGGTCGGCTCCCTCTGCGAGAACAACGACAAGTTCGCAATTCAGCGTGAACTGCCGCCAATCGATGACGGCGATATCCTGGTCATCCATGACACCGGCGCCCACGGCCACGCCATGGGTTTCCAGTACAACGGCAGACTGCGCCCCAAGGAGTTGCTGCTCCGCAGCGACGGCACGGTCGAACTGATCCGCCGGGCCGAGACGGTCGAGGACTACTTCATCACGACTAACTTCACTCCGGATTGCTTTACACCGTGAGATTGATTAAGCCGCCTGCGCATGGGCGGCTTTTTTTATGCCCGCGGCAATCAATAAAATATCGGCCTGACAGATGAATCAAATTTCTTTTGTGGTAAAATTAATGATATGGTGCACGACCTACCGGAGTGACTTAGTCTTGAACATCCTGATGCAGAAAGGAAACCGTTATGACGACCGGCACCGTATATTTCGAGAACAAGGCGCCAGAGGAAATCGAGGCATGTTTAGGTGAGTGGCGCCGCTGTTGTCCGTCCATGGGCGTATTGGCACTGGTGGCCGAGTCTGATCGTGAAACCATGGTGCCGCTGCTTCAGGACGTCTGCCGCCGTATGAAGGTACCGCTGTGCGGTGCCGTGTTTCCTGCCCTGATTGTTGATGCGCGTTTTCGCACCACTGGTTGTCTGCTGCTTCGCTTCGATGTCATGCCGTATGCCGCCCTCTATGATTCTCTCTCTCCCCTGCATCCCGAATACGATCACACCATCCGGCGTATGTCCGATGATGTGGTCAGTCGTCTCGACCGGCCGCGCAGCGGTACTCTCTGCATGATCTTCGACTCCATGATACCGACCATTGCCACTATTCTGGATGAGATATACCTGAAGCTTGCCGACCGTGTACGCTACATGGGCGCCAACGCCGGCAGCGAAACGTTCCAGCCCATGCCATGTCTGTTCGACAATAACCGGCAGGTGAGCAACGGCGCACTGTTTATGCTGCTGCCGGACCACCCGGGAGCCGTGACGGAACACTGCTATCAGGCTCCTGAACAGGTGCTTTCCGCCACCTCAACGGAAGGGAACCGGATCATCTCCATTGACTGGCGTCCCGCCTTCGAGGTTTATCAGGAGGTTGTGAAAGCGCAATACAACGTCACCATCAATCGGGAAAATTTTTATCAACTGGCCGTGCACTTTCCGTTCGGAATCATGCGGGCCAACAACGAGATCATCGTGCGCATGCCGGTTGCCCTGGAAGAGGATGGTTCCGTATTCTGCGTCGGAGAAGTCCCACCCAACGCACTTTTGACGCTCTTGCAGGCCCCGGCGGTGGATTCGCTTCAGACCGTGGAAAAGCTTGCCCATGGTTTGCGTGATCTTGGCGGTACGCTGGCGGGCGGCAGCATCCTCTCCTTTTATTGTGCCGGCCGGCGTATTCACCTGGGGGAACGGGCGGAGTGCGAATTGACGGAGATACAGCAGGCTACCGGAGCCATGCAGGTTGCCGGCGCTCTTTCACTGGGGGAAATCGGCCATTCGATGCAAGGGGGATATCCCTCCTTCCATAACGGCGCAATCGTCTGCTGTACATGGGATCGCCATGAATCGTGAGCAGATCCTGTCCATACTGTATGAGATGGCTATCGTTATCGGCGGTGAGACCAAGGTCCAGCCGCTGCTGACCAAGACGCTGCAACGCCTGCTGTTTCATACCTCCTTTCCGTGCGGGATGGTGCTGCTCTATCCGGAAGGAACGTCAGCCGGTCAAACAGGCAGCATGGCGGATATACGTCTGGAAACGTCGATCGGCGATTTTGAACTTTCCCAATATCAGGGTGCTTTGATCCGGCTTCCCTCCGCGCTGCTTCAAGGGGGCGCCGAACTTTCGGAAACTGCCGACCTGCTCTCCCTGCTCCCCTGCCGCAGGGATTATTACCGGGCCTTTCTGAAGCTGCCCGTAAGCGACTGTGGCGTGATCCTGCTGCTTTCCTCCCGTCTGCCTGACAGCAACCTTCCTCTTACCCAGTTGTTTCAGCCTGTGCTCGGCAACTTTGCCAAAGCCATTCAGCTCTGCCGAAGTAATGAAGCCTATACGAAAAGCATCATTACGGAACGGCTAACGGCAGAAACGGCTCTTCATGATTTGAGCTATCGCAATACCATGATTCTGGATTCGGTGGGAGAGGGGATTTGCGGACTTGATCGTGACGGCAATGCCACGTTCGTCAACCCTGCCGCCGCAAAAATGCTCGGCTTCAGCCAGGATGAGTTGTTGGGCGGGCCTCTGCACCATATGCTGCACCACCGGACATCCGGAGGGGATGCTCTTTCTCTCGACCAGTGCCCTATCTCGCTCACCTTGCGGGAAGGAAGCCGCCAGCAGGTTTTTGATGACGTCTTTCAGAGAAAGGACGGTTCCGATTTCACCGTGGAGTATGTCTGTACGCCACTGCGCGAGAATGGGGCAATCGAGGGAGCCGTTATCGTTTTCCAGGACATTACCGAGCGCAGACGCCTGGAGCGGGAAAGGGAAGCCTTGCGGGGGCAGCTCGTCCAATCCCAGAAAATGGAGGCTATCGGCCAGCTGGCCGGAGGTATTGCCCATGATTTCAACAATATCCTCACGGTAATCATGGGGTTCGGCAACATGCTGCAGAAGAAGATCAATGAAGCTGACCCGTTGCGCGGGTATGCGGATCACGTTATCGAAGCTGCGGAGCGGGCGGCGCATCTCACTCGCAGCCTGTTGGCGTTCAGCCGCAAACAGGCCATGAATCCAAAAACGGAAAAACTGAACGATATCGTCCGGAACGTGGAAAAGTTCCTGAAGCGGGTCATCGGCGAGAACATTCTGCTTGAAACCAATTTCAAGGAAGAGGATCTGCTTATTCTTGCCGACAGCAATCAGATAGAGCAGGTGCTGATGAACCTTGCCACCAATGCCCGGGATGCCATCGGCAGTGAAGGCCGCATGATCATCCAGACGGAATCGGTGGAATTGGACGACAGTTTCATCAAGAGCCACGGGTATGGCAAAACCGGCCCGTTTGCCCTGATTTCGGTAACCGATAACGGCATGGGCATGGACAAGGATACCTGTGCAAAGATCTTCGACCCTTTTTTTACCACCAAGGAAACCGGCAAGGGGACCGGCCTGGGGATGGCCATCGTGTACGGGATCGTCAAGCAGCATAACGGTTATATTAACGTCTACAGCGAACCCGGCCACGGGACCACCTTCAGGATTTTCCTCCCCTTGCTGACGTCAGGTGAAGTGGTTGCGGCAAAAGAGGTTCTCCGCTTTCCCGAGGGGGGCACAGAGACGATTCTGCTGGCGGAGGATGAGCCATCCATACGCAGTCTGCTTGCAACCACGCTCAGAGACTTCGGCTATACCGTGATCGAGGCGGAAGACGGCAACGACGCGCTTGAAAAATTCAAGGAGCATCAGAATGACATTCATCTGCTGGTGTTTGATGTGATCATGCCGAAGAAGAGCGGCACCGAAACCTACGAAGAGATACGTGCAATGCGCCCGGGAATAAAGATCCTGTTTCTGACCGGTTATACTGCCGATTTTATTCGCAGCAAGGGGCTTGTTGATGACAACCAGGAACTGCTCATGAAACCTATTTTCCCGGTTGACCTGGTCAGAAAGATCGAGGAGATGCTGAAATGACGGGCGGGGTTTTCATTAAAAAAACCGCTCCAGCCATCTGGTAATTGCAGCCGGATTGAGGTACTATACACCTGTTAGATACTCCAAAGAGACGCCCGCGGCCGATTCCGTCCGCACGCTGCAACACACGGACCACCAAAATGTCTCCTCACTTGCTTTGCAATGATTACAGCCGTTACTTCAGCCCGAGACAGAAAGTCTATCTGGTCAATATGTCGGAGGAGCGCAACAGCGATATCTATGAGTCGCTGAGCGGCGTTGTCACCAAGAGCAGCGTGGATTCTCTCGAATTGATGATCACCCATGGCGGGCATGACAGTGAAGCAGGAAAAGTAACCTATAAGCTGACGAGTGAGGCCCTGGGGAGCGGAATTCAGGTGCTGGCCGACCTGGTCGGCATAGTGACGGGCAATAACTTTCAATTTCGCATGCACGGCACGTTGGAATTGTTTCAACGGCGCATCGTGCCCCGTGCGGAGCTTTCAGCCAAAATGTTTCAACTGCGGGGAAGTTTTCCGCTCGCATTTTTCAAAAAGGAGTGGCGGCGGGTCATGGATCATCTCCGCAGCAACGGGGTGCTGCCGGGGCTTGTCCTGCAGGAAACCGCCATCAACCTCAGCGCCGGCGGGATCGGGATTACCGTAGACACAAACAACCGTCCGACGCCGCTCTCCATGTTTTTTATCGAACTTGATGACGGCCTTCCGGTCTGTACGCTGGCGGAGACGGTCTGGGAACAGCATGTTGAAGAAGGTTTTCGCTGCGGATTCCGATTTATCCATATCCTCAAGTCGGATCAGGAGCGCATCAACCGCTGTATCAGCGATGCGATACGGAAAGAGGGCGGCACCCACCTGGACTATAAACGGAATTGGGTGCTGGTGGACAAGATGGTGGCGGAGCTGCGCAAGCCTGAGTAAATCCGTACTATTTCATGAAAAACCTGATAGCGCTTGTCACAATATCAAACAGATCCGGGTCTGAATGCCGTAACGGACCTCCGAACAGGTCGAAACCTGAATCATCTCCATACACCCCGCCCGGTGGCGGCTGAGCCGCTATCCTGCGTTTTTCCCGCTCCTGCTCCCGCTCTTCAATCTGCTTCTGCTGCACAAATCGCTCCTGCTGCAACAGCTTTCCGCCGGCTTTCATCCATTCACACAGATGCCGCAGTTCCCCGCCGTCAAGCCAGACACCATGTTCCCTGCAACGATCAACGATAACTCCGCTCTTTGTCCCGAAGTTGACCCTGTTCATGAGGTTCCGGCAGACCGGACATTTGATGTATGAGATGCCGTAGTCGCCGGATTTGGTACTGTTTATACTGTCCAGCCGGCTCCGGTCGATGGCGAAGACGTTGGTAACGGTGGCTTCCAGCACCGCTTCCAGTTCATTCGGGTCGAAGAAGAGCCCCAGGCATTCGTCACAGCGTTCGATCAGAAATGTGCCGTTTACCTTTAGATCGATGGTTCGGAGGCCGATGCCGCAGCGCGGGCAGGTCCGTTCTGATTCAAGTTCATGGGTCGTATAGTAATGTACCCCTTTCAGGTCGATATCGTTACGGCTGCCGCAATAGTTGCAGCGTATCGAGCCGTCCGGAAGAGGGGCTGAACAGTTCGCGCAGTTTGCCACGGAGTCTCCTTGTACAAAAGTTATGGTAAGGGAGGAGGCGTCGTCTGAATCAGCGCTTTCAGCTCGTCGAACATTTCAGCCTTACTCCAGGCAGTCATTCCCTGCTTCCAGAGCAGGGTGTCCTTCGTGATGCCTCCGTCACGCACCTGGCCGAGGATACTGCTCAGGTCAAACGGACCTTTCCTTGTCCCATTTTCGCCGACGAAATAGCTGATCTGTCCATCTTCCGGCAACGGAGGCGGCGCGCCCGGCGCACTCTCCTGGGGAGCCGTCATCATCTTCCCCAGTTGGTTGGCCATGGCAAAGCCCATTCCCATGCCGACCCCGGCCGAAGCATCGCCACCGGGATTTTTGGCCGCGGCTTCCATGGCCTGAGCAGACTGGAATTTTACATAGTTGTCCATATTGCCGATGATGCCCATGCTGCTCTTTTTATCCAGTGCCTCTTCAACTTCCTGCGGCAGGGAGATGTTCTCGATCAGCAGTTTGGTCACATCAAGTCCGTATTCCAGGAATTCGGGGGCGATTTTTTTTGTCAGGAAAGAGGACAGTTCATTGTAGTTCGCAGCCATATCAAGCAGCGGAATGCCGCATTCTCCCAGCGCATCGGCGAAGCGGCTCACAATAAGGTTTCTCAGCTGTTCCGAGATTGCATCAAGAGTGAAATGCCCGCCGGTGCCGACGATTTCCTGGATGAATTTTGCCGGATCACTGACCCGTACCACGTACGTTCCGAACGAGCGCAACCGGACGGGACCGAATTCTTGATCACGAAGCATAACCGGGTTTTTTGTTCCCCATTTGAGGTTGGTAAAGTTGCGGGTATTGATGAAATAGACTTCGGCTTTGAACGGGCTGTGAAAGCCGTATTTCCACCCCATGAGCGTGGTGAGGACCGGAAGGTTGTTGGTCGTCAGGCTATGCTGCCCGGAGGGAAAAACATCGGCAATCTGCCCCCGGTCAACGAAAACAGCGGCCTGGGCCTGTCGTACGATCAGCTGCGCACCGTACTTGATCTCGTTGTCAAAGCGGGGAAAGCGCCACACCATCGTATCGTTTGAGTCGTCGGTCCATTCGATAATGTCCAGCAGTTCCGCTACGGCTTTTTCCCATATTGACATGGTGTTGTTCCTCCGTTTGATATGTATGGTGTCAGGGTAACGCGAATCTGGTCGAGGTCAAGCCGGATTATGCTTGTCAACCGGCTGGAGATGATTCTACTATAAAAAAAACAGGGAACGCAAAAAAGGAAAAAATAATGAAACAGCGAGCACCCCGGACCGTTGTCCTCCCGACCGCTGAGCAGACGGCGGCACTCGTCAAAAAAATGCGCGGCGAGACCGAAAGCAACGAGAACTATCGCTCGAAATCGCTCAAAATTCATGGAGCGATCTGTGCCAAGTGTGGCCGGGAATTCGATCAGGCCAGTCTCAATCTGCTGACCGTTCACCACAAGGACGGCAACCATCACAATAACCCGCCCGACGGTTCCAACTGGGAAAACCTCTGCATTCACTGCCATGATGATGAACATTCTCGCGGGGTGCTGGGGGAGTATCTCTCTAAGACTACTTGAAGTTCAGGTAGATCAGCCGCCCGACCAGCGCCAGCACCATCGTGATAAATACCGGCCTGATAAAGGCGGTGCCCCGCCTGATGACCAGTTTTGACCCCACCCGTGCCCCCAGAAACTGCCCGGCCCCCATGACAAGCCCCTCCATAAAACGGACCTGCCCGACCGACAGAAAAAAGATCAGTGCCACAAAATTGCTGGTGAAGTTCATGACCTTGGTGGCGGCGGTCGCCCGCAACATGGAGTAGCCGAGCAGCATCATGAGCGCCATGGTCCAGAACGAACCGGTTCCCGGACCGAAGAAACCGTCATAAAAGCCTATCGAAAGTCCGAACAGCAGGTAGAACAGCCCCGGCTTCATACGGGCGTGTTCGTCTTCAACGCCTAACTGCGGCGAGAACAGGGTGTAGACGGCAATCGCCGCCAACAGCCAGGGGATCAACTGCTTTAAAACGGTCGCGTCCAAGAGCTGTACCGACCAGACGCCCAGTGCCGCGCCAATAGTTGTCCAGATGATTCCCGCCCAACAGTCGCTCAATTTTACGGTGCCGGCCCGCACAAAATGGAGCATGGCGCTGCCGGAGCCGAAGGAAGCCTGGAGTTTGTTGGTGCCGAGTGCGATTTGAGGGGGGAGCCCGATGCCCATCAGGACCGGGACGGTGATCAGGCCTCCGCCGCCGGCGATTGAGTCGATCAGGCCGGCGACGAAGGCTGCTGCGAAAAGGAGCGGAAGAAGAAGTTCAGAAGGCATGGCGGATTAGCGGTGTAACCGTCACTTTTTGCCCGGCCAGTAACTTCCTCCTGTCAAGGTTGCAGTGATACTTCCCACGACGACTTTTGATTTCATCTGTACCGGAATACGCCGTTCGTCGTCAGTCAACCAGATGAACATGTCGCCGGTCCGGGCAAAAATTCCTTCCGATTTCAGCAAGGGGTGGATCACAATGGTTTTGAAGCGTCCCAGCGGAGTGACCAGTTCTTCCCGGCGCAGCACCTTTACCTCGGTGTTCCAGATCCGGTTGCAGTCGTAGATGTCGATAAAATAGGACGTTCCCACCTGTAGCGGGATTGTGCGAAAATAGAAGAAGCTGGAAAGGAGGTCGTAGGTTCTTTTGGTGATGGGTTCTTTTTTCTCTCTCTTGTTGCGATGGTCAATCGTGTGGACTTCCATTTTCTGCCGGTCAAAGCGCCCTTCACGGTCGGTTATCGTCTTTCCTTCATGTTTTTTCTCCACATACAAGCGCGGCAGGCCGATCTGGAGGGGTGAAGTCGCCGGGGTTAGATAAGATTCAATGCGGTCATTCACCGGAAAAAAGAAGCGCAGCCAGTCGGCGGAGCGCGCTGTGGAAACGATCAGGGTTTCATTGTTGACCTGCTTGACTTCCTGAACAGCGTGCCCGGCGGTTATTCCGGTGTAGGATAGTTCAAACTCCAATCGCTCCGGAACCGAAAATGCCGAGGCAGAAGCGGTCGTTGAAAAAAGCATAAACGCCGCAAGAGCTACACTTGCGGCGCGAGATATGACGTGACCGGAAAATATATTCACATTATCACCTTCGTCCGGTTATGCCTGGCCTACGGGCTGTGATTCTTCAAAAGCCGTGCGTGCCTTGTGCATCTCCTCGACTTCGCGCAGCTTGTCACCCATCCAGGCATGGAAAACCTTGGCATTATCGTAACTCATGACAACACCCGTATCGATGTAGCGCACCATGCTTGCAGCCAGGTCTTTGGGCTCTACGCTGACTTCACGGCCGATTGCGCCTTCGGGGGTGATTTCGTGTGAAATTGCTTCCGGCAGGGGCTGACGTTCGAGATAAAAGTTGATTACCATTTCGCCACGCGGTGAAAACCCGCCCTGGGCACCATTAACGTAGGAAGGGTTGTAGCCGTAGTTGAAAACATATTTAAAGGTTAATTCAGGTTTTTTGCTGCTCATCAGTTTTTTTCTCCTTTGAGGTGTGGTAATCGCAATTGATCCTTACTACATACTTGTCTACCTACCATATCGGGCCGACAAGGAAAAGAATTTCTTGCAATATAAAGTGCTCATGGCTATAAAAGGATAATTAAGGTCTTATTACGCGGAGGTCTTTTCGTTATGGCAAACTTGATGGGTGTGCGAATGGTTGTTGCGGTACTGTTGCTGTGGGCCGGCACTGCCGGGGCTGATGAGCGCGTGGTGCGGACTTTGATTGATCAGGGACATGATCAGCGCTTTCTGATAGAGGAAACTGGTGCTCTTCACCTGTCAGGAGTTGCCGATATCATACGGAGTCGCGGCTCGCAGGTGGCTTCCACAAAAAAGGCTTTAACCGATGAGGTGTTGAAGGATATTTCCGCGCTTGTTATTTCCGGCCCGTTTGAGGCGCTCAAGCCGGAAGAGGTTGAGGCGGTTGCTCGTTTTGTTGAGAGGGGAGGGCGGTTGGCAGTCATGCTGCATATCGGTTCACCGTTGACCGGATTACTGACCAGACTGGATCTTGACCACTCCAACGCGGTTCTCTATGAACGCCGCAACGTGATTGACAACAATAACAATTTCCGGGTCACTGCGTTGTCCGCTTCTCCGCTCTTTAACGGTCTGACACAGTTTTCCGTCTACGGTTGCTGGGCACTTGATCCAGGTAAAACCGGCACGCCGGTTGCCCAGACCTCTCCCGATGCCTGGATTGATCTGGATGGTAACAAGGTCCTGTCAAAAGGGGATATGATCGGCGCTTTCACTGTTGCCGTATCAGGAACGCTTGGCTCCGGTAGTTTCATTGTCTTCGGCGATGATGCGCTCTTTCAGAATCGCTATCTGGATGAAAATAACCGTAAACTGGCCGTCAATCTTGCCGGATGGCTGGCGGGGCAATAATCCTGATTGACATCCGCAGGGGTTGTTTGTAGAAGAGCCGTAATTACATTCATTCGGGAGGTACGTGTATGAAAATTTTTGTCAGAACTGCTTTGATCGCTGTTTCGCTGCTGTTGTCCGCCGGGCTGGGCTTTGCCGCCGATGTGAAAGCCCCGGCCAAAACGCCGGGAGACGCGGCTAAAACCGCCCCCAAAGCTGTTCCTGCAGCAGCCGATGCAAAGGCGTCCGCCAAATCAGCCATTGTCGATATTAACACCGCTACCGATGCCGAGTTGAAAGCGATTCCGGGTGTGGGCGATGCGTTTGCCGCCAAGATTATTGCCGGTCGCCCCTATGCCAACAAGACCCAGCTTAAATCCCGGAAAATCCTTCCCATTCCGCTGTATGAACAGATCAAGGATCGCATCATTGCCAAGCAGCCGGCGAAAGCTGAGAAACCGGCAGCCAAGCCGACCGGCAAGAAGTAAGTTCCGCACGATACAGCCGCAGCAATCAGGGCATCCGTTTTCGGGTGCCCTTGTTTTTTGTGCAGACGCGTAAACCTTGACTTTTCAGCGGTATACCTGCTATTCGTGTGCTGCGATACATGATGCAAGGAGCTGTAATGAAACCGCTTTTTTTAAACCCGCCTACATTCGAGGACTTTGACGGCGGCGCCGGTGCCCGCTATCAGGCCTCCCGTGAAGTGACCTCCTTCTGGTATCCGACCTGGCTCTGTTTTCCCGCCGGCATGATCGAGGGAAGCCGCGTTGTTGATGCGCCGGTGCAGAAGTTTGACCTGGAAAAATGCATAGCCATTGCCATGGATTTCGACATGGTGGTGATGTACACCTCGACGCCGACCCTGGCGCTCGATATCGAGACCGCCCGCCGCATCAAGGCGGTCAAGCCGGACATGGTGACGGTGCTGACCGGTCCGCATGTCTCCGTGCTGCCGGAAGAGTCGCTGCGGGCAGGCAAAGGGGCAATTGATATCGTCTGCCGGGGCGAGTTCGATTATTCCACCAAAGAGCTTTGCGAGGGGCGTGAATGGAGCCGGGTGGACGGCATCAGCTTCTTCGAGGACGGCCAGGTCGTGCATACCGCCAACCGCCCGCCGATTGCGGACCTGGACGCCCTGCCGTTTGTGGCGCCGGTCTATAAGCGGGATCTGCCTATTTCCGAATACGTTATCCCCCATTTCAAGAATCCCTATGTGTCGATCTACTCCAGTCGCGGCTGTCCCTCCCGCTGCATCTACTGTCTCTGGCCGCAGACCTTTTCCGGGCGCACCATGCGTGTTCGCTCCCCGCAAAATGTCTATGAGGAAATAAAGTGGATCGTCGATAACATTCCGGAGATGCGTGAACTCTCTTTCGACGACGACACCTTTACCGCCAACCGGCAGCATGCCCGCGATATTGCCGGACTGATCAAGCCGCTCGGTATATCCTGGACGATCAATGCCCGCGCCAACACCGATTACGAAACCCTGAAAGTCCTGCGCGAGGCCGGACTGCGCCATGTGGTGGTCGGCTTTGAGAGTGGCAACGACCAGATCCTGAAGAATATCAAAAAAGGGGTCACGGTCGCCCAGGCGGTGCAGTTTGCCAAGGACTGCAAAAAGCTGGGGCTGTCGATCCACGGCGCGTTCATCATGGGGTTGCCGGGCGAGACAAAAGACACCATCCGCCAGACAATCGACTTTGCCAAACAGCTCGATCTCAATTCGATTCAGGCGTCGCTTGCTTCCCCGTATCCGGGCACGGAATTTTACGATCTCTGCAAAGAGGAAGGATGGATTTCTTCAGACAGCTTCCTTGACGCCAGCGGCCATCAGAAGTGCGTCATCAATTATCCGAACCTGTCCAATACGGAAATTTTCAACTCGGTCGAGGAGTTCTACAACAAGTTCTATTTCCGTCCCAAATATATTGCCCGCAGCATCGGACGGATGATTATGGATGGTGACGAACGGCGCAAGCTGCTAAAAGAGGGAAAGCAGTATCTGGAATATATGCGGAAGAGGAAGGAATCTTGTTAGGTCAAAATATGACGGCAAAACCGGTCTCACGCAACGCCGCAACGACGCAACGAACGGCTTTAAAGCAAACGTCCTGTTTTACGATTTTAAAACGTCGCGTCGTTGCGTCGTTGCGTGAAACAATTCTTTTGATTCTTTTGATTCCGTTTTGTCTATGAAACGCCTGATCATCACCGCCGACGACTTTGGCCTGTCCGGCGGTGTCAACCGCGCCGTGGAGCAGGGGTGGCGTGACGGCCTTCTGACGTGCGCCTCGATCATGTCCGGTGCGGCGGCGTTTGGCGAAGCGGTTAAAATTGCGAGACGCAATCCCGGACTTCAGGTCGGGCTGCACCTGACGCTGGTGCAGGGGCGGGCGGTGCTGCCGCCAGGCGATATACCCGGCTTGGTGGATAAAGACGGCAACTTCAGCAATAACCCGGTCGCTGCCGGTTTTCGCTATTTCATGGACAGAGGTCTGTACTGCCAGCTGAAGCGGGAAATTGAAGCCCAGATTGTGAAGGTGCTTGATGCGGGAATTCCGCTGACGCACATCGACGGCCATCTGAATATCCATCTGCATCCGACCCTGTTCCGGATCCTGGTCGAATTGATGCCCCGCTATGGTATCACCACCTTTCGTCTCGCCCGGGAGCGGCTGGCTGAAAACCTCCGCTTTGATCGTGAGCGGCGTTTTGGTAAAACCATCGAAACGTATATTTTTCGTCGCTTGACCGATCAGGCTCGTCCGGAACTTGACCGGTTGGGTATCCGTTACGCTGCAGAGGTCAAAGGTCTGCTGAATTCGGGGCGAATGACCGAGGAGTATGTTCTCAACATCATTGACGGAATGCAGGACGGTCTGACGGAGTTCTATTTTCATCCCGGAATACTGCCGGACACTGAGATCAGCCGGCGCATGCCGGATTACCGGCACCAGGAAGAGCTGGCTGCCATCACCAGCCCGAAGGTGAGGGAGCGATTGCGCGAACTGCAGATTCAGGTGCAAAACTACCGCGGAGAAGTGAAATGCTGAAGACGCTGGTCGTCATGCTGCTGGCCATAACCGCCGGAGCGGTTGGTGATATCTTTCTGACCCAGGGAATGAAGAGCACTGGGGATCTTTCGGCGATGAATTTTCGCCAGATCATCGCCACGGCGCTGGGTGCCCTGACCAACTGGCGCTTGATCCTCGGTACCGCGCTTCAGGCGGTCTATTTCGGCCTCTGGCTGGCGGTGCTGTCGTGGGAGGATCTGTCGGTGGCGCTGCCGCTGCAGGCACTCAGCTATCTTGTGGTCGCTTTTCTGGCACAGTGGTTTCTGGGTGAACAGGTGGGCGGGATGCGCTGGGCCGGTATCTGCCTGATCTGCGTCGGGGTTGCTCTGGTGACGAGAAGCAGCGTGAATTAAATAATTTTTGGAGGGGACTGAAATGCTGACTATACGTAAAATCGCCTTTATCGGCGGCGGCAACATGGCTGAAGCGATCATTCGCGGCTTGTTGCGTGAGGATGTGGGGGTCGGAATCTGTGTGGCGGAAATCAGCCCCAAGCGGCGCGACGAGCTGACGGAACGGTTTCCCAATGTTCGGGTAGTGGGTGATGCGGCTGAAGCGGCGGAGTGGGGCGAGGTTATCGTGCTGGCGATCAAACCGCAGCAGGCCGAGGGTGCCTTCGACCTGATCGAAAAGGTCGTGACGCCGCAAAAACTGGTGATCTCGATCATGGCCGGCATACCAACGTCAAAGATCGAAGCCAATCTGCACCCCGGTTGCCGGGTTATACGGGCGATGCCCAATACACCTGCTCTGATCGGAGCCGGGGCGACCGCCGTCAGTGCCGGGCGCAAATCAACTTCGGACGACCTGGACCTTGCCCGGCAAATATTTGCCCTGATCGGGGTTGCCGTCTCCGTGGATGAAAAACTGATGGATGCGGTGACCGGTCTTTCCGGCAGCGGTCCTGCCTATGTATTTACCTTCATCGAGGCGCTTTCCGATGCCGGTGTCAAAAACGGCCTGCCGCGTGATGTGGCAACTCAACTGGCTGCCCAGACGGTGCTCGGCTCCGCCCGGATGGTCGTTGAAACCGGTGAGCATCCGACGCTGCTGAAGGAAAAAGTGACATCGCCGGGGGGAACAACCATCGCCGGGCTGCACGCCCTTGAGAACGGCAGTTTTCGCGGGGTGATCATGAACTGTGTCGAAGCCGCGACCCTCAAATCAAAGGAACTGGCCGGGAAATAAAATATTTTTGCCACAGAGGCTCAGCCAAAAGTAGGCGCTTTTAAGCGAGACACAGAGAGATGTACAGAGATTGGTGATTTTCTAACCAGTTAGTAAAAACAAACCAAAATATTTTGTGGATTTCTTTCTAATGGTTTCTCTGTGTCTCTGCGCCTCTGTGGCACATGTTTTTTTCAGGTTTACTGGTATACTTTCCATAGTTTTCAAGGCTGAACGATCAGGAGGGTATCATGTTTGAATCCGCCGAACTGGGTCACAAGATCAGCAAGGAAGTATGGAAGAGGGAAATACCGGAGCTGCGCGAGGGGTTGCTGGATGCCCAGCTCGACCTGTTCCAGTCGAAAAAGTTTCCTGTCATCATACTGGTGGCAGGCGTCGATTGTGCCGGCAAAGGGGAAACGGTAAATCTGCTCAACGAATGGATGGATCCGCGCCACATTGAAACCCACGCTCTGCGCGACCTGACTGATGAGGAGCTGGAACGGCCCCAGATGTGGCGTTACTGGCGGGTGCTTCCCCCCCAGGGTAAGGTTGGCGTCTTCATCGGCACTTGGTATTCGGGGCCGCTGGTCGAGAATGTCTACGGCACCATCAAGAACGCCGAGCTGGATCAGCGCCTGGAGCGGATCGTACATTTCGAGAAGATGCTCTGCGACGAAGGTGCGCTGGTGCTCAAGTTCTGGCTGCACCTCTCCCAGAATGAGCAGAAAAAACGGCTCAAGCTGCTGGAAAAAGATCCCAAAACCCGCTGGCGGGTCACCGATACCGACTGGGACCACTACAAGCAATACGACAAATTCCGCAAAGTTTCCGAGCGAATGCTGCGCACCACCAGCACCGCCGAATCCCCCTGGACCATCGTCGAGGGGACCGACCCGCGTTACCGCTACCTGACCATCGGCAAGGCGATTCTCACCGCCATGCGGCAACGGCTGGACGCTCCCGAGCCGCCCCGTCACGAAGAGCCTATTCCCCCCATCATGCCGACTATTGACGATCTGCTGATTCTGCATACGCTCGACATGAGCAAGAAGCTGAAAAAGGACGAGTTCGAAAGCGAACTGGAAAAATACCAGGGGAAGCTCAACCTGCTGACCCGTCACCCCGAGTTCAAAAAGCTGTCGGTCGTGGTCGCTTTCGAAGGGAACGACGCCGCCGGTAAAGGCGGTAGTATCCGGCGCATCATCCAGGCGCTCGATGCCCGTCAATACCGGGTTATTCCGGTTGCGGCGCCGACCGAGGAAGAGCGGGCCCAGCCCTACATGTGGCGCTTCTGGCGCAGCATCCCCCGCAAAAGCCGCTTTGCCATCTTTGACCGTACGTGGTACGGGCGCGTTCTGGTGGAGCGGGTCGAGGGGTACTGCGAGCACAAGGACTGGATGCGTGCCTACGGGGAAATCAACGATTTTGAAGAACAGATGGTGCGCAACAAGACCGTCGTCGTCAAATTCTGGCTCTCCATCACCAAGGAAGAACAGCTGCGCCGCTTCAAGGAGCGGGAGAAGATCGGCTTCAAGCGCTACAAGATCACCGACGAGGATTGGCGCAACCGGGATAAATGGGACGAGTACGAACGGGCGGTATGCGACATGATCGACCGCACCAGCACCGAAATCGCCCCCTGGACGCTGGTGGAGGCCAACGACAAGTACTATGCCCGCATCAAGGTCTTGAAGACCCTCTGTGAGCGGATCGAGAAGGCGCTCGGGAAGTGAGGGGTCCTCTGCTGTTCGCAGCTGTCCTGCTGTGCAGTGCGGGATGTGCAACAGCGCCGACCGTCAGCACTCCGGTGCAGCAGTCCATGCCGGTTCCGGCAGAAACCCGCGTTCTGGGGCAGGCGACGGTGTACCTCTCAGCAGCGGGCGAGAAGCTGGAGGTTGTCCATGATGCCGGCACCGGCGTCGTCATCGTTAAACTGCCCGATGACCGGCTTGCGATACTGCCAGCGGAGATAGTGGGAACGGAGGGGCGCTACCGGGATGACCACCTGACGCTCTGGGAAACCGACGGTGGCGTGCTGCTCTGGCTTGACGGCAAGCTCGTGTTCAGCGGAAGGGGCGTGGAGTAGCCGGCCGGAAAAAGATTGCTTTGAATGAACGCCCTCCGGGAAACCGGGGGGCATTTTGTTATACTGCCAGGTGAAATTCAACTGTTTCGCTGAAACAGAACAATGAACAGCTTCGAAGATACCTTCCGTTCTTCCGCGTCTCTACCCCAATAGTAATTGGTCTGGCTGCTGCTCAATAATTCAATTATTCCCACCTTGTGATAATTTCCGGACAAATACGTGTCAGCCCACTTGATAAGCCGGGCTCCCGCCTCACTTTGATAGAGCCATGAGGATGGAATCCCCACGAGTACAATGAATTCAGGGTATGCCTGTTCAATTTCGCGGATCATTTCATCCTGCATCTGTTCAACATGGGGTTGTTGTTCAACCAACGGGTACATGAACAGGTAATCCGTAGCCGAAGGTCTGTTTGCATAGAAATAGATCTGCGGCTCTGAGCCGAGAACCGCGATCTGTGTGCCGGGGATGCTGTGTTCCCTGATGTACCGGGCAATTTCGATCGATTCGGGGAACGGGTTTCCGCCATAGATCATCCGGCTTATCGCTACGGGTTTGATGGTGAAGAGGTAACCGCGCTGCTGGTATATGCCGAAACAGGCGGCCAGTAACATCAGTGCCACTGCCGCCTGCCGCCTGGCAGATTGAGCCGGGACCGGCACCGGAATTTGCGTCAGAGCCACAAAAGCGATCCCGGCCAGAATTGAAACTGCGGGGAGCAGCAGGATGAAATAGTGGGGATAGAAGGTCAATCCCGGAAGAATAGCTGCTATCGAGGCACACAGGAAGAAAACAACAAACCAGCGGTGCCGGATGCGGCAGTCCCGGTAGCGGAGAGCAATCAGGCCGCCGCCGGCCAGATACCAGAACAAAAGCACATTTTGGGGGACTGTTCCAACGTAGGACTTCAAACGATGCAGACCGACGGAGAGGGGTATTTCAGTCGCATAATCCAGGGACCGTGTCACGGTCCAGAACCAGAATTCGCCAAAAACACCATTTGCCCACATGTAAGCACAGGTTGCGGCATAGGGAACAAGCATGCCGAGAAACAGCAGAGAAAAGTGACGCAACGTACTCTGCAGGCCCTGTTTACGTGCCTGGAGTTCCCAAAAAAGATAGCCGCAGGCAAACAGACAGAAGAACACCCCGTGTTGCTTCATAAGTACGGAAAGGCCGAAGCAGGCGCCACTTGCCAGGATCAGGGAGAGTCGGTTCCTCTTAAGTCCGGCCATCATGGTTACCAGACCGGCGAGTATAAACAGTATGACAAAGTTTGTCGCATGGGCAAAAATACCCAGTACGGATGGGGTTACGGAGAGGAACGCAAAAACGCCCACCGCTACTGACGCCCCTTCGATGGGCAGTATCCGGCGTGCCAGGAAATACAGAAGCACCATGCTTGCCGTGTTGACCGCCAGAAGTCCTGCATGGATTCCCGCGGAGCTCTCTCCGAACAGGGCCATGATCACGGCGTATGCGAAGTGGATTCCGGCCAGTACCTTCATGTTGCCGCTGACATACGGAGGAATACCATTCAGCAACTGCTGGCCGATATACGCAAAGCCCCCCTCATCCCGCTCCAGCGGTACTGAAAGAAGACGTATGCGGCAGTATAACGCGGCAACTATCAGCAAAGCGGCAAAAGCGAAGCATCCGAACCTGACCAGCCTGGCACCGTGCAGCTCGCCGGTCCTCGACCCGTTATCCATGGATTATCTCGCGGCGCGTTCTTCGTTTCGCTCTGGTCTGTGCTTTTACGGCTTCGATGTCACGGTTTTTAGGGTGGGCGGCTGTTACGAGAGAGGCGAACAATCCGGAGGACGCCCGTTCGATCTCTGCAACCGCATGGTTGAACGCCGCTTCGTTTGCAGCGGAAGGCCTGGCAAAGCCGCTGATTTTCCGCACATACTGTAGAGCAGCCGCGTGGATCTCTTCCTCAGTCGCAGGTGGCACAAAATTGTACAGCGTTTTGATGTTCCTGCACACGACGGTTACCTCCGTGTCGATAGTTCCTCTGCTATTGGCACTTCATTCCGCCATCTATCCACGCCTTGACCTGTTCCTTCCATTTCGTCAGGCCACCTTTTACCAGATCGCTCTCTTTCCCGTCGCTGGGGAGTTGGCCGCTTTTGGGAGTGGCGCCTTCGATGCCCCACAGCACCCGGGGGTCTTCAAAAAGGTGATGCTCGATCTGCCGGGCAACCAGCGTCTTGTTTTTGAACTTTGCGTTAATTGCGGATTTCATGGTTTCACACGTTTGCTGCGGGTTCATACCCGATGTGTACAGTCCTGGTTGGGCAAACCATTCATCTGCGTGCTTGAAGCCGGTTACCCCATCCGTGTGGCAATAGATGCATATGTCCGGTGACCGCCCCTTATGGCTCTTGAAGGCCAGTCCTCCGCGATCCTTCTCAAAGTAGTCATGGCAGGTGGTGCATGCTTTGGTCTGGAATTTGGGATACAGGTGGGTACTGAAATTGACCTCTTCGGCCAGGGCAGGGATACTCCAGGCGAGTAGTGCAACTGCAATGATAGTTATCTTCATGTCATCCTCCATTTACCGGTAAAGGGGCTGAATTCAAGACGCCTATCTTAAGCCAAGACGGGCAAAAAGGATTCCAAGATATTTGTTCAGCAGATTATCACGTGAAAGAATGGGTATGACCGGAGGTCTTCTGTTCCCCAGGGCAGCAAGGAACTGCTCCAGTTGCGGAGTGCCGCCACGTGCCATCCCCTGCCTGAAAGCCTGAAGTGCTTCATTTTTGTTTCCTGCGATAAGATGGACTTTGCCAAGATACAGGTAGTGGAGCGGATTGTCCGGGTCGTATTCAAGTGAAGCGCGGCACAGTTCGAATGCCCGGGTAAGATGTCCGCGCTGTTTTGCGATACAGAACCCGAGACGGGAATACCAGAGTGGATCATCCCAGATGCCGAGTGCCCGTTCCAGGCTGGCAAGTGCAGCCAGGACATTGTTGCTGTCAAGTTCCTGTTGCGCCCGATCGAATTCCTTCTGGGCAATTTTGCCTGTCTCCGGATTCATCGTAACTCCTTGAATTCTTCACAGCTCTGCCAAGGTCTGAACTTTGGTGACAGGCTTCCAGCTGGCTGGAACCCCTAATTTATAGCGTTTTTTATCTTTTGTCACGTGTCAAGGGCTACTCCCTCCGGGATGAGAGGTCAGGCCGGCTGCTAAAATTATTTGGCAAAACCGCCAAAGCGAACCTCCGTCAGGATGCCGTTACGGAATATCAAGGTATGCGATAAACCCTGATTGTACGTCCACTCCTGTACCTCAACGTAGATGGTCCTTGGCCTCGTACTCCCGTCATCTCTCGTGTCTACGACCGTCATCGGTTCCTCCCGCTTGAACGAGAAGTCAGGGGAATCGCATTTGGAGGCAACGGTGGAGATGCTGTCTCCGGTGGAGACGATGTTGTCATTGGGGCAGCGGAAGTTGTCGGCAGAAGCAAGATTGGCTGAAAGCGCGATGCCAACGGCAATGATGGTAAAAATCCATTTCATACTGTTCTCCCGGTAGCTTTTGTGTTGTTACAGTCCGTTCCGGCAAAAACAACTTCGATCCGTAAAAACGCCATGACCACTTCAGGATCAAAGTGCTTGCCATCGCCTTCAAGAATAATAGTTCTGGCTTGATCATGATTCATGCCTTTGCGGTAACACCTGTCTGATCGTAACGCGTCATACACATCTGCCAGCGCCATGATTCGAGCAGGCAAAGGTATGTTCCTGCCTACCAGACCATCCGGATATCGGATTATTCCTTGGCAATTTGTAAAGATGTTCAATAAATTCATAAACTTTTATGTCGTCCACAAAATTGTACTTAGTGGACTTATTATCTTTATTTATTTTATATGTTGAAAATTCAGATAAAACACTTTTTTCAATGAAAATGAATACTTGTATCCCTTTTTCTAAGGCGCGTCTAAGTTCATTTTGAGTAATAGAATATCCATGCTCGTGTTGTGAAGCTGTGCCATATTTGCCACCAATTATTGTGATTATGATGTCACAGAGCTCTACTTCTCGATAAGCGTACGCTTCAGGGGTGTCTTCTTTTCCATATGGTATTGCACCTGTTTCATGACGCACAGGCTCATAACCAAGTTCTTTTATAAACCGTTCTAAATCCTCTCTAACCTGTCTTAAATCATAAAACGTTGAACTTATAAAAACTCTGGGAATTGCCATGTATTACTCCTTCACGTTATTTATGTTCAACGGCTTTGCGCTTGACCTGCCGGGCGGGTTTTGGCCCGGTCATGGTCTGAGCGCGTGTTGGACATTATAGTCAGGGCACAGGCCCTTCCTCAGTAGATTCAGTCACCTTCTTAAAAACAAGAGTCTCTTTAGATGGAGAAAACAAATATTTACATTCACTATGAAGCTCATATCCTCGAATTGGTTGCTCATAAGTGATTGCAACTTCGAGTTTGTTTTTCTTGATGTTCAAATTCGTGTAGATAGCCTCTCCACCAGGCCAAGGGTGTTTTGAAATAATGAAGAAGTCATGTAATTTGTCTAGTTCGTATTTCTCAGATAATTCTGCTAATTTCCACCCCTTATGAAATTTCTCAACGTTGTTCTCATCAATCGTCTGATCATTAAAAAGAACCAGAATCTTCCTTTTCTCACCCATTCGGACTCGTACGATTTCAAATATTTTTGTAGTAGCACTTCTGTAACCTCTGGTTCTATAACGGTTGCTTGGTACGAAGTAGATAGGTGTACTCTCTTTTTGTTGAGCCGAGATTTTCAAGACAGAGACTATCCGCTTCATGTCAATGTCAGCGGCTCGGGCGTATTCTGCTAAATTTGGGTGAAAGAGTTCTGTTACCTCAGATAGGTCCGCGTATTTAATATTTTGAAAATTGGGTATGTTTTCTTCGGTTATTTTAGGCGACGTAGAAACTTTCTCTGCAAAAACGAGATTGGGACTTAAAGCGAGTGTCAAAAGTAAAAGGGAGAATAAGCACTTTTTTATCATTCGGTTTTTCCTTGTTTCAATATGTTCTGTTCAACATCTTATTAGTGGGTTTCCGTATATACGGTACTTGTTCCCTATATACGGAATTAGCAGCCTATATAGGGAACCCGCATGTTCCTTATATAAGTAGATTTTGCTGATTTTTTTACTTATCACTGAAGTTCCCAATATTGGTAACATGTTACCTATATAAGGAATCACGCAAGTCTCAGTTCAAGACGGCAATATTCTGTTTTCCAATTCAGCATCCTCTTTTTTCCCCTTGATCCCTCTGAAACAGGTGATACGTAATTTCTCATATCAATCCGGCGGGAATATACCATGCACCTCTGGCTTCACCAATTAAAAAACTACTTACTTCTAAAGTTGCAAAACGCTCCTGCCAAATATGACGGATACGTTGAACCTGACGGATTCTGTCGATAGCTTTTCTTTTCTCCACACGCAGTACATTGATTTTACCCTAACAATCAGATTGTTACATCTGCCTGGCTCCGGGTTTCCTCTGGCATGTTAGTTGCCTTTGTACACTTGTGGTGATGGTGTGCAAAACCAGGAGACTTGCGTTGCCTGGACAACCACATACCACTAAAAAAGGGAGATTTCACATGATGAAAAACGGAAGGAACATTGTTGCAGCACTGGTGTTGGGCGTCCTGCTTGCCGGAGTTTCCGGCTGCAAGAAAAACGACGGTCCGATGGAGCAAACCGGCAGGGGGATTGATAAGGCAGTAGAAAAAACCGGGCAGCAGATTAATAAAGTGATCGATAAAACCGGTGATAAGGTCGAGCAAGCCGGGGAAAAAATCAAGGAATCGGTAAAATGATCGTGCTCCGCACATCTGAAAAAGGAGAAATTTACCATGAAAAATTCACTGTTGGTTAAACTGGTAATCCTGCTGTTAACAGCCTCTGCGCTGTCGGCATGCCTCCTGATACCGGTAGAAGGCGGACGTCGCGGTGGCGGTTATGAACGGGACCGTGGCGGTGATCGTCGCGGGGGACATCATGAAGGGCACTGACCGCTGCAAGCTGTAAGCATTATCAAAATTCCTTTTTCAAGGGCCCCATGGTTTTTTTACTAGATCGATCTAGTAAAAACACTAGACCGATCTAGCAAAATGAATTTGATGCGTTAATGCCCTACGCCTTCGACGGCGTGTGACGGGCGCTTGAGCAGAAACAGGAACGGGATTATGACCAGGAAGGCCAGGCCGATGATGAAGAAAATGTGGTTGAAGGCCAGGGCGCCCGCCTGCCGCTTGACGACTCCGTACATCATGCCAAGCGCCGTGGTGTCGGCCTGGGTAGCGTTGATCCCCTTGGCGATCAGCGCCTGTTTCAAGTTCTCGAAACGCATCTGCCATACCGGATTGTACGGGTTGACGTGGCCCGACAGGGAGGTCTGGTAAAACTGCTGGTAGCGGGTCAGCAGGGTGGCGGCCACGGCAATGCCGACGCTGCCGCCGATGTTGCGCAGCAGGCTGAACATGCCGGTGGCATTGCCCATCTCTTCACGGGAGATCGAGGCGAGCGTGACCGTGGTGAGCGGCACGAAGATCATGGCCAGCCCGAAACCGAGCACGATGCGGGGCCAGGTGTAGTTCCAGAACGCCCCTTCCAGATTGAGTCCCTGCATGATGAACATGGAGGTCGCGCCGAGCAGCAGCCCGAAAAAGACGATCTTGCGGCCGTCCCGCTTGGCCAGCGCCGCGCCGACCAGCGGCATGGTGAAGAGGGTCGCCACGCCGCCGGGGGCCATGACCATGCCCGCGTCGGTGGCCGAATACCCCATGAGCGTCTGGAGGAACAGCGGGATCAGCATGATCGAGCTGTAGAGGGCAAAGCCGACCACGAACATGATCAGGTTGCCCGCCGAGAACGACACGTTTTTGAACAGTCGCAGGTTAATGATCGGGTGTTCGTGGGTCAGCTCAACCCAGATCAGTGCGATCAGGGATACGACGGTGACGATGCTGAAGCCGATGATGAACGATGAATTGTACCAATCCTCCTGTTGCCCCTTGTCCAGCACGATCTGCAGCGCCCCCATGCTCACCACCAGCAGGAACAGCCCCCAATAGTCGATCTTGAACGTTTCGGCCTTTTTGCGTAGGTAATCCGGATCAAAAATGAAAAAGGCGCACATGATCATGGCGATGACGCCTATCGGGAGGTTGATGTAGAAGATCCAGCGCCAGCTCATGTTGTCGGTGATCCAGCCGCCGAGAGCCGGGCCGACGATCGGGCCGAACATGGCGCCGATCCCGAAGATGGCCATGGCCATGCCGCGCTGGTTGGGGGGGAATGTCTCCATCAGGATCGCCTGGCTGATCGGAATCAATGCCCCGCCCGCCGCTCCTTGCAGGACGCGGAAGAAGATCAGCGTGGCCAGGTTGGGCGCGGCGCCGCAGAGCAGGGATGCCAGCGTGAACAGCACGATACAGGTCATCAGGAAACGCTTGCGGCCAAACACCCGCGACAGCCAGCCGGTCATGGGGAGCACCACGGCATTGGCCACGAGGTAGGAGGTCAGCACCCAGGTGACTTCATCGGTCCCGGCGTTGAGGCTCCCCTGCATGTGCGGCAGGGCGACATTGGCGACCGAGGTGTCGATGATCTCCATGATGGCGGGGAGCATGACGGTGATGGTGATCAGCCATTTATTTATGGTTTTTTCGTCACTCATTTAAAACGGACTCAATTCCTTGAGCACATCGCCACTGGATCTGCCGGTTTTGATAACCGGAATGACGCTCATTCCGACGCGCAGCAGGCGCTCCGGGTCGGAGTTTTTGTCGATGGTGATCTTGACCGGCACCCGCTGGACGACCTTGACGTAGTTGCCGGAGGCGTTTTCGGGGGGGAGCAGGGAGAAGGCTGCACCGGTACCGGCCATGATGCTGTCAACCGTGCCTTGAAACGTTTTGCCGGGGTAGGCGTCAACGGTGAACTCCACCTTCTGCCCCGGTTTCAAATAGGTGATCTGGCGCTCCTTGTAGTTGGCGGTAATCCAGGCCTCCTGCAGCGGTACCAGCGCCATCAGCGGCTGGCCGGCCTGGATGTTGACGCCGGCTTCGATCGATTTGCGGGTGATGTAGCCGTCCCGGGGGGCGTATGTTTTTGTGTATGACAGCTGCAGTTCCGCCTCGTCCAGTTGAGCCTTTCGCTGAAGAATCCTGGCCTTGTTGCCGCTCTTTCCTGCCTGGCCTGCTTCCGCCTGGGCGCGTTTGAGCGCTTCCTCTTCCTCTTTCAGCTGGGCTTCACTGACGCGCCGGGCGGTGGTCAGCCGATCCAGTTGCTCTTTGGGAAGGACGTCGCGGCTGAACAGTTTTTCACCCCGTTTCTGATCCTGCACGGCCTGGTCGTAACGGGCTTTTGCCGACTGCAGCGCCGCACGGGCTACTTCTACCTTCATTAGTTCGCCGCCGCTCTCATTCTCAGCAATACCGACGTCGGCGGTTGCTTTGGCAATCTTTACCTGGTAGTCCCGCCCGTCGATCTCAAGCAGCAGGTCGCCTTTTCTGACGAACTGGTTGTCGGCCACCAGAACCCGGGCCACGGTGCCGGATACCTTGGATGATACCTGTACGATCCGGGCCTCGATAAAGGCGTTGTCGGTCTCGATGTTGGACCTGCTGGATATGAGCCACCTGAGGCCGAATACCCCCACGACGATGAAGACTGTCAGCAGGATAATCAGACCTTTGGTTTTCTTGCTCCCTTTCTGCTTTGGCGCGGATTCCGCCGGACGGTTTTCCTGGGACGCTTGCGGCTCCGTTGCTGGTGTTTCTGCTGCCATATATCCTCCATTTGAATAAGCTTTGTCCGGTTTGGTTTTTGCATTTTGTCCCCCTCCTTCCTTTCAAGGAGGGGTTAGGGGTGGTTGCATTTGATTTTCATTAATCTATAAGGATAAAAAGCGAAGTCAAAAGCCAAAACCTGACCACCCCCAGCCCCTCCTTAAAAACAGGAGGGGGGCTAAAAACATACTTCTCATGGCTTGCAATTATCTACGGACAATCCTCCATTTGAATAATAGTTTTACAATTCCCCGCGGGCGTTCTGCAGGCGCGCCGAAGCGGTCTGGTAGTCGTAGAGCGCCCGGTAATACTCGGTTTTTGCCTGGGTGACCAGCGTCTGGGCGTCCAGCACTTCGGAGGCGATGCCGACCCGCTCCTGATAACGCTCCTTGTTGATGCGCAGGTTCTCCTCGCTCTGGCGGATCGCAGTTTCCGTGACGGTGATCCGCTCGTGTGCCGTAGCGGCGTCGTTGCGGGCGGTGGCTATTTCCAGCCGGGCACGCTGTTCGGCCAGCCTGAGGAGGTCCTGTTGCTTCGAGCGCTGTTTTACCGCTCTTTCCCGCGACGCCTGGGCGGCAAAGCCGTCGAACAGGTTGACGCGGATGCCGAGGGTGGCGGAATAGATCGCCTGCTCGCGCACCTTGTCGTTCTGGACGTAATCCATGCCGAGGCGGGTGTAGATTTCCGGGATATAGTTCTCGCGATTTTCCTGGACTGTAAACTCGCGCGCTTCGAGCATCTGCTTCTGGGCCTTGAGGTCGTGGCGGTTGTCCGGGGTATCTTCACCCGCCGGAGGCACGGTCAGCGCTGCCGTCTCTTCAAGTTCGCCCCGGAATGCGGCGTTACTGCCGGTGAGGAAGTTGAGCAGCAGCCAGGAATTCTCCCGGCGGTTGGTGGCGGCCATCAGCTTCTGTTTTGCCGATGCGAGCCGCACATCTGCCTGCAATACGTCGTTTCGGGTTACCACACCCTCTTCGAAGAATACCTGGGCGGCCCGGCGATGCTCGGTTATCTGCACGACCTCTTCAGCCGCCGCCTGAACGTTCCTGTCCGCTTCCAGAATCCGGTAGTACGCTTCGATGACCTGCAGGGCGACGTCGCCGCTGCCCGCCATGAACTCCTGCCCGGTTGCCCCGGCAACGGCGGTGGACTGCCGGATCCTGGCGTCGCGCCGTCCGAAATCATAGAGCGTGTAGGTGGCGGCTATGCCGGCAAAGGCAAAGTTCGGTTCCTGGGTTTCCGCCGTGACACCTCCCAGTTTTACCGCCTGGGGTTCCAACTGCATGGTGTAACCGGCCTGGGCGTCGAGGCGTGGATAGCGCGCTACCGTGGCCAACCGGCTGTTTTCTTCGGCGATCCGGCTGTCCCAGTTGCTGCTTTTCAGCACCGGATTGTTGTCGCGCGCCTTTTGCAGGCAATCATTCAGGGAAAGCGTCGCCCCCCAGGAAGGAACCGACATGCCGAGGCAGACAACAGCTATGAGGCTAACATGAAGGAATTTCATAGACTCTCCTCTCTCCCCGCAAAATATTGAGCATCCGTCTGAACTCTTTGATCTCGTCTTCGCTGAGTCCCGTGGTAATGCGTTTCAGAGAGCGCTCGGCACAGGCGGAGAGGGTGTCCTCCATCGCCTTGCCATGTTCGGTAAGGAATATCAGGTGCGCCCGGCGGTCCTGCGGGTGCTGACGGCGCTCCAACAGGCCGCCTCTCTCCAGTCGATCGATGAGTCCGCCGACCGTGGAACGGTCGATCTGCCCCTTGTCGGACAATTCAACCTGGGTCAAGCCATCTTGCTGCCAGAGAAACGAGAGCAGGGCGAACTGCGGCGGGGTGAGGTCATACGGTTCGATCTCTTCCTTCATGACGGCCCAAGCCCGCTGGTACGCCTTGGCAAGCAGGAATCCGATGCTGTTTTCGATGTCGTACATAGGTGCGTCCTTCGTATGCAGGGATATTGTCATTATGCAGATAATATGTATGCTGTCAATGTTTACATAAAGAGAGAATGACTTCGGTTGAAGCGGGAGGGAAAAACGGTTCAGATGAGGGGCGGGTAGTAGTGAATTTCCCCGGCTTCGAAGACGGTGATGATCCCGAATTCGCCGTCGTAGCCGGGCTGGCGGATTACCCGGCCTTCGCGGACGCGTTTGACCGCCTCGCCCAGAAGCGGAGCATGGGAGGCGATTTCGTCGAGCGGAGTTTGCAGAAACAGGTTTAATTCGGAGCCGAAGCGGGCGATGACGCTGGCATACCGGAGCATGACTTTTTTTGAGGCAGGCCCGACGCCGAGCAGTTCACTCAGCAGTTCCGGGAGCGGGATGAGGCTGTGGACGAGAGGCGTGTCCGGCCCAAAGAGCGGCGCGTCCCGGTCGGCCAGGTCCATGACCCGGTGGTGGACCCCGACGGTGAGCGGCCTGCCGCAGGCCGGGCAGAGGAGGCCGAGTCGCCGCGTTTCATGGGGATCGAGGCAGACGTTGCAGGCGCGGTGGCCGTCGAAATGGTACTTTCCCTCTTCCGGAAAGAACTCGACGGTGCCGCGAAAGGTTTCGCGCCGGTTCCCTCTGATGGCGTCGCGGAGGGCATGAAAATTCAGTTCCGTGTCGAAGAGGTTCGCCTCGCGGCCGAGCTTCTGGGGGGAGTGGCAGTCGGAATTGGAGATGAGGGCGAAGCGGTCGAGGGCTGAGATAAGCCGGTTCATCTCCGGGTCGGAGGAGAGCCCGGTTTCCAGGGCGAACACGTGCGGGGTCAGGTCGCCGTAACATTCCTCGATGGCGTCGAAGCCGGAACGGGAGCCGAACAGGGAAAACCAGGGGGTCCAGATGTGGGCCGGCACGAGGAACCCTTCCGGCGCCTGCTCCAGCAGGATCTCCAGCAGGTCACGGCTGTCGAGGCCGAGGATCGGCCTGCCGTCCGACGTGATATTGCCGATGGCGGCGAGTTTCGCGTTGATCCGTTCGGCGGAGCCGAAATCCGGGACGTAGAGGAGGTTGTGGACTTTGCGCACCTGGCCGTGGCGTTTGTAGATGCTGCTCACCTCGGCGGTCAGGAGGAAGCGGACCGGGCCCTTCGGCAGCGCCACCCCCGGCAGGGGTGAGGTCAGCCTCGTTTCGTCCTTCAGCCGGAACAGGCCGGGTTCGGCCGGTGTCAGCTCGTCTTTCAGGCAGTTCAGCCAGCCGGGATGCGTGAAGTCGCCGGTGCCGACGACCTGGATGCCCTTGATGCGGGCCCAGGATGCCAGTCCGCTCAGGGTGCTGCCTTTGCTGGTGGCCCGGGAGAAGGGGGAGTGGATGTGCAGATCGGCGATGTAGTTCATGGTTACAGTTCCGGTTTCCTTGCGATATTTTTGAGGGCTCGAACTATACCACAAACTGACGTGAATGGTCTGAAAACCGTTTACAAGAGCTCCGCGCTTGCATATCATGCCGAGTCATGTCCATACCATCCGGAATAGTCATCCGCCCCATGGCGCCAGCTGACCTCGACGCCATCCTGAATATCGAGCAGGCTTCGTTTTCCGTGCCGTGGCAGCGTGAACATTTTGAACACGAAATGGCCGCGCCCCATTCGTTCCCGTTTGTTGCCGAGTCCAGTGGCAGCATCGTCGGCTATGTATGCCTGATGTCGCTGTTTGAGGAGGCGCAGATACTGGATATTGCCGTGGCACCGCAGCAGCGGGGGAAGGGCATTGCGCAGTTGCTGATGGACCATGCGGTGGCGGTGGCGCGGGAAAAGAAAGCCGAAGTGCTGGCTCTTGAAGTACGCTCCACCAACAGTTCGGCCATTACCCTGTATGAGCGGTGCGGTTTTGTCCGGACCGGCGTGCGGGAAAAGTATTATGAAGGCAGGGATGATGCGGTTTTGATGGAGAAATGTTTGAGGTAAATTTTCTTGTCTGTAAACGGTTTTGGTAGTAGACTAACTTTGGTTAGTCCATTGATGGGAGGTGTCGTATGCTGGCCGTTAATATTCATGAAGCAAAAACCCATTTATCCCGTCTTGTTGAGGATGCCGCACACGGTAAGCCGTTTATTATTGCCAAGGCGGGCAAGCCGATGGTCAAGGTTATTCCTTTTTCTTTGGTTGAACCTGGTTCCGAGCGCCGTCTTGGTTTTATGTCTGGTGAAATATCCGTGCCCGATGATTTTGACAGTATGCATGGTGGTGCGATCATTGCTCTGTTTGACGGAGAAGAGCTGTGAAGCTACTGCTGGACACCCACATTCTGCTTTGGTCGGCTGGCCAGCCGGAAAAACTTTCCGAACAGGCGCGCACCCTGCTGCTTGATCCGTCGAATATCCTTTATTTCAGTGCTGCAAGTATGTGGGAGATTGTCATCAAGCGCGGATTGGGGCGCGATGATTTCAAGGTTGATCCGCTGCGTTTGTTGAAACAGCTCGTCATCAATGGCTATGAAGAAGTGGCTGTCTCGTCGGATCATGCACTTGCGGTAGAAATACTTCCCCCATTGCACAAAGACCCGTTCGACCGTATTCTGATTGCCCAGGCACGAACCGAGGGAATGGTGCTGTTGACCGCCGATAGTCACATTTCGTTGTATGGTGACGGGATTGTGACGGTTTAAGTATTTTCCTTGTCTATTCTAGCTACACGATTACTTCGAGATTACTTCATGATTTATAGAATCAAAATCTAGAGTAATCATGGTAATCGTGAGGCAAAAAAGTTTTTAATGTTTTGCAGGTTATATCCCATACGCAAGGAGAACCCGTAATGCAGTTTACTTCACTTATTATTTCCAACGTGGAGGTCTCGCCCGGCTACTGGCGGATGCGCATGACCGCTCCCCCCGAATGTGCCTCGGCACAACCCGGCCAGTTCATGATGGTGCGGGTCAACGGCGCCATCGACCCGCTGCTGCGGCGGCCGTTCGGCATTTTCGATGTCGGCACCCATGTTCCCGCCCAGAGTGGCGCCAATTCGCAGCCGTATCTGGAGATGCTTTATCGCGTGGTAGGGAAGGGGACCGCCATGCTGGCAACCCTGCACGAAACCGACCTGCTTGACGTGCTTGCTCCGCTCGGTAAGGGATTTGACCTGGGCGAAGTGGAAGAGGAAAAGCTGATCGTCGGCGGCGGAGTCGGGCTGGCACCGCTCTACCTGCTGGCAAAAGAACTGGTGGCAACCTCGAAGGTACGGCTCTTTGCCGGCGGCCGGACGCGGGACGATATCCTCTGCATCACCGAATTCGAACGGCTCGGCGTCGAGTGCTACACCGCCACCGAGGATGGTTCGCTGGGCGAACGCGGCCTGGTCACCGAAGCGCTGGTGCGGCGGCTGGACGAGCTGCAGGGAAAGGCAACCATCTATGCCTGCGGCCCGCACGGCATGCTGAACGCCGTGGCCGGTATCGCGGCAAAACGGGACATCCCCTGCCAGGTGTCGCTGGAAGGGTACATGGCGTGCGGCGTTGGCGCCTGTCTCGGCTGCGTCGCTCCGGGGCATACCCATTCGCCGGAAACCCCCGACTTCCGCTGTGTCTGCACCGATGGTCCGGTATTTGAATCGGGCGAACTGAAGTGGAGGGATTGACCATGACTACTACTATGAAATCTGCCATGAAACCCGATATGACCGTCAACCTGGCGGGTATTCCGCTGCGCAATCCGGTAATGACCGCCTCCGGCACCTTTGGCTATGGCCAGGAATTTGCCCAATACGTCGATCTGGAAACCATTGGCGCCTTTGTGACCAAGGGGCTCTCTCTCAACCCCCGGGCCGGCAATCCGACGCCGCGCATCGTGGAAACCCCCGGCGGGATGCTCAATGCCATCGGCCTGCAGAATGTGGGGATCGAGGCGTTTATTGCCAAGAAGGTCCCGTTCCTGCGTACGGTCAAGACACCGGCCATCGCCAACTTCTTCGGCAACACGGTTGACGAATATGCTGAGATGACCCGCCGTCTCGATGAAATCCCCGAGGTAGCGGGGCTGGAAATAAACATTTCGTGTCCCAACGTCAAGCATGGCGGCATCGTGTTCGGCACCGACCCGGACAGTGCGGCATCGGTGGTTTCGGCGTGCCGTGCTGCGACAAAGAAACCGCTGATCGTCAAACTGTCTCCCAACGTGACCGACGTGGTGGTCATGGCCAAGGCGTGCGAAGCCGCCGGCGCCGACGCTCTGTCGCTAATCAACACGCTGACCGGCATGGCAATCGACCTGAACAAACGCCGTCCGGTACTGGCCAATATCACCGGCGGGTTTTCCGGACCGGCCATCAAACCGATCGCCCTGCGCATGGTGTGGCAGGTGGCCAAAGCGGTCAAACTGCCGATCATCGGCATCGGCGGCATCATGAACGCGACCGATGCGCTGGAATTCATGCTGGCCGGTGCCACGGCCGTCCAGGTCGGTACCGCCAGTTTCATCAATCCGGGCGCCGCCCAGACAATCGCTGAAGATATGGAAGCATGGCTGATTGCCAACGGCGTTGCCGACATTAAAAGCCTGATCGGCGCGCTGGAAACCTGAGGAACGGATGGCAATGAACCCGCTGGTACAGGCCGCATCCGGTGCGCCGGTCGTGTCGCTGATAGATCTTAATTTTATTTTGATCAACCGCATTTTCGTGCTGGTGGTCACGCTGCTGTTCTTCTGTGTTGTGGCGTTGTTGCGGCGCACTCACCGGCAGGATGCGGGCCCCGGTATAACAGGCCCGATCAAGCTGTCCCTGTTCGGTTTTATTCTGCTCTATGCCGAGCTGGCGATGTCCAGCCTGCCAAGCTATCAGGCCATTATCCAGGGAGTGCAGACGATCGTCGTGCTGCTCTGTCTGGCCAGACTGGTGACGTACCTCACGGTTGACGTCTATCTCCGCATTCACACGCAGAGGGAAGTTCCCTCGTTTCTCCGGGATTCCGTCCGCCTGGTGGTCTACCTGGCGGTCGGAATCATTTCATTGCGGCTGGTTTTCAAAATAGATCTCTCGGCGATAGTCACCACAACGACGGTCATCACCGCGACTATCGCCTTTGCCATGCAGAGTACGCTGACCAACGCCCTGTCCGGTTTTTCGATTCAGTCGGATCAGCTCTTGTCGCGCGGCAACTGGATAACAATCAAGGAAAAAGACATTTTCGGCGAAATCGTCAATGTCGGCTTTCGCTATACAACCCTGAAAAACCCGGAAAACTACCTGATCATGGTGCCGAACAGCGTCATCATGCAGAACATCGTCACCTATCACGGTAACCGGGGAACCGAGGAAAAACCTGCATTGCAGGTGAACGTCATGCTTGGCTATGACATGCCTCCCGAAATGGCAAAGGCGCTGCTGCTCAAGGTTATTCGTGAAGACCGGGAGGTTATTGACGATCCGGAACCGCTCGTACGGCTGATTGCGCTGAACGACAGTGGAATTACCTACCAACTCAGATTCAGTATTGATGATCCTTCACGCCGGATTCCGGTACAGGATTCCCTCTACAGCCAGATCTGGTATGCCGTGAATCGTGTCGGCTACAGTTTCCCCTATCCGCACCGTCAAATTGTTACGTCAGAAAGCCGCCAGCCGTTTGAGTTTTCCAAAGAACAGATTGCCGGCTATCTGCGCGATTCCGGGCTCTTTGCCATGCTTGAGGTTCAGCAGGTTGCAGCGCTGGTAGAACAGGCGCCGATTGCCGTGTATGGGGCGGATGAAATCGTCGTCCGACAGGGCGAAATGGGGAGTTCGCTTTTCATAGTTCTTAAAGGAACCCTTGACGTTTCCATTGCCGGAACACCGGTGGGGAGCATTCACCAGGGGTCGTTTTTCGGCGAGATGTCGCTGCTGACCGGTGAGCCGCGCACGGCAACGGTTCGTGCGACCAGCGAAGTCTGGCTGGCGGAGATTACCAAGGAGATCATGGAGCCGATCCTGCACGCCAATCCTGCCATGCTTGACGCGTTGAGCACGATCCTCGTCGAGCGGGAACGGAAAAGCCGGGCAAGCAGAGCCAGCCGGAGCGAAACCGTCGCGGCGCTGCCGCGCAACGAAGATTATCTGCAACGGCTGAAATATTTTTTCGGAATGTAGGTAGTGCAGTATCATCAATACCCAACCCCTCCAAACCTCCCCTTGTCAGGGGAGACTTAAAAGCTCCCCCCTGATAAGGGGGGATTGAGGGGGGTTGGTTTACGAAGAAAAGAGTTCCAGTAACCAGTTGTCAGCAGCAATGCCGTTACGTCAAATATCCATTGAGGAGCTGTAAAAAAAATAACATGGCCATCTTGCATCTCATCTTCAGGCCATCTTTGACCGAACTTCAATCACCAAATCCTCAACGTAGCTCTGCTACGTCTGTGGTTTGCCTCAATCAGTTCAGCCAAATCTGACCCGAATCTGAGCGCAATATTAACCAAGTCATTTATTTTACAACTCCTAAGGCGCTTCAATGAAAGAACCCCAGCAATCACTCGGCCTCCGCACTTTGGAAGATATCAGTTCGATTATCCTCCACTCCCACGATCTTCAGGATACCCTGGACAACATCGTAACCCTGGTTGCCAAGCGCATGGGGAGCGATGTCTGCTCGATCTATCTGCTGGAGAAGGATGGCGAGACACTGACCCTGAAGGCTACCAAAGGCCTTTCCAAGGCCTCGGTCGGCCGGGTATCCATGAAGGTCCATGAGGGTTTGACCGGTCTTGCCATTGAAACCCGCGCCATGGTCATGACTGATAATGCCCCGTCGCATCCCCGCTACAAATATTTCAAGGAGGCCAAAGAGGAACGGTTCCTGTCGTTTCTCGGCCTGCCGCTGTTTGAGCACAAGGCGCCCATCGGCGTCATCGTCGTGCAGACCCGTGAAACTCGCAGCTTCAGCGATGATGAAATAAGTATCCTGCGTACGATCACGTTTCAGATCGGCAGCATTGTGCATACGGCACGACTGCTTGATTCGATTCAGCACAAGGAACAGGAACGGGCCTGGTTCGAAAGCGAACTGGCCAAGGTCCGCAATGGTTCGGCAGGAGATGTCGCCTCGTCCCTTCCGGGGAGCGCCAGACGGGGCCAGGTTTCCCGGACGCTCACCGGGACTGCGGTGTCGGCCGGTTTCAGCCGGGGGAAGATTTATATCCTCGACCGTTTTAACGATAAGGTTATCAAGCTGGCCAAGGTCGGGACTGCTGCCGAAGAACGGAATAAATTCAGTCAGGCCCTGGAAAAGGCCAAGATCCAGACCATTTATATGGAAAAGCGGGTGAGCGAGACGCTTTCGGCCGATGACGCCGCCATCTTCCATACCCACCTGATGATACTGGAAGACCGGAGTTTTTCCGCAAAGGTTATGGATCTGATCGAGCGCGGGGTGGGGGCGACCCGCTCCGTACATGATGTGGTACAGCACTATGTGCAGGCCTTTTCCGCCATGGAGGATCCGTACCTGCGGGAACGCTCGGCTGATATGGAAGATATCGGGCGGCGCATTATCGATGCGATTGAAGGGAGTGATACCAACGAGGTGACGCTCAAGGAGAAGCGGGTGCTGGTGGCGGATGAAATCTTCCCCTCCAATCTTGCCATGCTTGATCCGAACAAGATTCTCGGCATCGTTACCGAAAAGGGGAACGCCTTTTCCCACGCCGCCATCATGGCTAAGTCGCTGGGCATCCCCGCAGTGCTTGGCGTGCGGGGGGTGATGGATGCCGCCAACGTCAAGGATGAAATAATCGTTGACGGTACTTCGGGGCAGGTCTACCTCAATCCTGATGCGGGCATCAAAAAGGAGTACGTTCGTCTTGAGCAGGAATACGCCGGTCGCATGAAGGAGCTGGAAGGGCTGCGCGATCTCCCCGCGGTGACCACCGATGGCGTTGCCATTACCTTGAGCGCCAACATCGGGCTGATTTCCGATGTCAAGGTTGCCAACCTGCATGGCGCCGAAGGGGTGGGGCTGTACCGTACCGAATTTCCCTATATGGCGCGTTCCTCGTTTCCTGACCGTGACGCCCAGGCGGCCATTTATCGCAAGATCCTGGAAGGGTTCCCCGGCCAGACCGTCAATATCCGTACCCTCGACATCGGCGGCGACAAGGGGCTCTCCTATTTTCCCTATCCCCACGAAGATAACCCGTTCCTGGGGTGGCGCTCGATTCGAGTCTCGCTGGAGCGGCAGGATATTTTCAAGGAACAGCTGGCCGGTATTCTGCTCGCGTCCCGCTTCGGCTCTGCAACGGTCATGTTTCCGCTCATCAGCAGCCTCGACGAGATCCGGCAGATCAGGGAAATCCTGACATCGGTCAGAAACGAGCTGCTGCGTGAAGGGCATGACGTACCGGGCTATATCCCGTTCGGGATCATGATTGAGGTGCCGGCTGCGGTGCAGATTATCGATTACCTGATTCAGGAAGTCGATTATGTCAGCATCGGCACCAACGACCTGATTCAGTACACGCTGGCCGCTGACCGTAACAATGCCAGTGTCAGACAGTATTATGACCCGTACCATCCGGCGATCCTGCACTCCATCAAGCGCGTTGCCGATGCGGCCAACAAGGCGGGGAAAAAGGTGTCGCTCTGTGGCGAGATGGCCGCCGATCCGTTGTGCGCCCTGCTCTTGACGGGCATGGGGATCCGCGAATTCAGCCTGTCAGCGCCCAGTATTCCGGTGGTGAAGCAGGCGATCCGGAACAACAGTGCCGAAGCGTGCCGCCGCCTGGCGAAAGCTGCCCTGGCATGCCGCAACAGTGTCGATATGGCAAAGTGTCTGGCCACAGCGCGGAAGAAGCTGGTTCTGTAATGCTTCCCCTCCCTTGACGGGAGGACCCACTGGGGCCTAAAGGGATCGAGGGGTGGGTGAGGTTGCTACGGTGTCAAATGTGGCGCATACCCCCACCCCCTGACCCCCTCCCGCAAGGGGCGGGGGGACTTGAATCTGAGGAGAAATTGCTGTGTACGATGGACGTCCTACCTACGCCGAGATTGATCTCTCCGCGCTTAAACATAATTATCAGCTGATCCGCTCGTCGATTCCGCGCCGGACGGACATTCTGGCCGTTGTCAAAGCGGATGCCTACGGTCATGGCTTTCTGGATATCAGCCGGGAGCTGGAGCAGTTGGGAGTTAACGCCTTCGGCGTTGCGTTCCTGGCGGAAGGCATCCAGCTGCGCAAAAGCGGCTGCGACAAGCCGATCCTGCTGCTGGGCGGGGTGTATCCCGGTCAGGAACGAAAATGTATCGGCTACAATATCTCCACGGCGATCTTTTCGCTGGATCAGGCACAGGCGCTCAACCAGGCCGCGGCAGGAGGCAAGCTGTTCCGCCGGGCTAATGTCCATATAAAAGTTGATACCGGCATGGGGCGGCTGGGGGTTGCCTATCAGGATGTGCCCGGTTTCGTTGCCGAGCTGAAGAAACTGCCGAACCTTACTGTTGAAGGGGTGATCTCCCATTTTGCCAGCGCCGATGAGCTGGACGAATCGGGGCAGTACTTTACCCGTCTGCAGGCTGAGCGCTTTGCCTGGGCACTAGCGGAAATCCGCAGAGCCGGTTTCAAACCGCGCTATATTCATATTGCCAACAGCGCTGCGGCGATGTTGCGCGATATCCCCGACTGCAACCTGATCAGGCCGGGAATCACCATGTACGGTGCGCTACCCTCCGCCGATTTTCAGGGCAAGCTCGACCTGAAACCGGTCATGCGCCTGAAAAGCCGTATCGCCATGCTCAAATGGGTGGAACCGGGAACGACCATCAGCTATGCCCGCCGCTTTACCGCAGGGGAGCGTACCTTGATCGCCAGCGTGCCGGTTGGCTACGCCGACGGGTATCCCCGGGCACTTACCAACCGGGGCGAAGCGCTCGTGCGCGGCCGGCGGGCCAGAGTCGCCGGTACCGTCTGCATGGACTGGATCATGCTTGATGTGACCGGTATCGAAGGGGTTGCCGTGGGGGATACCGTAACCCTCATGGGGCCTGACGATCAGGGGAACTGTATTCACGCCGAAGAGCTGGCCGCCTGGGCCGACACCATCCCTTATGCGATATTCTGCGGCATCAGCAAGCGGGTACCGAGGGTGTATCTTCCATGAACCTTTGCCGGTCCTGAATTTCATTTCATGTACGCCCTTGCCATAGACCTCGGTACGACCACCCTGGCTGCATCGCTGCTTGACCGCGCCAGCGGAGAACGTCTTGCCTTTGCCGGAGCTCTGAACCCGCAGCGTAGTTTTGGTGCCGATGTGGTTTCTCGGCTGGATGCGGCGCTCGGGTCCGTGTCACTTTACGGGGAAATGACCGCGCTCATTCGCACCGGGCTGCGACGGCTCGTGCAGGAACTCTGCACATCCGCCGGCATTGCCTGGGGGGATGTCA
>MGZJ01000041.1:29047-37849 GCA_001802645.1 Geobacteraceae bacterium GWC2_53_11 | reverse complement strand
GCCGTACCGGCCCGTCTCCACGGATGGAACCCCTCTGCATGCCGCCGATCTTGGCTGGGAAGGAAACGCAGAAGTCTATGTCTTCCCGATGCCCGGCGGCTTTGTCGGCGGTGATACGGTGGCATTTCTGTACGGTTTTCTCACCTCATCCCTCACCCCTCACTCCTCACCCCTCACTCCCGCCCTCTGCCTTGACATGGGTACCAACGGTGAGCTTGCCCTGGTTGCCGGGGACACGATCTGGGCAACGTCGGCCGCTGCCGGTCCCGCCTTCGAGGGGGGCAATCTTTCCTGCGGCATGCCGGCGTTGCCGGGTGCCATCAGTTCGGTGAGGGTTGACGGAGAGCGGCTCGAAATTCAGGTTATCGGCAACGGTCAACCGTGCGGCATCTGCGGCTCCGGTGCGCTCTCGTCTGTTTCGGAACTGCTGCGCTGCAACATTCTGGAGACGAACGGCAGATTGCGGAGTCCCGGAGAGATTGACTCCAATCTTGCGGCACGGGTCATCGACCGTAACGGCAGCCCGGCTTTTGTCCTGCACCGCGATGCGGAACGGCTGATTGTGCTGACTCAGGACGATATCCGGCAGCTGCAGCTTGCCAAGGCAGCCCTGCGGGCCGGGATAGATGTGCTTGCCGAACGGTCACGTATACAGTGCCATGCCTTGAAACAGGTGATTTTGACCGGCTCTTTCGGCGCTGTTATGAGCCCCGAATGGTTGAAAACGATTGGAATTTTTGACGAAAGCATGGTACAAACGACCCGCTTTACGCCTGAAGGGGCTTTGGCGGGTGCTGAAAAGGCTGTTGTGGCTGGTGGCGGCTACAGCGAGGTTGAAGCGCTGGCCCGCCGGTTCCAGGTGGTGCCGTTATCCGGAACGCCGCTTTTCGAAACCCTCTTCATGCGGCATATTGATTTTCCTCTGATGTAACTTCGATAGTTCAATAATTTAACAACAGCAAGGAGTACGGGCATGGCAAAGATTACCAGGGCACTTATCAGTGTCTCGGACAAGAGCGGTGTTGTTGAATTGTCACAGCAGTTGGCAGGCTACGGCGTGGAGATCCTTTCCACCGGCGGAACTGCCAAACTGCTGCGGGAAGCGGGCTTGACCGTCAAGGATGTCTCCGAGTTTACCGGTTTTCCGGAAATGCTCGATGGCCGGGTAAAAACCCTGCATCCCAAGGTTCACGGTGGACTGCTCGGCATGCGCTCGAACCCGGAGCATGTGGCAAAAATGAAGGAACATGATATCGAAAACATCGATATGGTAGTGGTAAACCTCTACCCCTTCGAGGCGACAACCGCCAAGGAAGGGTGCCACCTGGAAGACGCCATTGAAAATATCGATATCGGCGGTCCGACCATGCTCCGCTCGGCAGCCAAGAATTACCCGGACGTTACCGTGCTGGTTGACAGCGCCGATTATGCGAAGGTGCTTGACGAGATGAAAGCATCGGGCGGTGCCGTGTCTCCGGCCACCAACTACGGGCTGGCGGTCAAGGTGTTCCAGCATACGGCGGCCTATGACGGCGCCATCTCCAATTATCTGGGCGCGCGCCTGACTCCCGAGGTGCAGCAGTATCCCCCGACCTTTACCATTCAGGTGAAGAAAGCTCAGGATCTGCGTTACGGCGAGAATCCCCATCAGTCAGCGGCATTCTACGTCGAGAACCGCATCTCCGAGCCGTGCGTCTCCAACGCCAGGCAGCTTCAGGGAAAAGAGCTCTCGTTCAACAATATCATCGACCTGGATGCAGCCATCGAAACCGTCAAGGAATTCGAGCAGAGCGCCGCGGTTATCATCAAGCACACCAACCCATGCGGCGTGGCGTTGGCAGATTCACCGCTGACCGCCTACCTCAAGGCGCGCGAATGCGATCCGGTTTCAGCCTTCGGCGGCATCGTCGGCTTCAACCGCACGGTTGATGCGGCAACCGCCAACGAGTTGACCTCTACCTTTCTGGAGGCGGTCATCGCTCCCGGCTACAGTGACGAGGCTCTCGCCATCTTTACCGCGAAAAAGAATGTCCGCGTCATGCAGGTGCCGCTCCTTGACAGCTATGTTGCCGGAGGCTTCGACCTGAAGCGCGTTACCGGCGGCCTGCTGCTGCAAGGGCGCGATCTGGGCATGGTCAATGCCCGTGAATGCCGCGTGGTGACCGAGCGTACGCCGACCGCTTCCGAATATGAGGCGCTCGATTTCGCCTGGCGCGTCTGCAAGCATGTCAAATCGAACGCCATCGTCTTCAGCAACCGCGACCAGACGGTCGGTATCGGCGCCGGACAGATGTCCCGTGTCGATTCATCCAAGATTGCCGTCCAGAAGGCGCTGCTCCCTATTCGCGGCACCGTGCTCGCTTCGGATGCTTTCTTCCCGTTCCGTGACGGGGTTGATGCAGCGGCGGAAGCGGGCGTAACCGCGATCATCCAGACCGGCGGCAGTGTGCGTGACGAAGAGGTTATCAAGGCTGCCAACGAGCATGGTATAGCGATGATCTTCACCACCATGCGGCATTTTAGGCATTAAAACCTTACCACCCCTAACCCCTCCTAAAATAGGAGGGGGACTAAAAAGCCCCCTCCTGTTTTCAAGGAGTACCCTCTGGGGCATAAAGGGGTTGGGGGTGGTTGGTTTTGATTTGAACGCTTGTTTTGACTGAATAAATTTAGAGGTGTTGCTATGAAAATACTCGTAATCGGCGGCGGTGGCCGCGAACATGCCCTGGTCTGGAAAATTGCCCAGTCTCCCCTGGTAACAAAACTTTATTGTGCACCGGGTAATCCGGGGACTGCGGCTCTTGCCGAGAATCTTCCGATTGCTGTTGACCAGCTGGATAAACTGCTGGCGTTCGCCTACGAAAACAAGATCGACCTGACGGTGGTCGGCCCTGAACAGCCGTTGTCGCTCGGCATCGTAGATCTGTTTGAGTCGCACGGCCTCAAGGTGTTCGGCCCGTCCCAGAAAGCCGCTTTCATCGAAGGGAGTAAGGCGTTTTCCAAAGATCTGATGCAGAAGTATAACGTGCCGACAGCGGCCTACGGTGTGTTTACCGATCAGGCTGAAGCGGAAGCTTTTATACGTAATACCGGAGCGCCGATTGTGGTCAAAGCCGATGGTCTGGCGGCGGGCAAGGGTGTCATTATTGCTCAGACGTGCGACGAGGCTGTTGAGGCCGTGCGTGACATGCTGAGCGGTAACGCTTTCGGCAGTGCCGGTTCGCGGGTCGTCATCGAGGAGTTTTTGACCGGTGAGGAAGCCTCCTTTCTAGTCATCACCGATGGCAAGAACGTTATTCCGCTGGCCAGTGCCCAGGATCACAAGGCTGTCTTTGACGGCGATCTGGGTCCCAACACCGGCGGCATGGGTGCCTATTCACCTGCTCCGGTCGTAACAGCGGCGATTCACGAAAAAGCCATGGCCCAGGTGATACGTCCGACGGTTGACGGTATGGCAGCCGAGGGGCGGACGTATCGCGGCGTGTTGTATGCCGGTTTGATGGTCAAGGACGGCGAGGTGAAAACGCTGGAGTTTAACGCCCGTTTCGGTGACCCGGAGTGCCAGCCGCTGCTGATGCGGATGAAGTCCGACATCGTGCCGGTTCTGCTTGCCGTGGCCAATGGTGATCTCGCTGATACCACTATCGAATGGCATGATAAGGCGGCCGTCTGCGTCGTTATGGCTTCCGAAGGGTATCCGGGGGATTACCGCAAGGGAGATGCTATTTCCGGGCTGGAACAGGCTGCTGAAGTCGAAGATTTGTACGTATTTCATGCCGGTACCGCACAAAAGGGGGATTCCTGCGTTACCAGCGGTGGCCGCGTCCTTGGCGTCACGGCTTTGGGGGCAACAGTCAGGGATGCCATAACATCAGCCTATCAGGGCGTTTCCCGCATCAGTTGGCCAGGAGTTCAGTATCGCAGCGATATCGGCAAAAAAGCGCTTGAACGTAAGTAGTCACTAGCTTGAGCAAACCACGAGGTGAAATTATGAAAACAACCCCGCTTGTACTACTCATGATGGGAAGTGACACCGATCTTTCGACCATGCAGGAAGCTGCCGATATCCTGAGACTCTTCGATATCCCGTACGAAATGCGGATTTCTTCGGCGCATCGTTCTCCGGCCCGCACCATGGCGCTTGCATCGGAAGCTGCCGACAAGGGCGTTAAAATCATTATTGCCGGTGCCGGAATGGCGGCACATCTGGCAGGCGTCGTTGCGTCAAAAACAATCCTTCCCGTCATTGGTGTGCCGATGCCCGGTGGAGCACTGAACGGTGTTGATGCCCTGTATGCGACGGTGCAGATGCCGGGCGGAATCCCGGTTGCCACAATGGCGATAGGCAAGGCTGGGGCGAAAAACGCCGGGCTGTTTGCCGTGCAGATTCTGGCGTTGTCACAGCCGCATCTGTCAGCACTGCTGGTGCGTTATCGTGAGGAGATGGACAAGGATCTGGAACAGAAGGACGCCGCCCTGCAGGATCGTTAGGCCCGCTGGCCTGCGAAGAGAAAAATATTGTCCGAATCTCCCGTGAACGTGTAATTTGTGGTTGACTTTTTTGCACGGCACATGGTAAATAACCGGACGCTTTTGATGGCCACAACGGTTTGCGGTTGCGGTTGTTGCGGGCGGGTTCTTTAGATTTATAATGTACTCCACAATTCAGCAAAGCGCTGCTTTGTGGTTATATTCCCCTTTAGCTCAGTTGGTAGAGCAGGTGACTGTTAATCACCTTGTCCGTGGTTCGAGTCCGCGAAGGGGAGCCATTCAAAAACAAGTCTGATTATCTTGAAACAGGTGATCAGACTTGTTTTTTATCAATCAAATGCGGGAATAACTCAGTGGTAGAGTGTCAGCTTCCCAAGCTGAAGGTCGCGAGTTCGAATCTCGTTTCCCGCTCCAAAATAGTAAAGGGTTAGGCTCAGTTGCCTAACCCTTTTTTTGTAACAATAATTCAATATCATTGGAAATTGGATTTGTGTTATGGAAGAGGTGTTTTTAGGCTTTATTTTTGCTTGAGCGAGATACCTTTGCCGTTATTTTAATATGTAATGGAGAAAGAAATTGTCATGATATTGTCAGTTGTCATTCCCGTTTATAACGAAAAAAATACCATCAGGGAAATATACGATCTTGTTAGAGCCGTTGATATTGATAAGGAAATCATACTGGTGGACGATTTCTCGACAGATGGAACTCGTGATATCCTTCTCGAATTAGCTGACGATTCGACACGCATATTTTTGCATGACAGAAACATGGGCAAGGGTGCGGCTCTCAGAACCGGCTTTCAACATGTTGCCGGTGATGTCGTCATCATACAGGACGCCGATCTTGAATATGATCCCAACGAGTATCATAAAATAATCGCTCCTATTCTTGCTGAAAAGGCGGATGTGGTATATGGCTCCCGTTTTATGGGGGGGCAGGCTCACCGCGTTGTCTACTTTTGGCATCGTGTCGGCAATGCTTTTCTGACCATTTTCTCCAACATGCTGACAAACCTCAATCTTACCGACATGGAGACTTGTTATAAGGCTTTTCGTCGCGACATTATCAAATCGATTGAAATTGAAGAAAGCCGCTTTGGTTTTGAGCCTGAAATAACAGCGAAAATTGCCAAATTGCACTGCCGGATCTATGAGGTGGGAATTTCTTACTACGGCAGAACATATGAAGAAGGTAAAAAAATCGGGTGGAAGGATGGGCTTTCCGCGGTCAGATCAATAATTAAATACAACATTTTCTAGAGGTTCGTCCCAAAATGCACTTTTCACCTGCCGACACGCTGCATAAACGCATCAAAACCATACTGCCTCTCGGGCTTGTTTTTCTTGTCGCTCTCGGGGTTCGAATCATCCTTTTCGGGCAAGGCAAGGTAATTGCTGCAGACGGGATAGGGTACGTCAATATAGCGCGAGCTATTTTTCATGATTTTAATTTTTCTGCAGCCAGTCATTTTCCGCCTCTTTACCCGATATTCATCGGCATGTTCAGCTACTTGACTCCTTATGATGAGATGGCCGGCAAGATTGTCTCGACAATAATGGGTAGTCTGCTGGTTATTCCGTTATATTTACTCGGAACAGAACTCTTCTCAAAGAGAGTCGGTTATATTGCATCCATCCTTGCAGCCCTTTCTCCAACGCTGGTGTTTTTAAGCGGAATCGTTTTAAGTCAGAGCACCTATATAACCCTCTTGGTAACGGCCCTCTATCTGTGCTGGAGAACCTTCAAAACAAATTCCCGCACCATGTCCCTGGCTACAGGCTTTATGTTTGGGGCGGCTTATCTCACAAGACCTGAAGCAATAATTGTTTTTGTTGGAATTTCTGTGGTCTATCTGTTTTTTCGGCCTGAAAATCTTACCGCCGCAAGAACTCTGAAACTTCTTTTATTCGCCTGGGGGGCATTTCTCATTCTTGCGTTCCCCTACATACTCTTGTTGCACAAGATATATGGGACGTGGCAACTGACAGGAAAGTCAAGTGTTACCCTGGCCGATTCTCTCGGGTGGTATTTGAATCGTCCGGATTTAAAGCGTGAGCCGGGTTTTGCCGGTCTGACATATCTTGATATCGTTAAAAATTATCCGGATTTTCTCTGGAAAAACGCCGCGAAAAACATTCTTATCGCAGCCTCCCTGCAACAACCACTCATGTGGGCTCTTGCAGCAGCAGGTTGTATCTCTGCGTTCTTTTCGACTGATACATGGCGCAGGCTGCTTTTTCTCGGGGCCGCCTTGCTTCCGCTTGTAATCATCATAACGTTTTACTTTGTGGATGATATTTATTTTTCGCCATATATTCCAATAGTATACATGTTGTCGGGCAACGGGTTGATAGCTGTCGAGAATGGCATCAATCGGGTGTCTGCCCGCTTCGGATTATTTCGATTCAGCGAATTGACTCCATGGGCTCTGCTATTCGGAATTGCACTCGCAATAACAGCGATTGCGCCCTCAATCATGGCAGACCGGAATACTCCGTATCACTTCAGTCAGGATGGCGCACGGTACGATCATAAGCTTATCGGTCTCATGTTAAAAAAACAACTCCCCCCCAAGTCCAGGGTGATGGTCAAATCCGGACGTATAGCATTTTATGGAGATTTTCAGCAGGTAGATATACCGCAAGCCACTCTCCCGGTAATTCTCCAGGCTGCGAAAACCGACAAGGCCCGTTACCTGGTTGCCGACGGTTCACTTTTTGGAGCAAGGCCGCAAATGGAACCCTATCTGACACCTCTTCTCATACCTCAAGAGCAGATATCTACAAGTGGCCCCTTTGGACAGATGCCAAACTTTCCCGGTGGCCTGCGGCTTGTTTTTCTCTACAAGGACCCGGCCAGCGTCGGTGTGGCTGTGTATGAATTCTTGGATTACAACGAGGGGAAATAATCTCTGCAACTCTTGAAATAATTTTCGCGGTTTGCCAGATTTTCGGATCTTGCTTCCCGCTCATGTAAATCAAGGACTTGGCTGACAGTAGCCGGGTCCTTTTTTTGTTATGGTGCTCCTGGAGCGCCCCTGCGACGGGCTTTTAGCCACGCTGAGAGTCTTGTGTCCCCCAAATCCATTTCTTTAGAAAATTATTATATTGCACGCTTCCCCCGGTTGCAGATGCACATGATTCTGGTACAGTTTATTCATTGTATGTGTGAGGTGATATCAATGAATAAAAACATTTATTTGATACTAGCCATTCTCAATAGTTCCATACTTTTTGCCGATGCAACTGAACATGAGACCTCCTCCGTCAAGGTCATTTCCGACGAGGATGAGTACGCGGATTTTGTCGAGGCTCGCGACATGAAGGATGGCTTGCAGAAGGCCGCCCGAATGGAAGCGTTTGTACGTGAGCATCCGGAAAGCGTTCTTGCGGTTAACGCCCTGGAACATGCCTTGGTGGCGTATCAGCAGGCCGGACTTCATGACAAGGTTGAACAAACGGCAGAGGATATTCTTGAGATGGAGCGCAACAACCCGGTTGTGCTTTCGACCCTGACCTACATCCAGAGAGTCAAGGCCACAAAGGGAGATCCGGACGCCATCCGGGAGGCGCAGGAAAACGGTAAAAGAGGATTGAGGGCTCTGTTGAACTGGAAAAGACCGGAGGCGTTGTCCGAGGCGGAGTATGAAAGACAGCGCACACAGATGACCGCGGTCTTTGCCGGTGCTGCAGCCTACGGAGCGCAGAAGGATAGCGACTTTGTCAGTGCCCGGATGTATTACCTCATTGCTGTCAAGGCCGCTCCCGACAGTATGGCTGACTACTACCAGCTTGCCGTGGCCTGCCTGGACATGGCTGTGCCGGATGTCAACGGATTCTGGTATCTGGCCAGGGCCTATTACCTTGCGGGGGAGCAAAACAATACCGCTCTTCAGCAGAAAATAGCTAAAAACGGCAAGGCAAGATACCGCAAGTACCATGGCAGCGAGGATGGCTGGGATCAGCTTCTGGCAGCGGCGGTGCAACAGACGGAACCCCCGGAGGGTTTCTTCGTAACGTCCCTCTCCTCGTGCGAACTGGCGGTTAAAACAGTCCGGGAGACCGATGCCATGCAGTTGACGTTTGCCGATTGGAAGCTGGCACTGTCGCAGCGCGATTGTTCAAGTGATGCTGCTCTGGCTGCGCAAAGGGTGTGGCAGTACATTCTGGATAAACAACAAAATAATGCTTCACGGCTGGTCATACCAGCCAAGGTGCTTTCTGTCAGCGGCACGACAATTACGGCAGCGGTCACCAGGGAGGGGAGACATGAGAACAAGGGTGAGTTGCTCGCAACATTTACCGCCCA
>MGZJ01000041.1:26179-29026 GCA_001802645.1 Geobacteraceae bacterium GWC2_53_11 | reverse complement strand
TTATGCCGACGTGGATATTGTCGGCATAATATCCGACTACACCGCTGAGCCGTTTCTCCTGAAAATGAAGGCCACAGAGGTCAGATGAGCGTTGCCGGAATAACGAGCATGTAAAAAGGGTTGACCGGAACAGGTCAACCCTTTTGTTTTGTGTGTGCCCGGCTGGACGCGAGTCCCTTCTCCTGCCTCGTCAGCTCCGAACCTTGAAGAAGCGCCCCTTGATCCTGTTCCTGCTCAGGCAGGAGAGGGCAGCAGCGGCGCTCTGCCGCATGATTGCCACGTAGGTGTGCATATCGAAGACATCGATCCTGCCGACCTCGCTTCCCGCTATTCCTCCCTCGCCGGTCAGCGCGCCCAGAATATCGCCGGGGCGCAGCTTGTTTTTGCGCCCTCCATCGATGCAGAGTGTCACCATGGGCGGTGCCGGTGGCCGGTGTTCCGCTGCCGTCAGCAATTCAGGTTCTCCGCGGGTAAAGCCGCTGCCGAGTGTATTTTCAATGGCCTGCACCCGCCGGTTTTCATGCGCAGTTGCCAGGCTCAGCGCCAGTCCCTGTTCTCCGGCGCGTCCGGTCCGGCCGATGCGGTGGATATAAATCTCCGGATCGCGGGGGAGCTCATAGTTAATCACCGCTGACAGTTCCTTGATATCGAGTCCGCGTGCGGCGACGTCGGTGGCTACGAGCACCGATGCGCTCCTGTTGGCAAAGCGGACCAGCACCTGATCGCGTTCACGCTGTTCCAGGTCGCCGTGAATGGCCAGCGCTGCGAAGCCGAGACTGACCAGGGCATCGGCCAGTTCCTGGCACTCTTTTCTGGTGTTGCAGAACACCAGCGTCGATTCCGGGCGATAGTGACCGAGAAGCCGGGCCACGAACGTCGTCCGTTCCTCCTGTTCCACTTCGTAAAGCAGCTGTTCGATGGCCCCTTCCTCATGGATTTCATCGACGCTTACTTCGACCGGAGCATGCTGGATATCCCTGCTCATATGGGCAATTTCGTCCGGGTAGGTGGCGGAGAACAGCAACGTCTGCCGCTTGACCGGGGCGGCCGCAATCAGCGCACCGATCTCGTCCTGAAAACCCATGTCAAGCATGCGGTCCGCTTCGTCCAGCACCAGGATTTTTAACCCGCCCAGATCCAGGCTCCCCCGGCGCAGATGGTCGAGCAGACGTCCGGGCGTACCGACCACGACATGAGCGCCGTGTGCCAGCGAGCCGATCTGAGGCGAAAAGGGAACACCGCCGCACAGGGTCAGAATCTTGATGTTTTCGGTACAGCGAGCCAGGCGCCGCAGTTCCTTGCCGACCTGATCGGCAAGCTCGCGGGTAGGGCAGAGCACCAGCGCCTGTACCGCCTGGCTGGCTGTTTCCAGATGGGTCAGGAGACCTATGCCGAAGGCGGCGGTTTTGCCGCTGCCGGTTTTGGCCCGGGCGATCACATCCTTGCCCGCCAGGATCGGCGGCAGGCTGTGGGCCTGAATCGGCGTCATGGCAGCGTAGCCGAGCGAAGCCAGGTTCTTGAGCATGGGGGGCTTCAGGTGAAGTGTGGAAAATGCCGACGTGGTCATGGAATAAGTTCTCTCTTTCTTGGCGACAGCCTACCCCAGGACAGAGCATACGTCCAGCATTCTGTTAAACGAAAAAGGCTCAGCCACAGAGACACAGAGGCTCAGAGGAATCACTGGCCGTTTTGAAGATATATTCAGAATTCTTGGCTGATGTTGTTTCCTTGATAATTATTTGTAATATCTCTGTGACTCTGTGACTCTGTGGCAAATACACTTATTCGGCGCAACAGGAGAGGAGGCTGATATCTTGGCTGAAACCCTGGGCACACAGCTTGAGCCCCTCGCCGATCGACGGGTACACGTGCATGGTTGTGGCGAGATCGGTCACCGTTGCTTTCATCTGCAGGGCCAGGGCGGCTTCATTAATCATGTCGGCACCCCGGTGGCAGACCAGATGTACGCCGAGAATGCGCCCGGACCCCTTGTCGGCGACCATCTTGATCACCCCTTCGGTCATGCCGGTAATGTGCGCTTTGGGGATTGCGCTGACCGGCATGCAGTTGACGATGCAGTCAAAACCGGCCTGCCGGGCGCTTGCTTCGGTGTGCCCGACCATGGCCACTTCCGGATCGGTAAAAATTGCCATGGGTGCGGCCAGGTAGTCCATGGTGCATCCGCACCCTTCGGCAAACATGTCATCGACGGCAATGACCGCCTCCCTTGCGCCAACCGTGGCGATCAGCATTTTCCCGACAACATCGCCGGCGGCCCAGATCCCGCTGGTGGAACTGCGCATATGGCTGTCGGTGACGATAAACCCCTTGCCGTCAAGCGTGACACCGGTCGTTTCAAGTCCGATGCCTGACGTGGCCGGAACGGTGCCGACAGCCAACAGCAGCTTTTCGCAGGTGAATTTATGGCGCCTCTCCTCCACATCCGCGTACACCACGTTCAATTTGCCGAGCCTGTTCACCGAACAGAACTCCACATCCGTGACCACGGTTATTCCTTCATGAATGAGAATCTTCTCCACTGCTGCCGAAAGTTCAAGTTCGACAGCCGGTAACAGCCGGGGGCCATGTTCGAGAATGGTTACCCGGCATCCCAGGCGATGATACATCTGACCCAACTCAACGGCGATCACGCCGCCGCCGATAATAACGAGCGAGGCGGGCAGGTCGCCCATCAGAAGAGCGCTCCGGCTGGTGACGTACGAACAGTTGCTGAGGCCGGGCAGCTCGGGGATGCGCGGATTGCCCCCCACGGCGACCAGCAGCCGTTCTGAGCGGTAGCGCATGCCGTCGCACTCTACGGTTCGTGAATCGCAGAAACGGGCGGTT
>MGZJ01000041.1:17904-26169 GCA_001802645.1 Geobacteraceae bacterium GWC2_53_11 | reverse complement strand
GTTCCAGTCCTTTCATAGTGCCAAGAACGTCCAGATAGCGCTCCTGCCGCAATCCAGCCACCACTTCCTCCCGGTGTCTGAACAGCCGCTCCGTGTCGATGGGATGCTCCTCGTTGTCACCGGTTACGCCGACCCTGCTTCCCAGAAGCGCTTCGTGTTTGAAAAGTGCGGCATGGATGAGCGTTTTGCTCGGTACGCATCCCCAGTTTATGCAGGTACCGCCGAGAACGCTCTTCTCGAACATCAGAACCCGTGCTCCGTGATGCGTGGCCCGCAACGCCGCAGCAAACGCGGTTGAACCGGAGCCGAGTATTATCAGGTCGTAGCGGTTATTCATAGACGACCTCGTGTGCCGCTGCCGCTGATCCAGGGCGGAAACCGGAAAGGCCGCTTCTGCAAGCGACCTTCTGTTTGTCCTGGCTCCGGAGAATCATGAATCAACCGGATTGCCCTTGGTTTCGACATCGTAAATTTCCATCAGGGTTTCCGGAGTAAACGAGCAGACATTAATCCGCTGCCCCGTTTTTCCCTGATGGACCCATTTGACCTTGTCGCCGTCGGCATCATGCAGCAACGTCACCCGTGTTCCGCCGATCCGGCTGATCTCGTTCCACATGTCATCCATGCCGAGCAGATCAAGCCCGCCGATTTCGTCGGTACCCCCGGTGTTTGCCACAAACCGGTCGATCAGGTCATAATCAAGAAAATCATTCTCTTTTCTCCACCATTTTACGAAGCAGTCCTTTTCACCGCGCCGCTCGTTAAGGGCGGCAATAATTTCTCTTCCTCTCATCGCGCACCTCCTGTCCGGTAGTTTCGATACTCCCCTGCTTCTGACAACATTATACTCCCCCTGGAAAAAACCGGCGCGGCAATTATCGGCGGGAGTATCCGGTAAAGCCAGCCGGTCAGCTGCGTTCAAACCGGCTTCAGATAGATTGCCACGATTGCAGGAATATGATACTCACACGGGCAGGGGGATTATGCCGGTGCACTCCATACTAAACGATCTTGAACAGTCCATACTTATTGTTGACGACGATGCCGCATTTCTTGACGGGGCGCGGCGTGCCCTGCTGGCGCACGGCATGGGCAATGTCACGCTGGTGCAGGACAGCAGCCAGGTGTTGCAGACTCTTGCCACCGGTACCTATAACGTCGTGCTGCTTGACTGGGTCATGCCTCACCCCTCCGGCGCCGACCTGCTGCCGGAGATAGTGCGCCACTACCCCGATATACCGGTCATTATCATGAGCGGTGTCCGTGATCTGGAAAATGTCGTGAGTTGCATCAAGCAGGGTGCGTACGACTATATCACCAAACCGCTCGATACCACCCGGTTGGTATCAATCGTTCAGAACGCTGCCAAAAGCAGCGAACTCGATGCCAGAAATCGCAAACTGACCGGCTATCTGCTCGGCGAACCGTTGTCCAACCCTGAAAACTTCAGCGATATCATCACCTGCAACGAACGCATGATGTCTGTGTTCAAGGTGATCGAAACCCTGGCCCGCTCCAGCCAGCCGGTCTTGATCACCGGCGAAACCGGGGTGGGCAAAGAGTTGATCGCCCATGCCATCCATAAAAGCAGCGGCCTGAATGGCCGCATGGTCACGGTCAACGCGGCGGGGTTGGATGATACCATGCTGGCGGATACCCTCTTCGGCCATAAAAAGGGGGCCTTCACCGGTGCCACGGAAAGTCGTGGCGGACTGATCGAACAGGCCAAGGGGGGAACGCTGCTGCTGGATGAAATCGGCGATCTCAGCAACGCCTCCCAGATCAAGCTGCTGCGGCTGCTGCAGCAGAATGAATACTACCGTCTCGGCTCCGATGTCCTGCATAAAAGCGATGCCAGGATTCTCGCGGCATCAAACGCAAACTTCCCGGCACTGCTGGCGGCCGGAACATTCAGGAGCGATCTGTATTACCGGATTAAAGCCCATGCCCTGCATATCCCCCCCCTGCGGGATCGCCCGGAGGACATCATACCTCTGGTGCAGCACTATGTAGCCCAGACCGCGCAGTCTTTGCGGCGGAAACCGCCTGAACTCTCGCCCGGTCTGCGGCAGGCGCTGGCTTCGTACCGTTTTCCCGGCAATGTGCGGGAACTGATCAATATGGTTCATGATGCCGTTACCCATAACCGCAAGCGTATGCTTGCCATGGATGATTTTCCGGGGGTGACCCTCGACGCTGCGCCCAGCCGGAATGCCGTGCGCAAAATAAGCAGCAATCAATTCGCCCTGCACGCGATCTTTCCAAATTTTCCTTCTCTTGATGAAGTCCAGACGATGCTGATTGAGGGGGCGTTCAGGTTGTCGGGCGGCAACAGGACGAATACCGCGAAAATGGTGGGGCTCAGCCGGCAGACCCTGCTGAGGAAACTGGAAGCCATGGGGGTAAAACATGCTGACGGAGAGGAACCGTAGCGTTCTGCAAGGTTCCTAGGCCGGTGTAACCGGAAGATGTACCGTTGCGACCGTGCCGCCCGTCAGGCCCGGTTCCACGGTCAGACGCCCTTTGTGTTCAGAAACGATGAAGTTGGAAATATACAACCCAAGTCCACTCCCCCCCTCTTCAATTCTGGTAGAATAAAATGCTTCGAACAGGTGTGTTCTGGCTTCCGCCGAAAAACCCTCTCCCTTGTCGGTCACCATTATATGCACTTCATCGTCGCCGGCTGAATAGCCGGTCCTTATGGAGACGGCTCCCTTGTTGTCAGGCATCGCCTGCATGGCGTTAAGCAGCAGGTTTACCACCACCTGCTCCAGCTGATACTGGTTGCCGGTTATGCGGGGCAGATGGGGGGCCAGGACGGGGGTTATCGGGATTTCTCCAAGTCTGCCGTAGGCGCGAATGATAGTCAGCGCTTCTTTGACAACCCGGTTGATGGAAACGCCGGCGCTTACTTCATACCGCTCTCCCAGGTTGTACGTGCGCAGGTCGTGGATAACCCGTTCTACCCGGTTGGCATTATTGAGGATCGATTCGGTAGCCCCCCGGATCTCACTCTTTGCCGCCCCGAACGGTATTCCGCCCAGCATGAAATCACCCTCTTCCCTGGTCGCATTCTCCAGAATGGGGAGCGCATCATGCCATGATGCGGCAAGATGCTGGGCCGCCAGTATGACGGCGCCGTTCGGTGTGTTGATGTTATGGGCGATACTGGAGATCAGCAAGCCGAGCGAGGTCATGCGGTTGGTCTGAATCAGCTTGGCCATGAACCTTGATCGCTCCTCCTGTACCTCCCGGCGCAACGCCTGCCGCTCGGCCATCTCTTCCTGCAGAACCCGGTTGGCCGTCGCCAGGTCCCTGGTGCGTTCCTCGACCCTGCTCTCCAGCAGTTCATTAGCCTCCTTCAGGCGGCGGCTCAGGTCGCGGATACTTAAATGAACCTCCAGACGTGCCAGCAGTTCTTCCTGCTGAAACGGTTTGGTCACGTAATCAACCGCTCCCGTTCCCAGGCCCCGCACTTTGAAACCGGTATCGGCTAAAGCCGACATGAAGATCACCGGAATATCGCGGGTACTCTCCTGATTCTTCAGCAGGCGGCAGGTTTCATAACCGTCGATCCCCGGCATCATGATATCCAGCAAAATCAGGTCGGGCCGGGCATAATCCGCGCGGGCGAGGGCGCTCTCGCCGTCTTCGGCGACCAGCACGGTATAATTGAGTTCGCTCAGGCAATCACGCACCACGGCCAGGTTGTTGGCATCGTCGTCCACCGTCAGGATGACCGGTTTGCGACCGCCGAACGGCAGTGAGCTTATGGTTTCAGGACACATGAGTATACTCCCCGGACAAAGGACAGCGTTCGAAGCGCCGTACCGGTCCGGTTTTTGTGTGGGCATGCAAGGTGCGGATTTGAATAGCATGTTCCATGCCGATGTGTCCATCGACTATCGTGCGTCAGATGGCTAACCGGATACAGCCGGTTTCTTTCGCCAGATAGGTCTGAACAGCGTTCTCTGCTTGGTGTGAATGATAAACAATAGTTTAGCCGTTCAACCGATGCGGGTAGAATTGTCGGATGCGCGTTTTAATTAAAAACGAGTTTTTTCGCTTGTTTTTGCCTGTTTTTAAGGGAGGTGTCCATTTTTAGACAGTTGTGTAACATGTTGTAATACAAAGTAAAATATCTGTTTTTGCTGGTTACTGTACCAAAATGTTACAGTTGGAGAAATGTATGTATAACAGCGAGATACGTAGTTTTGATAAGTTGCTGTAACATTTTGGTACAGTAAAACCGGATGTTTTTTACGGGCTTTCATGCAGAATAGCCTCACTTTCCGGAAAATACGGTTAAACCAAACCATATTTTCGTTATAATAAAAAATATTCCTCTATTTCCGTCAGTCCCCGCCGAGAATTTCAGCTGAATCAATTCGCCCGCAGTGCCTGCACTCCCGCTTCAGGCAACTTCACAACATGCCAATATTGCTGGATTAATTAGACACTCTCTACGCCGGAACAGAACCGCGCCCGGAAGGAATCTGATAGTACATTGTCGTAAAATCTCCGTTGAGCTGGGAATGTTCTCGTGATTCGGTCTCAATTTGGCACTATCCGTGCGATTAGCCGGTGGCGCTGTCCCGTGAATAAGGATTCACCGGGGGGCGATTGGTCCGGCACAAGCAAAGACCCGATGCAATTTCAATACTGCGCGGGTTACTGATTATGAAGGATCTGTGAGTGGTGACAAGTGAGAAAGGAGAGGTATATGGCCAGGATACTGGTGATAGACGACGAACCTGAAATAGTGTCCATGCTGGAAATGGCGTTGAGCGATATACATCACGTTCACCCGGCGAACAGCGGCCGGGCCGGACTCAGTCTGTTGAGAGAGCATACGTTTGACCTGGTAATTACGGACATCTTCATGCCGGAGGTAGATGGTTTTGAAATAATCATGAAAGTCAATACCATGTATCCACGTCCACATGTGATCGCCATGTCCGGCTTTTCGGCAAAGGTTAAATTCGACTGTCTGGCCGACGTTGCTGCAGCTCTCGGAGTAGATCAGGTGCTGTATAAACCGTTTTCCATTAACGATCTGCTGAAAACGCTGTCCCGGTATGAATACTGTGCCGAGGGGTGAGACGGTGCCTATGAATGAACGTGCGATATGTACTGTTTTCGACATCGGCAAGAGGATCAGCTTGCGGCGGCAGGAATTGGGCTTGACCCAGGAGGCGCTGGCCGAGCGTATCGAGGTCACGTGTCAGCAGGTGCAGCGCTACGAATACGGCAAGAACAAGCTCAATGTTGAAAATCTCCAGCGGATAGCCAGGGCCCTTGCCGTGCCGACCGCCTATTTCTTTCATATACCGGGTGGCGGAGAACAGGCGCCAAAGGAAGAGCATCTCGATCAGGCGGAGCAGAAGATGGTGGAGCTGTTCCGCAGGATTGAAAGTGGGGCTGTAAGGGGAATGGTGGTGAAGATGCTCCAGGCGGCCGGCGACGCGAAAAGGAGGGGTGCTTGAATGGTATCCGGTTCGGTGAGAAACCCGGCTTTGCACGTGTGGAGCCACGTATAACTGTTGCCCGGAAGGCCGCCTTGGTCAGCGTTGTGCTGATCGGGCGGCTTTCTTGTTGGCAGGGTGAGGAACAGGGCGGGTGATACGGACCGCACGATAACAATTGGGAGGGATACACAATGAAACGAATCGTTAGAACGGGACTATGCGCACTCGGCCTGATCCTTGTCACCCAGACCATGACCCGCGCGGTGGGCGGGGCGGTAAAGGAGGCACCGTGGAAGTTCGCGGTGCTGTGCGATACACGCAGCAACCCCTGTGTTGATCCGGGGGGCGGGGCGCAAGGCGTCAATGTGGCGGCGCTCGGTAAAATGGCCTCGGCGGTGGCCGCTGAAAAAGTCGATGTCGTGCTGGTGCCGGGTGACGTCGCCCTGGGGAACGGCTACGGCTGTACGCCCCCCACGCCCGGGCCAAATTCTCCCGAGAGCCAGTACCAGCTGTGGCGGAAGGTGATGAGCCCGGTGTATGACAGCGGCGCCCGGGTCCTGCCGGTCCGGGGCAACCACGAGATGGACAGGGATGCGGTCATGAGCGACTGGAGTAGTTGCCGCAAGCGGGTCCCGGTGGAAAGCAGGCTGCTGGACGCCTACCGGAAGGTTTTCAACGATCCGTATATCCCGAAAAACGGTCCGGAGAATCAAAAGGGGCTCACCTATGCCCTGCCGCATAAAAACGCGCTTTTTGTCGGCTTCGATCAGATCGTGGACCAGTTCCAGGTCAACCAGCAATGGTTTGACCGGGTTATCGCCAAGGATAAACGGGAGCATCTCTTCGTCTTCGGCCATTATCCGGCCTTTGCGGTGAAGCACAAGGACTGCCTCGCCTGCTACGCTCCGGCACGGGACCGCTTCTGGGACGCCATCGGCGCTGCCGGAGGAAGCATGTACTTCTGCGGCCATGATCATTTGTATGACCGTGCCGTGATTACGGATTCCCGGGGGCATAAGATCCAGCAGGTGCTGGTCGGCAACGGCGGCGCGCCGTTTTCACACTTCCCTGGGCCGTACGGGGATAAACGGGTAGCCGGTGCGGAACACCTCGAAAACGTCTACGGCTATGTGGTTGTGACGGTCGATGGCGCCAAGGTGTCGGCAAAGCTGATGGTGCTCGACGTCCAGTCAGGTGCGTGGAGGAACGCGGATGCCTTTTGATAGCCGGCTCGGCAAGGCACCTGTGCAAGTCCCCGGACGGGGAGATGGCGTGACCGATAGACAGTGCACGATCAGGTATTTCGACATCGACTGGCTCTCCCGGCATGACGGCCCGGGCACGCGGGTGGTGCTGTTTCTCCAGGGGTGCGTCCTGGCCTGCCCCTGGTGCCATTCCCCCCATTCCCGTTTCGTGCGCTCTCCGATCCTCTTTTTCGAGAACCGCTGCCTCTCCTGCGGCCGCTGCGCCGGGGTCTGTCCGGAAGGGCTGCGCGGGCCGGATGCGCGGGAGGAACGAGAAGTTGGCGACCTCTGCCGGCGCTGCGGCGCCTGTGTGTTCGTCTGTCCCGCTTCCCGCCCCGACGGAACGGCCGGGGCTCTTGTCCTGCCGACCCGGGAAGCCACGCCGGAGGAACTCTTTGCCCTCCTCCTGCCGCAACTGGAGCTGGTGCGTTCAATCGGGGGGCTGACGCTCTCCGGCGGCGAAGCGCTCCTCCAGGGCGCGGGGGCTGCCCGGCTGCTCGAGCTGGCCAGGAGCGCCGGTTTCCACACGGCGGTCGAGACCTCGGGGCTTCTGCCGCGCGAACGGTACGCAGCGGTTGGCGGGCTCGTCGATTGCTGGCTGTTCGGACTCCGCTCCGACATTCCCGGAGCGGGCGCCCGGGAGCGGTTCGGGGCCCGGGCGGAGAATCTCCGCTTTCTTGCCACGCTCCCGGCACGGGTCATTATCAGGAAACCGCTGGTGGCCGGGGTGACCGATACGCTTGAAGAACTCGAAGCGACCATCGATCTCATGACGGAATGCGGAGTCCTTGAAATAGATCTTTTGCCGCTCAACCCGCATACCGGGCATTACTACCGGGCGCTCGGCCTGGAGTGCCCTCCCATGGCGGAGTTCATCCCCACCAGTGACGCAGTCGCGGCTGTTCGCGTTTTTTTTGACGAAGGGGGCTTAACGGTAACTTCCAGATAACGGAGAAACACACCACAGAAAAGGAGAAATGTATGTCGACAACAACAGTACTTCCCGCAGCAATGACAGACAGAACCAGTACCCTGCTCGCGGCGCTGAAACAGCAGGGAAAGAAGAACCGGGCGGGCGAATGGTTTCGCCACGATATGTTTCCGGATATCGGCAGCCTGCACCCGCAAGAGCCTGTGATCGTGCGAACCTCGCTGGCAATCAGGACCATGCTGCGCGCCATGACCGACGAGAAGAACTCGCGTACTACCGGGTCATACGAAATCAGCGCCGGAGAGCTGATCGTCGGCGTACTCCCCATGGGCTCCAACGGCCTGGGCAAGGTCTTTCCCAGTTACCTGACGGACGTCGAAAGACGGGCCGCGCGGCTCACCAACCGAACCGAGATGTCTCTTCTGGGGCACAACAGCGCCAATTACGAACGGCTCGTTCAGAAAGGTATCCGCGGCATTCTGGCCATCTGCGACCAAAAGAGCGCCGAGGCTAGCGCCAGGATCGCGGCGAACACTACCAAACGGGACGATCCTACCAGCCTCGATTTCTACCGTGCCGTACGGATCGCCTGCGAGGCGGTGGTGGAATACGCAGGACGCTT
>MGZJ01000041.1:0-17870 GCA_001802645.1 Geobacteraceae bacterium GWC2_53_11 | reverse complement strand
CAAGGTGCCGTTCGAGCCCGCCGACACTTTTCACGAGGCGTTGCAGAGCATCTGGTTCGTCCACACCGCGCTCCACGCCAGTATGAATCTCGTTTCGCTCGGTCGGCTCGACCAGGTGCTGGCCCCCTACCTGGGCAGCACGGTGAAGAAAGGTGTGTCCGATCCGGCCAAGGCGGTGGAGTTGTTCGAATGCTTCCTGATCAAGGCGGCCTGGCGGCTCAACTACACCACCGAATACCTGCTCGAACAGGATCACATCGATTACTACACCTGCCTGGGCGTCAACACGTTCTACATGAACCAGCGGGCAGGGGCGAACAACTTCCTGCAGAATATCGTCATCGGCGGGATCAAGCCGGACGGTTCCGATGCCACCAACGACTGCACCTTCGTCATCCTGCGGGCCTACCGCAACGTCAACCTGCCAACCCCCGGCGTCTACGTCCGCATGGGGAGCAAGGCACCGGAAAGCCTGAAACGGGCCGTGGCGGAATCGCTGCACGAAACTCGCAACAACCCCTCCATCCTGAACGACGACGTCATTATTCCGGGGCTCTATGCCGCGTTCTGCGAGGGGGAAAACCCGAACGACAAGGTGCGCCTGGCCGAACTCAAGGCGCTGGTGAACGACTACTGCGTGGACGGCTGCTGGGAGCCGATCCTGAACGGCAGGAGCGACTGGACCTTCGCCATGCTCAACGGCATGACCATCCTGGAATGTTCGCTCAACAAGGGGGCGACCCTATCCAGCGATCCGGGACTCCTGCGCGGCGGAAAATCGAGCTATTCTTCCGGCGAGATCACCAGTTACGAGCAGCTGCGGGAATCCGTGAAAGGGCATCTGCAGTTTTTCGTCGATCAGGCAACGCTTGGTCTCTACAAATACTACATGATCGACGAATACGTGGTGCCGTGCCCGCTCTTTTCCGCGTTCGTCGGCGGCTGCCTCGAACGGGGGCGGGACAAGGCCTGGGGAGGAGCCGAATTCAACATCGGCGGCACCATCCTTACCGGTGTGCCCAACATGGTCAACACCGTCTGCGCCATCAAGAAATGGGTGCTCGATAAACAGAAGTATTCGCTTGCCACCGTTCTGGAAGCCTTCCGCACCAACTTCGTCTCCCCCTCCCAGACCGACCCCTCCCTGCAATTGACCTACGACTCCATCAGGGTGGACTTTGCCACCAACAGCCCGCTGTTCGGGAGCAACGACCACGATGCGAACGAGGTGACCCGCTGGATACTGGACGGCTATTACGCCGCGATGATGAGCTCCAAAGCCCTGGCGGACCGGATCTTCCTCACGATACCGGATAGCGTGGAAGAGGAGCGCGAGGTGCGCAAGCTGCGCTACATCACCGGCTATTTCGGCGAATCGTTCCACGAAAAGTTCGGCCCGGAATTCAACATCAAGTTCACGGCCGGCTGCGGCACCTTTGAAATGTATCCGCAGTTTGGTGCCGGAGCGGCGGCATCGGCCGATCGCGGCACCGGCGCTCCGCTGGCGCCCAACTTCTCCCCACCGCCCGGTACCGCCACCAACGGCATCGGCAACCTGCTCGCCTCGTTCAAAAAGCTGGGGCTCGACCGGATGGCGGCCGGGGTGATCACCGACCTCTGCCTCGACGAGTCCCAGAACGACCCGGAGGTCATCATGGCCATCATCGAACAGTTCATCGCCAACAAGGGGAACATGATGACCCTGGCGATCGGCAGCCGGGACGTGTACCAGACCATCTACGAGCTCTCCCTGGCGGCCGGGAAGATGTCCGACCAGGCCGAGGCGGTGCGCCAGCTGGAACAGTATGCGGACATCAACGTCCGGGTCGGCGGCTGGCAGGCCCCGTTCATCACCATGTCCCTGGATCAGCAGGAAAACTATATCAACCGCCCGGTCGCCCTCGGCCGGCAGGCGTAACAAGGAGGCACTGAATGAGCAAAGGATATATGGGACGCATCCTGTGGGTGGATCTGACGAAACGCCATTTCCACGACGAAAAACCGGACGCCGCGGTCTATGAGCAGTTTCTCGGCGGCTATGGCCTGGCGGCGAAGTTCATCTTCGACCGGCAGAAGCCCGGCCTGTCCGCATTCCACGAGGACAACATCCTCGCCATGATGAGCGGGTTGCTTACCAACGGCCGTGCCATCTTCAACGGACGCTGGATGCTGGCGGGGAAAAGCCCCCTCACCGGCACCTGGGGCGACGCCAACTGCGGCGGTGACCTGGCCCCCGCCATCAAGGAGAGCGGCTACGACGGCATATTTTTCACCGGCAAAAGCGCCAAGCCGGTCTACCTGTTGATCGACGGCGACAGGAAGGAGCTGTTGGATGCCTCCGGCCTGTGGGGTAAGCAGGACGCCGTAGAGACCGAGAACACGCTGCGGGCGCGGCACGGCGACGATTTCCGGGTCGCCTGCATCGGCGCGGGGGGCGAAAATCTCTCGCTCATCGCCGGCGTGGTCAACGCCAAGGGGCGGCTTGCCGCCCGGAGCGGCCTCGGGGCGCTGATGGGTTCCAAGAATCTCAAGGCGGTCTGCCTGCGGGGGGATCACCGGGTGCGGGTTCATGACGAGGCAACGGTCTGGAAGCATACCACCGAGTTTCTCACCGGGCTGGAGACCGATCTCAATGATTTCGGCAAGAGCATGAAACAGGGGGGGACGGCCGCGACCCTCACCGATTCGACCCAGTCGGGCGATTCCCCCATCGGCAACTGGCTCGGGGTCGGTTCGACCGATTTCCCGCCGGATAAGGCCAACAGGATCAACCTGTTTTCCGTCACCCAATACGAGACCCGCAAGTATCACTGTTACGGCTGTCCCTTCGGCTGCGGCGGCCTCTGCATGATTCCCGACGAACCGCTCCTGAAGGAAACGCACCGTCCCGAGTACGAGACCCTCTGCGGCTTCGGCGCCCAGCTGCTGGTGGATGACGTGAAGAGCATCTTCATGGTCAACGAACTTTTGAACCGGGCCGGGATCGACACCATCAGCTGCGCCACGACCATCAACTGGGCGTTCGAGGCCTTTGACAAGGGGATACTGACCGAGAAGGACACCGGCGGCCTGGCCCTGACCTGGGGGAACCACGAAGCGGTGGTCGCCTTGGTCAAGAAGATCGTGGCGGGGGAGGGGATCGGCGCGATCCTCTGCAACGGGGTAATGCGGAGCGCGGAACATTTCAGCGACACGGAGCGGGCCGCGCCGATGCACGTGCATGGCCAGGAATTGCCGATGCACGACTCCCGCAGCCCGAACGGCGGACTGGATCTGGGGGTGGGGTACGAAACCGAACCGACACCCGGCCGCCACACGAGCACCTTTTCAGGCTGGGACCAGTACCTGAAGACCGACCGTCCCAAGAACAAGCTGTTCGACAAGTTCCGGCTCAAGAGCCGGTACGAAAAGCCGGAGGACGACGATCACGAGAAGCAGGGGGAGCGGCTCTGGGGATCCAGCTGTGCCGAAGACATCATCAACGGCGCCGGGCTCTGCAATTTCGGTTTCTACCTGGGACCGGTGCCGCCGCTGGTTGAATGGCTGAACGCCACCACCGGCTGGCGCAAGACCTACCAGGAGTACCTGCTGATTGGCCAGCGGATCAAGACCGTCCGTCACGCCTTCAACATCCGCGAAGGGATCGACGTCGCCAACATGCGCATGCCGGAACGGGCGCGCGGCAACCCGCCGCTCACCCACGGCCCCAACGCCTACAGCGGCAATGTCCTTCAGTGGGACGATGCCAAGCGGGATTACTACCGCGCCATGGGGTGGGACGAGACAACCGCCATGCCGCTCAGGAAAACCCTCCGGGATCTGCAGTTGCCGGAGGTGGAAAAGGCTCTGTACGGGGAGTAACCGCTGCCGCTTGCCGGCATGACTAACCGCAAGGAGGGAACCATGCGAAAGAAGGAAACTGACGGATACCTGTCCGTGAATGCTGTTGCCGGTTCGTACGTCGTTCTGTTGGGGATGGACGTAACCCCCGAGGGCCGTGCCGGGCTGCTAGGTTTTGCCATCAAGCGCACCGACCACACGGAGAAACAGGAATATTGGCTCTCCGGCTTCAAAACCTTTGAGGAGACCGATCCCGGCCTGAAGCCGAATGTGGCGGTCTCGACCATTGACCATCCGGTGCAGGCGTTTCTCTGGGGAGATTATACCGCCAAGCCGAACCACGACTACACCTATACTGTGGTGGCGGTCAAAGGGACTCCGGAAAAACTTGTGCAAGACCGGCAGGTTGAAGTCGCCGTGTCCACGGAAAACGAGGATAACGGCACCCATTCCATCTGGTTCAATCGCGGCGTGGCCGGCTCCCAGGCCTATGAACGGAAATTCCATAACCAGCTGCCGGACAAGGTGCCGGACAACAAGGCGTGGCAGTGGCTCTCCCGTGGCCTTGAAGAGGCGATGCTTGCCTTTATCGGCAAGGCGAACGGCAAGCGGTTCGGCCTTCGCGCCGCCGTCTACGAGTTCCAGTATGCGCCGGCTCTCGATGCCTTTAAAAAGGCCAGCGATACACAGGCGGACGTGAAGATCGTTTATGACGCCCGCCATTCTGCATCCAAGAGCGATCCGTACCAGAAGAACCTGGAGGCGATCAGGGGGGCCGGAATCGAGGATTTGTGCATCCCGCGCCAGGCCAACTCGTCCTATATCGCCCACAACAAATTCATCGTGCTTTTGGAAGACGGCAAACCGGTCGAGGTCTGGACCGGCTCCACCAACTTCACCGACGGCGGCATCTTCGGCCATTCCAACGTCGGTCACCTGGTGCGCGATCCCGATGTTGCCGCCGCCTATCTGGCCTACTGGCAGGAACTTTCCGGCGATCCCGAGGCCCGGCAGTTGCGCCCCTGGAATCAGACCGAAAGTCCCGTGCCGCAGGGAGATCCGCCCGGCAACAGCACCGGTTTCATCTTCAGCCCCCGCCCGTCTCTGGAGGCGCTGGAATGGTACGCGAAGCTTTTTCAGGAGAGCGACCGTCCGGTCTTCTTCACCGCCGCCTTCGGAGTCAATGACCTGTTCGAAAAGGTTCTCGAAGAGGATAAGGGGTGTTTGCGCTACGTCCTGCTGGACAAGGACGACAAGGGGCTGGAGGTCATAAAACGCGACACGGACAACCGGATCGCTTACGGCGCCGTCCTGGATAACGGCTATCTCGGCCGCTGGGCCAAGGAGAAGCTGACTGGCCTGAACACCTATGTCTCCTATATCCACACCAAGTACATGCTGATCGATCCGCTTGGGGCCGACCCGGTCGTCATCAGCGGCTCCGCCAACTTCAGCAACGCCTCCACCACCAACAACGACGAAAACATGCTTGTCGTGCGGGGGGACACCCATGTTGCTGACATCTATCTCGGGGAGTTCATGCGCCTGTTCAACCAGTTCTATTTCCGCGACTTTGCCGACCGGAAGCAATCCGGCACGAGCTTCGGCGGCAAATATCTCGACCCCACCGACGGCTGGAGCACGGACTTTTTCAAGGATGGGGCGCCGAAACAGAAGGAACGGATCTACTTCGCCGGATGATGTTGCGATGTTATTTCGTGGATTATGAACGGAAGTACCGGTTTGGCGTGGAGGATCAAACCGGCTGCTGATATTGGCGGATACCATTCACAGGAAGCCAGTCCCCTGAATATTCCCCGTTGCAGGAGAAACAAAAAAACATGAAAAGGAGAACAATAGTTATGAAACAAACGTTGAAAATGGTTTTTCTCACGATGCTGTTCGCTGTGCTGGCAACCGCGGCATGGGGCGAGCAGCTCACCACGGAGTGGGCTGTGTCTGCCGGTTTTCCCGGCACCGCCAGCAAGGTAGTGACTGATGCCGGCGGCAATGTGTACGTAACCGGCTCGACCTATTCGGCCGACACGAACACCGCCACGTCCAAGGCGGACATGCTGACGGCCAAGTACGACTCGAAAGGGGTCAAGCAATGGGAGGTTACCTATACCAACCCGCTGAATACCGGGGCTGACACAGGAAGCAGCCTGGTTGTCGATGCGAGCGGCAACGTGTACGTGGTCGGTTCCAGCTATTTTGCCAGCCCGTATTACTGGTATGGCTCCCAATGCGCCACCGTCGTCAAGTACAGCCCCGCAGGCCAGGAGCTCTGGGCTGCGCGCTACGCCGATACCTCCTTCAGTTCCTGGGCTGGTTCCATCGACATCGATGCCGCCGGAAGCGTCTACATAACGTTGACCACGATCTATGATACCGCCCCTACCAGCACCGCCATGGATGGCGTCGTCGTGAAGTTCGACAGCAACGGGAACAGGGTCTGGAAATATCTGATGGCTATCGGTCATTACGGTGATGACTGGGCCTCGAAGGTTATGGTGAAAAACGGCTTCGTCTATGTTTCCGGAACCTTTAACGGCGGCGATCACGGATATGGCGATAACATGCGGAACAGCATGGTCTGGAAGTTCACCCTTGACGGGCAGCTGGTCTGGAAAGCCGTTCATGACGGCGGCAATGCAGACTATTCCGCCGACTTCACCGTTGACGCTCAGGACAATGTGTATATCGCCAGTATGAGTGACCGGTTGTTAACCGGATACTGGAATACTGACGCCTATGCCTATGACTTTGCCACCGCCAAATTCGATGCCAATGGCCAGCTCGTCTGGAAAAGCCGCTACAACAACACCGGCGCCGGCAATCACAGCCCCACTTCCATTGCCGTCGATACCGCCGGCAATGTCTATGTTACCGGTTCCAGCGACGGAGACGGCACCACCGGTAAAGACCTCGCCACCGTTAAATACAGCGGCGCTGACGGGGCCCAGCTCTGGGTTGACCGCTACAACGGCAGCGCCAACGGCGATGATGCCGGCGGCACGGTTCTCGTTGATGCCAAGGGCGATATTTATGTCTCCGGGACAACTGTCAACAGCGCCACAGGGCAGGATTACACCACCATCAAATACGGCACGGACGGAACCCGCAAGCTGGTTGAGCTGTACAACGGCGCAGCCAATGGCAATGATATTCAATCTTCAATGGCCCTCGATACGCTGGGCAACCTCCTGGTGACCGGTTCCAGCATCGATGCCGGCGGCCTTCCGCACTACCTCACCCTTAAATATGCCGCCGAACTCAAAGTTGCCATCGACATCAAACCCGAAAGCCGCTCGAACGTCATCAATATCGATTGGCACGGGAGTCTGCCGGTCGCCATCTTCGGGAGCGATCAGCTGAATGTACGGGACATCGACCCCGCCACATTGCAATTGAACGGCCTTACGGTTAAAGCGGTCGGCAAGTGCAACAAGCAGCTGGCCCACTACGAGTACGTGAATAACGACGGATACGAAGATCTCGTTGTCCATTTTGAGCATGGCGACAATGCGTTTTCCCTGGGGGATACGAGTGCTGAACTGACCGGAAATCTCTTCAACGGAACCGTCATTACCGGAAGCGATGCGATCAGCGTTGTTCCCCGGCACCATGACAACCACGATGACGATGACGATGACGATGACGATGACGATGACGATGACAAAGGCAAGGACAGTCATTAACACCATTGGAACGGGAGAGCGGCATCCGCTCTCCCGTATCTTTTCACACAAAAGCCGGGAACCACCTGGACACACCAAGGAGTCGAGCATGAACATGAGATTCATACTGGCGTTGATAATGATTGCCATGATGGCGACAGGGACCTTCGCCGCCCAGTCAGGCCCGGTGCCGGGCAAGTTCGATTATTACGTCTTTTCTCTCAGCTGGCAGCCCGCGTTTTGCGAATCGCATCAGGACAAGAAGGAATGCAATACCTGGAAGGAAGGGGACTTCGATACGAAGAACCTGGTGCTGCATGGTCTGTGGCCCAGCCAGAACGGCGACAAAAAGCACACCTACGGATACTGCAACGTATCGAAGCAGATCAAGTCACTGGATACCGCCTCCAACTGGTGCAACATGCCGTTTCCGAAGCTTTCGCCAACAACCATCGATACGTTGGGCGTCGTCATGCCCGGCTACCAGTCGTGCCTGGAAAATCACGAGTGGTACAAGCATGGCGTCTGTTCCGGCTTGGATGCTGACACCTACTTTGCCACCGCAGCGCGTTTCGTGGAAGGTGTCGCTACCACCAGGCTCGGCGCCGTTATCAGCGCCAATGTCGGTAACAGCGTGGCATCAAGCGACCTGACCGCGGCGGCGCAACAGGACTTCGGCGACAAATCCGGCACACTCCGCTTCATCTGCCAGAACGGCATGCTCAGCGAGGTGCGCTTTTATCTGAAGAAAGACCTCCCGGCACAAGGGGGGATCAGTGCTGACATGCTCGTGACGCCGGATGCATCGGAAAAGAGCAGCTGTCCAAGTACCATTGAGATCGACCGGTTCGGCAGCGATGTAAAGGGATCCATAGTTGATCTTATCAAAAAGGTGGCCAGGGATGCGTCCTGTGCCAGAGAAACCGGCTGTATATAGATCTGTTCACCTGTTCAAGTACAACGTCATGCGTGGTTTTTTATAATCAGAATTCACTCGTGGCATTGTGGTGTTGTGTGAACAAATACATTAGAGTTTGCGAAATTTTTAGTGAACGTGACAGTCTGCAGCGGGAGATGAGTTTGAATGGAAATGCGTTCACGGAAAATATGGTTTCACGGAAGTGTGACTGCCTAGAGTAGCGCGGAGGCCGCTCGGATCAGCATTGTGCTGATCGGGCGGCTATTTTTATAACTTGCAAAGGACCAAAACATGCCCGAGCTTACCAGCAATCAGCTGTCGGCAATCATGCCGGCCTGTCCCGATTCGGAGAGCTGGACAGCGGCGCTCAACGCCGCCATGGCGCAGTTCGACATCACAACTGCCGGCCGGATGGCCGCGTTCCTTGCCCAGTTGGCCCAGGAATCCGGGCAGTTGAAGCGGCTGGTGGAGAATCTGAATTATACAGCCCCGCGGCTCATGCAGGTCTGGCCCGCCCGCTTCCCGGCTCTCGATAAGGCCAAACTGTACGAGCGTAATCCGGAAAAGCTGGCCAACTATGTCTATGCCAAACGGCTTGGCAACGGCGACGAGACGAGCGGCGACGGCTGGCGCTACCGGGGGAGGGGGCTCATCCAGCTGACCGGGCGCGGCAATTACCGCTCCGCCGCTTTAGGAATCGGGCAGCCGCTGGATGAACAGCCGGAACTCCTCGAACAACCGGGACCTGCGGCCCTCTCCGCCGCCTGGTTCTGGAAGTCCCACGGATTGAACGAACTGGCCGATGACCGGAATGAGGATGAAGACACGGAGGATTTCAAGACCATCACCAGGCGGATCAATGGCGGGACGGTTGGTTTGAAGGAGAGGATGGCTTTTTGTGAGAAGGCGAAGGCGGTGTTGAAGGGGTAAGGATCAAGGGTAGGAGCAGGAGATAAGTATGATGCTCCTGAAATTATTTTAAAAGGAGATATGGCGATGAATTACGCAATCAGGAATGTATTGAGGTTCGGTTTGATGCTGGCGCTATTGTGCTCAGTAATAGTTATCAGTGGCTGTCCCGTGACGTTAGTCAGTAAATACGATGAACAAACTGATGCTAACGTTACTGCGTTACAGAAAAAACTGGATACCTACTTTCTAAAACTGAACGGCGCATCTTACCCGGATTGCTCGTTTGCCGCGAACAAGTCCTTTTATGATGAGGTGAATGTTCAACTGAGCAGTACACAGATAAGAGCCAATGCAATACCCAAAAACGAAATAACCATTCAGCAACTGGATATTCTGTCCAAGGCAATAGTTGACCTGGAACAAGCTCAAAAACTAAGGGATGGCAAGGGTTCATGTCTGCCCACAGAAATAGTTACAGCAGATCGGATCATGTTTAATTCGATCTTTACGGCAATTCTTAAATTTGAACTGGCCAAAAAACGTGGTGAATCCAACTAGATACTATATCTGTTAGGAGGTAGTAAATGAGTATGGATATCGGAAAAATTGGAACGGATATGGGTGCTGCCTTCCTGAAAAGTCTAAAGGACAAAGCGCCTGATATTGAGGCGTATGCAAAAAGTGAGGGGGTGAAAATGGCGCAGTGTCTTGCAACAATTGAGTCACTGATAGTCGCTGGCACGATAAGCGAAGATGAAGCCAAACTTCAGTTGGATATTCAAAAACAGGCTGTCCGAGCAATTTTGTTGACCATTAAAGGACTCGGAGTTTTGGCGGTTGAGGAAGCAATTAATGCGGCTTTAGGTGTTGTAAAAGATGTTGTTAATTCGACTTTGGGTTTTGACTTAATTAAGTAAGCAAATTGAGAGGCGTTAAGCCTGATGGGTGGGGATGTTGACGTTGGAGAAAAAGGAGTTCAAGGCACCTTTCCTGCCCGATGAGGAGTCAATAGTGACAGTTAATGCTCAACGAACAAACAATATTCTTATTATTACTAAGCGGTTAATTGTCTTGGCAGCGCTGTCGCTTGTAATTGCTGCAGGCATCCTTGGCCTGACATTTTACTACCAATCTAGACTCATGTTGACATGGATGTGCTTTGAATTCGGGATTATTGGTGGTTTTGTCAGTATTCAGCAGAGACTGAAAACCATACATAATGATGAACTAATTGTTCTTTCAGTATCTTGGTCAACTATTTTAATTATTCCTGTTTATGGTGGAATATTCGCACTCGTTTTATATGTTCTATTTCTTTCTGGTCTTTTAGGCGGCCATCTCTTCCCGAAATTTTGGCTGCCACCGTTCGATGCAATACCAACAACTCAAAACATAGTAGATCTTCTCTCAAAGACGTACCCATCAACAGGAGAGGACTTGGCAAAATTGATATTTTGGAGCTTCGTTTCTGGTTTTTCAGAAAGATTTGTTCCGCAAATAATTCAGACTGTTGTGAAGCAAAAGGAGTGACAGAGAAAGTTGTTTTTAAGAATATTATCTATATTAACCATACGTTTTTTCAAGGTTTCAGAAATGAGTCGATACGGCAGCGAAACATGGGGAGTGCCCCTATTTAATTCAAGAGGAGGGTTACATGAGAAAATTTATTTCAAAGGTTTTAGTTGGATTAGTATGTATGATTTTACTTTCTTCTTGTGGCGGTCCATCCCCATCCCCTAGTACCAACAATCTAGCCGATGTATCGGTAGAAGAAGGACAGGGAAGTGGAAATTCTACTCCTATGTCTTATGGAACTGAGGTTGGTGCATACAAGGGAGTAAGCGCCTATTCGAATGGCGATACTCATAACACTCATTCAAATGACTACCATGATTATGGTCATGAATGGCAATGTGTCGAATATGTAAATCGATTTTTAGTATTAGCCAAAGGATATAAAAATCTAAAAGGCTCTGGTAATGCCAAGGCATATTGGACAGGTGATGTTGGTCTACAAAAAATACCAAATAACCAAACAGGATGTCCTCAGCAAGATGATGTTATCGTCTCAACTTATGGAAGTACTGGTCATGTTGCTATTGTTAAAGAAATTACTAGCGATTCAATATTTGTAATACAGCAAAACTGGGATAACAATTACAATGATGGCTCTTTTAGACTGGCATATGATTATGACGGAGTTAAATGTAATGTTAAGCCGTTTGCCGGCGGCAAATACTACGTTGATGGCTGGCTAAGAGTCGCTGATAATCAAACCAATGTATCCCTACCATCTTTACCGAATGGTTTAACAGCAACTTATAATTCCTCAAATAATAGCAACTACCTTACATGGAATTCTGTTGCAGGTGCGACATCATATAAGGTTTTTTGGGGTACTTCATCTGGAGTGACTACAGGTAGCAACTCTCTCATTCCAACTTCTACTGCAAGCTATGCGCATTCAGGTGTACAGGGCGGATATACATATTTCTACCGTATTCAAGCAATCAATAGTGCGGGCAGTAGCAATCTTTCAAACGAAGTGTCTGTGACAGTTCCAAATGCAGTTACGATACCATCTGCACCAATAATTATTACGAGTGCTTATCAATCTGCAAACAGCTTGAATTATCTCGCCTGGAATCCTTCTATAGGTGCAACTTCATACAAAGTGTACTGGAGCACATCACCTGGGGTAACAACCAGCAGTAGCTCTCTTACACCCACAAGCACAACAGATTATGGGCATTCGGGCGTTCAAGCTGGCTACACCTATTACTATCGAGTGCAGGCAATCAATAGTGCTGGCGCCAGCAGTCTTTCAAGCGAGGTTTCTGTAACAATACCAAGCTCAATAACCACTCCATCAACACCAACCGGTATTTCTGGAGTCTATCAATCATCGAACAGTTGGAATTACATTACTTGGAATTCTGTTGTCGGAGCGACCGCATACAAGGTGTACTGGAGTACCTCACCTGGGGTTACAACCAGCAGTAGCTATCTTACCCCTACAAGTACAACGGATTATGGACATTCCGGTGTTCAAGGTGGCTACACCTATTACTATCGAGTGCAAGCTAGCAATAGCGCTGGCACCAGCAGTCTTTCAAGCGAGGTTTCTGTAACAGTCCCAAGCTTAATAACCATTCCATCAGCACCTGCCGGTATTTCTGGCGTATATCAATCATCGAACAGTTGGAATTACATTACTTGGAATTCTGTTGCTGGAGCGACCACATACAAGGTGTACTGGAGCACATCACCTGGGGTAACAACCAGCAGTAGCTTTCTTAGCTCTACAAGTACAACAGACTATGGACATTCCGGTGTTCAAGGCGGCTACACTTATTACTACCGAGTACAAGCTATCAATAGCGCTGGTATCAGCGGTCTTTCAAACGAAGCCTCTGTAACAGTACCAATCTCAATAACCTCTGCCACAGTTTACAATTTTAACTCAAATGCTTTGACTTTTAGCTCGGGGATTACTTCATGGAACAATGTTGTTGTAGTTGTAAGAGGAAGCAATTTATCGTCAACTTCAGTGGTTAATGTACCAGGACTTTCTTGCAACAGTTCTGCTCCTCTGACCTCTGCCAATTTTTCAAAAATTCCATTCTCAACTTCCGGAGCGGCAAGCTACTCATCAATCTCTGGTTCGGCAAAAACAACGTATCCTGCCATTGAAGGTTACTCATTTGGATTTGCTTCGGTTTGTATTGGTGGACAGCTAACTGTTGGAACAACATTATCTATTGGAATTGCGAACGTATCGGGGGCATCTCCTTATTATTCATTTAATGCACTGGTTCATTGATGTGTTCATAAATTGCTTGTGACGTCAGTAGAGGAAGTTTGCCTGAATTTATTGATGTCATAGTTTGCAGGGGCAAGAGAGGCAATAAGGAGAAGGAAATATGTACAATAATAATCTTGAGGATTGCGGAGATATGCTGTCTGTTGGCGTATTTTTAAAAAAACAGCATGAACATTGATTTTACCCGCAGTACCTCTCCAATGGCACTATTCCGAACAAAAAGGAGATCATCATGATCAAGACAAAAGTGACAAGTTCAAAAGCCGCATCAAGTGCATCAAAGACACTGACAAGTTCCGCGACTGCTCCTAAACAGCACCAGTTATCTGTACGATCAACTGGGAAGACTGAGTAAGGAAACCGACCCGAAAGGGAATGTCACCAGTTACGCCTACGATGCCAAAGGGAATCTGACCGGCAAGACTGATGCCAACGGTAACACCACCAGTTACAGCTACGACGGCAACGGCAGGCTGGTGAAGAAAACTTATTCCGACGCTTCGGAGGAAACCTTCACCTACGACGCCAAGGGCAACATGCTTACCGCCAGCAACAAGGACATCGCCTACAACTTCAGCTACGATGCGGCGGGGAGGATGACGTCGTCAACCGACAGTAACGGCAGATATTTGCAATACAGCTACGACACCACTGGCAAAAAGACCAAAACCATCTACCCGGAAGGAAGCGTGGTCAGCTACTCCTATGACGGCACCGGCAGACTGGCCACCATCACCAACGGCGGCGGCAGAACGTACGGCTACAGCTATGACAAGCTGGGCAGAAGGAGCAAACTAACCTATCCGAGCGGCGCAACAGCCAACTATGCCTATGACGCGGCAGGCCGATTGACCAGCCTGGAGCACAAGCAATCAAACGGCAGGATCATTGCCAGCTTCGCCTACACACACGACAACGTCGGTAATCGGATGACCAAAACAGAGCCGGATGGCAGAACCTCATACGGCTACGACGCCATCTACCGTCTACTTACGGCACAGCCAAACCGCCACGACAAAGCCGAAACCTACAGCTACGATCCGGTCGGCAACCGCCTGACCGGTCCGGAACAGCACACCGCCTACCTCTATGGCGCAGGTAACGAACTGCTGAAAAAGGAACATACCGACTTCAGCTATGACAACAACGGCAACATGGTTGCCAAGGGGCACCACAAACACGAAGAGAAACACGAAGGCGAGCATCGCGACAATGACAAGGACGATGACCACCATGACAACGGACATCATGACGCTAACGGGTGGAGTTACAGCTACGACTTCGAAAACCGGCTGATCAAGGCAGAGGATAAGCATACGACCGTCACTTTCAAGTATGATCCGCTGGGCAGACGTATTGAAAAGAAGGTAGCAAAGCGTGATAAGAAGGATGACGATGACTCGGTCACCCACACATACGTTTACGATGGACAGGCCATCATTCTTGAGTATGAAACGACCGGCGACGGGCGGCACAAAAAGACCGAAGCCACGAAATATGTACATGGCCCCGGAATTGACGAACCTTTGGCAATGACCAGAGATAATGAGGTATACTTCTATCACGCTGATGGGCTTGGCTCGGTAGTCGCTCTGACAGACAAAAAACAGAAGGTTGTTGAGGCGTATGAGTATGATTCGTTTGGTAATTTGAAGGGTGGTATTGCGCCGATGCAGCCGTTTACCTACACGGGCAGGATTTTTGATATTGAAACGGGGCTGCTTGATTATAGAGCTAGGACTTATGATTCTCAGCTTGGAATATTTTTACAAAAAGATCCATCAGGGTTTGATGGGGGGATAAATCAATTTTCGTATGTTGGCGCAAATCCGGTGAGTTATAGAGATCCCTCCGGATTAGTACGATGGACAGGAACAAGCTATTCTGGAGGTTTTGTCTGGGGTGGAGGTGTTTCTGTATTTAATTATTTCCTCGAATCAGAATGTGTAAATAGTGAAAAGGCTGTAGTTGAAGTGAGAGCTATAGGATTTAGTGTCGGTTTTGGTAAAAAGGCAACAGGCACACGCGGGTCTGCTGTATTTGAAGATTATGATGACAGAATAGACCCCAGTCACTTCAATGGCTCTTTAGCCGTGGTTCAAGCAGGTATCACGTTTAGTCCGAAAGCCAATACCGGCCCAGGCGGAGGTTTTGGGGCCGCATATTTACGTTTGGGTAGCGCATTTACTCCAATCGAGTTAGGTGCTTTGGTTGGCGTTTCAGTAGGTAGAGACTTTTCTGTTTCAGGAACTTATGGAGTTTCAAATTTGGTGAGCTGCAAAAAAATGTGTTGCAATTAGCTTGATCAGAGAGGTGCGGCATGAAAACAATTTTATGCATTAAGTGCAATCAAATTTTTGATATGAATAAAAACATGCGATATAGCCTCACTAGCTTAAGATTGTACAAGGAATTTCTTTTTGATAACTCAATGCGACTTGATCTAATCAACAAAGCAAACAACGTAATTTGTCCATTTTGTAAAGCTGAATTTGAGGTTAAGTACCAGTATTTTGGAGTGTTTACAAAAAAGATTATTGATATGGTTATAGTAATTTTCTTACTTGCATTCATTAGTTACATCATCTGGGATACTACAAATTACGTAAAATAATCCCGTCTGAAAGGAGTGAATGGAAAGCCCCTGACACGAGACATTCTGTAGCAAACATACCCCGTGAAGCCTGTTAAATCCAAGGCTCCACGGGAAAAATACGTTTAGGGTCGGACCAAACTAACATGCTGTAATTGCAAATCTAACATGAAGTAATAAATATATTTCGACCCTTAGAAGCGTGTATTTACGGGCAAAAACGAGCCGCTAAGAACTGCTGGACGAGAGAACCTCTTGCAGGACAGTAACAGCAACTTTTCGCTCGGCTACGGTCTGCCTGGAGTGCTGGACTCTCAATAACCACCGCCTGCTGGAAAAGGCCGATTATCTCTCCAGTATGTCCACGCCACCATTAAGAAAATTGCGGAGGAAATTTGAACACAATAATAGCTCGTAAATGTGTCCAGACTTCACTACTCCTGCTCATCCTGGCTTTATTATCCGGCTGCGGCAGCGGCGGCGGATCAGCGCCGAGCAACAGTCCATCGGTGTCGCTTGCCACGACAAATGGCAGTGCCTATACCATAAAAGCCGCCAACTTCGCCGGTGTTGCCGGCATGGAAATCACGCTCGACTATAACAGTTCAACGTACTCTTCTCCTACGGTCACCCAGGGCAGTTTCATTTCCGGCGCACTGATGGCTGCCAACACGAATGTTCCGGGAACTATCAAGATTGCTGTTATCAGTACCGGAGCATTCTCAGGAACCGGTGAGATAGCGACTGTATCGTTCGTGAATGCAATTTTAGATGCCGGAGCTTTTCCCACCGTATCCGCCAAGCTGTATGACGCTCTTGGTGTGGAGATTCCGTAAAACGGAGAAACAAAGATGTTATAGCCTCATGATTACTTCTAGATTACTGGGATTTAGAACCAGGCTTTTAAAATCATGAGTCATCTTGAGGTAATCTTGAAGCTGAAAAACATTATCCGGTAAAAACGGGCGGGGGGGATCAGGTACGGTACACTTCACGGCGGTGGCCGACTTTGACAACCCAGACGGTCAGCTCGGTATCCTGAATGGAATAAACAATGCGGTAATTTCCCTGACGAACGCGGTATTTGTTATGCCCGGAGAGTTTTTCGCTTCCGGCGGGACGGGGATCATCGGCGAGGTTTCCGATCCGCTCCATGATCCGCAGCAGGTCACCTTTCGGGATGGCGTCGAGATCCTTCCTGACGGACTCCTTGAAGAAGATACTATAGACGGCCATTGGCCTTGAGCTCTTTCAGTACGGCTTCGTAGGAAACCAGCGGCTCGTTGACCCGCTCTTCAAAAGCTGCCAGATCTTCGGCATCCTCCATCAGTGCGCCAAGTACCGCGTCGTTGACGATGTCGGAGAGAGAACGGGATGTCTCCAGCGCTTTATGCTGAAGGGCTCGATGCAGAGCCGGATCGAAATAGACGGTTGCTCGTTTGGTAAGTGCGCCCATGATTTGTACCTCCTGTCTGTTAGAATAGTGCTGTGACGTTGTGACGTCAAGACGTTTAACAACTTTTGAACCGCAAAGACGCAAAGAACGCTAAGAAAAACGAAACATTAAACCTGAAGCTGTTAGATCAAAGGGTGAGTACAAGATAGTATCGCTTTGATTTCTTGCCTTCTTTGCGTACTTCGCGTCTTTGCGGTAATGATAAGTTTTCCGGTTGAAATACATTAAAAACAAAAGAGCGCAACATGAATATTGAGGAACTGGGCAATACCGTAATCGGAGCGGCTATCAAGGTGCATCGGACGCTGGGTCCTGGGCTGCTGGAATCTGCATACCAGAAATGCTTGGACTATGAACTCAGAAAAATGGGGTTACGAATCGAATGTGAGCTCACTCTTCCGATACAATACGAAGCAGTCAGGATAGATGCGGGGTACCGCATTGATATGATTGTTGAAGAGTTGATAATCATAGAAAACAAGACAGTAGAACGGTTATTACCGATTCATGAGGCACAGCTTCTTACGTATCTGAAAATGAGAGGCTGCCGACTTGGTTACCTTTTAAACTGGAATGTGCCGATGTTGAAGGATGGAATAAAGAGGCTGGTAAATAATCTATAATGAAATAATGATTCTAACGGCCGA
>MGZJ01000040.1:75668-75782 GCA_001802645.1 Geobacteraceae bacterium GWC2_53_11 | reverse complement strand
CAGTGCCTGCGGGACGGGCTGATTCGTGACGAGGTAAAGCACCTGGAATGGCTCTCCGAGGAGCAGTCGATCGAAGAAGATATCGAGAATCCCGGCTTCGTCAAGTTTTGCGGC
>MGZJ01000040.1:0-75640 GCA_001802645.1 Geobacteraceae bacterium GWC2_53_11 | reverse complement strand
TTTATCGTGACATCAATTACCGGATCGAGGTCCGCCCCTACGACTACAGCAACGGCGGTAACGTCTATCTGGAAAACGCTGAAAAATTCGTACAGAGAAAGCCAGGTGACAACGTATGACCAGAAGTGCCGATGAAACCAGAATTGCCGCGCTCGTAGCGAATCCCCGGCCGCTCGCCTCACGGCCCGCCTTTACCATGATCCTCCCTACGTCGCCCCAGGTGCCGACTCCCAACCGCGAGTTCCTGCTGGAAACTCCGACTGAAGGGGTCAGCCACATCGCGACCATGGCAAAACTGGCCGGCTGGGATGTCAAGATCCGCGATCTGCGTATGGGTGAGGATTTTGAGGATGCCTGCCAGGATGCGGCCAGGCGCGGTGGCATCATGGCGATGCCGACCTTTATTGATTCCTACCCGGTCAATGTCCGGATAATCGAACGGGTACGGGAGCTGAACCCGCAGATTGTCACTCTCATCGGCGGGGCGCTGGTTTCTTCAATTCCAGAGCCGCTCATCAAAAGCATGAAGCCGGACTATACGATTCTGGGCGAGGGCGAAGCGACCCTGCTGGAGCTGCTGGATTACATCGAAGCGGGGGGGGCACCTGCGGGGGCTACCGCCATCCACGGCCTCGGCCTGCTCCTCGATGGCGAGCTGACGGTTACGCCGCGCCGTACACAGTTGATGGATCTGGACGTGCTGCCGATTCCCGACCTGTTCCTGTTCCCCAGTGTGCAGCAGAATCCGGAAATCCCGGAGCTGGGGCTGACCACCTCGCGCGGCTGCTACGGACGCTGCTCATTCTGCTTCCTCAACATGCACAAGCTCTCCTACAAGAGTCCGGAGCGTTTTGAGCGGGAGGTCGCCGATCTTGTTGCCAAGCACAGTATCCGCTATTTCTATATCAATGACCTGACCTTCACTTCTAATCTGGAGCGTTCCTACCTCATTTGCGATGTGCTGAAAAAGCACAATATTACCTGGACCTGCTCGACCAGGGTGGAACAGATCAAGCCGGAACTGCTCCGCTACATGCACGACTCCGGTTGTCGCGATATCTGGTACGGTGTGGAGTCGCTGGATCAGACGGTTCTTGATCTTGCCGACAAGATGACCAAGGTGGAAGAAATTGAGTATGCAGTAGCCGAAACGGTCAAGGCCGGCATCAAGGTTGCGGCTAATCTCATTGTCGGTCTGCCGGGGGAGAGCGAAGAGTCGCTTCGCAAAATGATGGAATTCTGCAAGGAAAGCGCGGTCATTCCAATCTCCATCAAATACCTCACCCCGTTTCCGGGGACCAAAATATACGACATGGCTGTGGAGCGGGGGTATATCACCGATCCGCTTGCGTACCTGAACACCCTTGCCGAGCGCAAGGTAAACGATGCCAATGACGAAATTATCAATCTGACCGACCTGCCGGAACCGCAGCTGCGCGCCGCTTTTGACGAACTGCTGCTGATCCGCCAGGAGCGCCTGAAGGAGTTCCTCTAATGGAAAAAGCCGAGATTCATTTTAAAAACCGGGCGCAGAAATACAACTGCTCCTCCAACTGGGTAGCAGACCAGGAGTTGATCCGCCTCATGTTCCAGTTGTCGGAAGCTGGGCCCGGGTCCGAGGTGCTGGACATCGCCACTGGCACCGGCCTGATTGCCAAGGAATTCTTCGGCAAGGTCAAGAAGGTGACCGGCCTGGATATCAGCCCTGATATGGCCAAACATGCGACCGGCTGCATGGACGAGATCGTCTTCGCCCCGGTGGAGCAGATGCCGTTTGCCGACAACAGCTTCGACGCCATTGTCTGTCGCCAGGGGCTTCAGTTCGCCGAACTGGACAAGGCGATTCCCGAGATTTACCGGGTGCTCAAGCCGGGCGGGCGGGTCGTGCTCTGCCACCTGACCGCCTACAACGAGACTGACCGGGAGCTCGCATTTGCCATCCAGAAGCTGCGCAACCCGGCCCGCCGCAACTACCTGATGCCGGCCGATATGGCTACTGCCCTTGAGACAGCCGGTTTCCGGGACGTAGAAAACGTCGAATACCTGAGCGACGAATCGGTCAACCAGTGGATCGACAACGGCGCCATCCCCCAGGAAAACATGGATAAGATCCGGGAGCTCTATCGCACCGCCGACGAGGCTTTCAAGGAGATCCACGACATTCGCTTTGTTGATGACGACATCATGGACGACATGCTGCTGGTGATTGCCACGGCAACAAAATAGACCTGCACCACGTGTCCGGCCCCATCTTCATCATAGGCACCGAACGCTCCGGCACCAATCTGCTTCGCCTGATGCTCAATGCGCACAGCAGTATCGCCGTGCCGCATCCGCCCCATATCACGAAGTTTTTCGGCCCGCTGGAACATCTGTACGGCAACCTGACGGTTGACACCAACTTCCGGCGGCTGATTGCCGATGTCTGCCGGATGGTCGAACTGCACACCTATCCGTGGGAGATCCGGCCGGACCGGGAGCAGGTGTTTCAAAAGGCCGTTGACCGGAACCTGCTGGCGGTCTATTTCCAGGTTTACGATCAGTATCTGGCTTACACCAAAAAGCGTCGCTGGGCGTGCAAAAGCACCTTCATGATCGAGCATGTGGCGGAGATTCTGCGCTGCCATCCGGATGCCCGCTTCATCTTCATGGTGCGCGACGGACGCGATGTGGCCGTGTCGGCCAAGACCTCGATATTCAACCATTTCCATGTCTACTACTCCGTCCGGCGCTGGCAGCGGGAACAGCGGCTCGGCCTCTCCTGGCTGGCCAAGCTGCCGCCGGAGCAGATCATGCTGCTGAAATACGAAGAGCTGATTGTTGAGCCTGCAGCGACCACCCGGCGGCTGTGCGGCTTTCTGGGCGAGGCTTTCGAGGAGGGGATGCTGGAATATCACCGCTCCGGTGAAGCAAAGAAGTCGGGCAGCCTCAGCATCTCATGGGAGAATACCGCCAAGCCGGTCATGAGTGGCAATGCACAGAAGTTTCGCCGATTTTTGACCGACGAGGAAATTCTGCTGTTTGAAGCGCTTGCCTGTGATGAGCTGTCTGAACTGGGCTACCCGCTGACCCACCCGTATGATGAACTGAAGGCGCTGCCGGTCGATATACTGCAGGAAAAAGCCGGCTATAAGGTGACGGAATTGCGACTCAAGCTGAAGGCCGAAATGCATCATCTGCTCAAGGATACCAACTCCGTGGCGCGCCTGCGCAAAAACATCTACATGACCTCAATCCGCATTCTGCGCAGGATGACTGTTCCCCATGTCTGATTTGATCCGGACTATCGGAACGGTCAACCGCTTTCGCGCTGATATCCTGGCGAAGTACGCTGAAACTCCGCTGCTGCAGCATTCACTGTCCGACATCAAGCGGGTGGTGATCATCAATTCCTCGTCCCGCTCCGGTTCCAGCCTCCTTTATTCCCTGCTGAGCAAGCTGCCGCAGGTCTACGCCCTTACCGGCGAGGCTGCGCCGTTTTACAAACTGAACAGTGACCATCATCGTTTCGACCCCTATGCCTCGGACAAAATTGCCGACGGACTGCTTGACGAGGTGGTGGATTACGCCGGGCTGTCGCGGGATTTTCTCTCCGATCTGTTTCTGGCGGAAACGGAAACCGTCACCAGCCGGATTGATGCCGGGAGGTATATTGACGACCTGCAGCTGCGCCTCTCGCTGCAATGGCCGGATATTGTCAACGATGCGTCGATGCTGCGGGAATGTGTCACCGGTGCCTTTCAGGAGTACGCCGAGCGGAACCGCACCTTTGCAGTCGAAGAGTTCTATCTGCATCTGCTGGAGCGCCTTGCATCGGTGTGGCCGCAGATCAACCCGTTCTATTACGACATCAGCACCGACCGGGTGGCGCTCCGCTTTCCGTACACCGAACTGCCGGCCGGCCCGCCTGACAGTCGCTTTACAGTTGAAGAACCGCCGTTCATTCTGCTGCCGCCACGGCGCAGGCCGAGCCCGAACGATCTTGCCGGCAAAATACTTCTGCTGAAATCGACCGTTGACTGCTACCGGATGAACCTGGTGGAGCGGCTTTTTCCCGCTGCCGATATCCGCATCATACATCTGCAGCGCAATCCGGCGGCCACCATCAACGGCATCTACGACGGCTGGCTGCATCGCGGCTTTTTCTCGCACAATCTGCAGCCTCACTTCGATTCGGGCAGCGACATCAAGGAGCTGCGCATCAAGGGGTACAGCGAGCTGTACCCCTTTGGGCGGGACTGGTGGAATTTCGATCTCCCTGAAGGGTGGCAGGCTGTTGCTGACCGCGAGCTGGTGGATGTGTGCGCGTTCCAGTGGCGTTCCGCCAACACGGAAATCCTGCGTTACCTGGAGGTGAACCGCCGCAGTTCCTGTGCGGTCCATTTCGAGGATATCATCCGGGGGGCAGAGTCACGGCTATCGGAGTTCGAGCGGTTGCTTGACTTCATGGGGGTTCCGCCGGAGCAGTGTGCGGCGCTGCCGCTGAATGCGCTGCCGGTGGTTCAGTCCACGCTGCCGCCGCAGCTGTACCGCTGGAAACGGCGGGAGGACATGATCGGCCGGGTGCTGGATGCTCCGCACATCAGGGAAATGGCAGAAATGCTCGGCTACCGGTCTGACAGCAGGGAAGGGTGGCTGTGACCTCGTACGGCCTCCATTCAGAGTACGGCACGCTCGCCTCGGTGCTGCTGTACCGCCCCGGTTCCGAACTCCATGCGTATCCGGACCCCGCCCGGATTCTCCACCTCCGTTCCATTGACTATCCTGCCCTGATGGCGGAATTCGATGCCGTCATTGCCGCTTTTACGTCACGCGGCGTGACGGTTACGCTGGTGGATCATGCGCCGCTGGATGATGACCGCTGGTACCGTTACAACATGATGTATTGCCGCGACCTCTGCTTCATGACCCCGCAGGGGGCCGTGCTGGCCAATATGGCCCATGGCGTCCGCCGCCATGAACCGCTCTATGTCGCCCGTTCCCTGGAGACATCCGGCGTCCCGCTGTTGCACACCGTTGCCGGATCGGGAACATTCGAGGGAGCCGATGCCCTCTGGCTGAGGGATGATCTTGTTTTGGTAGGGGTCGGCAACAGAACCAATACCGAAGGGTATCGCCAGATCGGGGTGGTGCTTGCCCGGCAGGGGGTGGAATGTCGTGCCGTGCCGTCGCATCAGGTGACGACCCAGCATCTGCTCGGTTCGCTGCAGATCGTTGACCGTGACCTGGTGCTGGTGCGCGACGGTATTGTCGATCCGGAGGTTATTGCGCTGCTTGAAGCGCAGCAAGTTGCCGTTGTCAGGATTCCTGAAAATGATGAGGTGCGCACCCGGCAGGCGATGAATATCGTGACGGTTGCGCCGCGAACAATCTTTATGACGGCCGGTTGTCCCGAAACAAAAGAGCTGTACCGGCGGGCCGGTCTGATCGTTGCGGCAGAGCTTGAGCTGACCCAGTTGATCGGCGGGGCGGGGGGCTTGGCCTGCGCCACCGGCACCATCGGGCGCAAATAACACTCTGGCGGCACGTAGATCAAATTTTTAGAAACGGGTGTCTGGTATGAACAGTTCGAAAGCTGAAGCAGCAGCGTCCAACCTGTACTGGCACCATGGTGCTCTGGAGCGCGCCAGCCGTGCGGCGCTCAAGGGGCAAAAACCGTGCGTCATCTGGCTGACCGGCCTGTCCGCCTCCGGAAAATCAACCGTTGCCAACGCATTGGAACAGCGGCTCCACGATATGGGACGCCACACCATGCTGCTTGATGGCGATAACGTCCGCCATGGTCTCAACAGGGATCTCGGCTTCAGCGAGGCCGACCGGGTGGAGAATATCCGGCGGGTCGGGGAAGTGGCGCGGTTGATGGCCAATGCCGGGCTGATCGTCATCACCGCCTTCATCTCACCGTATCGTTCAGAACGGGAGATTGTCAGGAATCTCATGCCGGCCGGCGAATTTGTCGAGGTCTATGTCAGCACGCCGCTGGCAATCTGCGAGCAGCGCGATCCGAAAGGAATATACAGAAAGGCCCGCAGCGGTGAGATCCCCAATTTTACCGGCATCAGCGCCCCTTATGAAGAACCGCAGGCTCCGGAAATCATGCTTGATACAACGGACAAGACGGTGGACGAAGCCGCCGGGATTGTCGTTGCATTTCTGAAATCGTATAACGTGGTGTAGCCCGTTCCTCATATGGAGTAATGATAATCCCATTGACGGTGCTGAATTCCCAGTGTTATTCTTTACCAAAATTGTATAGCAATTATGTTGCTGCTTTGAATGTACTGGAGACTTTCCACATGCAGATTACTCGCTGGACGCAATGCCTTGTCCGGTTTGTTGCCGTAATGTTTTTGCCGTTGGTGCTGATAGCCCCATCCTCTGCACAGCAGCCTGTACTGCAGGAAAACAGAACCCGGGTTGTTCTGCTCGGCACCGGCACCCCCCAACCTGATCCTGACCGCTCCGGTCCTTCGACGGCAATTGTTGTCAATAACAGCGTGTATCTGGTCGATTTTGGTCCCGGTGTGGTGCGGCGGGCCGCCGCTGCCCAGCTAGAGCGTGGTATCCCGGCACTGGATCCGACGAACATCCGTGTTGTTTTTCTAACCCATCTGCATTCCGATCACACCGCCGGTTATCCCGATCTCATCCTGACCCCATGGGTTATGGGGCGCAAGGAGCCTCTTGAAGTGTATGGCCCGAAGGGGCTGGGGGCCATGACGGAACATATTCTGGCCGCGTATCGCGAAGATATACAAATTCGCACGTCCGGAATGGAACAGGGAACTCCGGACGGCTGGCGGGTCAATACCCATGAGATTGCCGCCGGCGTCGTCTACAAGGATGCCAACGTAACGGTGACGGCATTTCCGACCCGTCATGGCGACTGGAAAGAAACCTTTGGCTACCGTTTCGATACCGCTAACCGCAGCATTGTCATAAGTGGCGATACGATTCCGACACAGGCTACGATTGATGCCTGCCGGAACTGCGATGTCCTGGTGCATGAAGCGCAGACGCTCAAGTTTGTCAACAATCCGATGCGCCCCAATTCCCAGGGGTATGATATTCCGGCGTATGTGGCAAAGTACCACACCACCACCTCTCAATTGGTTGAGCTCGCTTCAAGAGCCAAGCCGGGTCTGCTGGTTACCTATCATAATCCGATTACACTTCGTCCTGACCGCCGCCCCCGTGCTTCAACGCCGGATGATATTCTGCAGGAGATGAAGAAGTACAAGGGGAAGCTGGCTGTCGGGAGAGATCTGGACGTTTATTAAGAGGAATGGCAATTGCATGTGATTGTTGCTTTTAATTTTCAACTATATGATATTACACAACCAGTCTTTATGCACCACGAAGTGAGTCAGTGATATAGCGGACTTTTTCGGGGCGTGTTCGTGATCTAAACTACCAAGGAGATGTCAATGAACGAGAAGCAGAATGAGCAGGATGTGAAATTGATTAACCGCAGAGAGTTTATAAAATATGCTGCAGTTGGTGCCGGTGCCGTAGCGGCAACCGTGGCCATGCCCGGTTTCATGATGGGGAACGCAGAAGCGGCCTACTTATCGAAACTGCCGATGAAATACAAGGACTATAACGTGGTCTTTGTCAGCTTTGATGCTTTGCAGGCCGCTCATGTCGGAGCATTGGGGTACCAACGTAACGTGACTCCGACCATTGACGCCATGGCAAAGAAGGGATTCAACTTCACCAATACGATCTCGGTGGCATCTTGGACGGTTCCGGCATCAATGACCTGGTTCACCGGTGTGTACCCTTCCGAACACCGTCTGACTAACAAATTCTCCGTGTTTAATCCTCCTAATAACAACGTTCTGTCGAATCTGAAAAAGCTCTCTCCGGAGTTGGTGACATTGGCAGAAGTGCTCAAACAAAATGGCTACGCCACCGGCGGTTTTACCGGCAACGCCGGTGTAAGCGGAGGCTTCGGCTACTCCCAGGGATTTGATGAGTACTTCTTTGAGAAGGGCAAGTTCGGCAGCATGGGGGTCAGTATTCCCAAAGGACTGGAATGGCTCCGGAAAAACAAGGACAAGAAGTTCTTCATGTTCCTGCATGGCTATGACATGCATGGGCAGAACGAGCCTGAGGGGGGCTTCGATTATCGCTTTGTGGAGAAGGGATACGACAAAAAGTACACCGGAACTCCCAAGGAGCAGGAAGCCCTGCGTGAAGAGGGACTGGCTAACGGCAAAACAGAGCTGCGAGATGCGGACGTCCAGTTCTGGCGCGCTATTTATGATGAAAAGATTCAGCGCACCGATGCCAGATTCAAGAAATTCCTCGAAGAATATGAGCAGATGGGGCTGATGGACAAGACCATCTTTGTGCTGACATCCGACCACGGCACGGAGTTCCATGAACACCGGCGCTTCGACCACGGTTTCAGTCTCTATGATGAGCTGATTCACGTGCCGCTGATTATCAAACTGCCGAAACAGAAAACCGGCAAGGTTATCAAGGACCAGATCAGCAGTATTGATGTCATGCCGACGGTTCTTGATCTGCTTGATGTTAAGATGCCGGAAAATGCTGCAAAGCAGCTTCGCGGTGCAAGCCTTGTCTCCGGCCTGAAAGGGAAACCGGTGGCCAAGGACGTGTTCTTTGAAACCGATTACCGCCAGTACACCTACAAGCGCGGCATTCAGACCAAGGATGGCTGGAAGCTGATCTATACTCTGGAGGACAAGAGTCGGGAACTGTACAACCTGAAAAAAGACCCCCACGAAACGAAAAATCTGGTGGATCAGGAACCGAGAAAAGCTTATGAACTGGAACAACGCATATTTGCGCACTTTAAGGCAATCGGCCACGATCTCAATGCCAAACAATGGATACCCGGTCTGAACCCGGTGTATGATTCACAGGCCAAAGGAGCCCAGAAGAAATGATGAACAGGTGGAGCAGCTGTTTCGAACAGATGGTTAGTGCCGCAGCAGCTGTGTTTGCCATGGTCATGTTCTGCTCACCCGGGAGCGCCGGTGCTGCCGCAGCTACGGCGTCCCCGCGTGAGAAGCATGAATATACCAACGTCATCATGATATCCGTGGACATCCTGCGCGCGGACCATCTGGGGGCGTACGGCTATAAAAAGGGAGTCAGTCCCCAGATTGACCGGCTTGCCGGTCAGTCCGTGCTGTTTGAAAATTCAATCGCCCACTCCTATCTGACTCCGGTCGCGCATATGAGCGTCATCACCGGTCAGTATCCCCGTCAGCACGGGATGGTCTCCTTTGAAGTCACCCGTGACCAGGTTGCCAAACGGACTCTTCCTGAAATACTGAAGTACTACGGATACGAAACGGCAGCAGTTGCCAGTTCTCCGGAATTCTTCATGCGGTATGACACCGAGTCCGGCAAGATTGTCAACCCGAAGGACATCTTTTCCCGCTCCTTTGATTTTTACGGCAGGACGATGCCCGATGAGACCGGCAGCACCAGGGTCAATCCGGTTGCCGCCCTCAACTGGTTGAAGGCAAACAAGGATAAGAAGTTTTTTCTCTGGGTAGAAACCGGGATGCTGCACCCCCCTTATTCCCAGACGGTTCCGCAGCCGTACAAATCGAAATTCGATCCCTCTGATTATACCCCTTTTTATGATCGTTTCCCCATCCGGCTCGGGCGGGAAAACGTTGACCGCGGCGTGCCGACCGAGGCGCTTTTTCATGTCTATAAGGGTAATTATTATCTGGATTTCGAGCCGATTTACCGGCTTGAACAGAAGGACGTCGATTTTATTCGTGGCCGCTATGATGCCGGTGTTTATTACACTGATATGTTCATCGGTGAACTGCTGAATACCCTGGATTCCCTCAAACTGTCCGGGAAAACGCTGGTGGTGTTCCACTCGATTCATGGGGAAAACCTTGGCGAACATGGTTATTTTTTCCATCACGATGTCTATGATACCGAGGTAAAGGCTGCCCTGATGTTCCGGTTTCCGGGCAACGAGAAAGCCGGAATGAGGATTGCCCGGCAGACCCAGGGGATTGATATTCTACCGACCATCCTGGATTATCTGCAGATTCCGGCCAACCATGAAGCCCAGGGGGCCAGCATGATGCCGCTGGTTAATGGTGACGAGGCGGGGTACAAGGGGTCCGAATATGCGTTTATCGATCGCCTGCCGTGGTGGGAATACGTGTTGGGCGGGTGGCACCTGGAGCATCAGTCCGAGCGTGAAGCTCAGTATACACCGCTGGAAACAGGTAAAATGAAGGACTATCGCACACTCCTGCAGGAAAAAATCGGCGGCGGGCAATATCCTCCCCAATGTATCGCCATTCGGACCAACCAGTGGAAACTGATTTTGCGGCAGCGGAGCAAGCTTCTCGAAGAGATTTCCTGGTGGAATTTCATTTCCGGCACCAGGTTTCCGGTGGAAATGATTGAACTTTTTGATCTGGTTCGCGATCCGATGGAACAGAAAAATGTTGCCAGCGAGTACCCCCAGGTGGTGGAAAAGCTGAAAAAGAAACTGCTGGAGTGGGATGAAGCCAACCAGAAAAACAGAGTTCAGACAAAACCGGCTTCCGGGCCCGCCTTGATTATTCCCTATCCGTAATGTTGAGGTTCTCTTACTGTGCCAGGTAACGCCTTAGATAAAAAATATGCAGCGGCACTGCTCATAGTTTTGGTGGTGCTTGTATGCTCCGTGACTGCAGACTGCGCCCAGGCCAGTATTCCGATGCCGTATACCAATGAGGCGTTTCTCAAGCTGAACGGTGCCATTGAAAAGGTGAATCCCCCGCCTCTTGTCGTCAATCCCGGAGAAAACGACCTGAATGTCAAAAACTATATAGACGCGTACCGCTCTGCTTTTGCGTTGGCAGGGTTTGATTACGAGCGGTCGGTCATGAAAATAATCAACGACATTCAGTTCGACCGGTACCGGCTGAACCGGGCTACGATCAGGCTGAACGGGTTGGCCCGCGAACTGCTGAGAGTGCATGTCAAAACCGGTGTGAATCCGAAAAAATACCTGAGCAAGGATTGCGCTGAGCTCCTTATCGAGTTCAGGTCGCTCATCCAGTGCAATATGAAGAAATACGGCGGTTGCTGATCCTGAACCGGAATCACCCAAAGGGAGTTGAATACCACATGAGATTGAGACGTGCAGCTAACGGGTTGTCCCCTATTGTCACGAGTGCGCTTATTCTGCTGGCAGTTATGTGTCCGCTCGCTGGAATGGGCTTTGCCGCTGATCCTCCGGCTGCTGCGGAACGTTACAAGGATACGAATGTCATTCTTGTGTCGCTGCAGTGTTTGCGTCCGGACCATCTTGGGGTCTACGGCTACAAGCGTGACACCAGCCCCAATATGGACCGCCTGGCAAAATCATCCGTCCTCTTCGATAATACCATTGCCCAGGCAAATCTGACGCCGGTCGCAATGATGAGTGTCCTCACCTCACAATACCCGCGGGTTAACGGCATGATCGCCTTCGACACGGCCAAGGATGCTGTTACCAGCCGAACGCTGCCGGAAATCCTCAAGTATTACGGCTACACGACCGCGGCGGTCTCCGGTTCCCCGGAATTCTTCATGCGTTATGACACCGAGTCCGGAACCGAAATCAAGCTTGGGGATGTGTTTTCGCGTTCGTTTGATTATTTCGGCAGGACCAGAAAAGGGCTCGGCTCTTCACTCAGGGTTGCTCCGGTTGAATCGCTTGACTGGATCAAGAGGAACAAGGACAAAAAGTTCTTCATGTGGATTGCCAGCGGTGTGATTCATGTACCCTATGCGGCAGGTGTTCCCCGGGAGGACCGTGTTGTCTACGACCCGCCGGGATATACACCGTTCTGGGAAAAATTCCATTCCATCAAGGCGGAGGAGGGGGCGTCCGACGACACCACCTACGATGTTCTGATGAGGCTTTACAAGGACGAGTACTATCTCGGCTTCAAGCCCGTGTACAAACTGACGCCGACCGACTATTCGTATATCGTGTCGCGCTACGATGCCGCCATCCGCTACACCGACAATTTCATCGGGCAGCTGGTTGATACGCTTGAAAAGAACGGCCTGACCAAAAACACGATCCTGATTATCCATTCAATCCATGGTGAGGATCTTGGCGAGCGGGATACCTACGTTCATTACGATCTCTCCGAGTCAGCGGTAAAAAGTGCCCTTCTCGTTCGTCTGCCGGACGGCCAGCAGGGAGGGAAGCGGATTGCCGATCAGGTGCAGGGGATTGATATCATGCCGACCGTGCTTGATTATCTCGGTGTCCCTCGTGACCACAGCCAGCAGGGGAGCAGTCTGCTGCCGCTTATCAAGGGTGAGCCAGGTGCGACAGGAACCGAGTATGCCTATATCGACAGGATCCCCTGGTGGGAGCATACCCTGAGCAGATGGTATCTGGAGTTTAAAAATTCACAGACCAATTACCCCGAGTCGGAAAAGAAGCCGGTCAAGGAGTACGGTGCCATGCTCCGCTCTGCATTTCCTGCCGGTTCGTATCCGCCGGGAGACATCGCTATTAGAACCAAACAGTGGAAAATGATCCTGCGCAAAGAGCCCCGGTTGCTGGAGAAAGTTTCCTGGTATGGCTATATTACGGGGAGTGCACTCCAGTATAACGACATCGAGCTGTACGATATCGTGACTGATCCCCATGAACGCCGCAATGTGGCGGCTCAGAATCCGAAGGTTGTCGAAACCCTGAGGGCAAAGCTTATGGAGTGGGATGCTGCTGTTGACAAGAAAAAGGCCAGCTACGGAGCGGGGGAAAAACGGTATATCATCCCGTATCCCTAATCAAGAAAGACAGATAGGATAAAAAAAGCAGGAGTTAATATGGGTTTGTTTACGAAACAATGGTGTTTAAGTAGTCTGCTCGTCCTGCTTGCTGTTCCAACGGCTGCTGCATTGGCACAAGAGTGTGTGGAGTGCCATGGAGAGGTGCTGAAGCAGTTCAACGGCACTTCTCACCATGTCCAGGGAGTGGATATTTCTGGAAAGCACTGTTTTGCCTGCCACTGGGAGGCGACTCCGGACGGACAGATTAATCCGAAATTCCATAGCGGGACGGCAAAAAAATCTTCCCGGCGTTCACACGGAGCAGTTGATCTGGTGATCTGGAAAGATGGTGCCCGCCCTGCAGCATACAAGGATGGAATTAGTGCTGTTGCGTTCCGCCCCTCTGCCATTGGCCAGGTGTCGGAACGGACTCAGGTGGCACAGGTGACCCGCCACTGTCTCGGCTGTCACAGCGATGGCAGCAATGCGATCCAGCCGTTTGCCGGAGACGGCAATACGCCTCTGGTCTACGCCTGGGATGGGCAGAGCGTTGCTTCGCGCTACAGCGAGAAGGGCGTTACCACGTGGGGCAAGTATTCGACGGCGAAGAGTAACGGCAAAATGAGGGTAACCAAGGCGCTTTCCGGCCATGGTAATGCCGCGGCAACACGGGGAGGCTGGAGCCCCGTCACCGGCTACGATGAAGCCATTCCTATTCGCTGGGGAGGACCCGGGGCAAAGAATGTTGAATGTTTTGACTGCCATAACTCACACGGCTCCTCCGTTCCGGGCGTAACCTCAAGCTACAAAACCTTTGACGGAACTTATAACGGCGCGATCCTGAAAGAAACAACTGCGGGCAAGGCGGGGTATCGGATGACCTATCGTCCTTCAGCCAACCCGGACAAGGGGAGCAAGAACCCGTATAATGCAGGAGCCGGACTCTGTTTTGACTGCCACGAAACGGCACAGGCAGGGGCAAAGCCATGGGGATACGCTTCTACCTTCGGAGCTTCAAAGCCGGTCATGGGATACAAGGATTCCCCGCATTTTGGACCCGGCGACAAAGGTTCCACCTCGCGCTATGCGAACCGGGAGAGCCGTACCGATGTCGTCAGCAGCCACCTGAAGGCAGGGACGTTCCTTAACTATTCTGCAGAAGGACGCATCAACGGTCTCTGTACGCCATGTCATGATCCTCACGGGGTGAGCAGGACGCTGGGGGATAAAATGCCCTATGCCGTGCCGCTTCTTAAGGGCGCCTGGCTGACGTCGCCGTATCGCGAGGATGGACCGCCTGCCACTCTGGCCGGCAAAGGCGCCTTTGCCAAGCGTGATGCCGGTGCCAACCGGGGAGAGGCGTGGGAAAAGGGGGACTTCAGTCTTACCAACCGGGAGGCAAATGCTAATTTCGGGATTGGAGGGGCTGGTACTCCGCGCGAACCGATGGCCGGAATGAAGTATTTCATCGACAAAAACACGTTCGGGGAAAAGGGGCGGATCACTGAGGATGCGGATACCTTTGGTGGACTCTGTCTGAAATGCCATGCCAAAGAAAAGAGCGGCGGCAGTGCGAAATCAGACAAGATTCATCGTGCGGTTAAAGGGTGGGGCAACAACAAGGAACACTCATTCCCCTGCTCGAAATGCCATCAGCCGCACAATTCAGGGTTGCCTCGCCTGATGCAGACCAACTGTTTTGTCTCCGGTCCTGCCGGTCTCCGTGAAAACAGCGGCATCTCCTGGACGCCGGACCGGAAAGGTGAAGGTCCGCCCCCTGCCAGAGAAAGCAAGCAGTCCGATTCCACGTCAAAGAATAAAAAGAGCGGTAAAGGTGAAATGGTCGGGTGTCATGTGAAGCAGTTCGGCGGCAGCAGTGCGGCAATGCCGGGCGGCGATAACGGCCAGTGGAAAGAAAAAATGAAGTGGTAAGCTGAACAGTAGATATAGTTCTGGAAGCAGCAATGCCGTGAAACCGGGTAAAGGTTTCGCGGCATTGTCGTTTTTATATCGGGCAAGAGCCGGTTTATTTTCCTCCGCGTACAAGCCGTACGAAAAATTTATACTCCTTGTTATTGCCGTCGCTGATCCCGTAAGGGAAATAGATGTTCCAGGCAAAAGCCGGATTTGCATCGTACGGAGTGCTTGACCAGAAGGACATGGTCGGAGTTGCCGGAAAGATGATTTCATTGATGGCCGGCATGGTGCACTGGCGCTCCACAATGGTGGCAAGTTCCTTGATGTTCGGCAGCCTCCAGTCATTCTTGCCGGCAAAGGTGCTGCCAGCTCCGCTCTTCAGTGCTTCCTGCCACGTGTAGGTTGCCGGTGTCCCGGACTCGCAGAGCGCGCCGCTCAATCCCTCACTACAGCGTTTCCAGGTGAGTCCGGTAATACTGTCGGAAACAGTCCCGTCGGCGTTGTTCGTGAAACGGCTTATGGGGGTCGATGCCTTGGGCCAGTATGAGTGGCAGGTCTGTGTCTGTACCGCTTCCGATGGCACGGGCAACAGCATGGCCGTTATGGAAAGTGTGATAAATATATCTGCAAATTTCATCTGCCGGCTCCTTCCTGATTCAGCATTTTTCCGCGAACGAGACGCAGATACAGGTTCCAGTTTCTGTTGCAGGTTTCATGGGCACCATCGTTAAAGTTAATATTCCAGCTGCCGTCGGGGTACCCGGCAAATGGTGAAACCGACCAGAAGTTTGATGTGGGGGTTGCGGGGAAAACGGCGGCGTTGATTGCCGGCATGGTGCAGTGATATTCTATTATCGTATCAAGTTCCTGAATTGTCGGTACACGCCAGTCTTTTTTGCCGGCAAATGTGCTGGAAGCGGCAATTCTGAGAGCATCGGGCCACGTATAGGTAATGGCCTTGCCGGTCTCGCATGATGGGCCGGACAGCCCCTCACTGCAGCGCTTCCAGGTCAGATTTGTCACGGTATCGGTAACCGTCCCGTCGCTGCCGCTTATGAAACGTCCGGTTGGGGTCGAAGGGGAAAGGTCGCTTCGGCAGGTCTGGGTCGCCGATGCAGGTGATGTACAGAGGAACAGCGACAAAAACAGCAGGCATGCAAGAGCAGTAGATTTCATTTCAATTATTCCTTCCCGTTGTAATACCACAATCAGTTTCCTCCCCGTACGAGACGAAGGTAATACGCCCAGCTTTTGACGCAGGAACCGACATAGCCGTCGTCAAAAATGACAATCCAGGCAAAGGCCGGGTTTGCCGCATACGGCGAAACCGTCCAGAAGCCGGCCGGCATGATCAGGTCGGGGAAGTATTTCTCTGATATCGCCGGTAGCGATGCCCCGTAATTGACGATCGAATACAGCTCGTTGACGGTTGGCATACGCCAGTCCTTCTGGCCGCACCAGCCGGCCTTGTTGACGGCGGTAACGAATTTTTCGGTATCGCAGCCGGCTGCGACAACCGCCGGGGTCCCACAGGTTGTATTGTCCGGCTCGCCCTCCACACCCATCCTGCCGCCATTACTGTTCTCATCTGAACTGTACCAGGTGTAGGTATAGGATTTGTCGTGGAGACTGCCATCGGACGTTTTGGCTTCCCAGACGAGGCCGGACAGGTTGTCCCGTACACACGCCCAGGAATCGGCGCTGTCAGGGAGATCTTTTCCGGAATGGTCCAGTTTCGTAAAAGACAGGGGCTTGGAGAAATCCGCATTCTGACGGGGGAAATCCGGTTGAGCGGTGGAAATACGGTTCCGGTTGGTACTGCTCCATGTCGTAACACCGGTTACGTCTTGAAGCTGTTTTGCTGAAACTTCAGCACCGCTTTCAGCCGCTGCTGCCAATGTGACAAGACAGAGCAGCAGGCATATCTTTTTCATCATTCCTTCCGACCTCCGCCACGACTTAACGAGTACGTTACACGTACTGTATATCATCTTTCCGGCACCATTGTCCAGCTTGTGCGGATCGGAGAAAATGTAATAAGTGTATATTTATTAAGCATATATGCCCATAATTAGGGCATTGCTGCTGCCATGTTTATGCTGTTCCTGCCTGAATTTTACTCTCCCGGATCACAACTATACATAATTCCAAGCTATTTTTATATGGCACATCAGATGCATAAAGTTTCAAAAAAAACAGTGTGTTATTTGCAAATTTAGGGAGGTCGTGTGCGCATAATTGGACTCCGGAATAAAATCATGCTGATGGTGATGCTCTGTGTCATTGTTCTGTCGGCCTATAACGCAACTGCGAAAGAATGTGTAGATTGTCATACCGGAGTTCTGAAACATCTGCAGGGCAATTCCCATCACATCCAGGGAACCGGTGTCACAGGCCGGCATTGCTATGCCTGCCACTGGGAGAGCACTCCGGACGGTCAGATAAACAAACGGTACCACGACGCCAAGTCGGCTGGTAAACCCGGTTCAACGGTTCATCTTGTCGTCTGGGCGGATGGCGTGCGTCCGACGGAATACAAGAAGAATGTCACGGCAATACCATTCAGAAGTGCAGCAATCGGCACTCCGTCTGAACGCGCTGAAGTAGCAAAGGTCAGCGCTCATTGTCTCTCCTGTCATAACGACGGCACTAATGATGTCAAGCCGTTTGCTGGTGACGGCAATACGCCGCGGCAGTATGCGTGGGATCTTCAGAGCGTCGCGTCCCGCTATTCCCAGTCAGGTGTTACTCCATGGGGCAAGTACTCTACCGCTGCAACCAATAAGAAAAGCCGGATTACCAAGGCATTCTCGGCTCATGGGAATTCAGCTGCAAACCAGGGGGGATGGAGCGCAGTCAGCGGTTATGACGGCGACGTTACTAGCAGCAGGGGCGGAGCCAAAGCTAAAAACGTAGAATGTTTTGACTGCCATAATTCTCATGGTTCAACCGTTTCCGGCGTCACTTCCAGCTATCAAACCTACGGCGGAAGCTTTAGCGGAGGGATTCTTAAGGATACTGTTTCAGGGAAGGGGGGGTACCATACCTCATATAAACCGTCAGCCAACTCTGATGCGAAGAGCAAGAACCCGTACAATGCGGGTGCCGGGCTCTGTTTTGATTGTCATGAAACGGCAAAAGCCGGCAAAACCCCTTGGGGCTTCAGCTCCACATTTGGTGCCCGTCAGCCGATCATTGGATATAAGGATACCCTGCGTTTTGCTTCCGGTGAAAAGGGCTCTACGTCCCGATTTGCCAACCGACAGAGCCGTTCAGATGTTGCCAGCAGCCATTTGAAGTCGGGTAGTTTTCTCAATTATTCAGCTCACGGTAAAATCAACGGCTTGTGTACCCCCTGTCACGATCCTCACGGGGTCAGCCGGACATTGGGCGATAGGATGCCGTATGCAGTCCCTCTCCTCAAAGGGACCTGGCTTACCTCTCCTTACAAGGAAGACGGTCCGCCTGCAGGTGTAAAGGCCAAGGCGTCCACTCCTATCCGTAAAACTGATTACAATGCCACCAATCGCGACGGCAATGCGAACTTCGGCAAGGGCGACAGCAGTGCCCCCCGTTCCGGCGACTACAATGCCACGAACCGGAGCGCTAATTCTAATTTCGGCAAAGGCGTGAGCAGCGCCCCACGCAGTGCTGATTACAACACGACCAACCGTGACGGCAACGCGAACTTCGGCAAGGGTGACAGCAGTGCCCCCCGTTCCGGCAACTACAACGCCACGAACCGTAGCGCTAATTCTAATTTCGGCAAAGGTGAGAGCAGTGCCCCGCGCAGCGCTGACTACAACACGACCAACCGCGACGGCAATGCGAATTTCGGCAAGGGTGACAGCAGTGCCCCTCGTTCCGGAAACTACAACGCCACGAACCGTAGCGCTAATTCTAATTTCGGCAAAGGCGAGAGCAGCGCCCCGCGCAGCGCCGATTACAACACAACCAACCGCGACGGCAATGCGAACTTCGGCAAGGGTGACAGCAGTGCTCCCCGTTCCGGCGACTACAACGCCACGAACCGTAGCGCCAATTCCAACTTCGGCAAAGGCGAGAGCAGCGCCCCGCGCAGCGCCGATTACAACACAACCAACCGCGACGGCAATGCGAACTTCGGCAAGGGTGACAGCAGTGCCCCGCGCAGCGCTGACTACAACACAACGAACCGCGACGGCAACGCGAACTTCGGCAAAGGTGACAGCAGTGCCCCCCGTTCCGGCGATTACAACGCCACGAACCGTAGCGCTAACTCTAATTTCGGCAAAGGTGAGAGCAGTGCCCCGCGCAGCGCTGACTACAACACGACGAACCGCGATGGTAACGCCAACTTTGGCAAAGGCGGCAGCCCTTCGCCTCGTACCAGCGACTTTAATGTCACCAATCGTGAAGATAATTCGAATTTCGGAAAAATGTCGGGCGGTGCACCGCGCGAACCGATTCAGGGCATGAAATACAGTGTTGACCGCAATACCTTTGGCGGGGATCACCGCATCAGGGAAAATGACGATACCTTTGGCGGCCTCTGCATGCAGTGCCACAAGAAGGAAAATTTTGCCGGCAATTCCAAAACCGCACTTATTCACCGCTCCGTTAAGGGTTGGGGAGAAAACAAGGAACACTCCTTCCCCTGTTCCAAGTGTCACCAATCTCACAACTCCGGACTCCCGAGACTCATGCAGACTAATTGCTTTCAGGAAGGTCCATCCGGGTTGCGGGAGAACAGCGGCCTAGCCTGGCTTCCCTACAAGAACAGTGATGATCGTAGTGGAGTGCCTGCTGCAGTAAAAAGTTCGGATTCGTCGAAGAACAAGGTTGTCGGTTGTCATGTCAGGCAGTTCGGTAAATCCGCAGCATCTGCTGACAAGAAACAAAACGGCCAGTGGAAGGAATTAACACCGTGGTAAGCCGGATTTTTATTGCCGTCATTGCTGCACTGATTGTTACTGCTGATCATTCTGCAATGGCAGCCGGAACAGATAAAAGTGCGGTGTCTGTAACGGGTAAGGCCTCAGGTGCTGCATTTGCCGACCCATCTACCGGTATGGCGTTTATGCCGGTGCCGGGAGGGTGCTTTTTGATGGGCGATACCTACGGAGACGGGCAGGGTGATGAAAAGCCTGCGCACGAGGTGTGTCTGGATGGTTTCTTCATAGGAAAATATGAGGTAACCAACGCCCAGTATCGCATGTTTAAACCGGAACATTCCAGTGGAGCCTATGAAGGAAACACACTGAATGATGATAACCAGCCGACGGGAAATGTATCGTGGAATGATGCCGTGGCATATTCAAAGTGGCTTTCCAAACGGTCAGGCCGCACATACCGGCTCCCGACCGAGGCGGAGTGGGAATATGCTGCACGGGGAGGAACGGGAGAAAGGAACTTCTGGGATAACGACCCGGATGGGCCGTGCCGTTCCGCAAACGGCGCGGATCTGACAGCGAAAAGCCAGTGGCCGGCCTGGACAACAACCAACTGCAATGATGGCTATAAAGTGGCTGCACCGGTAGGGAGCTTCAAGCCGAACGCGTTTGGGTTACACGATATGATGGGTAACGCCTGGGAATGGACGGGCGACTGGTATGATGCGGAATATTATTTCAATAGTCCCAAATCCAACCCGCGCGGTCCGGCCAGCGGCAAGCTTCGTATCCCCCGTGGTGGGGGGTGGGGAAATGCTTCCGAATGCGTCCGGGTCTCAGATCGCAACGGATTTGATCCCGAATTCCGCATCCTTTTTCTGGGCTTCCGCCTCGTGTCGCCGGTACAAAACCAATGAGTGCCAGAGGAAATATGACCATGCTGATGCGGCTTCTTGCTGCAATCTTTTTGTGGAACACTTTTGCCTGGGCAGGACCTCTACCCTTTGAAAGCAAAGGGGATAATGGCTCTGGAAAAACCGATGCGCCACCGGTGCGAGCAACTTCAAAAAACGCTCAGACCGGCATGGAGTTTGTTTTCGTGCCGGGGGGATGTTTCCGAATGGGGTCTGAAAAAGGCGCCAGCGATGAAAAACCGGTACATGAAGTCTGTGTCTCCGACTTTTTTATCGGAAAGTATGAAGTTACCCAAGGCCAATGGCGTAGGGTCATGGGGAATAACCCGTCACGTTTTAACAGCTGCGGCGATGATTGCCCCGTCGAGCAGGTTGGCTGGAATGATGCCCAGGAGTTTGTCAGGGCGCTCAGCAGCCAGACCGGTAAAAAATATTATCTTCCGACTGAGGCTGAATGGGAATATGCCTGCAGAAGTGGCGGGAAAGATGAGACCTACTGCGGCAGCAATACTGCTGATGACGTTGCCTGGTATGAACGGGTTCTAGCGGGGAAAACCCATCTGGTGGGGCAGAAACAACCTAACGGGCTGGGCATATATGACATGAGCGGCAATGTTTGGGAGTGGGTGCAGGACTGGAGTGGGGAATATTCAGCCATGCGCCAGCAGGATCCTTCAGGGCCTGCAACAAGTTCAACACGGGTCCGTCGCGGCGGCAGCTGGCATTATGGTGCCAGGCAGTCGCAGGCAACGTGGCGCAGCAGCGGTTATCCTGATGATCAGGCGCTTGATCTTGGTTTCCGGATCATGTATCCCGGTCCGTGACGTACTGAGGAAAACGCGGGCAGTCTAGAACCGGGTCAGCTGCATGATGCCTTTTCGTAGATAGTTTTGATCCCTTGTATAAGGGCTCCGAATTCGCGCCACATCTCCGCGCTGGAAGGTTTTTTCGCGACGGCCGTTTGTACGATGACAAGTTTCAGCGCCGGGTCGACATAGATCAGCTGCCCGAAGATTCCCACAAGTGCAAAGCGTCTCTTCTCTCCCGGAAATATCCAGAACTGATATCCATAGCCAAGATCAGCGGTTGCATGTCCTGGCCTGAATGCTTCAGGATGTTTATGCCAGTCTGTCGCTTCTATTAGGTAGTCACGCGGCAGGATTTTTCGCCCATGCAATACCCCGTCATTCGCCAGCAGGCGTCCCAGTCTCCCGTAATCCCGCAACACCGCATTGAATTTTGCAAATGACCATTCAACCCCCTTCGAGTCAATTACCCATGTTGCATCAGACTCGGCCCCCATAGGCTGCCAGAGTCTTTCCGAAATATAATCGGAGAGGGCTTTTCCCGTGCTTGCACGTACTACCAGGCCGAGAGTCAGCGCCTCGCTCGACGCGTAGCTGAATTTTGTCCCTTCCGGAACAGTCCTGACACGGAACTGTTTCAGGGTTTCAACGGCTCCGGTGGTGGCAAGTGTCCGAACGAAAGAGGTCAGATCGTCATTGCCGCTGTAGTCCTCGCTGAACGGGACGCCTGATGACATTCTCAGGAGGTTCCGGATTGTTGTCTGGCCGTAAGCTGATCCTTTCAGTTCTGGAACATATTTGGCCGCTTTATCGTCCAGGGATGAGATGGCGCCATCCTGAAGGGCAAGCCCGACCGCAAGGCTGGTGATCGACTTCGCAATAGAATTGGATACAAATTTGTCGGTATCCTTGCGATCATACCGGTAACGTTCGACAAGTATACAATCATCTTTTATGACAAGAAGCCCGGATACCCGGTTACGCCGCAGGTAGTCGTCAACAGTTAAAACGCTTCCATTTATTTCATACGTAATGTGAGGCTCTTGCTTAGCCTTTGTAAAAGGGAGTGTCGAAACGCCTTTGCGGACTTTGTTGCTTGGAAAGAGTTGATCCATTCGGCTGAAAGTACCAACGCGGAACTGTTCGCCTGACTCGGCCAGCGGTGGCCCCGTTGGGTACCCAAGGGCTTTTCCCGGTACATCTTCTTCGGAGGCAGCTGTTGAGCTGTGCGGACAGCAGAGAAAGGAGGCCAGCACAAGCGTAAGTACTCCCCGTGTCCGGGCGAAGTACTTACGCTTGTGCTGTAAATGTGGTATCGGCATTGTGGTGAGTAAGTGAAGGGTGTTTATTTGCCTTGCAGTTTCTTAGTGTTTTTCCAAATTCTGTCAGGTTTTACTGTACCTGTGGAGCCCTTTCCAACAAACTTATCAACCTTAAGTGTGATCCCCTTCAGTTGTTGCCCGCTTGTCAGCAATACCTCGACCGGAACAAACTCTTTCGTTGCGTTCTGATATTCACCTGTCTCGGGCGCGCCGCCACCAATAATGCTTCTAACTTTGAGATAATAGGTGCCGCCTTCGTAGACGCGAAGCTGAAACCTGCCGTTTTTGTCCGTTCTGTCAGAGACAAAGGCCGGTTTGCCGACGGCGTCACTATTGAAATACGCAAATACGACCGCATTCTCAACAGGTGTATTTTCCAGGTTGGCAACTATTCCTTCAGCGGCAGTGAGGTCTCCGTCGTGTGGCACCTTCTTCGGCGACCATATAAATGATTTGGAAAGCACCCCAAGATTCACTTTCGATCCGGCGGAAACAACGATAGTTTTTGGATCTCCCTTGGCGTTGCCATGAAAATACAAAAACTCGTTCCCTTTTGGCGGACCTATTTCACCATCAGGCTTTTTCTGGGCGATCATCAAATAGTAGGTGCCTTCCTGGACATCAACAGTAAATTTACCGGATTTATCTGTCTCAGAGATAATGTCAGGGATACGCCAGTATTTATAAGGATGCGGGGGAGGACCCCACATTTTGTTAAATAAGAGTACTACTCCGTTGGTCATCGGGGTTTTGCCCTTGACCTTTACCTGGCCGGAAATGGTAGTTTTTGTCTCAGGTGAAGCTGGCATCTGAGAGGGGGACGCTTCACCATATGCCAGGGCAGTGGTTGCAAGAAAAAATACGAGTGCCAATAGAGAGCGTTTCATGGTGATCTCCTTGAGGTGTTATTACCTTACCGCTTTCTGAAAACCAGAAAATCCTGAAAGGGTAAGAAAAGGTAATCAGCCTCCGGTGCATAGCCGGCAGCAATGGCTTCCGTGATGACAGTCTGTTTGGGTATCATACGCTGCTGTGGGGGGGCGCCAGGGATTTCCGCAGAAGCGTTGAAGGAAATGATCGCGAGCCGTCCGTTAATTTTGAGGCTGTCACGTAATCGTGCCAGATACTGTACCCGGTTGTCTATGAAGAGATACGTATCGCAGATAAAAACAACGTCCGCAGATGAGCGAGGTATCAACGGATCATTCAGGTGTGCATGAATCGCCCGGATATTTCCCAGACCTTCCTTTTGGGCTCTTTTCTCAATAAACCGCACCATGGTCTCGTCAACATCGGCACTATAGACATGCCCCGTTTTTCCGACTTTTCGAGCGAAGCGGGTTGAGAAAAAACCGGTGCCGGCACCGATGTCAGCTATGGTTTCTCCCGGTTTAATGAATAGGTAGTCAATAACCTTGTCCGGTTGTTGCCATTCGTTGCGGCGTGGATCGTCCATATACGCTGACGGTACGGAGGAATAGAACGGATTATTTGATTCCGGTGGTGCTGTGGAAGCGGTTCTGGCATCTAGAACAAACAATGTAATGGAGAGAAGCACTATGCAAATTCGCGTCACGGGGCACCCTTTGAACTGTTAACGTAGAATAGAGGTTGTTGCCGAAGAGGAGGAGCGGATGTCATATCATTGAGGGGGGCTGGAATCCGGCATCGTGGAAACAAGCCGGAACCCCAGATAACTGCTGCTGAATCCAGGGGTGGCAAAATCACGGTACGTGGTGCGTGCGCCCCTCTGGTCATAGAACCAGCTTCCCCCCCTGAAGATGCGCTTTGTGCCAGATGCCGGGCCTGACGGGTCATTGCGGGGACTCATGCGGTAATAGCGATTGTTGTACCAATCCCCGGACCATTGCCAGACGTTGCCGCTCATGTCATACAACCCCAGACCGTTTGCCTGCTTTTTACCTACTGAATGGGTGCGGTTTTCCGAATTTGCGGCATACCACGCCACCTTGTCTATGTCGTCTCCTCCGGCAAAGCGCTCGTTTTTTCCCCCGCTTCGGGCAGCGTATTCCCATTCAGCTTCTGTCGGGAGACGGTAGATCCGGTTGTTTTTGCGGGTCAACCAATTGGCATAGGCACCTGCGTCATTCCAGCTTACGCATACCACCGGATGGTCGGCCTCTTGAAGGAAACCGGGGGAACGCCAAGTGGCAGCAGGATCCTTTTTCCAGTTATTGCCGTCAAAAATATTGCAGCCATCATCTTTCTCTGCATCGGTACGGTAGCCAGTTTCAGCCACAAACATGCCAAACTCGCCCCGTGTTACCGGAAAAGGTGACATGGAGAAACTGCTGATACATACTTCATGCGCCGGTCTCTCTATATGGTAGGCGTCCTCAAAAGTGTTGCCCATGAGAAAACAGCCCGCCGGAATGGTCTGTAACGTGCTCGAAGCAGCGGCGTGTGTCGGCAGATGTGTGCAACAGAGAATCAGAGCGTAATAAACAAGACGAATCATTGATGGCACCAGTACTTCGCAGATAGCATCACAATAACATCAGAAATTAAACGAGTCAATCTGGTCAGAGCCTCTTTACTGTTTGATGAAATATAGGCTATATTGAAAACCTTATGACAATTTCCTTCCGCATACATTTCGTTGCTTTCCTGTTTCTGCTGTTTTTTGTGGTGTCTCCCGGAATCTCCCACGCCGTCACTCTCACCAAAGATACCGTATGGACGGGCGAAGTAAGGGTTGCTGAGGACGTTCTGGTTCCCCGGGGGATTACCCTGACGGTCAGGGCGGGAACAATCATCAGAATTGCCGCAGCGGAAAGTACCAAAACAGATCCCGAGTTCATTTCTCCTCTGACCGAAATAACGATTCGCGGAAAATTAGTAGTTGAAGGCACCGGCAAAGCGCCGGTTACCTTTTCCGGAGAAGAGAAAAGGAATGCAAGCTGGGCAGGAATTGCTATTGACCAAGGGACTGCTGAAGTCTCTGCTGTTCAGGTCCATGATTCCGAGGCAGCTTTTACGGTCCTGGACGGTTCTCTAAACATGACGGGTTCCCTTCTCAGCCGGAACAGATATGGAGTCGTTGCTCACGGAAGTGCGGCTAATGCGCGGATCGAAGGATCTCGTATTACGGAAAACGAGTACGGAGTTTTTACCTTTCAGGGCGCACGACTGGAATCGAAAAGCTCGCTCGTTACCGGAAACCGGAAAAAAGACAGCTATTCTGCAACGTCGAAAGAATTTGCTCCGCCAAACACTCTTGCGACCTCCGCTGATTCTCCGGTTAGCAGGCGTTATCAGGACGAAGTTTTCCGTGGCGACACAATATGGCAGGGTCGAATCGAAGTTGCCGGGGTTATTCGGGTGCCTGAAGGGAGCAGGCTTTTCATACTGCCCGGAACGATCGTGGAGTTTGTAAAGAAGGACACGACCGGGACCGGAATCGGCGAAAACGGCCTTTTGATCCAGGGGAGGCTGATTGCCAAGGGTACGCCCGAGAACCCCATAATTTTCAGATCTGCCGAGAACGTGAAAAGGACTGGCGATTGGGATTCTATCAATATCATGAACAGTTCGGGAACCCAGAATCTTATTGAATACTGTCGAATCGAGCACGCCTATCGGGGGCTGCATTTCCATTTCTCCCATGTCGGGCTGTTTAATTCCCAGGTGACCAATAATTATCGCGCCATCCAGTTTCAGGAATCACTGGTACTTCTCAAGAACAATTATATTTATGGCAATAAGAGTGGCGTGCAGGGGAGGGATTCTGATGTCACCCTGACAGATAATGTTATTGCCGCAAACTATCTCGGAGCTAATTTTTTCAGAACGAACCTGACGGCGCGGGGGAACCGAATAACGGCAAACGGCAAGGAAGGCCTGAGAATACGCGAAGGCATTTCATCGCTGCAGGAAAACTCAATTGATGGCAATCGCTTCGGCATGATGGTTGCTGATATGTTTTACGGTGACTATAGCCGGAACAATATTTCATATAATCAGGAAGTCGGCATCTTTCTGAAAAATGCCGATAATGTGGAAGTAGTTGGCAACAATATTGCTTTGAACGGATTTAATGGCCTCAATATTCAGGAATCCCGTGCCACTGTCAGAGGGAACCAGATTTCCGATAATGGAGAGCGGGGTATCGGCGTACAGTCGTTTAACGGGGAAATATCCGGAAACAATTTCATAAAAAACCGACTGTATGCAATTGATCTTGAAGGCCCGCAGGACGTTATGGCCTATGAAAACTGGTGGGGGGGGGATGCCCCGGCCAAAGTCGTCTTTGACAAACGGTCAGATCCAGCGAGGGGCAGGGTTAATCAGGATAGGGCCAGTGAACGCCCGTTTCGATTCGTGTGGCCGTTACAGAGTGTCGCGGTTGACGCGCTTTGGCGCGGTGTTATTGCCATAACGCAACCTGTGACGGTTTATTCTGGTGTGGAGTTGTCGGTAGCTCCCGGTACAACTGTTGAATTTTCTGAGGGGATCGGGATGCTGGTCAAAGGCCGCCTGATTGCCAAGGGGGAGGAAACCGCGAAAATCAGTTTTACATCGGACCGCAGGAAAGCTGCAGGCGATTGGAATGAAGTACAGCTTGAATATGCTACCGGCAGCATTGTATCCAATTGTATCTTTGAATACGCTACCTGGGGGCTGCACAGTCATTTTACCAATCTGGTCGTTTCCGATAGTTATTTTGCCAACAATTATGGAGGGATGCGGTTCAGGAGCGGTCCTGCTGAAATCCGGAATTCGACGTTCGAAAACAATTCCATTGGTATCAGGGCGTATCTTGGCAATGCAGTCATAAGAGGTACTACCATACAGAAAAATGAGGTCGGTATCTTTGTCAGAGAAAAGGGCGGCGGCCTTGTTGTCAACGGCAACAATATAGTTGGAAACAGCAGTTATGGTATTCGTGTGGGTGATTTTAATAATGAAGATGTTAATGCCCGTGGAAACTGGTGGGGCGGGAGTGATCCTTCCAGCGCGATTTTTGATGAAAAATATGAGCCGGGGATCGGCAGAGTTTTGTTTGAGCCTTATCTTGATGCACCAGCCAAGAGTGTGTTGAAATGAAACGGTTACGTTTACAAATGATGTTGGTACTGGTATGCCTGCTGGCGGCATTCTCCTCTGTCGCTTCCGAGACTCATCTTCTGAAAGCCAAGGTGACTGATATTGAGGGCCGTCCCCTCGAGGGTGCCAAGCTGTTTCTTTACGACAGTCCGGTTGTGAGGAGACCGGCTGATTTTATCTCCTCATTGTCAAATCGTGCCGGACAGGTGCAGGTGCAATTGCCACCGGGGAAATTCTGGGTGGTTGCACGCTATAAAGTGGACGGAAAATACGGCCCGCTATTGCCGGGGGACAGGCATTCCGGGGAACCGTTTGAAGTTGATATGACTGGGCAAACGGTTGAAGCTGACTTTGCTGTCGCAGATATACGTGAAATCGGTCAGAAAAAACGGGCAGGTGCCACGGAAGCGGTGCGTCTGACCGGACGGGTGCTTGATGCCGAGGGTGTGCCTGTTTTAAACTCGCTTGTCTTTGCCAATAGGTCGAAAGACATCACGGAATTGCCTGATTTTGTTTCCGCGTGGACGGGAAATGATGGCCGATTCGAAGTGTATGTCGCTTCAGATGTAACCTATTATGTCGGAGCATCGCGACAATTTCCGATCAAATTTCAGGAAGGATCCGGCAGGCTGATAGAGATTGTATGCGGGAAAATAGATATTGCCATGGATATAAATTTAGCAGTACAATAAAATGTTGCCTGAAATAGTCGGCAATGTAATTGAACCCCCTGGTTTTGCGAGGTAATTCATGAAGAGAATAATCTGCTTGGTTGCGGCAGTAGTGCTAATGGCGGCTCATATGTCCGTGGCGTGTGTTGGGAAGACAATTCATGTGGGAATATCGAGTTCAAATGAAAAACTGATGGCCGAAATGGCTTCCCTGATGATTTCCGAACGGACCGGTTCGAGTGTGAAGATTGATGTTTATAAAGACTCCAGGTCACTGTACGAAGCGGTAAAACAGGGGAAAGTCAACATTCTCATGGAAAATACCGATCGAGCCCAGGAAAAACTGGGGAAAGCCAAAAATACCGGTACGCTCGGCGTTGATTCAATCAAAAGCGAATATCGCAAAAACTTTAACCTTACCTGGCTGAACACCTTTGGCGCTGCGCCTCTGTATGCGCCGGTATTGACGGCAGATACCCTGTCAAATTATCCGGCACTGCCCAAACTGCTTAATAAGCTGGCGGGAGTTCTCTCGAACGATACCTATGCGAAATTGCTGAAGTCTGTTGAGTCGGATGATAAAGCCAAAAAGGTCGCGAAAGATTTTCTGAAGAGCAAGAAACTGATTTAGCAGGAAGGTGCCTTTGATATTTGTTGAGAAGATGAAGAAGGGTTTAAAATTTCTTGCGTCAACTGAATTGGCTGTTGCACTTTTTCTGGTGATTTCGCTTGCTGCCATCCCCGGGACACTTTCAGAAGCCCGCACGTTCTATTCCAGCCCCCCGTTCCGTTTGTTGCTTGGTCTCTTTGGGGTAAATCTGCTCCTCTGTACCTACCGGAGGTTCGCATCAATATCCAGACCTGTGCTGGTACTGCACGTGGGGGTGATTGTAACACTGTTGGGATGCGTTCTGGCTACGTTCGGGTTTGTCGCAACCGTCAACATGTATGAAGGGACCACGGTTGATCAGTTCTATCGCTGGGATACGAAATTGGACGCCCCTCTCGGTATGAATTTGTCTCTCAAGAAGATAAACCTGGAATTTTACCCGATGCCCGTGAAGATCGGCGTCCTTAAGGGGCAGAATAAAGAAAAGCTGGTCGAGCTGAAAACAGGGCAGAGCTTTGATTTGCACGAATACAGGGTGGATGTCGGTCTGGCAGAAAATAAATCAGAAAATCTGAAGCTTTCTGTTTTTGAAAAAGACAAATTGATCGGCACGTACAATACTCTGTCCGGTGCAAACGACCTTCCCGCCGGTTTTCCTTACTCGTTCAAGCTGGTTGCGTATGTGAATCCCCAGATTAAAAGACAGTGGGTTGACCTGGTCCTAAAGGATGCTGCGGGAGCGGTTACGGAAGGAACTGCAGAAGTGAACGGTCCGTTACAATGGCATGGATTCTATTTTTATAATACCCAGCTTACAGTTGACCCCGCGGGGACTCAATATGCCGGAATTCAAATAGTACGCGATCCCGGGCGCTGGCTGGTGTTTTTGGGGATGGTTATAGTTGTAATTGGTGCCTTCATGGCGACATTCAGGAGATTGCATGGGGTTTCGTGACATAATATTCTCAAAACGCAAGAATGATTGTGAATTGCATGGAGGCCATGCCAGAAAAGCCAATCGTACCCTGCTGATCATGATTGCCGCCTGCCTCTGTCTGATTGTTTGGCACGTATGGGGGCATGGTCTGAGCAACCCGTCCGGCGACGGATCCTCTTCGACAGCACCCCTTCTTATGCTCGTCGGGTATGAAATTTGGGATCTGCTTTTTAACGCACACGGAGTTATTTCCGAACTGCGGGATGTCGTTCCGTATTTCCTTGTCGGCATTATTCTGGCCGGATATCTGCGTACCTATAAAATTGCAGTCAAGCTCCAGACGTCCTTACGCAAATACGGCGCCATGAGCGTGGTTGTCGCCTCATTAGTGGGCATAATTACACCGCTCTGCGCCTGCGGAACCATTACCACTGCAGTGAGCCTGCTGTTTGCCGGTTTGCCGCTCGCGCCCGTCATGTCATTGATGGTGACATCGGCACTGCTCAGTCCATCTACCTATCTGATTACTTTGAACGATTTGGGCCCGGAATGGACGGTTATCCGAACCATATCGGCACTTGCCATGGGCTTTTTTGCCGGTGGTGTCACCCATTTTCTGTGTAAAAGAGGGTTTGATAAGGGAGGATTGTTCATAGAAGGTGCTGTCGTTCCCGGTGATTTTCATGATGAAGATTATCCTATCGAACATTTGCGCTGCAATTGCAGGGAAAAGTTTGGTAACCGTGTCGCAATACGGACAAACAGCAAGTTTCTTATCTTTTTGGCTAAAACAGCGGAAATGTCATGGGTGGTAGGGAAGTATATTCTCGTAGGGGTTTTTATCGGTGCCATTGTTGAGCGCTATATGCCGAGTGACTGGATGTTCCAGTTTTTCGGCCGCCAGGACCCGCTTAATATTGTCTGGATTACTTTGGCTTCTGTACCGATGTTTCTCCATCAGCTCAGCGCTTCGAGCATTCTTTCTCACATCAAGAGTTCCCTGCACGGTACGCTTGACGGGGGCGCGGCGCTTGCTTTCATGATTGGCGGACCGGTAACGGCCATACCGACCATGGTTCTGTTCTGGACGATTTTCAAGAAGCGGGTTTTTGTGTTGTATATGTTCGTATGTCTGGGCGGCACGATAATAATTGCTTCTGCATTCCAGTGGTTGGTATTCGTGCCCGGTGTTGACACGGGTAACCAGCTGTTCAGGAATGTTTCGTCACTGGCGGGGGGGCATTCTTCCGTTATCCGGAAAGAAGGCACTAACGTCCGGATAGCTCTTGATCCGGTGGGGAAAAATGTCATCGCCACCTATGCCAATGATCTGGCGGGCCAGGGCAGCATTGTCTTTGATGCCGGATTTAACCGGTTTACGGCTGCCGCAACCGGCATTGAAAATGACCAGCGCTATGTCGCAAATGCAGCAACCTGGATTGAACAGAACAGCAGCTCTCCGGTCGGCAATAAAATCCTTATTTATTCTGTTGCAAACGACAATAGTACGGTTGGATTTACCGATGGGGTTGCAGAAGTCTTGCGCAAGTCCCGTTTTGCCGTGACCCTCATGGACCGCGCCAAAACAGCGCAGCTTACAGACAGAATGCTGGCTGATGTAGGGCAGCTATGGCTGTTTTTTCCCGAATCAGGTGGTAAGGTCCAGCTGAATGCTAGCGAGTTGGAACTGGTATCCCGGTTTAATGAACGCGGAAACGGTATGCTGATCTCGACGGATAACGGACAGACCGTTCTGCGTAACGATGCGTCGGTTAATCTGTTGTCGTCCCGTTATGGCGTCCTGTTTGCGGGGAGTTCTGAAAACGTACCTCGTATTTCAGTCGGTATCACATCGCAACTGTTTTCATCAGCGTCAGAATTGCTTGGCAGGTTTCTTAAGATTGTTCACAAGGCGTGACCGGCAGTACAATGCAGTGTACGAACCATCAAATCAACAAGGGGAGTAACAATGAAATCGCAAATTATTGATGTGCAGAAACTGAAGAAATTTGATGATGCAAAACGCTATCAGGAAACAATCTTTACTGACGATCACAACCGCATCAGCATGTTATGCCTGAAGCCGGGACAGGACGTTGTTACCCATACCCACCATGGCAGCCATATCTGGACGGTCATCGAGGGTGAAGGCGAACTGCTCTCCGGCAAAGACTCCCAGAAAATCAGCGTTGGCCAGATTGTTGTCGTGCCTGCTTTAGAGGACCACGGCATTCGTAATGCATCTTCAGAAAACCTCGTCATTGCTTCCATTACGGCGAAAGGTGACTAGATACCATGTCTAAAGTTTTTCGCAACCCAGATGTCCTCTGGCGCCGGGAGTCTGATGACAGTGATGTTTCTCAGGAAGAGGCGGTAGCAGCTATCCTCTTTTCGGGCGGTTCGATGCTCTCCCTGAACGAGTTCGGCATAGAACTCTGGGAAATGTGTGATGGCCAGACGGTGGATGAGATTGTAACTACCCTGATGTCTGAATTCGAAGTCGATGAAGATGTCCTGCGGAGTGATATTCAGGACTTCCTCAACAGCCTGTTTCAAAAGGGGTTTATACGGTATGAGTAACCTGCAGCTCAAAGCACCTCTCACCATCAACTGGGCGATCAATAACAGCTGCAATTTTGCGTGCAGCCACTGCTACAGCAGGGAGGATACTCACGATGAAATTTCGCGTGATGTGCTCTATTCCTGTATTGAAAAAGTGGTAAAAGCGGGTGTGTTTTCCGTTAATTTTGGCGGCGGCGAACCGTTGCTTCATCCGGATCTTCTTGATATTGCGGCGTTTTCAAGTGGACTTGGTTTGCGGGTTTCCATGAACAGCAATGGCTGGCTGCTGGATTACGACAAGGCGGTCGCACTCAAAAATGCCGGGTTTACCAAGGTCGGCATCAGTATTGATAGCCATCTACCCGAAGTACATGACAAATTTCGCGGTGTTGCCGGCAGCCATGCACGGGCACTTGCGGCTCTGAAACATTTGAAGGCGGTGGGGATTACGACATCAATCTCTACAGTAATCTGCCGCATCAACTGTTCAACTATTGATGAACTGGTGGCCATGGCGCTGGAGCATGAGGTTGGCCAGCTCAATTTCCATAACTTTAAATGTTCCGGGCTTGGCATGTCGAACAAGGATGAACTCGATTTGACACCTGAAGAATGGAAAGTGTTTTATCGCGATGCCATTGCCGCCAAACGTACGGTAAAAAATCTCGATATTTCGCTTGATGACCCTATTATTGCCCTTCTTGATGCCCGCGATGCCGGAAGTCTTGTCAAAGGGAGCGTCTGCGGCAAGTTGTCGCTTAACATCAAGTCGAACGGTGATATGACGCCATGCGGATTTATCCCGATCGTTATCGGAAATATCGTTCGTGATGATCTGCAGCAGGTCTGGAAAGATTCTGTTGTTCTGGACAAGATGCGCAACAAACAGCCGACTGGCAAATGCAGCGGCTGCAGCAAATACGAAGACTGCCTGGGCGGGTGTACCGCACGTGCACTGGCGCTTACCGGAGATATGAACAGTCCTGACCCGCATTGCTGGGGAAGTGATGCTCCTGCGAAGTGATCATGTCGTAGAGTTGTGTCTGTTTCATAGAAAAGTCGTCTTATTAAGGAATTGCTGAATGGAACTGGCCCTGCCGATTACGGTCTATTGGGATCTTGCACCCTGTGCGCCGTCTGATGATTCACTGTTACGAATCTGTGACGAAATTCTCGAATGCCGGCCGCTCATACTCCAGCTATACGACCCTTCTTCCGTTCTGAATGAAGGCGTATGTGCCATTCTGGAGCGGTTCAAAAGGTCGTCGGTTGCCGTGTCGCTGACCTTGTCGAATGCGTGCCTGTCATCATTGGCGGAAACGTCACGTGCCGACCTTGGTGTCAAGGAACTGTTGGGGGCCTGTGACACGTTGGATTCTCTTCGGGATTTTTCGCAGATATCAGAGTTGGGCGTTGCATTTTATGTGAACACTACTAACTGGCGTGATTTGCCGGAGGTCGTTTCCCTCTGCCGGGAGCGGGGCATAAAGCGTCTGGTGCTGCCCATGCAGCGCTTGTATCATGGCGAAGAGCCGTTTCTGCTGAACAGGGAAAATCAGGGAATCCTTGAACACGCGCTTGTTGCCGTGGGAGGAGTCAGTGATTTCCGTCTTACCATCCATGACCCGTTTCTCTGGCGGGCCTTCAATCCGGGTATCCCCTTTCCGCAGGGCGGCTGTCAGGCCGCCAATACCATGATTGCCATTTCACCTGATGGTGGAGTCTACCCTTGTCCGACATTCCCCGTCCGCCTCGGAGAAATCGGCGCAACTTCGCTGAAAAACATTATATTGTCTCCTGTGAAAAAGGTACTGCGCAGCAAGATCGTACGGTATCCTGCATCCTGTGACAATTGCGACGAAGTAGCCGTCTGCCGTGGCGGATGCCGCGGTAGATCATATGTTAAATACGGCTCGTATGAGGACGTTGATGATGCCTGCCGGTAACCTAGCCGGATGAAAAGGAACCTGTAATGGAATACGCTGATATCATAAAATTTCACGGGCATTCCTGTCCCGGTCTGGCAATCGGATTTCGCCTTGCCAGCGCGGCCATGGATGCACTTGGCGCGATCAGGTCTGATGATGAAGAGCTTTTTGCTGTTGTCGAAAGCGATGCGTGCGGAGTAGATGCCTTGCAGTGCGTCAGCGGCTGCACCTTTGGTAAGGGGAACCTTGTTTTTCGTGATTACGGAAAACATGCCTATAGTCTTTTTTCCCGAGTTCGGCAGCAAGGCGTGCGAGTCGTTTTTCATGGCAAAGGGGTTCCGGCGGAACTCCGCAGTGACCGGCCGGCTTTCGCCTCGCGCATTATGGCGGAACAGGAAGATGCAATTCTGTCAGTTACCCGGATTCCCTACGAAGAACTGCAAACGGCACGGGTCAGGAATTCCGTTGTGTGTGTCGGATGTGGCGAATCAGTCATGGATACTCGCGTTCGGGAGACAACAAACGGCCTTGTTTGCATCCCATGTGCGAAAGAACTTGCAGTAAACTGAACTTTTCATTCCAATCAAAAGGAAACGGACAGCCGATGAATCGATTACTACGGATATGTATAGCACTTACCGCACTCGTTATGATTGCCGGATGCAAGACGGAAGGTAAACGCCAGGTTGTTAAAATCGGCTATATGTTGTGCAACAGCGAACAGGAAACCACGCAACGGTTCCTCCCCCTCACCAAGTACCTGTCTGACAAGGTCGGCGTTGATTTCGTAATGGTACCCGTTGACACCCACGATTTTGAGAAGCGTTTTAAAGCCGGTGAGTTTCAATTCACTCACACGAACTCGCTTATTTATATTGTGCTGCACGAGAATGAGGGTGTTCAACTGCTTGCGTCCGAAAAACGCGGAAAGCTTGGATCGCGTTCCGCCGGTACCATCATTGCCCGTAAGGGGAGCGGTATAAATAAGCTTGCTGACATTCGCGGCAAGCGGATGGCATTCGGACCTATGCTTGCGCCAACCGGCTATCTTGCGGAATATGACATGATGCTTGCTGCCGGTATCAACCCTGAAAATGACCTCGGTCATTACACCATTCCACCCGGTTCCTACAAACATGAAAAGCTGATCTACGGAGTCCTGTACGGAATGTACGATGTTGCTGCTGCGCCGGCTATGGATATTGAAAACATGACCCGGGAAGGCAAGATTGCGGCTGATGATATTGTTATCCTTGCCCAGAGCAAGCCAATTCCGTACTGTACCTTTGGGGTGGCCAAGGATGCCGATCCGGCTCTGGTCAAGAAAGTCAAGGAAGCGCTTATGTCGCTTAAGCCGACTGATACTGCGGAAGTTGACGGTGAGCAGCTTAAGGTTATGAAAGCGGCGTGGATCGATGGATATGAAGAACTCCTGGATTCCGATTATGACCCTATCCGTGAAATGGCAAAACGGGTGAATGTGGCACCGTTTCAGAAGTATTAACAAAGGTAATCATGTTCAGAGATGTCTTCGACAAATTGTGTTGGATCTTTCTGGCGATCGTCATTGTGTCGCTGGCGGTACTTCTGTACGCTACTACAGGTGCGGGAAACGAGAAGCGATCCAGCGGACCGGGTAAGGCTCTGGAACGGGAGATGGCATACCGTACCCGGGTCGAACTGATTGCCACACTCTACGCTCCGGTTGAGAACCTTCGTAAAGAAGGAAATAATCAGACGGCTCTTCTGAAGCTCGACGAATTGATCCGGAAATATCCTGCTGAAGGACACGGTCATATTCTTCAGGGGGAAATACTCCTCAGTATGGGGGCCTTTGACGAAGCTGTATCTTCCTTTGTCGAAGGGGTAAAGCTGAATGGCGATTATGTAGACGCCAAGAGTCCCTTGTCGCGGCGGGTTGAGATCCAGCGACTGGTGTCCGACGGGATGAAAAATATTACTCAAAGGGCCTCGGTTAATCCTGACAACCGCACGCTGGCCGCTTCCCGCCAGAAGATCAATTACCTCAAAAGCCGTCTGGCCGGAGGGTGTGAATAACATGATGCGTAATCGTGAATTCTGGTTGGTCGCGCTGTCAGGACTGCTGCTCGGTGGCCTTGGCGTCATGCTCTCCGTGTGGGGCAATCCGGAAAACTCCGGTATTTGTGTTTCCTGTTTCATTGAGAACAGTGCCGGTGCACTTGGATTGCACGATAATCAACGCATGCAGTACCTCCGTCCGGAGCTGCTCGGCTTTGTACTTGGTTCCGTAGTGAGTGCTCTTATCTTTCGCGATTTTAGTTCTCGCGGCGGCAGTGCCCCGCTAGCCCGGCTCTTTCTCGGTGTTTTCATGATTTTCGGCTGCGCCGTTTTTATCGGCTGCCCGATCAAGCTTCTGTTGCGGCTTACTGCAGGGGATCTTACCGCCGTTGCAGGTGTCATAGGCCTGGTTGCCGGTGTGTGGATCGGGCTGAAAAGTCTGTCGCATGGCGTGGAGTTTGTGCCGCAAAGTCACGGCAAGGGACATGGCGGTCTGATGATTCCCGGGATGTTCCTGCTTCTGTTGGTATTTTTCCTTGTCAGGCCGGGCTTTCTGCTCTTTTCCTCCCAGGGAGGCGGCACTCAGTTTGCCCCTTGGCAGCTGGCATTGTCGTCGGGACTCATTCTTGGCGTTGTAGCACAGCGGAGCCGTTTCTGTATTACCGGCAGCATTCGGAATTTTATGCTGATGGGGTTGCGAGTTCCTGCAGTATGGGGACTGTTCATTTTCGTAGCTGTGGCATTGGTCGCAAACGTGGCTTCAGGACGATTCAATCTTGGACTGTACGGGCAGCCGGGAGCACACGGAGATTTTCTTTGGAGCTTTCTGGGTATGGGATTGGTCGGCTGGATATCGGTATTGATCGGCGGATGTCCGTTCCGGCAACTTATCAAGGCAGGAGAGGGTGATGCGGACGCCGGGATGGTTGTGGTCGGCATGTTTATTGGCGGGGCACTTGCCCAGTCGTGGGGCATTGCCGCGACGGCATCCGGCGTCTCAACGTACGGGAAAATTTCGATTCTTATAGGATTTGCACTTGTTGCAGCCGGGAGCCTACTTTTCCGAGAACGTGCTGAATGAGAGACAGAGGGGCGACATGATATCAGGACTTAAACTTGTTGTTGTCATGCCTGCCTATAATGCCGAAAAAACATTGCGACAGACTTTTTCAGACCTTCCGCATGAGTATGTTGACGACGTCGTACTGGTAGACGATGCCTCCAGCGACAGGACTGCCCAGGTGGCTGCCGAGCTTGGTATCAGGACAATTGTGCATCCGGTCAACGGTGGGTATGGCGCTAATCAGAAAACCTGCTATCGTGCTGCATTGGAGCTCGGTGCAGATATAGTCGTTATGGTCCATCCTGATTATCAGTACTCACCCCGCCTTGTCACCGCCATGGCGTCCATGATCATCTCAGGTCACTATGATGTTGTATTAGGATCACGTATTCTGGGGGGCGGGGCTTTGAAGGGCGGGATGCCGTACTATAAATATGTGTCCAACAGGATACTGACCGCCTTTGAGAACGTAATTCTCGGAGTCAAGCTCTCAGAATATCACACCGGTTATCGGGCCTTCAGCCGTCAGGTTCTTGAAAAACTTCCTCTTGAATCCAATTCGGATAATTTTGTATTTGATAATGAAATGTTAGCTCAAACAATTTTCTTCGGTTTTCGTATTGGAGAAATCAGTTGCCCGACAAAGTATTTCCCGGAAGCATCATCGATCAGTTTATGGCCAAGTATCCGGTATGGTGTCGGTGTTTTGGCTACCATTTTTAAATACGTGCTACATGTGAATAATATTAAAAGGTTCCCTCTTTTTTACGGTTAACTACGTACATAAACGAGAGCTCTAAATTTTAACTGGTTGACAGTTTGTATTTGTATCTATATAGTTCCACTGTTTTTTACTGTTATTAGTTGTGTATACAAAGAGAAGTAAAAATCAATTTTGGGGGGGAACATGAAGAAGTTTGTCCGGTTGAATCGAAGTGGTTTTACGCTGATCGAGGTTATTGTTGTTGCTGCCATTATAGCCATTCTGGCCGGTATTCTGGTGCCGATGATTTTTAGTCAGGTTGAGGAGTCGCGGACTTCAAAAGCAAAGGGCGATGTTAAAACTATCCAGACAGCATTCCAGATGTTCAGAAGAGATGTCGGCAAATGGCCATACTATACTCAGTTCAATGCTGATGGAACCTTTGTGACCTGCTCATTGCTCCATACAGGTGCTGCGGCAGATCTTCCGGCCTTGTCTGCTGGGTTTGATAATTCTAATCCTGCTCAAACTATACCGATAATAGATCAGCTTGCTTCAAACAAATTTGGATATAATGCTACTATGTGGAAAGGCCCCTATCTTCCGGACTCCAGTCTTGACCCATGGGGCAAGTCATATGTAATAAATTCCGGTAATTTAGATTCCAATCCTCCAGAGGTTGTCTGGATAATGTCAGCAGGTCCTGATGGTGTTATTCAGACCCCTGCACAAGCGAAAGAATTGTGTACGACGGTGGCAGTAGCCCCAGATCCTCCGACTCCTATTTCTCCTTGCGATGATATTGGTATCCGGCTCAATTAATTACGTATAAAACTTTGCGCATATACCCTGTCTCTTGTATAAAGAGGCAGGGTATTTTTTTATTTAATGATTGCAGGAGAATAGTTACGATGAAGACCGCAGCTACCATTGCCCTGTTCTGTGCCGGTGGCGGCCTTACACGATATTACTTGTCGGGGTGGGTCTACAGCCTGTTGGGACGTGCGTTCCCGTACGGAACCTTCGTGGTCAACATCATAGGCGCCTACCTGATCGGTTTGGTAATGGAGCTTGGCTTGCGCAGTACAGTCATCCCGGATACTATTCGCCTTGGATTGACGGTGGGGTTTCTTGGTGGCCTGACTACATTTTCTACGTTTAGTTACGAAACGTTCACGCTCCTTGAAGATGGCCGGTTTGTCGTGGCCTTTGCCAACATCTTGGCAAGTGTTGCGGTCTGTCTTCTTTTTACCTGGTTGGGGATAATTACGGTACGAACACTTGGGTAAGGACTCTATTATGACAAAACTTATTGGTGAACAAGTACTGATGCGGATTTTTATCGGAGAAGGCGATCGCTTTGAGCATAAACCGCTGTATGAGGCATTGGTTGAACTCTTTAGAAAAGAGGGCTTTGCCGGGGCGACTGTGCTGAGGGGGATTTGCGGTTATGGAGCCAACCGGGTTTATCACACCCAAAAACTGCTGGATTTGTCAGCTGACCTGCCGCTTGTGGTTGAGGTTATTGATGCGCAGGAAAAAATTAACGCCATCATGCCGCGCATCGACGGCATGATGGGTGGCGGCATGATTACCTTGGAGAAGGCGACTGTGATTCGTTACAGATCCGGGAAACGGCCCGAATAGTTTTAATTTACATCATATCTAATAAGCGGTGTCGTTATACCGCTTGGTGATACGATAGTAATGGTAACCGTCCCCCGTCCAAAAGGAGCAGTACCATCATCTCTAAGAAATATATCTCTTGCTTCACCTGTAATTGGAGAGTCATTTGTAACTGTATAATTATCTGCTGTTAAAGTTATCCCGGCTACTGCATCGGTATAACTAAAAGCAACCGTAGTACCAACCGGCATTGATCCATTGTTTTTATCGGAAACCGTAATAGTGCATGAAGTTGAGCCGCCAAGCGCTACAGCAATGCTGTTGCCGCAGCTGTTAGTGACGTTTGCCAGGGAACTTGCCATTACAATCGCCGAATTATAATAAATGTGTTTTGACTTTGGAGCGCCAAAAGATGAAGAACCCTGAAGTATTCCATTGTATTTTCCATCGGCTACGTCAAATATTCCAATACTGTTGAAAGGAATATATGTTTCGCCCGCATTAAATATTCCATTCTCATTATCATCTCGGAAGGCACCGGCTGTATCAGTGAATTCTCCAGCATCTGCCACACCGTTTCCATTTAAATCAATAAAAGCCTCTTCTCCAATTGCATAGGCTAAAACAACTGCTCGTCCATTTGCAGGGCGTGGTGCTTGGCTTGTCCATGTTACCGAACAGACGCCTTTTACTGTTGTACAAGATGGCTCGATGCTTCCGCCACTTGTAGTAAAATATACGGCTGTTCCATCAGGAACCGGGTTGTGAAAATGATCAGATAATCGAGCTGTTACCTTGTCCTTTACCCCGTCCTTATTAAATGATTCAGTATATGAATCCTCAATTGAAACAGAAAAGCCGTCTTGAGATGGCAAGCCTGTTGATACAATAAGTTGGTCAGATTTTGAGGAAATTGATGTTCCTCTGACAGTTGCAGTAACTTTTACCGGAGTGGAGGTAATACCTGCGTTAACAATTGTTTTAACTGCTCCTTTTACATCACTTACGGCAGAAGATGGAATCAGCGAAAGGCCGCCTACACTTGTATCAAGGGTGAAATCGACTGTCTGCCTGCTCAGCGGTTGCCCAGTTACATCTTTAACGAGAAATGTGATAATTGATGTTTCGGTATTACCAGCCCCGCCGGCTCCTTTCAGCGAAATGCTGGTCGGGGAGGCTGAAACGAATGAAATGGAGTTGACCGCTGGACTTGTGACTGTAACACCCGATGAAGAAGTTGCCGCTTTCAGTGTTATTTGTTTGGAAATCGAAAGTGTGCCGATGGAAACGGTGAATGGTACGATGGTATCCGCCTGCACTTCAGATGTTGTGAAGTAGAAGGTAGCGGTGCCGTTTGAATTCACGGACTGACTGGTCGGGCTGAAGGCAATTAACGAAGATTCGGTTGCGCTGATAGCCACTGTGCCGCTGCCCGGGCCGCCTTTCGGTGCCACGAGCTTTACTGATACCGTGCCGCTGCCGCCACTTTGGGCAGGCACATTGACACTTTCGATCGAGAGAATGCCTGAAGTGTCATCTGAAACAACATCATTTCCGCCGCCGCAGCCGGTTAGAAGGCAGAGAGCATATATAAGAATCATCAACATCCGCATAACTGGTTTCATACACCCTCCATTGTTACGTGCAGCATGAAAATGAAGTTCATTTGTTTGAACTGGCCAGCCGATCAGCACAGTCTTTGCGATAGTAAGCGGCATCGCTTATGAAAGGAGAACCGGGATATTCTTTCGTGAATGTGTCGAAGGCTTTGATGCTCTCTGAACAATCACCGATCTTGTAGGCGGTGACGGCACTACGGTACAGCGTCTGTTCTCGATCAGTTGTTACCGAAACAGTCTGTACCGCTGCAGGTGGCTGCGGAGCTTCGGCGGGTTGCGGTTGTACCGGGACGGTGGCTGGAGTGCTTACCGGCTGGATACTGGCGCTGTTTTGCAGCTCTTCGATCTTCCTGAGCTGTGCCTGCCGGGCAGCATCGGCAATCCTGCGTTCTTCAGAACTCCTCGCTTCGTTTTCCAGCCGTTCACGTTTTAGCCGCTCCTCAGCATCGGCAACGTCCATTTTTAAACGTGCAATTGCTGCCTGTTGTTGTTCCAGTTGTTGTGCCGTCTCTGGAGAGATCACCGGGGTTTGTTGCGAAGTTTCAACAGGTTTTGAGGCTTCCGGTTGCGTCACCGTTTTAGTTTGAGATGTTGCAGGTGTGGCAGCCGGGGGTAAGAGGGAGCTTTCGCCGCGTTTTGGTGCTGCTGGCTCATCCGTTACGGAAGCAGGCTGAACCCGGTTCGGTTCGCTGCGCATGATCCAGTCTCGTGAACTCTTTTCTGTGACCATGCTCCCAATGTTGTTAATGAGGTGGAAATCTCCGCCGATGTTCTGCATTCGCTTTTCATGATCCCGCCTGATTTCGTCAATGCTTTTTGCATTCAGAAAATACGGGGTCATCATGATGACGAGTTCGGATTTTGTTCTGGTCTGCTTGTTATACGAAAAGAGGGCGCCGAGATAGGGGATATCGCCAAGAAGCGGTACGCCACGTTTTGCTTCCAGAAGCTTGTCCGAGATCAATCCGGCAATTACGACTGTTTCACCTGCCTTGGCATCAACCATGGTGTCTATTTCGCGCACGTCGATAATCGGCTTTGTGCTGGTTTTGTCGGGTGATATTGACATCTCCCTGATCTCGGAAACACTGGGATGAATCTGCATTATAACGGATCCGTCAGGGCCAATCTGAGGGGTCACATCAAGAAAAATACCGACCTCATCTACCTGAGGAGTTGTGGTGAAAGTGTCCGATCCGTTTGTTGTAGTGGCGGTCGTTTTTGTAGAAACCCACGATACTTCTTTTGTGGTCAGCTTGATGACGGCCTTCTGGTTATTAAGCGCCGATATTTTTGGGCTGGAAAGCATATTGACGTTGCCCTGTTCCTTCATGGCATCGAGCATGACCCCGAAGCTGTCGCCAACTGCGGAAATTTTAAAAACATTACTTCCTGCCGTCGCCGCCCCACTGCCTGTGGGGAGTATTGACTGAGCAATTGAAAAATTCGACGATTTGTTAATGATGGTTTTCCAGTCAATACCCATGGCATAACTGTCGCTTAAACTGACTTCCATGATATGAGCCTGGATAAGCACCTGCCGTTTGCTGCCTTCTTCGACATCCGCAAGAAACAGGGCGATTTTGTCGAGGTTTTCGGGGAAATCGGTAATCTGGATGATGCCCGCCATTTCATTGACGACCAACTGTTTGAGTTGATTTTCACTGAGTTGGGTGCTGCTCAGCATTGGATCGTCCGACTCGGTTGCAGTGATCTTTTTGTCAGTTCCTGAAACACCGGATTTTGACTCAGCTGCTGGTTTCTTTTCCGTTTCACCGACTATATAACCGCCATCTTCACGTTTTCCCTTGCCGCTGGTGCCGAATACGAACATTTCCAGAGACGTCTCAAGCGCTCCCCAATAGTCAGACTTACCGGTTGTTGAAACGCTGACGCTGCCGGAACCGCCGGCAGCAAAGCCGGATACGCTCATGTTACTGGAAGAGTTCCGGGTATCTTTCAAATAATTCATCCGGAAGGTGCGGGTCGTCAGTTTTGGTCTTCCGACCAGGATCAAGCCGTTTTCTATTGAAGCGGTATAGCCAAGTGGCTTGAGGATGGTATAGAGCAGTTCGCCCAGTTTCTTGTTCTTTGCTTCAATCTGAACCGTGCCGCGCAGTCCCCGTTCGGCTACAATTGAAACGCCGCTTTCCTTTGAAAGCAGCATGAGAACATCACGCAGGTCAGCGTTTTTGAGTGTAAGAGAGTAGGCGCGCCCAGGATCGCTATAGCGATAAGCCTCTGCGACTTTAGGCGTTGGTGCCGTTTTTTGTGGAAGTGTAGGAGCCGAATATGTCGGAAGTGCCCGGGTGTCCTTGGTTTTGTTCACCGTCGGATTCACGCATCCAGCTATACCAAGAGGGATGGCAAGTGCCGCTATAAATTGCTTATTCATTTTATGCCTCGATCAATCCTGCCCTGATAGATATCATAGACGATTTTTTCTTTGCGCTCATTGACTACGACCACCTTGTATCGATGGATTTCCTTTACCGTAATGCCGCCAATTGTATCGCCGACTTTTACGGTACGACCATTGATCAGGGCGTGGAACTTCCTGTCAGCCTGCATGATTCCCTGTACGTGAATATCTCCATCCTGTATGTGTGCCGGAACTCTTGAGCCTGATAGCAATGGACTGTTTTTAACTATTACAGTGCCTCTGCCGTTTTTCGTGCCGGTGTTTTCAATAAAAGGGTTTCTCCGCCGCCATGCCCCCGAATCCTCACTGACGGAGTTCTGAGAGGTTGGCGCGACTGAAGCTGCTATACTTGAAGTCACAATGGTTGCCGGTGCAAAGATACAGAATCCGGACGATGCAGCTATAATGGCGAAATAGTGAAAAAGCTTCATTTTTTATTCACCGGAAGAGAATAGAGTTCGACAGTCATTGCCCCGCTGAGTTGTTCCTGGGCTGGAGCCAGTTTGAAGTCGGTTATACGGTTGAGTCGTTCGAAATTCTGCACCCGCCTGATAAATTCGGCAAAATTTCGATAACTGCCGGACGCAGTTACCTTGAGACGATGCTTGGCAATTGAGGTTGAATCTGTACCGCCAGGCCTGGCCGTACCAGAAGTCTTGCCCGCCTCGGTAGTAACTTCATACTGTTTCAGTCCTGATTCTCGCGCTGAGCGATAGAGCGCTTCAATAGAAGCCGGAATGTCGGCGTCAGTCGGAATCAGTCGCGTGAGGCTGGACACTTCCGCTTCCGCACTTCGTGATTTGTCCTGTTCTGCGGTGATTCTGGCCAGATCGGCACGAAGGCGCTTGACCTTCGTTGCCCTGTTGGCCCGATACGTGAGCATGGAAATGGCCAGGATCAACAGATATGCTATCAGGACGATGAGTTTATTTCGTTGTGTCAAGCTGATTAACCTCACTCGTGATAGTAATCTTCATGAATCGTTGTTTATCCTTGTTAAAAACCGTTATGCCGGGCTCCAGGTGGCTTTTCAGGGTTGGTGATTGATCAACCAATGTCATAAATCTGGTTAGCAGCTTATTCTCCGCAACTTTATCGTCAAGAACAGCCAGAGCAGTGAGGTCTATCGTCCCCTTGTCGTTCTTCAGATGGTACTCAAGGTTTTCGAGGAAAACTCCATCAGGCAAGTTGGTTGCCAGTTCACGAAACAGATTGTAAAACACAAACTGCCGGGAAGTTAATTTTTTGAGTGTTTCAAGGTTTTTGGTGTAAGCCGTTGACGCTGATGGAGTGCTTTTCCCCGATTTTGGGTCCAGTGGTTGCCGGGATTGCTGGACCTGCTTCTGAAGCTTTCTGTATCCCCGTTCCGTGAGAGTGACAGCCAGTAAAGCTACACAGGCTGTCACCGCATAGATAATTACGCCGGATGTCTTGCGTAAGGGGAAGCGCCGGAAGAAGTCTGCCTGTGAGTAGACCGTTGCCGTGTTGCTCTGTAGCGCAGAGGCAAAACCGGCTAATGGAACATAGCTGCTTTCTTCGGAATGTCCAGTCGGCATTGCGGGGGCAATACCGACCTCAATGCCCATGGCTTCCTTAAGTGCCGAGGCAACTTCATCCAGGCCGTTTTCAAGTCCGCATACCCAGGCCATTTGAACCGGAGTCGTCGGATGGGCCGATTGGTAGTGCGCGTTGATGCTGAAAATGGAGTTGAGAATCTTGAATATTTTTTGTTTCTGCGCTTTTTCGGCGTCTTCAGCGCTCATCTCTGAAGTATCGGTGGATGCTGCATACGGCAGGCGCTGGAAATGCAGGATGCCGTCTGTCGAGATATAAAACGCTTCGATAAACCCGCGCTGAATTTCAAAGACAGCGTGGGCATTAAAGATCGCTTCGCGAACACTGCGGAATGCATCCAGCATGGCGTTGATCGATGTGGTGATACTTGTCAAGCGCATCCGGCACGACGAAAACAGTTTGTGGTAATCTCTCAAAGTTGTCGTGGGAATATAGAGCGAACACCACGTCTGGGTCTTTTGATCCGATGTGCCGCGAAGAATGGTGAAGGGGGGATACTCCTCTTTTGATTCAGCGGAAATTTTCCGGCCGATTAGTTTAAGGGCATCCGCCTGAGGCATTTTTGGAAGCTGATGCGTTTCAATGGTGACTTCATCCGATGGAAGGATAAGGTGAACCGAGTCGATAGAGGAGGTGACGTCGGAACGAATCTGCTTGATGATCTGCTTGAGGACAGAATTCCAGGAGTTTTTCTCTTCCGTGTCATAGTAGATCAGATAGGGATTATCCGCCGCAGGGACATTTTTTGCCGCTGGTTCTTCGACAGGGGGCGCATCTGTATCTGAAACGGATAACGGTTCAAAGTCGAACGATTGGCAGTATTCGAGTACGCCGTCATTACTCAGTACGGCACGCAGACAGTTTTCGCGTATGTCGATTATTAGAGTATTCATGGTCTCTTAACGTAGCTCGGGCAAAATGATTTGGTTTGCATTGTCGTTCACAAAATACATAAAGTTATTAGATGATATTACTGGGCCAGTACAGTTAGAAGAACCGTGAAAGGTTGTAGTGATTTCAATTCCACCAACCGGCATTTTAATGGGGTTTAAAGCATTATCTAACAGGAGAGTTGTATAGTTGGAAAATCCCGGTGCTGTGGCCATGTTTTTGCACACGGTTTTCGTTGTAGCACCGGACAACTCCATTGGATCCTTGAACTTAACAGATATTGCTAAACCAGCATGTGAACTGTAGAGATTCCACTTAATGCGGTTTGTTGGTGTTACCTCTCTGTCCGATACCTGCACGTCTGGATCAACAATATCGTCGGGGGTGTCAAAAGCGCCGTCAGGACCGGCGCTACGCAGTTCGGCGTTGACGTAGCGTCCATAAGCGTCCTGGGTCAGTGCATATTTGAAGGCCTTGCCCCAGGCATCCTTGTTCCAGTCGGTGCCAAAACCTGTCAAGTAAGGGCCGCTCCAGTTGGGATACCCCCCAACCGGTTTACTGACAAGGTAGGAAAGCCCGCCCGATGCGGAAAAATTGCTGAAGGGGAGTTCCCCGTTATCGCCGACAAAACCGTAGTGTGTCCGTACGCCGTTTTGTACCAGGTTTTTGTCTCCCACCAGCCCTTTTTTGATCTCTCTCATCCGCTCACGGGTGGTGGCGATCTCCTCGCTCTCCCAGAATTTCCAGACTGCGGGCGCCATCATTCCTGCCAGTATGGAGATGATCGCCATAACAACCATAACCTCTATAAGGGTAAAGGCTTTTACTCTCATTTCAGTTTCACATGTCCTACAGATTTGTAGATAGGCAAAAACACGGAAAGCAGCAGCAGTAATACCATGCTTCCCAGAACTACCATGGTCAGCGGTTCCACATATGAAAAAACTTTCTTGATGGTTTCAGGCACTTCCTTGTCCAGAATTTCACTGGCCCTGGTCAATGTGCCTTCCAGTGTGCCGGTCTTTTCGGCAATCGACATCATATCGATTACCAGCGGCTGGATATATCCGGTGCGTCTCATGGCGTCCGAAATGCTTTCGCCGGTTACGATAACCCGGGCTATCGAAGCCATACTCTCGGCAATGACACTGTTGCTGATGACGTCAGCGCCGATGGCAAATGTTTTGTCGGCCGTTATGCCGGATGCGTGCAGCGTAGCAACTATTTTGAAGTAGCGTGACATGTTGATTTTTTTTATCAGCATTCCTATAAGCGGCAGCTTCAATAATAATCCGTCAATTGCCCGTTTCCCTTGGGGGGTCCGGCAGTAAAGTTTGGTCCCGACATAAAGAACAATGATTATGATAATTACCGGCAGATAGTAGCTGCGCAGAAAACCGGAAATTGCCATCATAATTTTTGTCGGGAGAGGAAGTTCCCCCCCCATGCCGGTGATGGTTTTCAACATCTTGGGAAAGACAAAGGTAAAGATGATAAACATCAACGATCCCAGGACTGAAAGTACCGTGATGGGATAGGTCAGGCTGGCTTTGACGCTTTTCTTGAAATCAGTCTGCCAGGTAAGGTAATTAACGAGAAAATCGAGGCTGCCGTCCAGTGTCCCCGATGCTTCGCCAGCCCGGATCATCTGAACATAAAAGGGGGGGAAGAGCAGGGGGGCCGACTGCATGACTTCCGACATCGACAGACCCGAGTCAATGCCATGCCGCACCAGTTGCGCCGCGTGACCGATGCTCTTGTTCGAATTGCTCTTCATCAGGGTATCGATGCCCTGAAGCACGGGAATTCCGGAGGTAATGACCAGTTTGAGCAGGTAGGTAAAATCCAGCAGATCCTTATCTGTGAGTTTCGGCTTAAACAGGTCGCCGAAGTTGCCAAAACCGCTGAACCCGCCCCCTTCTGCGTCGATAAGCGTCAATCCCTGCTGGGCGAGTAGCCGCTCCAAGTGGGCTTCGTCCCGTGCCGTCATGGTGCCTTCACGCATTTCCGCGTTGGCATCCATTGCCCGATAGGCGAAATCTCCCATTAGAAGGTCATCCTGGTTGCGTGGCTAACTTCATCAAGCGTTGTTATGCCCCGCCGGACTTTTTCCAACGCAATGAGATGCATTTCACGGAAACCCTCGCTAATGGCGTGCAGACGGATTTCTTCCAGACTGGCTTTGATATTGATCATCTCCCGGATTTTTGGGGTGATTTTGAGAATCTCATAAATGACGGAGCGTCCCTTGAAGCCTGAATTGTCGCAGGTGGGGCACCCTTTTGCTCGATAGAGTTTGCTGGTGGCCGGGTCAAGGTTCAGCTTTGCATACTGCGGACTGAAGGGGGGCACCGGTTCTTTGCATTCTTCACACAAGGAGCGTACCAGGCGCTGGGCGATAATCGAATCGATCGTGGTTGAGATCAGGAACGGGTCAATGCCGATGTCGATAATACGGGCAATACTCGATATGGCATCGTTGGTGTGAATGGTACTGAATACCAGGTGGCCGGTTAATGAGGCGCGGATGGCCAGTTCGGCGGTCTCGGCATCACGCATTTCCCCGACCAGGATGACATCCGGGTCCTGACGCAGAATGGAGCGCAAACCGGTCGCAAAGGTGAGTCCGGCTTTAACATTGATCTGGGATTGCCGCGCCAGCGGAAGCTGATATTCAACGGGATCTTCAAGGGTAAAGATGTTGCGGCTGACGGTGTTTATGATCGAAAGGCAGGAGTAAAGCGTGGTGGTTTTGCCGGAACCGGTCGGACCGGTCACCAGAATCATGCCGAAGGGGAGCTGGATAGAAGCATTCAGCTTTTCGATGTCCTCTTCAAAGAACCCCAGATTTTCAAGCCCGACCCGCAGCTGACTTTTGTCCAATACCCTGATGACGACATTTTCCCCACCCAGGATCGGGAAGGTGGAGATACGCAGATCCAGCTTGCGGTTTTTGTAAGCGAATTCTGCTGCTCCGTCCTGGGGGATGCGGGATTCGGCAATGTTCATCTGCCCCATGATCTTGAAGCGCGATACAATCGGGTTAAGCAGTTCGGTAGGAAGAAACATGCTGTGCAGCAAAACTCCGTCAACACGATAACGTATGCGCACCCCTTTTACATCAGGGTTGATATGAATGTCGGTGGCGCTGCGCTGAACGCCGTCAACGATGATTTTCTCAACGAGATTGACCAGCGGTGAAAAGGCGGAGTCCAACTCTTTCTTGCCGACAGAGCCATCCCGCTGAAAGAGCGAACTGCTCTGCTTGACAAGGTTCTCTATCTCTTGCGGGATAGCGGCGTTATATTTATTAAGTTCGGATTCTTCCTGATTGGCGCTTGAAATCGTGAGGAGTTTAAAAAGGTCTTTCTGACTGATAAAACCGAGGCTGAACAGAACAGATCCGAGCAGTTCGCCACTTTTTTTCTGCTCGCGGATACCGATTTCCAGTTGTTCCTGGGTAATCAGTCCCTGGTCGATCATGATGTCGCCAATGCGTTTTTTGGGGGGCATGCGTCCTTATTCCATATTTGAACGGCTAAATGAGGATAAATATAATGCAACATATTGATTTTATGTCACTGTATTAGCCGGTTGAGCCGGAATTGTCAAGGATATTGAAAGTTTTGCACTGATACGGATTGTGCCATGCAGCGAGCCGTTTTGGTTGTTCATTATCTGAACAATATGTTTGCCTTTGCCCAGCTTTGATAGTATTGTTCAAAATATGAACAATATCGTCGAAAAGCCTCTTGATTCATCACGTTCACTTCAGCTTCTGTCGGAGATTAGCGGTGAAGAACCGCTTTCACAGCGCGAACTTTCCCGCCGTCTCGGGATTGCCGTCGGCCTGGTTAACTCGTATTTGAAAAATCTCGTATCCAAAGGTTTTGTCCGGGTTAAAAACTTTCCCAGCAATCGCTACGCGTATCTTCTTACTCCTCAGGGAATTGCCGAAAAAAGCCGCCTTGCCTATCAGCACCTTAGCTATTTTACCAATCTGTACACCATAGCCCGGCAGGATTACCGGGATCTGTTCCACCGCCTGGAGGCGTCCGGGGTGCGTGAAGTCGTGTTCTGCGGTGTGGACGAGGTGGCGGAGGTGGCATATTTATCTCTTCAGGAAACCGGGTTGAAGCTTGTGGCTGTTATGGATGATGAACGTCAGGGAGATCTGTTTTTCGGATTACCGGTTGTGACATTAGCTGATGGTTTAAGAGGTGTTAGTACTCCGGTGGTGATTTCTTCACTGAAGAGGCGAGACGAGCTACTGCTGGTACTTCAAGGTATGGGTGTGGCAGGCGGCATAATTTTTGCCGCCGGAGCTACGGAGTTGAAATCTGTATGAATATGATGAAAAAGTGTTTTTAATTCAAATTGTGAAAGCCAGATACTAAATGCTGCTTGGTTGGACGGCTACATTGTATCTGAAGTCTAAAAATAACTGGAGGATGTGACTATGTTTGGGCTGAAGAGCAGGAGGAAAAAAGCATTAATTGGTGATGAAGTAAGTTTTGATATAGATAGTATTTGTAAAGGTCACCACAAGGTCACCTACAAAGGAGTTAAAGCAATTCGAAGTCCTTTCGACTATTTAATTTATCAAATGATTTTATGGGAAGTTAAACCAGATTTGGTTATTGAAATTGGAACGAATACCGGTGGTGGTGCATTGTATCTCGCCGACCTTATGGAGACTTTTGGGTTCGGGCAACTCCATTCTATAGATATTATAAAGCAATCAGATCCTTCTTTAGAGAGGCACCCCAGAATTAAGCTTTTTTATGAGGGGTGGGAAAAATATGATATCGATGAAGCACGAGGATTCTCAAAGATCCTGGTGATTGAGGATGCTTCTCATGTTTATGAAGATACTCTCAACGCGCTGAATAAATTTTCTGAATTGGTGTCATCTGGTTCCTATCTTATAGTTGAGGATGGAATAATCAATGAGTTGGGTATGGAAAAGGAGTACCGTGGCGGGCCATTGAAAGCGATACGTGAATTCTTAACAAATCATCCTGATTACATTGTAGACAGAAAGTGGTGTGACTTTTTCGGCATAAATGCGACATTTAATGTTAATGGATTTTTAAAGAGAGTGGATTGAGTATCTAATGAATAATATTCCTTGCAGGTTGCTGTGTCGATTGGTCTGTTTGGTCACTGGATTAGCATACAGCAACTCGCGGGTGATACGGTAGCTATCAAGTGTCGCATCATTCACAAAGTAACAGAGAGGTTATTTAATCTGGAATGATAAATTATATGACCATTCCCAGTGGAGTAAATATCTAACCGTGTCTCTAAAAAAAAATATCATAGCCAACTATTGTGGGCAGGGATGGACAGCCCTTATGGGGTTGGTGTTTTTACCAGTTTACATCCGTTATCTCGGAATTGAGGCCTATGCCCTTATCGGTCTATTTGTTGTGTTACAAGCATGGTTATCTCTTCTCGATATGGGCATGACGCCCACATTAAACCGAGAAATGGCTCGACACAATGCCGGGAAACACAGCCCACAATCCATTTGCAACTTACTGCGAAGCATGGAAGTGGTTTGCTTTTCAATTGCCGTGCTTATCGCTATTGGAGTCTGGTCCTCGTCTGGTTATCTTGCAAACGACTGGCTAAAAACCGATAAACTCCCCACTCAAGTTGTCTCCCAAGCTATCTCTGTGATGGCTTTTGTAGCTGCATTACGCTTCATTGAAGGCGTATATCGCGGTTCACTCTTCGGGCTGCAGAAACAGGTATGGTACAACAGTGTTAGTGCCATTATCGCAACTGTGCGCAATGGTGGCGCAGTGGCCGTTCTAGCGTGGGTTTTGCCGACGGTGGAGGTCTTTTTTCTCTGGCAGGCAGTTGTTTCCGTTATTTCAATTATCGTATTAGCCGCAGGCGTTCACCGCACATTACCTGAACCACCGGAACCACCGAAATTCTCACGTCAAGCCATCGCCGAAGTCTGGAAGTTCGCCGGGGGAATGATGGGTATTACCTTTCTTGCTATTCTCCTCACTCAAGTGGACAAAATAATGCTCTCGCGAATGCTAATGTTAAAGTCTTTTGGCTACTACTCACTGGCTGCAACCGTTGCAGGTATCCTCTATACGATTGTTGGCCCTATCACGGCGGCTATTTATCCACATCTGATAGAGCTTATCGCACTGCACGATCAGACCGAACTGGTGGCGGCCTACCACAAGGGAGCACAATTAGTCACTATTTTAACTGCACCCGCAGTGATGCTAATTTATTTCTTCGCGGGGGGAATTGTCTTCATGTGGTCGGGAAATGCCGACCTTGCAGCAAATACCGCCCCAATTTTGACGATCCTGGTTTTAGGTTCTTTTCTGAACTGTTTAATGCATATGCCTTCTCAGCTTCAACTGGCACACGGCTGGACCAGTCTTACATTAAAAACGAACGCAGTAGCGGTGCTTCTGCTTATCCCTGCTATTTATTGGGTTGTTCCTCTCTACGGCGCTGTGGGTGCTGCGTGGATATGGGTAGCTCTGAATTCTGGCTATGTACTGATTGCTGTTCAGTTTATGCATCAACGGATCATACCGAATGAAAAGTTGCGTTGGTATTATGCCGATTTATTATTACCAATTGGTGGATCGATTGGGGTCATGCTGTTTGCAACGGCGTTTCAACCAGAAAGTTATCATGATCGTTGGCACTGGTTCTCTTTTTTATTGATTACTGGGGTCCTCGCTCTAGTGGCGTCAACTGCTCTAGCTGGCCATATCCGTCCAAGATTATTGTCAATTATTGGTCGCTCAAGGAGATCATCATGTTGAATAAAATAAAAAAAATGAAGTCCAGAATCTACCAGTACTTGTTTGTCAATAAAAGGCCACTGGAATGTGATGGCGAGAGAGTGGATATTGATATTTCATCAAATAAAATAAATTATAACAAATTGGATATGTATCAAAAATCTCATTATCAGAGGTATTCATTTGCATCGACTTTGTTAACCCCATGGGGCATCACAGGCGATTTTGCATGTGGCTCAGGTTATGGGAGCGTAATGCTCTCAAAAAAATCAACTAAAGTTATTGGGATGGATATTAATCGGCATGTTGTTGAGCAAATCGCAAAGCGGTATGAAAAAATTGAAAATGTAGAGTTTGTCCAGGGGAATCTACTTAACCTTTCCTATGATTCTTTGTTTGACAATATTATTTCATTCGAAACTATTGAGCATCTCAAAGAGGAAGACATACCAGATTTGTTCAAGGCCTTCAGCCGTGCACTCAAGCCTGGCGGGAGATTGATATTTTCAACTCCATATATGCAAGAAAGATCGCCTGAAGCAATAAGTATGGGCTTTCACTTAACCTTCGATATAGATGAAAATACGATCAAGAACTGGTTGACAGCAAACAGCTTGCAAGCTGAAATCATTAAGTATCAAAACTATGAGCAGCACACAATCGAGGACAATCTTCTGAAAAAAGATTTTATCATCTGTGTTGCAAGGAAATTATCTGATTCTGTAACCGTTTCCTAAACTGACTAGTCACATCGATTTTGCGTTGGCACTGGGCTTTGTTCAAGCCATGTATTAAAAGGTTTCTGGGAAACAAAAACTGGCTCCAATTTTATAACTATTATTGCCACTTCAAGGATTACCTGAATATGAGTCCCAAGGTTTCCATATGTATTCCTGCCTATAGACGACCAGCTTCACTTCTGAGAGCTGTAGAATCGGTGCTTGCACAATCATACGATAATTATGAGGTTATAATCACGGATGATTCTCCGGACGATTCTGTAGAAACCGCCTTGGGTCTGTATAAGTCAGATGATCGTATAAAATATTACAAAAACACTGCTACTTTGGGTTCTCCTGAGAATTGGAATGAAGCAATTGATAAAGCTTCTGGTGAGTACATCAAAATTCTGCACCATGATGATTGGTTTTATGATGAAAATAGTTTGTTTGAATTTGTGGCAATGCTTGATAATGACCAAAGTGCAGATTTTGCTTTTTGCTCTTCTTCTGCTTGTGATTCCGAGGGGCATTTTAAATTTGTTCACACTCCATCAAATTACCAATTAGGTTTGCTTAGAAATTCCTATAAAAATGTATTTCCATACAATTTTATAGGCTCGCCAAGTGCGACAATTTTTCGGCGTACCCAAAAAAAATTCGATCATAAGTTGAAATGGGTTGTTGATATGGATTTTTACATGAATTTATTGAGGGATAACAGTGGGTTTGTTTTTAATTCAAAAACTTTGGTAAACATAGATGCTGGCGAGGAGAATAAAGTTACGACGGTATGCCTGGCTGACAAAAATCTTCAGATATACGAATGGATTTATCTTTACAGAAAATATTGGCCAGGTGCTGAATTCAATCTGAAAATATTGTGGTTTTTTTGCAAGTTATTCAACAAATGCAAGGTACGTACTATTGATAATATCCTTGGAGCGGCGGTTGTGCCTCCGATTCCAATTGTCGCCAGGCTTGCATTGAAAATAAATCGGATTGGCTTGAATTTAAGGAAATTAAAATGAACTACATTGCAATGGTGAGAAACAGGGTTGTAAATTTATGGGAAAAAAAATATGGCAAACTGACGTATGCTCAATGTGGTGAAGATGTCATTATGAAATATCTGTTCAAGAATTATTTAAAAAAAGAAAAGCCATCCTATTTGGACATTGGCGCCCATCATCCCACGTATTTGAGCAATACATTTTTGTTCTATAAGGAAAAATGTTACGGAGTTTGTGTTGAGCCAGATCCGTGTCTTTACACCTATATAGCAAAGAAACGGCCACGAGACATAGTCCTTAATGTTGGTGTCGGTTTAATGGATAACGTCAGGTCAAATTTTTATGTCATGAAGACAAAGACACTAAATACATTTTCAAAAGAAGAGGCTGAACGGTATCAGAATCATGAGAACCAAAAAATTGAGAGAATAATAGAGTTACCATTATTGTCGGTAAATACGATTATCAATAGGCATTTCAAGGAATGTCCGGATCTAATTTCTCTTGATGTTGAAGGATTGGATTATGACATATTGACATCGATTGATTTTGTAAAATATAGACCGAATGTCATTTGCGTTGAAACAATTACCTATTCGGAGAATAGTACGCAAAGAAAGCTGACTGAGATTTCTGAGTACCTTATCAAGAATGACTATTGGATTTACGCAGATACCTTTATAAATACGATTTTTGTAGACCAGAAAATTATGAGCAAGGGAAATGCAGGTTATTGAATCGGCATTTTTGAACTAAAAGAGTTTGCCCTCGTACCTGACAGTATTGAAGAGGGTGGATTAATCAGGCATGCTACAAATGAACTGGCCAACAAACAAAAATACGGCTGTGGTTGCTTCTTCTTTGAGAAACTCAGGAATATATGACTACCATGAGACATTGCTGCATTATCGGCGGAACAGGTTTTATCGGCTCTCACCTTGTCAAACAGCTCCTTGAACGGAACAGGCGGTTGACCGTGATCGGTCGGAATCCCCACCCTTCAAGAACTCTGCCGCCAGGGGTTGATTATCTTGCGGGAGATTATGGTGACTCCTATTTTCTGAAGGGAGTTTTGCAGGGGGTGGACGAGGTTGTCTCACTTGCCTATTCAACCGTTCCCAAGTCGAGTTTTGAAGATCCGGTACACGATATTCTCAGTAACTTGCCGGCTTCAGTGAAACTTTTCGAAATTGCCGCTGATCTTGCAATCGAAAAGCTGGTGTTCGTTTCGTCCGGTGGCACAGTGTATGGGAAGGCGCAGGCATTGCCCATAGCGGAAGAGCATCCGACCAACCCTATCTCTGCCTATGGGATAACAAAGCTTGCCACCGAGAAATATGCACAAATGTTTCATGAGCTGAAAGAATTGCCGGTTATGTGCGTCAGACCTGCAAATGCGTACGGGGAGGGGCAAAAACCATTTACAGGCCAGGGATTTATCGCGACCGCAATTGCAGCTATTTTGGAACGGCAGGAAGTTGTGCTTTTCGGTGAGACCGGGACAATTCGTGATTATATCCATGTGACTGATGTTGCAAGTGGTGTCGTTGCTGTGCTGGAGCATGGCAACCCGGGCCACTGTTACAACATTGGCAGTGGTATCGGGAGAAGCAACAGGGACATTCTTGATGCGCTCGTGCCGTTGGCAAATGCAGCGGGTCTTGACGTTAAAACAACGACTCTGTCGTCACGTCGCTTCGACGTACCAGCCAATGTTCTCGATTGTCAAAAGCTTCGGCAAATGACCGGCTGGAAAACGTCCGTCTCCTTTGACGTCGGTATTAGAGATGCCTGGGACTGGTTTTTACACTTCTACAACAACAAAACGCTGTAATGCTCGGTAACTACTAGATGGTCATAGTTAGATTGTGTGGCGGTCTCGGCAACCAGATGTTTCAATATGCGGCGGCCCGCCGCTTGTCGCTGGTTAATGATGCGCCGCTGAAGCTCGACTTGAGCTGGTTCTCTAATGTGCCGCGAGGTGATACTCCAAGGCAGTATGAGCTGCACTGTTTCAACACGATACAGGATGTCGCATCGCCTTCAGAGATAGGTGCATTACGTGGGGTGGACATCAGGAGATGGCCGAAGGTTGTTAAACGCTTTTTAACGACGAGCGGCCTCTTAATGAAACAGACATCTGTAAGGGAAAAATATTACCATTTTGACCCGGAAATTCTCGGATTGCGGGGTGATGTCTATTTGGATGGTTACTGGCAGAGTGCTCGATATTTTGCGGATACGGAGGATGCCATACGGCACGACTTTACCTTTAGAACCGCTCCTGGTCCTGTAAATCACGAGATCGGCAACGCCATTATGGGGACTGAAGCTGTATCGCTCCATGTGCGACGAGGCGATTACGTTACAAGCACATCGGAAAGTCAGCCACATGGAAGCTGCTCTTTGAATTATTACAAAAAAGCGATTGCGGAAATGACCGCCAGACTCCAACATCCCCATTTTTTCGTCTTTTCCGATGACTCAGCCTGGGTAAAAGAACATATGGACTTTGACGCACCGAAAACATACATCGATCACAACGGCCTCCTGAAAGGGAACGAAGATCTGCGATTGATGAGCCTCTGCCGCCACCATATTATTGCCAACAGCTCGTTCAGTTGGTGGGGGGCATGGCTGTCTTCGCACCCGGAAAAAATCGTTATTGCGCCGCACAAGTGGTTCAACATGGATGCCATTGAGACCTCTGATCTTCTCCCGGTAAATTGGCTTCGTTTATGATGAATTATGATAGCACGCATAACAGGGTTACTGTGCTCATGCCAGTTTATAACGGTGAACAGCATCTCGATGAGGCGATTGAGAGTATTCTCGCCCAGACGTTTACTGACTTTGAGTTTCTGATTGTCAACGATGGTTCGACTGACCGGAGTGCTGAGGTGATTGGGGCATTCCGGGATCCTCGCATTCGGTTGGTCCATAACGAGACTAACCTGGGGCTGATTGCTACCCTAAACCGGGGGCTTGAATTGGCTGCGGGCGAGTATGTCTGCCGTATGGATCAGGATGATATCAGTTTGACGGAGCGAATCGCCTGTCAAGTTGCATTTATGGAGAGCCATCCGGATATTGCCGTGTGTGGCACATGGATACGCAAATTTGGCGTTGGCAATACCAAGGTCTGCCGCCACCATGGCGACCCGAAGTTGTTGCAATGCGGGTTGCTATTCGGTCCGATATTGGCGCACCCAACGGTCATGTTTCGTCGCAAGTTGTTTATCGACAACGGACTGTATTACGACATGGCGTATCAGCAGGCTGAGGATTACGAGCTCTGGGTAAGAGCAGCACAACGGTTAAAGATGGGAAACATCCCGGAAGTATTATTGAATTACCGTCTTCATCCAACTCAAATTTCCAGCGTGTTTAACGCCCAACAGTTGGAAACCGCTGGGAGGGTGCGGCTCTCCATCTTGAATAATCTTGGGTTGAATCCATCGACCTCCGATTTTGAAACTCATCAGCGCCTCTCTGCTTTTTTGGTGAATGGAGATAGGGATTTCTTCTCCAAAGCTGATGATTGGCTTTGCAGGCTCAAAGAGGCAAACGACAAAGTCAAGGTATACAGTGAACCACACTTTTCGATGGTGCTGACAGAAAGACTCGTTACACTGCTAAAAAAAATGCTGGAGCAGAAAACAATTCCGAAAGGATTTTTGTTGCGTCCCAATCTTTTTCAGATGACTGGCCTGGGATGGGTATCAACCTTGAGATTTATTCTTCAGACTTTTCGAGGGGAAGTTGTAATCAAAAATGACTAAATTAACGCCCTCAAGCTCTCCTGCTATCTCTGGCGGGAACCTACAGCGGAAGGACTGATAGATGACTACCACGCCCGTGAAAGTCCTCTACCTGCTGCACGATTCCCGCCGCAGCGGCGTGCCGGCTGTTCTTGCCAGCCTGATCCTTTCGCTCGACCGGAGCCGCGTTCAACCGTCGGTACTGTTCGCCTATGATGGCGTCTATGCCGATGAGTTGAGAGCGGCAGGGATTCCCGTTACGGTGGTGGGCCGCCGGTGGCCCTTTATCTGGCGTCTCAATCGCTTTCTGCTCAATCTGCACCTGATTAAGCTTGCTGCCGCCGCCGATGTTGTTCATGTGAACAGCATCAAGCTGGTGCCATCAGTTTTGGTCGCTAAACTGTTTGGGGCAAAGGTGGTATTTCATCTGCACGAGAAGGCAGGGGTAGGTGGGTGGTTGCTAAAGAAAGCATCTGCCATGGCAGATTGTCTGCTCTTTTGTGCTGTTAATTGTGCTGCGCACTATGCGGCTTTGCCGACCAACAGGCGGCAGACCATTCTTAACGCAGTCCGCCTCCCGGTTGTCACTTCGTCTGAGCCATCGAGCGCCGGGCTGAACATCGTCATGCTCGGCAGCATCAACCGCAACAAGGGTCAGGACTTGCTGCTGGAGGCATTCAGCAGGCTTGCTCGGAAGGATGTCACACTCCATCTCTATGGTACGGTCGGCCTTTCCGCTCGTGGTTTTGTTGCCGGTTTGCGGCGTTTCGTTACGGATCAGGGGCTGACGGATCGGGTCTTTTTCCCTGGCCCGACCGCCGATGCGGCAAGGGTGTTTCGCGAGGCGACCATCCTGGTGCACAGCTCTCTTAACGAATGCATGAGTATTTCGGTGTTGGAAGCAATGTCGTATGGGGTGCCGGTTATCGCTAATCGAATTCCCGGCATGGATGAAATCATCACTGACGGCGAGAATGGTTTTCTGGTGACGCCGGGTGATGTCGCTGAACTGGCTGCGCGGATTGGGCAGCTTCTGGATGATCCGGCGCTCAGATTGCGAATCGGAGCCGCCGGTCGCCGGAACGTTGAGGAACGCTTCGACATGCAGCAGCGGGCCGCCGAGTTTGCCACGTTGTATGAGACTCTGGTCGCAGGTGGCCGGCAATGAAGATAGTTTTCCTGGCTCCATTCGGCATCCGTCCCAAAGGTACGGTAATTGCCCGCATGCTTCCTCTCGCGGTTGAACTACAGCAGCTGGGGCATGAGGTGGTGATTATAGCGCCCCCCTATACCAATCCGGAGGATTCGGGGAGGGTGGAAACTATCGATGGAGTACTGCTGCGTAACATCCTTCTCGGTCCGCGAAACAAAGTGCTGGCCGCGCCGGTCCTGGCATATCGCATGATGCAGTCGGCACGGGCGGAAACGCCCGATTTGATCCACCTCTTCAAACCCAAGGGTTACGGCGGGCTTGCACTGATGCTGATGTTGATGCTGAAAAGATTCGGCATGACCCTGCCACCCCTGTTTGTTGATACCGATGACTGGGAAGGGAGCGGGGGGATGAATGAGCTGCATGGCTACTCTTCCTTCGAAAAACGCTTCTACGCGTATCAGGAACAGTGGCTGACGTTGCGGGCGCGGGGTGTTACGGTCGCCAGCCGCGGGCTGGAGGAGATGACTCGCGGGCTGGGGAAATCACCGGAGCGGATACTCTACCTGCCGAACTGCGTACGCGAGACGCCTCGTGGTGACGGTGCCGACCGGCGTAGACAATTGGGCATAACACCGGAAACGCCGGTAGTTCTGCTGTATACCCGTTTTTTCGAGTTCAGCCAGGTGCGCCTGCAGCGGCTCTTCGCGGCGATTGCCCGTCGGGTGCCGCAGGTGCGTTTTCTGGTTGTCGGCAAGGGGCGAAATGGAGAAGAGGCTCAGCTGCTGGCTGCTGCGGAAGAGGGTGGCTTTCGCGAGAATTTGCTGATGGCGGGGTGGGTTGATCCGGGTGATCTTCCCGGCTATCTTGCCGTTGGTGATGTGGCCGTGTATCCTTTTGACGATACCCTGGTGAATCGCTGCAAGTGCCCGGCTAAAGCCACCGAGCTGCTGATGGCCGGCTGTCCGGTGGTGGCGGATCGGGTAGGGCAGCTGGCCGAATATATTCAGCCGGGTCTCTCCGGGATACTCTGTGAACCGGGAGATCAGGAGGCGATGGCTGCCGAAACGATTGCGCTGCTGCACGATGCCGGGCGGCGACGGTCGCTCGGCGCAGCCGGGCGGACATATCTGCTGGCAAACTTCGCCTGGCGTACCTACACCGGTAAACTTGACCGATTTTACAGAGCGCTTGGCGCTTTAGATGGAGAACTGCAATGATGGATGTGTTCAGACAGATTGAAGAGGGGCGGCTGGTTTGTCCGGTTACCTTGCAACAGCTTACGATTGATGCGACCGGCACGTTGCTGAAAACAGCCGACGGATCCCGATCCTACCCTCTTTTGCAGGGACGGGTTCCCCTCATGCTGCCTGATCCGGAAGCATTTGCCGGTTATGTGACGGCGTCGGACAAGATGACTGCCGAATACAGCTCAAAACCGGAACGTTTTTCACTGGAGGTTCTGCTTGTCAAGGTGCAGAAACTACTGGTGCCCGATTATCGTAAAAGGTCAGCTGTTGCTGCTGTAGAGAGGATCTTTGGCCAACAACCGTCCGATGCGCTCTGTCTTTCAATCGGAGGGGGGCCTGGGAGGAGTCATAAGGTGCTGGTAAATCTGAATGTCGGCCCTTTTCCCAATGTGGAGGTGGTGGCGGATGCCCACCAGCTGCCTTATGCCGACAACAGTGTCGATGCCATCTTTTGTGAGGCGGTGTTGGAACATCTCAGCGACCCGTTCAAAGCGGTGCAGGAGATGTTCAGGGTTCTGCGCCCCGGTGGCGAGCTGTTTGCCGCTACTCCTTTCTTACAGGCGTACCACGGCTATCCTCACCATTATCAGAACTTTACCCTGACCGGTCACCAGCATCTGTTCAGTTCGCATGGTTTTGAGGTCAGCGAATCGGGAGTATGCGTCGGGGCGATCTATACCATGTTCAACCTGACCTCAAAATTCCTGCGCTACCTTCTCCCCACATTTCTGGCCCTGCCGCTGCTGATCGTCTGGAACCTGTTCAGCCTTTTGTTACGACCGCTGGATCTGCTCTTGAATGAACACCCCAATGCCCATAAACTGGCCTCTGAAACCTATCTGGTGGCCAGGAAACCCTTGCCGGACCTACGAGGAAACGTATGACTGAACGCAGAAAAGATCTGGCCGTGATTGCACTGCTGGCGCTGATTTTACTGGCCTTTTTCTCCCGGATTCTTTTTACCGACAAGGTGATCCGGGCACCGGATATAATAAATGAATTTTACTGGTGGGTTGACAGTTTACGGCGCGGCGGATTTGCCGAATTCTTCAAGACGCTTCAGTTTTCACCCGGCTGGGACATTTACATCAATAGCGGCGCAACCGATGAAGGGGGAGGGATCGCCGGCCAGTTGATACACCTGTACCGCCCGCTGTTGCTCATGCTGCTTCCGGCGCCTGCCAATGTTGCCTGGTTCATCGTGTTGCATCTGTTGTTTGGCGGCGTTGGTGTCTACGCGTGCTGCCGTTTGATCGGTACAGGCCGCGCAGCCGCCTTGTTCGGGGGATTGATTTTTGTCCTGGCGCCTGAAACCGTGTCTCTGATCAATGCCGGCCATGTCATAAAAATTGCAACGATCTGCTTTGTTCCCTGGGTTTTCTATGTCATCGAGAAGGCTTTTCAGACGCGGCGCCTGATCTGGTTCATGGCGACCAGTGTCATCCTGACGGCTCAGTTTTGTGGCGGCCATTGGCAGATTGTCTATTATACCTGCCTGGCTCTGGCAGTGTATAGCATTGGCCGGACGGTGGGGATCGTCATTTCGGAACGTGCGCAGGGAGCGCCATCCTCACTGCCTCGCCTGCTTGCGTACAATCTGGTGGTGCTGTTCTTTTTTCTTTCAACGGTTGCCGTTTCACTGGCCCCGCTGGCAAACTGGTCTACCCATTCCAATCGCGGCGTAAAGAGTGGTGCCAACCAGGGCAAGGGGGGGCTTGAACGGCAAGAAGCCATGTCGTGGTCATTGCCCCCTGAAGAGCTGGGGGCGATGGTCATTCCGGGGCTCTTTGGCCTTTCCCGCAAGGAAGGGGGCGAAAATCCGACCAATGTCCCTTCCTATTATTGGGGAAGAATGGTCTTTACCCAGACTGCCAGCTACATGGGGCTCCTGCCGTGGCTGCTGATTCCGGTTCCGCTTCTCTTTCGCAGGGACAAATACACATGGCTGGCCGTTGCGGCCGTTGTTGGCGGACTGCTGTTCTCCATGGGCAAATACACACCGTTTTATAATCTGTTATACGACTATTTCCCCGGCATAAACCGTTTTCGCGTGCCGAAAATGATTATGTTCATTCCATTGCTGGGGGTGGGGATGTTGGCAGCGCGGGGCATTGACTTGCTGGTGCGTGAAGAGGTGCGCGATACCGTTGCTTTCAGGCGCTATATGTGGGGTGTTGCCGCGGTGCCGCTCATTCTGGCGACCTTGTTCTGCTCGGAATTGTTCGGAGCGCGGCTCTGGATGAGTCTGTTGTCACCGCTCATCACTGAACCGAATCGCTTTGAACAGGGTCCGCAACTGGTTGCCCAACGCTGGGGCAATCTGGTAACTGAAACGGGAATTGCTGCCGTACTGGCTCTCGGTATAGCCGGTGTGATGATTGCGTTTGGCCGTCGTTGGCTGTCTGCCCGGGCTACCGTTATTATGCTTGTCCTGCTGTTTGTCGCGGATGTCTGGCGTGTCAATGACAAGTTCCTGTTTACTATTCAGTTGCCGGAACATTCCCGCGGCGTGAAGACACCCGAGGTGGATTTTATCTCGAAAGGGATAGACCATTATCGTGTTCTTCCGGTTGGCGGTGATCCGATGTACTTTGCGACCAACAAGATTCCGGTCCTGTTTACCTCGAATCCTATTCAACAGCGCCGCTGGCAGGAGCTTCTGGATGTTTTTAACCTGAACACTTCCATGGCGGATATGCTTAATGTCAAATATCTCGTGTACCCATCAGAACAGTACCTTCAGGACAAGGGACAGCTTGACAGAAAATATCAGCCGGTATATCAGGCGCCGGACGGCCACCAGATCGTTCTGGAAAATAAATCAGTTTTGCCCAAAGCATGGCTTGTGCCATCGGTTGTCACGGTTAATGGGGGGCTGGCTCCCCAGGTAATGCTGTCGCCGAATTTTGATCCGAGAAAAACAGCTCTGGTTGAATCCGAACCTCCGTTCCGGATGGGAGCATTCGGGCAGGAACAATCAGGGTTCAACGGTGAAGTTGCCATACGCACGTACGAGGGGAGACGGATCTCCCTCTCGGCGACAACCAATGCCAATTGTCTGCTGGTAATCGGGGAAAAGTATTACCAGGGGTGGCAGGCTTTTGTGGATGGAAACCGGACAGAAATTTACCCGGCCAACCACGTCCTGCGCGGTGTCTATCTGACGCCGGGAAAACATACGGTGGAATTCCGTTTTGACCCGCTTCCCTTCAAGATCGGCAAATACCTGACTCTGGCGTCTCTGGCCCTGTTTGCCGGCATGCTGATCCGGGAATGGCTCCTGTGCCGTAAAAGAGTGAAGAGTGAAGAGTGAAGAGTGAAGAGTGAAGAGTGAAGAGCTGACCCAAGATGAACTCAGACTGTTTGACCTGCGGATGTTCCAGCATCGCCACGGTTATCGCTATTCGCTTGATCCGCTTCTGCTGGCACGTTTTTGTGCGGAGCTGAAGCCGGGGCGGCGAATCATCGATCTCGGCGCCGGATGCGGCATAATTTCGCTGGTGCTCGCCCGCGTCAACCCTGATGCCTCGGTTGTGGCGGTCGAAAATAACCCCGCTATGGCTGCGCTGGTTGAGCGGAATATTCAGCACAATGACCTTGCCGGAAGTGTTTCGATCCATGGCGGGGACGTCATTGATCTGCGTAGCAGTTTTCCGGATTCGACCTTTGATCTGGTCGTGTCAAATCCCCCCTTTCGGACGCCGTGGAGCGGCAGGGTAAGTCCCAAAGCCGGGCGTGACGCCGCCCGCCATGAAACGACGGCAGGGCTTGCCGATTTTATTGCGGCTGCCAAGTACCTGGTGAAACCCTCGGGGAGGATCTGCTTTATTCAGCTTCCATCCCGTTTACCGGAATTTATGGCAGAGGCCGCGCAGATGAAGCTTGCGGTGCTGCGCATACGGATGATCCACAATAATGCCGGATCACCCGCGACCATGTTCATGGCTGAATTGGCCAAGGGGAGACAGAGTGCTCCGGTGGTAGAGCCGCCGCTGTTCGTGCGGGATATGGATGGGGAGTATACGGATGAAGTCTGGCGATGATGCCGTGATACTCACAGGATACAAACTGAAACGGCATCCTCGTGTGAGAGGATGCCGTTTCAGTTAGATGAGCCGCGCTCCGCGGATCAGTTCTTGATCAGCAGCACCAGTTCCATGGTGTCGCCATCCTGGATGTGAATCGGGAAGCTGAGCGCCGTGTGCCCGTCAGGGACCGGCAGGCCTTGTGCCGGCGGGTGAATCGTGACCGGCGGGTTGATATTCATGATGATTCCCATCTGGGATGCCTTGGCCGCCACGTTGCCGCAGACGACGTTGACAAACTCCATGACGGTATCTTCCAGAACTTCAGCCGGTTCGTCATCGACGGAGGTCTCATTCAAAATTGCTTTGGCTATGGTTTTCTGCAATCCCTCGGATACGGAGATCAGATAGCGGGCTTCAACGTCACCGGACAAATCCATCGCAGCCAACATGAAGTTAGGGGCGAGGGTGGTAGCCACGACACATTTACCGGGCCGGAACTGCAGGTCCAGGACACGGGTAACCATTTTGTAGGTAAGGTCAGCGGTCATTTCCCATATTTCACTATGTGCGGAAGTGATCGGCAGTTCGATGCCGTTTGATATGTATTTGGCCTGGTCGGCTTTGAAGGCGTCCAGGTGCTTCTGAAGTTCGCTGCTTGTCAATGCGCCCACCTGTACCAGCGCTTCGCCGATGTACAGGTGGGTATTCTTCTGGCGGGTGATGACGTCATTAAGCTGTGCAAGTGTCAAAAAGCCCATTTCAACCAGCAAGTCGCCAAGTCTCATGTCTTTGGACATCTGTGCGTTATGGGCCCGCTGAATATCTGCCGGAGATATCAGCCCCATTTCCATGGCCATTTCGCCGATTTTAAGGTTGTTCTTGTCCTGAAGATTTATGGCATTCAGCAGCGCTTCGCTGGTGACGATGCCCTGTTCTACCAAAAATTGTCCGAAAAATTTAACAGCCATATTCCGCCCCTTGTCTGGCCCTGATACACAGGATACACAGGTTAACCAGATTGTTTTCTTTTATACAGATTACGTAGAGACGCGCCAAGCGGGGTGGATCAGAGCTCCCGCAAAATACGCAGCACGTTGTCGGCCTCGAATGGTTTTGAAATAACATTCTTGGCGCCGAGCTTAAGAGCCTCGGTAAATTTGTCGCCAACTCCGCCCAGAGACGTAACCATAACTACCTTGACATCTTTATCCATGACCGAGAGAGTGCGAAGAGCCGTCAGGCCGTCCATACCGGGCATGTTCATGTCCATGCAGATAATCTCCGGGTCTTCCGTATGATTCATCTTGATCGCCTCGGCACCGTTTTTGGCGTGACCGACACAGGTGAAATCGCCTGATTCACCAATGATCTTCTCAAGCTGGCGGGCAACTGAGAGGCTGTCATCAACTACGAGAACCTTTTTCATTTCCACATTTCCTCCTGATGAACTGACTGCGGCCAGATCAAGCACGACACCGCGTCGTACCGGTTCTGAAACCATTTGGGAATGTAACCGAAAGCCAAACAAAAGTCAAAAGTATGTTTGGCTTTTCATACCCTTGAGGTGTGTGCTAGAGTAGACAAAAATTTATATTAAGGAGTATCCGGTACGATGCATAACTTTAACTCACCACGATGGTTGGCAAAAGGATTTCTGGTCGTTGCGCTTATGTCATGCGGAAGTTATGCCGCAGCCGCTGATGCTGACGCAAAAAAAGAGAGTGCTGTCACTTCTGACCAGGCACAGCCCAAGGGCGCTGTTGCGCGCGTCAACGGTACCGCTATTGATGCCATTGAGCTGCGCCGTGCTAAAAAGGTTCTGCTGCGTGGGCAAACCATTCCTGCTGAACAGCAGGCAATGCTTGATAAGCAGGCTATGGACCAGCTTGTTTCGGCAGAACTGCTGTATCAGGCGGCAGCCAAACTTGAGATCAAGGATCTTGACAAGGAGATTGATGCCAAGATAGCTCAGGACAGAACCCGCTTCAAGGATGAGCAGGAGTTCAAAAAAGCCATTAAAGATCTTGAAATGAACGAAAAGGATCTGCGGGAGTATGTCCGCCGTGGTCTTCTGATCTCCCGTTATGTTGAGACAACATTTGTGTCAAAAACAGCAGTCTCGGATGCTGAAATCCGTTCTTTCTACGATAAGAATCCTGATAAGTTCAAAACAGGAGATGCGATTAAAGCCAGTCATATCCTGATTGGAACTGACAGTAAAACCTCTGTAGCCGACAAGAAAGCAGCGCGCGAAAAGTCCGAAAAATTACGGAAAGAGCTGGCGGGCGGGGCTGACTTTGCTGCTTTGGCCAAAGGGAATTCAACCTGCCCCAGCAGTCAGCAAGGAGGGGACCTTGGTTTCTTCGGAAAAGGGCAGATGGTGCCTCAGTTTGAAAAAGCTGCCTTCGCACTCAAACCGGGTGAAATCAGCGATGTCGTGGAGACTCAGTTCGGGTATCACATCATCAAACTGACGGAGAAAAAAACTGCTTCGGTTACCGAACTCAAAGATGTGAAAGCAAAGATTGAAGAGTATCTTAAGGGGCAGAAAGTAAACGAGGCAATTCAAAAACACCTTGCCGAAACCAGAAAAACGGCAAAAATTGAACTTTTGCTGAAATAGCGGTTCTTCACAGGTGTCTGTTGAACGGCTGTCCGGATGTGTTGCGGACAGCCGTTTTTATTTGGTTTTACTGCTTTTGCCAATGTGGTAATAATATCAATATTCTGTCACCTCGTTTCCGTCTTCTGTTCTGTCGGCGCACAATAAATAACGCAACGTCATAGGTGTCACACATGAAACCTTTGCGAATGAACATTCCGGCAGGCATTGCAAGCGCCATCGTGATGGTCTGGGCGCTACTCTTTCTAACCGTCATGCATCTCCATGCGGCGGTTTCCGTGCCGCGCATACTCGTGCTGAATTCATACAACATGGGTTATGACTGGTGGGAGGAGGAGATGGACGGGCTGCGGGGTACCCTTGCTAAAGCCTATCCGCGGATTGATCTGTACGTCGAACATCTTGATACGAAAAAATTCCCTGCCAAGAAACATTTTCCCGCCGCGGCTGCTCTGTTGGCCTCCAAGTATGCCGAGCGGAATCTTGATGTAATCGTTGCCATGGACAATGCTGCCCTGGAGTTTGCGCTCCGGTACCGGCAGCATATTGCTCCCGGAGCTCCCCTGGTTTTTTGCGGCATCAACGATTATGAAGCGGCCATGATAGCGGGCCAGGATTTTCTGACCGGAGTTGCCGAGTATCACGATTTTGCCGGCACTCTTAACCTCGCCCTTCAGTTACACCCCTCTACGCGCAACGTCGTTGTCATTCATGATTATACCGATACCGGCATGGCAATACGCCGGGAGTTGGAAAAAATGGCGCAACTTTTTCCTGCGATAAAGCTGAAGTTCATGGAGGAGATGCCGCTTGAGGAAACAGTAAGAAAGCTGCAGATGCTTACTCCCGGCGATCTGGTGCTGATGCTTTCGTACACGGTAGAAAAGGGGGGGCGAACGTTCACCCACGCCGAAGCGGCCCGTCTGGTAAGCAGTGCCAGCCCGGTTCCCGTGTATTCAGTGTACGCAGCGCAGCTGGGGAACGGCGTCGTCGGTGGCCGTATGATGGAGGGGCAGATACAGGGACGCAAGGCAGCTGAGCTTGCCGTACGCATTATCGGTGGCGAATCTCTCGAAAATCTGCCGGTCGTTACCGGTAATCTGTCGCATCCGATGTTTGATTACAGTGTGCTGAAAAAGTTCGACATAAGCCCTGCAGGTCTGCCAGCCGATTCGGAGATGATCAACAAGCCCGCCTCAACCTTTGCCATCAACAAGCGAGCCGTCTGGCTGGGGGTAGCGTTTACGCTGTTCACCACGATCGGTCTGGTGGTTCTGATAGTGAATGTCCGCAAACGCAGGTCCCTTGAAAGGATGCTGCTGCTGAAGATAGAGCAGTATCAGGAATCGCAGGAGGAGTTGCAGGCGACAGAGGAGTTGTTGCGCACCCAGGTTGATGACTATATCCAGAGCCAGGACGAGTTGCAGGCCACTGAAGAGATGCTGCGGGAACAGATCAGCGAGTATCAGAGTACTCATGATCAACTGTTGGCTACCGAAGAAATGCTGCGGATTCAACTGGAGGTGGCGGAAGAAAGCTCGCAGAAATTCCAGGCTGTCTTTGAACATTCACCGATAACAGTGGCGTTGACGGCGCTGCAAGACGGGACGTTCAGTGAAGTTAATCAGTCGTTTGTTGATACCTTTGGCTATTCGCGGGAGGAGGCTGTCGGGAAAACGTCAGTTGAACTGGGTGTTTGGGCGAATGCGGCCGACCGGATCCGCTATCAGGGGATGATAAAGGAAACCGGTCTTGTGCGTAACTTTGAAGTTGAAATGCGGCGCAAAAATGGTGATGCATTCATGGCGCTGTTTTCCGGGGTGCGGCTGGATATTGCCGCTCGGTCGTTTATCCTGAGCGCGGTCATGGATATTTCGGAACAGAAACGGCTTCAAAACCAGTTGTTTCAGTCGCAGAAGATGGATGTTGTTGGTCAGTTGGCGGGCGGCATTGCCCATGATTTCAATAATATGCTGGCTGGAATCATGGCGGCAGCCGAATTGTTAAAGGTTCGCCTGCCCAGTGATGAGAAAAACGATAAGCTGCTGAAAACAATTATCGGAGCAACCACCCGTTCAGCCGATCTGACCCGTGAATTGCTGAGCTTTTCCCGTAAGACTTCCGTCGTCCGTTCTCCGGTTCTCATTCATGACACGATAGCTGCGGTCATGGGGCTTCTGGAGAGAACCATCGACAAGAAAATACTGCTTTCCTCTCGGCTGACAGAGAGTGCTCCTGTTGTCATGGGTGACCATACCCAACTGCAAAATGCGTTGCTCAATCTGGGCATCAATGCCCGTGACGCCATGCCGCAGGGGGGGCAGCTGACGTACGCAACAGCCAGGAAAATTCTGGATGATGCCTCCTGCCGGGCTCTGGGACTTTCACTCAAACCGGGCCACTATCTTGAAATTTCGGTGTCTGATACCGGGGTAGGAATGTCAAAAGAGATTCAGGAACATATCTTCGAACCATTTTTTACTACCAAGGGGGTCGGCAAAGGGACCGGTCTTGGCCTTGCAGTTGTGTACGGTACGGTCCTGTGTCATCAGGGTGAAGTATCTGTCCAGAGTGAACCGGATGTCGGCACCATTTTCAAAATATATCTGCCGATTGTTGAAGATGACGTCACGCTTGCGGTTGGTGACTGCGAGATTATCACCGGTAAGGGCGGAATTCTGCTGGTTGATGACGAAGAAATATTACGCGACGTCGGACGTGACTTACTGGAAGAACTGGGCTATACGGTTTTCCTCGCGGAAGACGGCCTGCGTGCTTTGGAGGTTTTTTTCACCCACCGAAGTGAAATATCTCTGGTGATTCTGGATATGATCATGCCGAAAATGGGGGGGAGGGAGACGTACCTGCAACTGCGTGAACTGGAACCTGACATCAACGTATTGTTCTGCTCCGGGTTTAACAGTGAAGGGACCGGTGATGAATTGCTGAGACTTGGAGCCAGGGGCTTTATTCAAAAGCCGTATAACCGCTCTGTGTTGAGCCAGATGGTTGCGGAGGCGCTGGGACGGTGAAAACATCATTACCCCCACGGCAGAAGCCAACCATTCTTGTGGTTGACGACGAGCAGTACGTCAGAGCCTCTCTGACGGCATATCTTGACGATATGGGCTACCGGGTTCTGGAAGCTGAAAACGGTAAGGAGGGATTGGAGCTGTTCCTCCATCAGAAACCGGATCTGGTCTTAACTGATTTGCGTATGCCGGTCATGGATGGTTTTGCCCTGGTGGAGGCGATAGCCGCTGAAACGGACTGTACGCCCACAATCGTTGTTTCCGGAGCCGGAGCGATTGATGAAGCCGTGCGCGCCATGCGCCTGGGGGCCTGGGATTATCTCTCCAAACCGGTTGTGAATTTTGAAGAGCTGCAGATCACGATCGATAGTTGCCTGGAACGGGCAGAGACGAAACGGGAGCTTGACCGTCTCCGGCGGCGTCTTTCCGACGGGGCGCTGGAAGATGAAACCGCTTTTGGCAGCATCATTACGGCGTCGCCACGAATGCGCACCATTTTTCTCTATCTGGAGTCGGTTGCGCCATCCCGGCAGCCGATGCTGATTACCGGCGAAACCGGTACCGGCAAAGAGCTGATTGCCCGAGCCATCCATGCGTTGAGCGGAGTTGGCGGACCGTTTGTTGCCCTGAATCTGGCCGGGCTGGATGATGCCATGTTCAGTGATACCCTCTTCGGGCATCAGCGCGGCGCCTATACGGGGGCTGACCGTGTCAGGGAAGGGTTGGTGCGCCGGGCCTCCGGGGGAACGCTCTTTCTGGATGAAATCGGCGACCTGTCGCCCGGTTCACAGGTAAAGCTGCTGCGGCTGCTGCAGGAAGGTGAATATCTGCCGCTCGGCTCCGACAAGGTGCAGAAGAGTGATGCCCGCATCGTGGCGGCTACCCATGCCGATCTGAAAGGCCGCATGGAACTCGGCACGTTTCGGCCCGACCTGTATTACCGCCTGTTCAGCCACCGGGTGGAGCTGCCGCCGCTGCGGGACCGCCCCGAGGATATTTCCCTGCTGACGGCCCATTTCATTGATAAGGCGGCAGCCCTGCTTGGCAAAACTCCACCGGCTGCTCCGCTTGAGTTGAACCGTTATCTGTCGGCGTATCGTTTTCCGGGCAATATCAGAGAACTGGAAGCGATCATCCATGATGCGGTTGCCCGTTCAACAAGCCGCATTCTCCCCCTCGAACCCATTATCGAAGCAATTGGCGGTGATTTCCGTATTCCCGCTTCCGTTACCACTCTCACGAGCAGCTCTCTCGCCTGGCCGTTTGCCGGAAAATTTCCGACCCTTAAAGTTGCCGAAGAGTATCTGATCGCCGAGGCGCTGCGGCTGGCTGATAACAATCAGCGCCTGGCCGCCGCCTGTCTGGGAATTTCCCGCCAGGCTCTTAACAAGCGTTTGTCCCGGTCGAATTGAGTAATCGCCCCGTGTCACCCCCAGCGACAAAAATTGCGGAAGCAGTTTTTGTCTCATGAACCCAACCAACAGTAACTACTCGATAACCTCCCCTTTGCTTCTCCCTATGTCAACTTATGTCGCTGGCTTTGTCCCCTGCTTGTTTTGTAACAATACGTAATCATTGTATAAAATATAGTGTCACCGGTGGCATGTTCCCTGCTCGTACAGGCGTTGCAGAGCGAGATCAACATATCGTAGGCAACGATGTAATTACACGGGGGGAATCATGAAACTGAAATACAAGGATTGGGGTATTTTTGCCAAAATAATGAGCCTGTCGCTGCTTACCTGGCTGGTGCTGGTGCTGGCAACGACATTTGCATTGGTTCCGTTTATTCGCGGCCTGATCATGAATGAGAAGCAGGCGACGGTCAGTTATATGGTGCAGGGGGCGGCCAGCGTGCTTGCCTCGTTCCAGAAACAGGTAGAGGCCGGAACTCTTACGAAAGAGGAAGCTCAAAAACAGGCCGCGGAAAAAATAGCGGCAATGCGTTATGATGGTTCAAACTATCTCTGGATCAACGATCTTGGTCCGAAAATGGTCATGCATCCGATCAAGCCGGAACTGAACGGCAAGGATCTGAGCGACAACAAGGATCCCAACGGCAAGGCGCTGTTTGTTGAGATGGCTTCGATCTGCAAGGAGAAAGGGAAAGGGTTTGTCGAGTATGTCTGGTCAAAGCCGGGCAGCAGCAAGCCGGTTCCCAAGATATCCTATGTCGAGTTGTATCAGCCATGGGGGTGGGTCGTCGGAACGGGAATATATGTCGATGATGTAACGGCCCATATGCTTCAGATACAGATCCGCATTGGAGCAACCCTTGTGGTCCTGCTGCTGCTGGGTATCGTGCTGGCCTGGCTCGTGGCGCGGACGGTCACCGGTCCGATCAAGCTGGTTGTTACGACAATCCGGGACATCGCCCAGGGTGAAGGCGATCTGACTCGTCGCCTGCCGGTCAACAGCGCCAATGAAATCGGCGAGCTGAGTGAATGGTTCAATACCTTTATCAATAAACTGCATGGCATCATCAGTCAGGTTTCCGGCAGCTCCCTGCAGCTGGCATCGTCAGCTCTTGAGCTGCAGTTGACGTCACGCCAGATGACCGAAAGCATCGCCCAGCTGTCGTCGCAGTCCACGTCGCTGGCTACTGCCGGTGAAGAAATGTCCGCCACATCCGGTGATATTGCCACCAACTGTCACCATGCAGCTACGAACGCAAGCGGAGCGTCTCAGAAAGCCCATCAGGGAGCAGCAGTGGTTGGACAATCCATTGCCGTAATGAACAGCATTGCCGAGCGTGTCAAAAACGCTTCAGGTACGGTAGATGCGCTCGGTATACGCTCCGAACAGATCGGCGCCATTATCGGCACCATTGAGGATATTGCCGATCAGACCAACCTTCTGGCGTTGAATGCCGCCATAGAAGCGGCCCGTGCGGGAGAGCAGGGGCGTGGTTTTGCCGTTGTCGCCGACGAAGTGCGCGCTCTTGCCGAACGGACGACCCGGGCGACAAAAGAAATTGGCGAAATGATAAAGGCCATCCAGAAAGAAACCAGAGACGCCGTAAATTCAATGGAGCAGAGTGTGATTCAGGTAGAACAGGGTACCAGCCATGCTTCTGATTCAGGGCGCTCGCTGCAGGAGATCCTCGATATTATCAATGACGTTACCGAACAGATCGGTCAGATCGCCACTGCCGCCGAGGAGCAGACTGCAACAACTCGTGAAATAAGTGGTAATGTTATGAATCTGAATGATCTTGCCCAGCAGAACGACCACGCTTTGCATGAAACCGCCATAGCCGCCAATGACGTGTCCCGGCAGGCTGAAGAGCTGAAAGAACTGGTCGGACAGTTTAAATTGTAGTCCTTCTACTCCGCTCAGGAACTGCTTGACGCAGGCTGAGCGGAGTGACGGTGACTGAGCGGAGTCGAAGTCAAGGGGTCGAGGTATGGCACAAAAATCTACAGAAGCTTTTTTCAAGAGTGAGTCACGCTACCGGGTGCTGGTGGAGAATTCCTGCGATATCATATTTTCGCTCGACCAGGCCGGCAACTTTACCTTTATCTCTCCAGCCTGGAAAAGCGTGCTTGGTCATGAACCAGCTGATGTGCTCGGGAGTAATTACCGCGCTTTCATTCATCCGGACGATATCCCCCGCTGCGAAGCGGCAATAACCACCGCATTCCGGGACAATACCGCCATTGAAGAGACGTACCGGATCAGGCATCTGGATGGCCGCTGGCGCTGGCATACGACGCGTGGGGTTCGCCACCGGGATGAAAGCGATTCGGTAACCGTTATTGGAATTGCCCATGACGTTACCGAACGGCTCCGCATTGAAGACATGATGGCTCAAACGGAAAAGATGATCATGGTCAGCGGCCTGGCCGCTGGCATGGCCCATGAGATCAATAACCCGTTGGGGGCGATCATGCAGCATGCCCAGAACATCGAGCGCCGGGTTTCGGGAGATATTGAGGCAAACCGCAGGGTCGCCGCCGAGGTGGGGGTTGATCTTGATCTTGTGCGGGAGTATCTGGAGCGGAGAGGTATCCTGGCTTTTATCGGACATATCCGCTCAGCGGGAATGCGCGCTTCCGGTATTATTTCGCAGATGCTTCAATTCAGCAGCCGGAGCGACAAAGGCATCGTAAACGCTGATGTGAATGCCGTGCTTGAGAGGGTAGTCGGGTTAGCGGCAACTGACTACACTATGAAGAAGAGCTATTCGTTTCGCAGTATTGACATAGTCAGGGAGTATGACGACAAGCCGATTCTTGTCAATATAGCCCTGCAGGAGATTGAACAAGTGCTGCTGAATATCCTGAAAAACTCGGCCCAAGCAATGGCGGATACGGCTCTGCATCGGCCTCCGCGCATTACTCTGCGGACAGGAGTGTCGGACGGTATGGCAGTGCTGGACATTGAGGACAACGGTCCCGGCATGGATGAAGCTACCCGTTTGCGTATTTTTGAGCCGTTTTTTACTACCAAGGAAGTAGGTATCGGTACCGGCCTGGGGTTGTCGGTGGCATATGCTATTATTACCAAAGGGCATCATGGCTCGATAGAGGTACGGTCGCAACCGGGTGAGGGGAGCTGCTTTCGGATCACGTTGCCCCTGCAGGGGAGGGTTGGATGATGTGCAGTGAACTTGAGGTGCTTCTTGTTGATGATGATCACATGATTCGCGACTGCATGACCGCCTATCTGGATGATGAGGGATTCCGTGTGCATTGTGCCGCCAGCGGCGAAGAGGCGTTGGAGCTGTTAACGCGGATTCATCCCGTGGTCTGCATATCCGACATGCGGCTGCCCGGTATGGATGGCGAAGCATTTATCATCGCGGCTTATGCGATGTGCCCGTCAGTAGGTTTTTTTATCCACACCGGCCTGCTTTATTCGTTGTCAGATGAGTTGCGGGCTGTCGGCATGACGGCTGATGATGTCCTGCTGAAACCGATCCATGATCTTTCGAAACTGGCCGCCAAAAT